>NZ_JAMPKZ010000028.1:0-43346 GCF_039962215.1 Leptolyngbya sp. ST-U4
GTGGTTCGTGCTCAAGAATTGGATGCGCCAACGCTGGGACGAGTTTGACAGTTTTCGCGTTTGTGTCGATGCTGCCTTCAAACATTGTCCGAACGTTTTTCCGTAAAGCTATAAATGTTAGGGTAAGGTCTCGTTTTGCCGACCGATACCGCATCTGTGAAGTAAGCCTGTCCAGGCTGTAACTGCACCGATGATACTTTGCGCCATTGTCCTTGGTGCTGAAACTGAAACGACCGTTTAATTCGAATCCGAAAATGCCAACCCAGATTGTCTCGGAGATATTTCATCAACTTGCCATCGGCAAAGCCTCGGTCTGCCAAAAGGACAATTGCGACATCATCGGGCAGGCTTCTTTGGACTTGTCGTAGCACTCTCTGAATCGTCCACAACCGGACAGTGCTGCTAGATTGTGCCACCACTCGCCAAGCTATAGGAACCGTTCTGCCCCGGTACACCACTCCCACCCAGACAATGCAAAAACAATTCCACACCACGGTTGTATCCAGGCTTAGATATAACTGTTCACTGCTCCACTCGGACAAGGCTTGCTTGATCAGAACATGATGAGCCGCAACGAGATCAATCCGTCGGTTCGACAACCAGTGACGAAACCGTCTTCGGTGCGACTGAGCAACTTGCGCGCGGCTTTTGACATACACGTCGAACCCATTGAGATGCACGCTCTGACTCTGGATCATACCGATGATCATCCAAGCAAGCCTGAACGCAACGCGACAACGGCTGCCTGAACGCGATCGTTGACCAATAGTTTATTCAAAATTCTGCGCACATAGGTTTTTACTGTGTGTTCACTCAGATATTAACCCGGCAAGGAAAGAGAGGGCAGGATTAGGAGAGAAATTGTTAGCATAGAGGTATGAACAAACCCGATGCTCGAACGCTGAATCTAGCCACTCAAAACTATCTGCGGCAGCAGGCAATTCGGCTGCGTGAGGAAGGCAAACGGATAGTTGATATCGCCGAGTACCTGGGCGTGCATCGCAATACCGTATCTGACTGGTGGCAGCAATATCAGCAGGAAGGAGAAGCCGCCTTAGAGCAATACCCTAGAGGCAAAAAATTGGGGCAAGGGCGGACGCTCAATCCTGACGAAGAGGCATACCTGCAACAGTTGATGCGAGACTATTGCCCGGATGAGTTGGAGATAGACAGTGCCTTGTGGACTCGTCAAGCTGTGGCAAGTCTGGTTGCTCAAGTGTGCGGCGTTGTGATGCCACTTCGCAGCGTGGGGGAGTATCTCAAGCGGTGGGGTATGACGCCACAAAAGCCTCTGAAGCGGGCGTATGAACAAGACCCTAAAGCGGTCGAGCAGTGGCTAGAGACGGAGTATGTGCAGATTCAAGCCCGTGCGAAGCAACAAGGAGCAGAAATTGCTTGGGGCGACGAAGCCGGAGTGCGGTCGGGGGCTCAAGGGGGACGCGGGTATGCACCGAGGGGAGAAACGCCAGAGATTCGGCTCAATACCCAAAGAGCGAACGTGAACTCCATTGCCAGCATTGACAATCAAGGGACGGTGCGCTTCATGCTGTACACCCAGACGCTGAGCGCGCAGGTGTTCATCGCGTTTCTGAAGCGACTGATTCAGAAGCGCCAGCGCAAGTTGCTGTGGATCGTGGATAGGCATCCGGTGCATCGGTCAGGGGCAGTGCAGCAGTGGTTAGCGGAACATGAGCAGGCAATTGAGCTACTCTACCTGCCGTCGTACTCGCCCCAGTTAAATCCAGCCGAGTATCTCAACTGTGATGTCAAGCAGGGAGTTCACGCGAAGCCCCCGACGCGAAACCAGGCGCAGTTGGAACAGCGGGTGTCATCTCATCTGCATAAGCTTCAGAAGTTGCCGGGGCGCATCGTGCGGTACTTTAAACATCCTGCCATTGCTTATGCTGCCTGACCTTATGCACTCTCTATACTTGCCAGGTTAATATCAGTTGAGCGACATTCGGAACATTGCATTGGTTTTACCCTGGTTTCATATCCCCATTCTGCAACGCCCAAGAACGCACCCAAACAGGACTACAAGTGGCAAGAGCCAGAGGTCGGAAAGGGGGACGACAGCAGAAGCTGCCACCCCAAGAGATTGAGATTGGGCGATCGTTAGCAGCAGATCCAAAGCGATCGGTCACTTCCATCTGTGAGCATTTGGGAATTAGCCGTCCCACTTACCACCGCTACATCAACCTTGAGCTAAACCACACTGCCGAAAATAAACGCTGAGCGATCGCCTGTAATACGCCCTAGAGCCTCGCTCTATCGAGGATGGGGGCAAGGAGCGCTGCCGTTCCTAGTCATTTTTGGCAGTGTGTTGAGTGTTAAAGGCTGCGTTCAGCGGCGGCAGGTAGCTTCTATATTTAGACCAAAATCTTTCGTCTGCAGCTGCAACGCAATTGTTAGACAGTAGGATAATATACTCAACATTCAAGAAACGAGGCTCACGCTGTATAGCTCGCATTGAAGCCCAGCGCATTATCGATCGTCGTTCCTGAAATTGTTTTTGCTGCATTGCTTGCCAGGAAAAGTGCTGTTTGGGCAATATCCTCTGGCTCAATCGCTCCAGCACTGCCCAGTGGACTCACTGGATTAATTAGTGCGTCCTGTTGCTCTGGAGTGGAGACACCCATTGATCGCATCTGTCCCTCGCTACGATACATTGCCGTGTTGACTGCACCTGGCGCGATCGCGTTCACTGTGATGTTGTATTGCCCCAACTCTTGAGCAGCTTGCTTAGTCATCCCAATCACAGCCCACTTCGTCGATGTATAAGCACCGTTTCCAGCAAATCCAGCCCTGCCCCCCACAGATGCCATATTGATGATGCGTCCACCACCCCGCTGCTTGAGAAACGGAACGGCAGCTTTTGCTGTATTGAAAACTCCGTGAACATTGACATCGAATACATCGTGCCAGAGTTGAGGGGTTCCATCCTCAAAGCTGTGCCATGCCACATAGCCTGCATTGGCAACGACAACATCAATTCCACCCAATTCCCGGTTCGTGCGTTCTGCCGCAGACTGCATTGCTGCTAAATCTCGAACATCAACCTGAATTTGCAGCACCTTTGTGCCGTATTGCTTGACAGAAGCAACGGCTGCGCTAAACTCATCCAGGTTGGCAACACGATAACCCCGTGAAGAGTTCAGACGAGAGGGATCGGCAATATCCAACATGGCAACATCGGCACCATTCATTGCGAAAACTTCTGAAATTGCCCGTCCAATCCCTCGCGCCGCTCCAGTAACGAATGCGACCTTTCCAGTCAAAGGAAGCGGGCTGGAGGGTTGAGGCTGTGCAGCGGGCTGAGTGGGAGCCTGTGCTGTTGCTTTTTGGGTTCGTAAAGGGGATAGTCCTGCTCCTAGTGTCATTCCAGTTGCAGCCAAGGCAGCACCTTTGATTAATCCACGACGTGAACGATTTAGCTTCTTCACTGGTTCGCTCCTCCTAAACTCTGAGGACAGCTTATCGAAACAGCCGTGTCGAAAAATTGTAAAATCTTGCTTAGCTTGCAACCTGCTTGAAGAAGCTTTTGGGTGGAATGCCGACGACTCGCTTAAAGGCTTTGGTAAAATGCGCTTGATCGTAGAAGCCCACCTGCAACCCGATCTCTGTCAGATCTGGTTTACCGGCGATCGCAATCAGCTTCTTGGCACGCTCGACTCGGTTTTGCAACAGATATTGATGTGGGGAAAGTCCCAACGAATTTTTGAAGAGACGCGCAAAGTGAAATGCGCTCAGGTTCATCTGTTCGGCTAAGTCAACTAAACTCAACTCCTCGCTTAGATGTTCATGAACGTACTCGATAATCTGCTTTAGCTGCTGTGATGAGAGCTTTCCAGCTGCTTTACGCAGTTTTTGGGAACGACCGCTGTGATACTCAATCAGATGAAGAGCAAAGGCGACCGCAAGCGATTCACCATAAAGCGTGCCACAGTAGCTTCCAGAAGCTAATTCTGCTCTAAAGCGACGAGTAAAGTCAGCAATTGTTGTATCAGCTTCACCTCGACGGGTTAGAAAACTAATGTTTTCTGAAGCACCCGTATCTTGAAACGCTTGGCGAACAAATTGAGGGTCAAGGGCGATCGCCAAAAGCTCAAAGTTTCCCCACCATCGAGGAAAGTTGATATCTCCATGTGTCTGTAAGCAAAAATCACCTGGGTTCAAAGTCGTTTGTCGCCAACGCTTGCCCTCTTTCCATTCGTAGTGAACAGGTTGACCAATGTTGACCGCCAAACGATGTCCATCGATATAGTGTTCGGGCAGTTCAAACGATGAAATTCGGTGAAGTTCAACAGTGATTCCCTGCCAACCTGCATTCACGCTCGAAAACAACACACTTCCAGCAGGAGCAGCCGGAAAGATATTTCCAGTTTGACTGTTGACCAGATGAATCCGGCTATCTGACATTGGCAGTAGGAAGTGATTTTAAGTATATTTTGGACTGAAATCACTCTACAGGCAATCTTCTGATTACTGTCCCTACATAGAGAAATTTTCTGTGCTTGATAGCCTCTGCTATTGAGGTATTTGGCATTGCTGCTTAAGGGAATGCAAACGTTACCATCGTTTGTCCTTAACAAGTTCTTGCGACACAACCGCCGTTAAGGATTCCTGAACAAAAATATCGTGCGGGGGTTCGTAGGTTCAACCTGATGTCGACTGATGTACCCCCATTCTTAATTTGCGGTTACTCCTACTTTAATCCGCTTAAATACCTGATCGAGCAGATTCTCCTTGCAATCGATCCAGCATTATGGGATATTCTTTAGCATCCACGGTAAGTCGATGTATTTACCGTACTTTATAGAAATGATAGAAGACGTTTACTTTCAAGCCATCAGAAATGGACGGCTTCTGACTAATTTCGCCTTAATTTTGGTTTCTCTAATGGAGTAATGGCATGGCTTCTAGACTTTGGCAAGGTTGTCTCAAGCTGAAATTATGGACGGCAAAATCCTTGCGAATTAAAGGATTTGCATTTGTTGTTTCAATGTTTCTGGCAGCGATCGTAATTCCATCTCTATCAATTCTGCCCTCGCTAGCGACTGAAACATCTGATGTGCAATTTGTGCAGCCCACTTGGTTAACTCAGCACGCGAACGATCCTAAACTTCGCATCCTGGATGTCCGAATTAGTCCGTTCGATTACTTTGGTGGACATATCCCGAATGCAGTGCATATTGCAGATAACACTTTCCGGGGACCCAATGGTACACTTCCCGTGCAGTACTGGGAAGCCGATAAATTACGATCGCTCTTTTCTCAGGCAGGCGTGAGTGACGATAGTAAAGTCCTCGTTTATTCCGATGGTCGGGATGTGTTAGGAGCAACGATGGTCGCTTATCTGCTCGAACGCACTGGACATGCCGATGCTGCGGTTTTGGATGGGGGCTTTGCAGGGTACAAAGCAGCCGGATTGCCCGTTAGTAAGGAGTTTCCTGCTTACGATCTTGGACGTTTTACAGTACGCGATCAGCCCACCGTACGAGTGACTTTAGCTGAGGTCAGACAGTTAATTGGTAAACCTGGCGTGACTTTCATTGATCCTCGTCCACCGGAACTGTTCTCCGGGCAGCAGCAGGTTTGGGCGCGAAATGGACATATTCCTGGTGCTAAAAATATCCCCTGGGTTTCATTTACCGTGGGAGAATCAAACTTCCACCAACTGAAGCCTCTGGATGAAATTCGTCAAATTCTGGCATCGCGCAATGTGAAACCCACAGACAACATTATCGTGACCTGCAGTACTGGACGTGAAGCAACGTTGCAGTATCACGTTCTGAAGCACCTGTTAGGATACCCCAACGTTCGGGTTTACGAAGGATCTTGGACAGAATATTCCTCCAATCCAGACTTGCCTGTAGAGACAGGTGCCGGTGCTTAATGCAGGTATTTTGAGGAAAGTGGAGGATGGGATCGCAGGAGCATCAAAAACTTAGCTAACTATTCCCTACTTTCCATTCCTGTTCCTTTTTGCTTAATGTCTCATTACTCTTCTGCGTCATCTCATGCGATTTATTTTTTTACTGTTTGGTGGAGCGATCGCCACTACATCTGTTCTGGGTTTGGCTCTTCTTTCGTGGATGGTTGAAGTGAGTTCAACTAGCCTGGGATACATCGCAAGCTGCGCCCCCAGTCAGCCCGAAGAACCCAAGAAAGAGGGTTCCTCCCAGGAATCTTCTCCAACACCGTCTCCGTCTCCGTCTCCGTCTCCGTCTCCGTCTTCTCAGTCGTAACCGCCGCAGAAGTTCCATGTCTAACATTGCCCTATCCCAGTATCCGCAATCTTCTCCCCGTCCTCAAACAATCCCGATCGCCGTTCTGTTTGGGCTGTTTGCGCTGGGAGGGATCGTTGTCAGTCCCTTTGGTGGGCTAAAGCAAAGTGTTTTATTTTTGATTGGCGGACTGTTTGGAATAAGCCTGTATCACGCTAGCTTTGGCTTTGCCTCGTCCTACCGAAAACTGTTTGTCCACCGTGATGTGAGAGGCGTACTGGCACAACTTCTGATGCTGGCGATCGCAACGCTGCTCTTTGCACCATTCCTGTTAGCCGGAAGTGCTTTTGGTCAGAGCTTACGGGCAGCGGTTGCGCCAGTGGGCGTCCAGGGAGCGATCGGCGCATTTTTGTTTGGTGTTGGGATGCAGTTAGGCAGCGGTTGTGCCTGCGGTACGCTCTACACGATCGGCGGCGGCAGTAGCATGATGCTGTTAACATTGCTGACCTTTGGCATCGGTTCTTTTTGGGCAAGTCTGACCGGATCAGTGTGGGCAGGACTTCCTGCGACTGACCCCATTTCCCTCCTCAAATCCTGGGGATGGGCAGGGGTTGGATTACAGCTTGTTCTGCTGGGTGCGATCGCTTTGCTGCTATGGCAATGGGGCAAATCTAATCAGACTGCGGATGATATAACCCCTACTCCTGCTGAGCCTTTTAATCTGAAGCATTTACTGTATGGTCCCTGGTCGCTCGTGTTCGGTGCAATTGCTCTTGCCATCCTGAATGGATTGACGCTGCTCATCGCAGGTCGACCCTGGGGTGTTACCTGGGGATTTACCCTGTGGACAGCCAAAATTGCGCAGGCGTTGGGCTGGAATCCGGCAACCAGCGAATTCTGGAGTCAGGGGATGGGAGCCGAGGCACTGGAGCAGAGCATATTTGCTGACATTACCTCCGTGATGAATTTCGGCATTGTGCTGGGAGCTGCCCTCGCTGCTGCGCTGGCAGGACGCTTGACGGTCAAAAAACCTGTTTCCAGGTGGGCGATCGCCGCTGCGCTAATCGGGGGCTTGATGATGGGCTACGGGGCAAGGCTGGCGTTTGGCTGCAATGTGGGAGCTTACTTCAGCGGCATCGCTTCCACCAGTTTGCATGGCTGGCTGTGGATTACCTTTGCTTTACTAGGAACAGGATTGGGGATTCGGCTGCGATCGCTGTTTCGGCTCTCCAACTAAGGCTGCCTAGATATGCGTTTTAGATATACATGGCAAAATAATCGTGACTTTCGGTATTCATAAATATCGTCACTTCTTCTTTCGCCTGTTCATCATGAGTTGCTGTGACTAAAAGTCTGAGATCTTCGTCAGAAATAAAGTCACCGCAGCATTCATTTGCCGATACTGCCTGATTCATTTTCTTGGGATAGCTCAGGTTTAGATTATTCATAATCGTGATGAACTGGCTGCGGGTGCGATCGGCAAAGCGGGGATTCGATCGCTGGTTTCAAGAGCAGTTGCGCCAACTACCCGAATTTGACCAGCGCTGAATAAGCCTGAAACCACAAGTTGAATAAACAGAGCGCAATGTCAAGCATTAACGATATAGATTTGGTTTTTCGCTTAATAAAAACCGAAGGTAATTGAACTTAGAGGACATCGCCATGAATTTCACTTCTCTGCGCCAAGCACGGTTGTATCGCGAATAATTCTTGAGGACAGATGATTCTTGTACAGAGAACGAGGCTATGCTACGGCTCCAAAAATTTGACACACGAGTGCTGCCTGAGCAATTACATCTCCTCGTTCTATATCTTTGACTTGTCCTTTTCTCATCCTATTCATTGCCTCGATCCCGCTCAGAGTTTTTCTGGCACTGTTAAACGACTTGAACCCCATCATCAGCTTCACAACCCGCTTGATGTTCCGATGATCCTGTTCAATGTGCTATGTCGCTCCCTAAATCCCTCAAATTGTTTTTTGCCGCGCTTTAAGTGCGAGGGGAACTTTGAAAGTAAGGTTAATCTGGTTTAGTTTCCTCAATTTTGAGGGGCTAGGGGAGCGGTTTGAGTCAGGAATGCCAATTGAGAAAAGACCAGCAATGGTCACTCGTTGGTCGCCTGCCTTACGACAAATATGGTTTCGAAACCGAGCAGGGGGCAACCTACCTGCTTAGGTCAACAACTCTTCTCATGCTTCCTTTCCTTTATCTCCATCATTTTCGATACATTTACCCTATTGTTGCTTTCATCTTTGTTAAGAAAAACTTGACTTCAAATCTTGTATAGAACGATTCAGAATTTCATCGTCATATTGAGGTGAATTTGTAAATATATCCGTCATTTCCTCACCTGCTGAAAAAGTTGTGCCACACTTTGTTTATGGCAATTTGTTATTGAATTAGTAGGAGACTAATGTGTTTGAGGTGCATCCCTCAGCGTTACAGTTTCCTCAACGATCTTGCTCAGGTTCTGTTCTCTTGGGGATTATCTCCAGGTTATCTTCAGGTCATTTTCCGTTTAACACATTTGGTTTAGCACACTTGATTCAGCTTATTTCATTCAGTATGCTGCATCAGGACCAATATCAGGAGATTGATATCAGGGTACGCCACATCTTCGATTTCTCCTCAGCAGGATGGGTTGCCTTATGCCAGATTTTAATGCGCTACCGCTGATCCTTGCGGGTCCGATCGTGCGGCGAGTTGAGCCAACGCTGGTTTCGGTGTGGATTGCATTATCGGCGGCGCGGACGGTGGAACTGGCGCTGTGGGTAGGTGAAATCGTCGTGCCAACTGCTAGCGACTTTTTTGGCAGTGCAGGAGCTGCCCATCGACGCAGTACCGCTTCAATTCGGATTGGCGAAAAGCTGCACTTTGCGCTGGCGACGATCGACCTGACGGCTTCGCCGCTAATTCCTGGTCAAAATTACGCTTACAACCTCGTTTTCACAGGTCCAAATAACAAAGACCTCAGTACCGAAAAGTATTTAGAAGATAAGGGTCCGGCGATCGAACCTACACGGCTAGCATTAGGTTACTTAGCTGGGCGGCTACCAACCTTTGCGCTGCCTCCAGCCGAAATCGAAAATTTGCGGATTGTGCATGGCTCCTGCCGCAAGGCACATGGACATGGGGCAGATGGACTGGTGGCACTGGACAAAGTGATTGAGCGCACGCGCGCAGAACCCTTGCAGCGACCACACCAGCTCTTTCTTACCGGCGATCAGGTTTATGCAGACGATGTGCCGATGATGCTTTTGCCCCAGCTCACCGTGGCGGGAAATGCGCTGCTGGGCGCGCCTGAAACCCTGCCGCTCACAACTTCTAGCGGAACGCAAAACGTGCAGGTCACGACTGCCAACTTTCCGACGACTTGGCGGCAGGAACTCGTGCGGCAACAAGCCAGGATGAGCAGCGGAGAAGCGTCCAGCCATGTCCTGTCGTTTGGCGAGTTCTGCGCGCTGTATTTGTTTTACTGGTCGAATGTGCTGTGGGACGATTTCGCCAGCAAAGACACGCTGTTTCCCGAATGCCCGGACGATCGATGTCGGGATGCCAACACAATCGTCTCCGGATTGCCTGCCCATCTGCGCGATCTGTATCCGCCACCCCCTCCCGGAAGTTCTAGAAACGATCGCAAAGACCGCATCGACGATCGCAACAAACTACGAGAGGATTACAAGAAACAGCTAGAGGAGGTGAAGACCTTCAAAAAGGCTCTGCCCTATGTGCAGCGAGTTTTAGCAAATGTTCCGACTTATATGATCTTTGACGATCATGAGGTGACGGATGATTGGTATCTGACGCAGGATTGGCGCGACCGGGTATTGACCAGTCCGTTGGGGGTTACGGTGGTGCGAAATGGACTGCTGAGCTTTGCGCTGTTTCAAGCCTGGGGTAATCATCCGAAGCGATTTGAAACCGGCGATCACGCCCAACTGCTGACGCAAGCCCAGGCACTGTTTCCGGCGGCAGGCGGACCCGTTACCTCAGTCGCAAACCAGATCGATACGCTGTTTGGCTTAGGGGGAATAGATCCGAAAATTGACTGGCACTTTACCGTGCCTACGGGTCCAACGACAACGGCAGTGCTCGATACCCGCACAAGGCGCAGCTATGTCGGTCGCTATAATCCACCGGGATTGATCAGTGCTGCTAGCCTGGATGCCCAACTGCCTGCGTCCCTGGCTCCTTCACCGGGGGCAGAACTGCTGTTTGTCGTGTCAGCGGCTCCAGTTCTGGGCCTGGCACTGATCGAAGAAGTGGCACAGCCGCTGGGGGCACGCGGGTACGCTGATTTCTTTATGTCCGTGATCTGGAATCAAACGCCGAAGATTACGGGCTACATGGAATTTGACATGGAGGCATGGTCGCTAGACGCACCTCAGTTAGAAGCGTTGTTTGCCCGATTGAATCAGTTCAAAAAAGTCGTGATTCTCAGTGGCGATGTTCACTACAGCTACAGCGCAGAAATGGACTACTGGAAGCGCGGCCAGCCCACACCGACGCGATTTGTGCAGGTTACATCCAGTGCCCTCAAGAATGAATGGAGTGCAGTCGCCAAGCGATCGCTCGAAACCGTGACCGTGCAGGAGCTATTGCACAAAGCTTTTTATCCGGTGGCGCGACTGGGCTGGGATAGTCCGATCGATCTGGTGGGTCGGGTGAACGTGCCGGGAGGAGCGATTCCTCGTAGTAAACGCGCCCTGCTGCGTCGTACTCCGGTTGTGCTGCCGGCAGAAGGCTGGGCAGCGGGCAGCAGCATTGACGAACCGTCGGATTGGGCTTGGCGCACCAGTTTGGTGAAGGATAATCGACCCGATGACGAAAGCGCCGAAGCTCGCCCCAAAGATGCCCAGGCGACGCGGATTCAGCCCGATTTGATTCCGGCGGACTCGGAGGCTGGCTATGTAGCAGTGCTGGGTCGGGGCGAAAAGCAGCTCGAAGCCAAAATTGCCCGATCGGTGGTGTTTGCCTCGAACTTTGGACTGGTGCGGTTTACAGGCACGAATGTCGATCGTGGAGTGCAGCACGCGTTGATTTACGACCATCCGCAAGACAAAAAAGACGACGATCCGCAGGAATACACGGTGTACAGCCTGACGCTAGTTTCTACATCAGACAGTCAGCCAACAATTTCCTAGTCCGGCACGGGGAGGGGGAAAGGGTGAGTTCGGAGAACATTCGCAATGATTTGCAGCAGTTAGTGAGCGAGATTCGAGACATCCTGGAGCCGATCTCCAGAAGCGTCAGCGATGAAGGCGTCCGGCGCGAGATTTTGCTGTCGCTGGGGCTAAACCCGTCTGGCTCGACACCCGCGCTCAATGTTCCCCCGGCATCGCTTGCCAGCATTGACGCTTATCGGCAGCAGGCGGCGGACGATGTTGATTTGCAAGCCTTTATTAGCGTGCTGTCGGACATCACACGAGTTGTTCAGGCACTGATTGACTTAGTCGCAGCGGCGGCAGCGGCGGATAGCGATGCTCCCGCAGGGTTTGTCGTCGAGGAAGCAGTCAGCTTTTATCTGGAGTCGATCGTCCTTGGCTATTTGCGAGTGCGAAATCCGGGCGTTTACATTACAGCCAGTGCCCTGAGGCTAATCGAAGAGCAGGGAATTCGCTTTGGCGGCATTACGCAGCTTTTGTTTCGCATCGGCGAATACTTTGAAAGCATTGGCGTGTCGATCGACGATATGCAAACCGACGAAGATGCCAAACGCGCCTCTGATGTGATTCTGTTTGTTTTAGGGGTGGCGATCGCCTCGCTGGTTGAATGTGAGTTTGTTTATGGCTACGATGCAGGACTACTCAGCGAAAGCCCGATCGCCGATGCTGCCTCGAACCGAACGCTGACGCTGAAGATCAAAGGCAAAACCAAAGATGCCGAAGAGAACGAAGTCGAAGGGTCGCTGCTGCTGAGCCTGGTATTGGTGCCGCGCGATCATGGCGGCGTGGGGGTGCTGACGCGCATCAAAGGCAACGGCTCGCTGGAAGTGCCGATCACTAAAAATTTGAGCTTCAAGATCGATGTCAACGGTCCTGATTTTCTAATTTATTTCGGCGATGGGTCGCTGGATTTCCCGGAGTCTACGGATGCTTCGCTGGGTATTAGCCTGATCTATAAATCCAAGCCACCGTCCGAGTCAGAAGCGGGCGAGCCAGAGGAAGCAAAGGAGGTTATCTGGGGCGATCGCAACGGCATCCACCTGCGGATTGGCAGCGCGAAGCTGGAAGGGGAAGCTGGTCCTAACGATCAGAGCTTCAAGTTAGAGCTAAAAGAAAATGCCTTTGTGCTGGCAACCAAAGCAGCAGATGGTTTCCTGAAAAAGATGCTGGATGCTGTGACCAGCAATGGCAAGCTAGAAACCGAATTTGACTTTAATTTTGGCTATAAAAAGCGCAAATGGTTTGTGGGCGGCGGCATGGGCTTGATGATGAGTTTGCCGCTGCATGAGACTGTACTGTTTGTGAAGATGCACACGCTGACCGTGGGGCTGGCGATCGGTGAAACGGCAGGCGAGGAACCGGGCATCAAACTGGAAGCGTCCCTCAGCTTTGGGCTGGATCTGGGGTCGCTGCAGGCATCGGTCGATCGGATTGGCTTAGCGGGACTGGTAATTTTTGAAAGCGGCAAGTTCACGCTCGGATTCAAACCGCCGAATGGGGTGGGTCTTGCCGTCGATGCGGTGGCGGTTCGGGGCGGAGGTTTTCTATTATTTGATCCCGATCGCCAGGAATATGCGGGTGGGCTAGAACTGAGTATCGCGCTGAGTAAATTAACGCTGACGGTGACGGCGATCGGTTTGATTACGACGCGCTTGCCGGATGGAAGCGATAGCTTTTCACTGCTGGCAATTCTGGCGGTTGAGTTTAGTCCGGCGTTTCAGCTTGGATTGGGCTTTACGCTGAACGGCATTGGCGGCATTTTGGGACTGAATCGCACGATGCGGTTGGAGGCAATGGCAGCAGGCATCAAGAGCGGTGCGGCAGAGCGAATTCTGTTTCCGCGCAATATTGTTGCCAACGCCTCGCGGATTATTAGCGATTTACGTGCCTTTTTCCCCCCACTCAACAATACTTTCCTGATCGGCGGAATGCTGAAGCTGGGCTGGGGTACGCCGACGCTGGTGACGCTATCCCTGGGCGTGATTATTCAGATTCCGCCTGGTACCGTGGCAATTCTGGGCGTGCTGCTGGTGCAGTTGCCCACGCCAGAGGCAGCTTTGTTGCAGCTCAAGGTCGGCTTTTTGGGAGCATTTGAGCCAGACCGTCAGCGTGCCTGGTTTTATGCCACGCTCTACGATTCGCGGATTTTGCAGATGACGCTGGAAGGCGGACTGGGTGTCCTGGTTGCCTGGGGCAACGAAAGCAATTTTGTGATTTCGGTGGGTGGCTTTCATCCGCAGTTCACCCCGCCGCCGCTGCCCTTCCCGATTCCCGATCGCCTGGCGATTAATATTCTGAATTATCCGCTGGCACGAATTCGGGTGATGGCATATTTTGCGGTCACATCGAACACAGTGCAGTTTGGGGCACGCGCAGAGCTGTTCTTTGGCTTCGACAGCCTTAGTCTTGAAGGGCATTTGGGGCTGGATGTGCTGTTTCAGTTTTCGCCTTTCTATTTCATTGTTGAAATCTCAGCATCGATTTCACTCAAGGTGTTCGGTGCAGGGCTGTTTTCGGTGCGGCTGCGCGGTTCGCTGGAAGGTCCAACCCCGTGGCGGCTGCGGGGAGCAGCATCGGTTTCTATCCTGTTTTTCTCGATCGATGTAGATGTGGATGAAACCTGGGGCGAAACGGTGGATACGGTGCTGCCGGGCGAAGCCGTGATGCCGCTGATTGCAGGCGAGCTAGAAAAGGAGACAAACTGGCTGGCAGAACTGCCTCCCGGCAACAATCTCCTGGTGTCGCTGCGGAAACTGGAAGCCGCAAGTGATGCGCTGGTGCTGCATCCGATCGGGGAACTGATCGTCAGCCAAAGAGCCGTGCCGTTGGGCGTAAAGATCGATCAAGTCGGCAGCAAGCAGGCAACGGACGCAAACCAATTTACCCTCAGCGTCAGCACCTCCACCCTGGCAAAACAGGGCGATCGCGAAGAACTGTTCCCGATGGCGCAGTTCCAGAAACTCTCGGATACCGAAAAGCTCTCGCGTCCGGCGTTTCAGCCCGTGCCGGGAGGACTGCGGCTGGCAGCGAGCGGCAAACAGGTGCGAAGCAGTCGCCTGGTGAAGCGCAATGTGCGCTACGAAACGATCGTCATTGACACCGAATACAGGCGAAACCCGATCGCCTTCTTCGCGTTCTGGATTGGGCTGTTTGTGCATTTTATTGCCGGAGCCGCCGTTAGCAAATCAGAACTGTCGCACAAGCACAAAAAAGATCTTCAGCCATTTGACGATCGGGTGGCAGTGAAGAGTCCGCTGTTTACGGTTGCTAATCTTGCCGACAACAAGCCCGTGGCGGCGGAGGCGCAGCAGTTTCGTAGCGAGGCACTGGCGCGGGAATATTTGCGCGATCGCGCGGCTGCCAATCCCAAGCAGGCAAAAGCGATGCACGTCATCCCCTTCGATGAGGCAAATGTGAGCAGATGAGTCCTCAAATCGGTTCCTATTCGTTCTTTCCCTGGCTGCGGCAGGGTCTTGCCAACCAGATCGATCCCAGCAGCATCAGCGGCAGTCGCGCCACGATTCCGGTTGTCCTGACGCTGGAAGGGGCTGGACTGGATGGCACAAAACTCACCCGAACGATTCCCCGCAATGTGCCTTTCTTTGGTCCCGGCGACATTATCGGAATCGATCGCCGCGCCATTATCAAAACTGAGCCGCTGCACTGGATCACCAACTTTGAGCCAAACTATCTGCCCTATATCGCGTTCTACGACGAAGATTTTCCCTGGCGATACACCCCGGAAGTGCCAAACAACGATCGCCTGCGTCCCTGGATCGCGCTGGTGGTGCTGAAGGAGGATGAGTTCACCGAAGCCGCGCAAACGACAGACCGTCCTCTGCCTTATCTCAACGTCGATGCGCCCGAAGCTGTGTTTCCGCCGATCGATCAGCTTTGGGCCTGGGCACATATCCACGTCAATCAAGATCTGGCGAGTAACGCGCAGGAAATCATCAGCAACAACATGGATGCTGTACTGCTGAAACTGGAAGCGGTGCTGCGACAAAACCCGGATGTCGCCTATTCCCGCCTTTTGTGTCCGCGCAAGCTGGATGCCAGCACGACTTATCATGCCTTTCTGGTTCCCTCGTTTGAATCGGGCCGATTGGCAGGACTGGGACATGATCCGGCAGGTGCGCCCAGCGTTAATCACGGAGCCTGGGAACCGAGCGGCGGCGAAACAGAACCCAATTTCTTTCCTTATTACTATCGCTGGACGTTTATCACTTCGACTGTGGGCGACTTTGAATATCTGGTGCGCCTGCTGGAGCCGCGCCCGATCGATAGCCGGGTGGGTCAACGCGAGTTTGATGTTCAGTTTCCCGACTCGAATATCAGGGGCATCACTGATCCAAAGCTAAAGGGGGTGCTGCGGCTGGGTGGGGCACTGCGCGTTCCGTTTAAGACGCTGGATGATGATCAGAAGCAAGCGTTTGAGTTATACGATCGCTGGGATCGATCGGGCTATCCCCAGGCGTTTCAGCGCGATCTGGCAGCATTTATTAACTTGGCGGACGACTATCAGCAGAAAACTGCCCTGCAAGCGCATAATGACAGCTCCTACGAGGCGACGATTCCTGACCCAGGCAATCCGGGTGAAACGCAGACCGATCCCGACCCGCTGATTACGCCGCCGCTATATGGACGCTGGCATTCGCTCACGCCTCGCCTTTTAACTGAACGAGACGGCACAGCAGTCACGCCCAACGACAACTGGGTGCATCAGCTCAACCTCGACCCGCGCCATCGGATTGCTGCCAATTTTGGCACGGAAGTCGTGCAGCGCAACCAGGAAACCTATATGAATGCTGCCTGGGAACAGATTGGCGATGTGCTGGAGGCAAACCGCAAGATTCGACAGGCGCAGCTCGCCAAATTTGTGGCTCGGAGTTGGTATGTGCAAACGGTGCTGCCGCTGGCAAGAAATGCCGCCAAACGGGAACTGGCTCTTTCGCTGATTATGCCTGTCCGATCGCGTATCCTTGCCGATCGCGTTACGGTCTATCAGCAGGTGAAAACCAGCATTGTGCCGCAGGTGCTGTTCTCGACGGAAGCGCGGCGAATTTTGCGTCCCGGCAGTCGATTAATGAAAACCCTGCCCTTCGACAGCGGGCGCAATCCCGGCAATTTGGTCGATCGGGTCAATCGGGGAGAAGTGACGGCAAATCTGCCCAAGGCTCCGTTGGAGGGCGCACCAACGCTGGATGATCTGGCAGACGCACTTGAACCGCCAGATAACACTGTGCCGGACATCATTAAAAATTTGCTGCGGCGGTTTCCCTGGCTGCTGCAAGCCCTGATTTTGCTGATTGTGCTGCTGATTGTGCTGGCAGTTTTGCTGAGAGGGTTTGGGGCTTTGCTGGCTCCCGTGATTCTGGCGATCGCCTGGCTGATTCCCCTGGTGCAGCGATGGCAGGATTTAATGGCTCCGTCGGTCAGTGTGCGCGAGGACAATCAAACGCCCGATCGGGTGGATAATTTGCCCCAAAGCCCAGATTTTCGCGTGATTACCGATCCGAATGATCCGTTTCGACCGACCGCGGGCAACAGCGACAGTCGCGAAGCCGTGAACTATAAAGCGGCACTGCGCGATGCCTACACGATTATTCAGGCAAGCCGCACGGTTAGCGTGCCTCTACGACCGGTGCGACAGCGGTTAAACCTGAATCAAACGATCGATCGACTGGTGACAGGGATAAATCCCAGCGTTACGATTCCGCGCTACGTGGGTCAGCAGCTCGAAATTCCCGATCGAATTCGCGACCAGGTGAGTGAATCCCTAAACGATCAGTTTGTGGAAGTGATGGCATATCCGGAAATCGATTTGCCGATGTATCGTCCGCTGGTAGAAGCGTCGGAAGAGTCTTTTTTGCCGAATTTGAAATACATTGAGCAAAACACAATCTCGCTGCTGGAAAGCAATCAGCCATTTATTGAGGCATACCTGGTGGGCTTAAACCACGAGTTTGCCCGCGAGTTGCTGTGGCGTGAATATGTGACAGATCAGCGCGGCAGCTACTTCCGCCAGTTCTGGGACCCCAGTGGTTATCTGGATGCGACCAATCGCGATCGCGAAACTCTGCGCGAAAAGCTAAAAGACATTCCACCGCTGCATCGCTGGCTGCGAACCTCCAAGCTGGGTCAGCATGACCACCGGGAAGAAGATGGTGCAGTCGAAGAAGAAGTGGTGCTGGTGATTCGGGGCGAGTTGCTCAAGAAATATCCCGATGCAGTGATTTATGCCCACAAAGCGAAATGGATTCGCACCAATAGCGGCGCGATCGATCGCACTAAACCGCGTGCGCTGGAAGATTCCGGCATTGGCGATGCCCAAAACCCGTCACGAGACGTGATTAAAACGCCGCTCTACGAGGCAAAGGTGAATCCAGATATTACCTTTATCGGCTTTGATCTCACCGTTGAAGAAGCGTTGGGCGGCACGGAAGGAACCGAGAACGATGATCCGGGCTGGTTTTTTGTGATCAAAGAGCGACCGGGCGAACCCCGTTTCGGGCTGGACATCGGCAGCAGCCCCAAACTCTATACCTGGAATGATCTGGGCTGGGAAAACCTGATTCCCAACGTGCAGCCCGGCGATATGCTGCAAATTACCAGCAGCAGCCCCACCCTCAGCGTTGAGCCAACTCTCCCCAGTCCAACGGATATTCGCCAGGAGCAAGCAAGGGACGATCGATCGGTGCGCTGGTCGGCGGGCATGGATGCAGCGCAAGTGGCATACATCCTGTATCAGGTTCCGGTCATGATCGCGGTTCACGCTGCCGAAATGCTGCCGCGCCAAACTTCTGAATAATCGCTAGAAATAATCGCTCCGAATCTTCACCCTGATTCATCCTTATTATTTTGCTTGAGCGAGGTCGTCCTATGGTATCCGAGTTTCCAATGTTTAGGAGCCAGTTGCAGCAGTCGCGGCGGCAGCTTGAGCAGGATAAACAGTCCCTCTTCCTCACCGAAGAGAAGCGAAAACAAATCGAAACCCAGCAGGCACAGCTCGACCGCACCTTTGACCCCGATCGAGAAGCCGATCGCGCCGAGCAAAAACGACTGCAAACGCTGCACGACCAGACCGTGCGCCAGATCGATCGCCTCGGCGAACAGGTTGCTACCACCGATGCCACGCTGCAAGCTACCCTCGATCGGTTTGCCGTCCTCAGCGACCCCCGCGAACGGGTGGAGCAGCTCAGCGACCTATATCCGGTACTGCTGCTGCCTTTGCGAATCGAAACTCGCTTCAAGCAGGTGCAAAGCGGGACGGGCGTTCAGTATCAGCTTTGGGTGCGGGTCTTCCCAGATGATTGCGCGGTGGATACCTTTGAAGCCGCCCTCAGCAAAACCGAAGTTCGCAATGCGCGTCGCTATTGGGCGCAGGTCTGGCGGGCAGGCAAGGATGAAACGCTGCGGCGGGCAGCATGGCGCAATTTGGTGGGCAGTCATGGTTCTGGGCGGGCACTGTGGATTGTGGAAAACTACCGTCCCCTCAACGAGGATCAGATTCCCGAACGCGATGACCAAACGATCGTCCTAGTGATTCCGACCGGGGAGCCGCTGACGGGGAGCATGGCTGAACAAACTGCCATCTTTTGGGAACGGGTCTGGCGTGCCCATGATGATGCGGTTGCGCTGAGAAATGCCCAAAATTTTCTGGCTGAAGCGGTCGGCGAGGAGCAGGCACAGCGCATTCTCAAAGACTATCGCCCCTTTAACCTGGACGATCCGCCGCCCGCAGGTTCTCCTGATCGCGCTGAAACCGCCGTGATCGTCACAACGATCGCTTTTGAATCTGACGAAGCCACCCAGACCAAACGCCGCGCCTGGTCGCGTGCCCCGCAGGTTTCTGTGTTGCCCGATCGCCTGGTTCTCATGGGCTACAGCGGCAACAGCCTGACGCTGCAAGCTCTGGGCAACCCGATTCCCTCGCCGCTGATTGTTGGACCCGACCCGCTGGCAGCCGAGGACGACCAGATTCGCCAGGAAGGAGACGATATTGCCGTCAGTTCTGCAATGCGCTGGATGGTGGACTTTGAGGAAGCGGTGCGGGTTGGCATGGGATTTCGGGTCAACTTGAGCCAGGCGCAATATGCAGCGGGCTTTGATAAGCTGCTGGTGCTGGGGGTGCGGCTCAGCTCGGACGAAACAAACAGCAAGCAAATTTTTGAGCAGCTATTGCGAAGCCATCACTACAGCCGGGGCGGTCTCAGTTTGATTCGGCAGGGCACTCCGACGAACAATACCGATGAGCAAGGGTCTGGCTTTTCCAGCACAGCGGACGCGGATGCGAGCTATGAGACCCTCACCAAAAGTAAACGATTATTTGAGCGAAATGACGACTGGTACGATCGCGCCGATGGCCAGTGGTGGGCAGAGCTGCTAGGGATTGATCTAACCTTGCTTCAGCAGGTGCAGGGGGCAAACCAGACTGATGTGCGCGATGCTCAGGCAATGAATCTGGCTTTGTTTCCGGCAACCCTGGGCTACTTTATGGATACGATGCTGGCGCAGGTGTTTGACGATCGATCGATCGAATTTGTGCGGCAGTTTTTCACGCGGTTTGTCAGCGGACGGGGAATGCTAAGCGCGATTCGGATGGGTCAGCAGCCCTATGGCATTTTGCCTGCTACGGTTTATAGCCGGATGAACTGGTCGCGGCAGGAAGGCTTCAGCGCGGCGTTATTTGCAAGTGTTGGCAGCAGCGGCTCACCAGGACTTGCCAAGCTCTACGAAGTGCTGATGCGGGCCTATGGCGTGTGGGGCACATTGCGCGATCGCGTGTCTTATGTAGGCAAATCGGGCGATCCGCATCAGATTTTGCTGGATGTGCTGGGTCTGCATCCCACGTCGGTTGAGTTTGACCAGCGGTATGCGGAAAGCCTGGCGCAGGTAATCAACACCTTCAACTTGCAGGGCTGGCTCGATCAGCTTTTGGTCACGCTATCGCTACTCATGCAGGGAACCCAAATTCTGCGCGACCACGGCTATGACCCCGATCGATTGGGTCGTCCCGATCTGCTGGACAAGTATTTTTTCGCCAAACCCTACGCGGTCAATCCAGAGAACCTGATCCACGATCTGCCGCTTTCTGAAACAGAAGGAATTCGTGCCTACACCGCTGATAAACGCAACTACATTCAGTGGCTCATCGATGCTGCCCGCACGTCGCTCGAAACGATTCGTCAGCAAGCCGGATTAGACGAAAAGCCTACATCGCTGCTGTACCTGATGCTGAAACACGCGCTGACGCTTGGCTATTACGACACTGCCCTGCGGCTGAACCTCACGGCGGGCAATCTATCGCAGCCTCAACTCCAGCAGATTCGCCGCGAAGCCAATTTTATCCACATCGCAGCCGGAACGGAAAGCAGCGAAAGCCGCTACAAGCTTCTCTATGACAACATTGCGAATATTCCTGACCGTCCCGCAGGTCAAACCGTCGCAGACTACATTACCTCTATCCTGTCTACCGCCGATGATGCTGCCCGCTTGCAGGAACAGATCCTTGCCCTGGAGCGATTACAGAATTTGTCTACCGCTCAGCTCGAACGCGCCTTTGTGGAACACCTGGATACCTGCACCTACCGGCTGGATGCCTGGCTGCAAGGATTGGTGCAGTATCAGCTTGCCGTAATGCGCTATGTTGGCGTGGATGAGGAAGAACAGGCGCGATCGGGGCTGTATCTGGGGGCGTTTGGCTGGCTGGAAGCGGTGCGTCCGAAAAATAAGGCGCAAACTCCGGTATCGCTGAGAGATCCTGAGTTAGCGAAAGTCTTTAACCGCGAGGGGGATGTGCCCCTGGTGCGAGATGCCGATAACCTGGGCTATGTCCATGCGCCTTCTCCCAACCATGCAGTGACGGCGGCAGTGCTGCGAAACGGCTATGCTCGCAATGCCACCCCGGAAGATCCAGGCGTGTTTGCTGTTAACCTTTCTTCGGAACGGGTGCGGCGGGCAATGGCGATCGTTGAAGGAATGCACAGCGGGCAAAGTCTGGCTGCACTCCTGGGCTATCAGTTTGAACGCGGGCTGCACGATCGCTACGAGGAAGCCGAGGTCGATCAGTTTATCTTTAAGCTGCGAAAAGCCTTTCCCCTAGTTGCCGATCGCATTCGCGACACTGCCCGCCCCGTCGAGGATAGTGCTGCCGATACTCAAGAATCGATCGAAGCGATCGAAGCCCGTAACGTGATTGATGGCGTGGCTCTGGTGGAGCATATTCAGTCTACGGGCAATGCCACCTATCCTTTTGGCAAAAACTGGCTGCCTCCCGCAGAACCAGCCCAGCAAAACGCGATCAACGCCGAAGTGCGTCGCTTGCTCGATACCCACGATGCTGTCGCCGATCTGGGCATCGCCGAGGGAATTCATCAGGTGGTGCAGGGCAACTACGATCGCGCTGCGGCTTCGGTGGATGCGTTTGCGAGTGGCGATCTGCCGCCCATTCCCGATGTGGTTCAAACACCCCGCAGCGGCAAGGGATTGACCCATCGCGTCGGACTCCACCTGCAACCCGGACTGTTGCCCACCGATTCTCCGATTGGTCTGGCAGTTACGCCTCGCGCCAGTGCAGAGCCAGCGATCAACCACTGGTTAGCCCCGTTGCTGCCTCCACCCGATCGAGTTGGCGTGAGGGTGTCTTACGTCGATGCGGACGGAACGACTGGACAGCAAATTGTGACGCAGGCAGAGCTGGGGCTACAGCCGATCGATCTGCTGTATTTGCTGAATCTAGATGGCGAGCAGGGAAGGACTGCTTTGGACGATCAGATCGTGAAATCCGTCAGTGCCGGAAAGCGACCCGACACCCCGATCACGATTCTTTATACCCAGCGCATTGCCCCCCGCTTCGCTTTCTTTGAACTGGCAGCTCTGATGTCTGAACTGCGAGGGCTGCTTCTGGGGGCACGATCGCTCAATGCTGCCGATCTAATTCTCCCCAATGAAGCCGACTCGAAGACTCAACCCCTGCCCGAATACCGGACGGAGCGGCTCAACCATGTGCGCGATCGCCTCACTGCTTCAGGGAATCCCGTTCAGCCCCTGCGAACTCTCATAAGCGAACTCACTGCTTTGCTCAGCGACCCGATCGCCAACCGCACTGCGCTGATTAGCAACATAGACGATCGCCTGAATCGCTTCATCGAATCTGCCGGTGCTCTAAACCAATTTGGCTTGCCGCAAACGGGCTATGGCTTTGCCCTGGACTGGAAACGCCTGCGCTACCGCGCCCTGATTACCAAAATTGAAGACTTGCTGAATCGCTGGCAGGATAAGCTCGATGCCTTCGATACCTTGCTGACGCAATACGATGCCCTCCCCGCTGCAACCACCGACGACGATCGCTTTGCCTTGCTGGCGAATATCGAAGCTAAGGTTGCGATCGTTCTCACCGACCCCCTGCCCGCCAATCCTGCTGACTATCGGGCAATCGTGATCGATCGACGCGCCCAGTTTATTGCTAAACGCAATCAGTTCGCTGCCCTGCGGGAAACATCAACGCCCAATCTGGCAACGCTGCTAGCAGACATTGAAAGCACCAGCACCAATCTGACAGATTTCGATTTTGTGCGGCTGGAGCTTGACCCGGATGGAGATGAAATTGTACGGTTCAGCGGCGATTTGCTCACGAATGCTCAAAATATCGTTACGGATATCGAGGCGCGGTTGGCAAAAATTAGCGATCGCCTGACCGCATACGGCACGGCAACCACTGCCCGCAATCGAGAGTCTGCGTTTACCGAGGCGGCGCATTTGCTGCTGGGGGATGACTTCCAGGTAGTTCCAGAGTTTCAGCTCGGTCCAGCGCAGGCAGACGAACTCCAGAAGGCATACACCGACAAAAACACGCTGCTCACCTATCTGACCGCCACGCTCAACCTCGACTTCCCTGTTGATGAATGGCTGTACGGCGTTGCCCGTGTGCGATCGATGATGCAGCACTGGGAAACGGCAACGATGCTGAGCGAGGCGTTTGTGAATCGGGAACTGCTTCTGCATCCGCTGCAATTGCCCTACCAAAAGGACGATCGCTGGCTGGCTCTGCCCTACCCGCCGGATCTGAAGTTTGATACCGATAAGCTGCTATACACGGCACATTTCGCCGTCCCCTTCGATCGCACCCTGCCCCAATGCGGTTTGTTGCTGGATGAATGGACAGAGATTATTCCCACGACTGAGGAAACGACCAGCGTTGCCTTTCACTTCAATCGCCCCAGTGCCGAACCGCCGCAGGTGATGCTGCTGGTCACACCGCCACAAATTAACGGACGCTGGGAATGGACAGATTTAGTCGATACGCTGCACGAAACGATCGAGCTTGCCAAACGGCGGGCGATCGAACCCGATCAGATTGCCAGCACTGATTATGCCCGCTTTTTACCCGCAACGATTACGGCGGTCACGTTCAATCCGATCACGATCGCGCTCAATTACGCCGTGGCAAATCAGGTTTATGACCGAATTAATCTTCAAACGAGGGAAGAATAATGCCTGAACCTACCATTACCGACATCCGTCAGGCAATGCGGGTGCGTCGCTTTCCCACCATTACTTTGTGGAATCGGCTGGAAGGGCGACCCCGAACCCATGACTTCAACGAGGCACTCAAAGCCGCTGTGCGTGACCCGCTGTGGATGCTGACGAAGCAGTGGCAAATGGGCGAGTTTAAGGGCGATGATGCCGGTTCACCCGTTTTTGCCAAAATTCACCTCAGCACTGCACGTCTCGATGCGTTTCAAGCAGGCGATCATTCGACGCAGCCCTTCAACACCGACATTCCGCTGGAAGCACAGGTGGAGCGGCGCACGATTTCCTTTGAGCGGGAGGGACAGTTTATCGCCCTCGATCTGCGTTTGCTGATGGGACGACAGTGGCTCAAACTAATGCAGCGAATCGGCAATTTTCGGCAGGAATTTCTCGACCGTTATCCGATCGCCCTACCTGACCCCAGCGATCGATCCAATGCAGCCGTCTGTGCCGATTTCGAAGCCTGGCAGCACGTTGCCGCTGTTGCTGGACGCGCGATGGACGGCTATCAGCTCTACCAGCATCTCAAAGCAGGCGGATCTGCTCACGACGGCACAACCATCTCCGCCGCCGACCATGCCGCAGTGAACGATCTGGCAACCCGATTTGTCACCTGGTTTGAAGCCCTGTATTACCAGCCCGATCCTGAGCCAGATGCAAATGGCAGCGATGCCTGGAAGCCAGAATATTTAGAATATCAATTTGCCATCTCTGCCCCCGATGAAACCGATCGCCCAGTAATGCAGGCAGAAGAGTACTATCACGGGCGACTCGACTGGTATAACCTGGACATCGATCCCGATCGCGCCACGCTGGAACCGACCGCTCCTGACTCAGCACCAGAGACACTTCCCCCGCCTACCCAATCCTTTATTCCGGTTCCGCTCAGCTTTGAAGGAATGCCCAACACGCGCTGGTGGACGTTTGAAGACTCCCGCACCAACTTCGGCGACCTCAGCCCTGGCACAAAGGATCTCTCTAAGTTGATGCTCATGGAGTTTGGTTTGGTCTATGCCAACGACTGGTTTCTGTTTCCGCTGACGCTGCCGATTGGAACAACCACGCGCATCAAGGGTTTAGCCGTCACGAATGTTTTTGGCGAGCGCACCTGGATCGAAGCTGCCGGACGCGGAGCCGATGAAGATTGGCAGCGATGGAATCTGTATACGATGGCAATTAGCGGCACAGAAGATTTGCAGGCGGATATGCGGTTTGTGCTGCTGCCCACAGTTCCTAAAATTCAGGAAAGCGATCCGATCGAGGATGTGCTGCTGATTCGTGATGAGATGGCAAACATGGTCTGGGGTATCGAAACACGTGTTCCCCTCCCGCATGGGCGCAGTCGCCCCGGTCACGAAGCGGCGATCGATCTGGCTCGCTTTTACGATCGTCTGCTAAACGCCACGCCTGCACCAGAACCACCCCCTGCGGCTGCCCCGGTTCGCTATACGGTGATGTCCAATAATGTGCCGGAAAACTGGATTCCCTTTATCCCCGTGCAGGTTCCGGGAGACAATCGGCAAATTCAGCTTCAGCGATCTGCCTTACCGCGCATTGTTGCCCGCAATCCAGCCTCGATGGTTGAAAAGATTCGTCCGCGAACTGCCTTACTGGGCGAGGGGCGAGCCGTCAATGCCGCCTATTTTCTCCACGAAGAAGAAGTCCCCCGTGCGGGTATTCGCGTGATGCAGACCTTTCAGCGCACCCGCTGGCATAACGGCAGCGTGATTACCTGGTTGGGAATCCGCAAGCAAACCGGACGCGGGGAAGGATTCAGCAATCTACGCTTTGACTACCTGGCCTGATGGGGTGACAGCAAGGCAGAGAGGTAAGGCTGATAGCAGAGAGAAACGACGCTTTGCGGCCGAAAAAATAGGGTAAATCCGAAGACTCACCCCAGAATCAAAAAATGTTGCTTCCATTTATCAGGTTTGTCTGCAAGCGCAACTGAGTTCAATCCAATTCATCACTTTGAAAATGTTGGTTGCCCTGTTACAACAGGAACGCTGTGTGAGCATCGAGCGGTTAGCCACCTTGTTTGCTCAACCGATTCAATTTGAAAGTCGCCGCCGGAATCTCCAACGATTTCTACAACTAACGATTTCTACAACTGCCGCAGTTGAATCTCAAAACTCTGTGGTTGCCCATCCTCAAATATTGGCTGAAGCAGCATTTCCATCGCGGGCAACGGCTGTATCTAATGAAACAGATTAAGTGACTACCTGATCTCGTCCTCCTCAGAGAATGTGTTAGGCACGGACTGAGTCTGAAAGAGTAACTAACTGAGGTGTTGTATTGTAGTTTGCTTTGCTTAGTAGATCTAGGGAGATAAGTAGGTAGAATGTTGATGGCTCAACTCAAAGCATAACTTCTTCCCTTGTCCTACTATCATCAGTATCCCCAAGCGTTTTCTCAAACTTACCTGAGTGAGTTGCAAGGACAAATATTAGCTTGTCCCTACTTTGCCGTAAATAATCTAAATCGTGATTTTGTAGGGACGAAGGGGTTTTCTATAGTATTTCGGCGGTCTCATCTAATGGAGGTCAAGCAGCGTTTCCCTTATCTCAAGCTCTACCTGAATCGGGTAGTGCAACAAGAGTGCAATGCTTTTTACCTCAACCCCCTACTACTCGAACTAGGGTCTCGGGTAGACCCCCACATTGATCGCTCCCTGCGCTCCTACTGCGAAACGATCGCCCCTCCTGTTGTAGTCAGCGTTCTTTATGTCGAGGTACCCACAGATTTAGACGGAGGGGAACTGGTGCTGCGATCACACAAACGCCAAATTGGACAGATTCGCCCCCAACCAAACACCCTGCTATTTTTTCAGGGAGATTTGACCCATTCCGTGAATCCTGTGACGAGTCCAGGTATTCGCCTGAGCCTCGTTTGTGAACAATACAACCTGGATGATGCTCAATTAAGGGAAATCCCAGAACTCCAACTAGAGTCAAGGGCAATTAGAGTAGCGAAGGGGAGAAATAAGCGAAGAAAAAGAAGTTGAAGCAATAGCTTTGGTAAGCAAGTTTCCCTACTGATCTTCCTAACAGATGTGTTTCTTGTGCCTAACGGCGACATTCACCGACTGCCAGTAACTTCTCAACTCTAGCCGATCGCGCTTAACAGTCTGGTGTAATAAAGGGTAAATTGGCTATCATTCTGGAGAACTGCTGTTGACAAAGAAATTATCAAAGCTGAGTATTCAATCTCGCCTCTTTATTCATAAAGATATCTTCCCTGCTCCTTTTTTTTGTTAAGCAGCTTGAAGGATCGTAAGTCCTGATGTAAACAGAATCTTAAATTCAAATAGAAAATGATGGAAGGCAAGGTTAACTGTGATAAAACGACTAAGCAAACTAAGTTGGTGCTTTATTGAAGATAGAATTTGGGGTTGAAAAGAGTATATTCTCTGCCTAGGCGTATAGCCTCAGCTCCCTTCTTTCAACTAGTTAGCGATACCTGCTTAGAAGTAATTCTTTTCAATACTCTATGGCTGGAACTCTCGTAAATGGTGTGGCTAGCGGCGACACAACTCAAACTTCCACAGTGCTTTGGACTCGCAGCACCACTCCTGGTAGAGTCCTGTTTGAATACGCTACTGATGCTGGTTTCAAGTCAATTTTCGGCAAGGCAAGACGACAGGTGAGTGATCCAGCCATTCCCGTTAAAGTGCAGATTAAAGGGTTGGAACCTGCTACACAGTATTACTACCGCGCGACCGACCCGACTGGACAGGCAACAGTTGGTCGCTTTCGAACGCCTGCCCCACAACGATTTTATCAGGGGTTACGATTTGGAGTTTCGGGGGATTGGCAAGGTGAACTGAGTCCCTATGCTTCAATTAGCAACGCAGATGAACGTAACTTAGATTTTTTTATGCAGGTGGGCGATACGCTAGAAGCAGATAGCGAATCTCCAGCTTTACCTGGAGTCACACAGGCAAAGACTCTAGAACAGTTTCGTATCAAACATGCTGAGATCTATAGCGATCGCTTTGGACGCAATTTCTGGGCTGATTTGAGAGCATCAACGCCTACCTATGCGACTTGGGACGATCACGAAATTACCAATGACTTTGCTGGTGGAGCGACGCCAGCGCGATCGCCTCAGAAGCAAGGCATTTTTGGTACAGCGACAGAAGGGTTTGTCAACGACACGCCTGTATTTGATGCAGCTCTGCGCGCCTTTCAAGACTATAAACCATTGCGTGATGAGTTTTATGGCAATACGGCAGATCCTCGAACATCCAATGAGCAAAAGCTATATCGCTTTAACCAATTTGGGCGAGATGCTGCGTCCTTTGTCCTAGATGTGCGATCGTTCCGCGATGCACCGCTACCGTTTTTGGCTGAAACGGCTTCTCCTGATGCTGTCAATCAGTATTTGCAAAACGCCTTTCAGCCTGGACGCACCATGCTGGGAGCAGCACAGCTACAGCAGTTTAAAGCTGATTTATTAGCTGCTCAAAAAGCCGGTACGACCTGGAAGTTCGTCATGTCAAGCGTACCAATTCAAAATTTTGGCATACCAACTTTAGGAGAACGCTGGGAAGGATTTGCCGCAGAGCGAGCTGATTTACTGCGTTTCATTCAGCAGAACAACATTGAGAATGTTGTATTTGTCACTGGAGATTTTCATGGCAATGTAGTTAACAACGTCACTTATCAAGAAGGATTCGGTCAGCCACAAATTCCGACGGGGGTAGTGGATGTGATGACTAGTCCGGTTGGCATTCAACTCACTGTTCCATTCTTACCTGCGCCGTTTAATCAAACCTTTGCTGCTCCGTTTGGAACGGCAACCGTTGCCTTTACACCGCCGAGTCTGCTGGCAACTCAAGGCAAGTCTCAAGCTCAATATCTTGGATTGAGCGATCGCGCTGCCAAAGATCAGTTCGTCCGAGAAGTATTGGATACTCGAATTACAGCATTAGGCAATGATCCGATCGGCTTGGAAGGCTCAGGCATTAATGCTCAACTGCTCCAAGGTCAGTATATTGCGGCTCATACTTATGGTTGGACGGAGTTTGAGATTAACCCGCGTACTCAAAAGTTGTTAGTAACAACCTATGGGGTTAATCCTTATACTCAAGCCGATTTACAGGCAAATCCAGATGCTATTGCTGGACAACAACCGTTCATTGTCAGCCAGTTCACAATTGATCCAGTGGGCTTTAATCCGAAGCAAATTAGCTTACTGGGAACAGATGCGAAAGATGTGCTGTCTGGAACAGGCGGTAATGACCGGATCAAGGGACTCAGAAATAATGATACGTTGGACGGTAAGGCAGGTCGTGATATTTTGCTGGGTAATGAGGGTAAAGATACTCTGCGCGGCAAAGGCGGTGATGATCGGCTAGTCGGTGGTTTCGGCAATGATAGTTTGATCGGCGGAAAAGGTCGCAATATCTATATCGGTGAGCAAGGGCAGGATACATTTGGGATTGAACAAGGCGGACTTGCCATTATTCAAACTTATCAGGATAGCCGCGATCGTCTACAGTTGTTGAACGGATTGAAGTTCAGCAATTTAGAGGTCGTGCAACGAAATGATGATGTGGCGATCGAATTGAACGGTAAAACGCTAGCGGTTCTTAACAACAGTAATGCAATACAGATAACAGGAGCTGACTTTATCTAAATGCTACTGAATGATCGGAAAGTGGCGATCGTAACGGGTGGAGAACAAAAAATCTATTACCTTCCGAATCGACTGCGTGATACAGATATTTCCACACATCCCTAATTTTGATATACGTCTCGTCCACCTTCCAGGAATCAGTCGTCGGCTTTAACTGTCCCCACTACAAGAGTCATCGGCTCCGGTCACGCTGGTAGTTGATACTTCTGTGCCCCTAGCAGTCGGTCAAGCCAGATGTCGTATGAGTTATATGTGAACCTAAGGGTTGTGTCGCAAAAAACAGCCAATGGTAAAGTGAGCAGGCTCAAACTTCTCCCCTTGCCCTCCGATGTCTACTGCTGCTCTGTTTAAGTGGCAGCACTTTCTGCCTGAAATCATCCTGCTCAATGCCCGCTGGTACTGCTGTTACTCCCCCAGCTATCGAGACCTGGAGGAGATGATGCAGGAGCGGGGGATGGGAGTGGATCATTCGACGATCAATCGTTGGGTGCTGAAGTATGCGCCAGAGCTGAACAAACGGATTCGACCGCATCTAAAGCCAACGAACGATTCCTGGAGGGTGGACGAGACGTATATCAAAGCCAAGGGCGTGTGGAAGTATTTGTACCGAGCGGTCGATTCAGAGGGTAACACGCTGGACTTTATGCTGAGTGCCCAGCGGGGTGGCAAGGCAGCTGCCCGGTTCTTGCGCAAAGTGCTCAAGAGTCAGCACACTCAAGCTCCACGAGTGATTACAGTGGACAAGAATGCGGCTTACCCAGTGGCAATAGACGCTCTCAAAGCAGATGAGACGATGGAAAAAGAGACCAAATTAAGGCAGGGCGGATATTTGAATAATGGGATTGAGCAAGAGCATCGATCGATTAAACGCGTTGTGAAACCGATGATGGAATTTAAGACGTTCAACAGCGCGAGAAGCACTTTGCATGGGATCGAGGCGATGAACATGGTCTGCAAAGGACAAGTAAACGGCATCAAACAAGGGGACAGGATGTCTCAAGTAAAATTTATCGAAGCGATCTTTAGAATTGCTGGTTACGAGAATGCAGACGATACCATCGTTTGTCCTTAACAAGTTCTTGCGACACAACCCCTCCTGAAAGCCCTGTAAACTCAAGGTTCTAGCTTTAGCATTGTTTATTGTTTCAATGCTACTTAAACCCGGACTGCCATAGATTAACAATCGTTCCGAATTAAAGCGTCTGCCAGAAATAGGTGCCAAGATGGGGATGATTTTCCTGATCGTCCGTCATGTTGAACGTTTACTGGCTCTGTTTCGCGATCGGTGGGGCATTTGTACTTCTGGCTGTCCTGGGTGGACTTGACGGCGCAGATTTTGGCGATGCTGATGTTCCCTTCGATCCCGATGTAGAGCTGTTGGATGCAGCCGATTGTCCTCAGCAAGCTTCTATCTACCAGCAAAACTCTTGGTCTTCCGCGCTCCGTATCTTCAGTAGCCTCAAGTTTTGGACGTTCAGCATTTGTTTCTTTGGGCTGACCGGGCTGGTATTATCCCACCTTTCTTTTTCTGTGGCTCCACTGGTAGTAGCGATCGTTTCCGTCCTGATGGGCATCCTATGCGGAGCTCTCGTTGCAGGTAGTCTGCGGGCATTACGCCAGCAAAAATCGAATAGCCTGATTCGGTCTGATGATTTAGTGGGATTAACTGGAACGGTCGAGCTACCGTTTGACAAGGAGAGTCGCGGGAAGGTGCGGTTACAGATTAAAGGGAACTTGATCGATTCGATCGCCTATACCAGTGACGATAAATCCTTGAACGTGGGAGACCGAGTGCTGGTCATTGGCAGAGAGCAGAATCGCCTGTGGGTTGTAGCCGCAGAGAGTTTAGGTGAGGAGGATAAGAATCTGGGATAGAGGGTTAAACGAGTACTGAACCAGTGATAGCGCAGCTTCTTAGAAGCAGTGCTAGTACATCAAAAAAGAAGCGATTTTTCCGATTTAATGATTAGATAGCAGAATGTGATGAGCAAACAATTTACTGAACCTAGATATCAATTCAAAGCAGCACAGACATCGGAAGGTGTAACCGTTGAAATTGCTCAGGCGAATATCGGAGGAGAGAATCGAACAAACGACTCATCCTCTTTGCTGTCGATGGCTCCGCTGTTTGGACTATCTATCCTGGGAGCCATTCTGTTTGTCTGGTTTGTCAAATGCTTCATGCAGATCTGCAATCCCAACGAAATCTTAATTCTATCGGGGCGTAAGCATCGAACCAAGGAAGGGCAAGAAGTTGGCTATCGGGTCATCTTTGGCGGACGCACGATCGTCATACCCATTCTGGAAACCGTGACACGGATGGACTTAACTACGATGCCCGTTCCGGTAGAAGTCAAAAATGCGTATTCTAAGGGCGGTATTCCGCTGCGAATCCAGGCGATCGCCAATGTCAAAGTATCCAGCGATCCGGTTGTAGTCGGCAATGCAATCGAGCGGTTTTTGGGACGCGATCGGTCTGAAATTTCCCGTGTGGCGCGCGAAACCCTGGAAGGCAACTTGCGGGGCGTTGTTGCCATGCTCACGCCGGAACAGATCAACGAAGATCGACTACAGTTTGCTGAACGTATGGCTGGAGATGTGTCGCGGGATCTGGCAAAACTGGGCTTGCAGCTGGACATTCTCAAAATTCAAAGCGTTGCTGACGATGTGGACTATCTCAGCTCGATTGGACGCAAGCGCATTTCTCAGATTGTCCGAGATGCCGAAATCGCGGAAGCGGAAGCAATGAGCCAGGCAGAGCGGATTGAAGCAGACTGTCACCAGCAGGCAGCGGTGGCAAAATCCCAAGCACTGGCAGTCATTCAGCAGAAGCAGAACGAGCTACGCAAAATTAAGGCAGAACTGGAGCAGCAGGCACGATCGGAAGAAGAACGAACCAAAGCTGCCGAAAAGGAAGCCCGTGCTCGTGCGGAACAGGAGCTTCAAACGGTTCGCGCTGAACTGGAGCGGTTACGTCTGGAAGCGGATCAGGTTCTTCCTGCTGAGGCGGAGAAACAGGCAAAAGCATTGCAGGCAAAAGGCAGTGCGGCTCAGCTTGCAGAAAATGCCAAAGCAGCAGCACTGGTCAACGATATGCTGTCCAAAGTGTGGCAGGAAACGGGAGTCGATGCGGCAGAAGTCTTTCTGATTCAGCAGATTGAGATGGTGCTGCAAGAAGCGGCAAAAATTCCAACTCGGTTGAATCTGCAACAGGTGAGCGTAATCGACAACGGTGACGGCAAGGCACTCGCGAGCTTAATCAACGTCTATCCCGAAGTTGTGCGTCAATTCCTCGATCGCGTTGATCAAACTTTGGGCATCGATGTCGCCGCTACGCTAAAACATCGCAACGGTTATAACGGTCATAAGGGCCATAAGGGTTACAACGGAGAACAGTCATGATTGAGGCACTCGTCGCTTTACTGGCAATTTTAGGAGCGGGAACCGGAACCGGATTTTTCGTCATTCGCAACCTGTATTACATCTGCCAGCCCAACGAAGTGCTGATTTTTGCAGGCAGTTCTCACGAGCTTGGCGACGGTCGTAAGGTGGGGTATCGCCTGGTGAAAGGCGGCAGCAGTGTGCGAGTTCCGCTGTTAGAGCGGGTGCTGCGCATGGATTTAACCAATATGATTATTGATCTGCGTGTATCGAACGCCTACTCCAGAGGCGGCATTCCGCTGACGGTGGAAGGGGTAGCAAACATTAAAATTGCGGGGGAAGAACCTGCGATCCATAATGCGATCGAGCGTTTGCTGGGGAAGAGCCGCCAGGAGATTGAACAAATGGCAAAGGAAACCCTGGAAGGGAATCTGCGCGGCGTATTAGCAAGCCTGACACCAGAGCAGGTGAACGAAGACAAAATTGCGTTTGCGAAAAGCCTGCTGGACGAAGCTGAAGAAGATCTGGGCAAACTGGGACTGGTGCTGGATACGCTGCAAATCCAGAATATTTCCGATGATGTGCGCTACCTCAATTCGATCGGGCGCAAACAACAAGCAGATATGCTGCGCGATGCCCGGATTGCCGAAGCTAAGGCAAAATCTGAATCGTCAATCCAAACGGCTGAGAACGAAAAAATTACGGCACTGAGCCGGATTGAGCGTGATACCGGGATTGCAAGAGCGGATGCTGATCGCCGAGTGAAAGATGCCATTACCAAACGCGATGCCGTAATTGCAGAAGCCCTGGCAGAAATTGCTTCAGAACTGGTGCGGATTCAGGCTGAAGTGCCTGTCCAGCACGAACGGATCAAGCAGGTTGAACAACAACTCCAGGCTGATGTTGTAGCCCTCGCAGAAGCAGGCTGTAAGGAAGCGATCGCCCGTGCGCAGGGGAATGCTTCCCAAATTATCGAAGAAGGGAAAGCAAGAGCTGAAGGAACCCGCCGTCTGGCAGAATCCTGGCGATCGGCTGGACCCAACGCCCGCGATATTTACCTGCTTCAGCGACTGGAAACCTTGCTCAAAACGCTCACCGAGGCTGTACCGGATGTCACGGTACACAATCTGACAGTGATTGATGCTCAGGGCGGCACGACAGCCACCAAACTCGCTGCCTTTATAGAGCAGTTCCAACAAACGACGGGCGTTGATTTATCAGAAACTCTACAACGTTTGACGAGTTCTCAGCAGCTTCCTTCAGAGCTCAGTACGGGACAAAAGCTTGCAAAGGAAGAGCAGGAAAGGGTTTCATGAGAATTACCACATTCCAACTATGAAACCCTATGAATCAGATTACTCGAATCCAGTAAACCTTGCAGCCCATCTGGGTTGGCACGGTGCACGATCCAGCTTTTTAGCTCTCTTTCTAGTCGCGGTTTTTAGTGGTGCATTAAACTAAGGTGGGATAGGTAGCAATGGCGTGCCAATTCTATGCTCGCGTCGTTAATCCAAAACCAGGAGGGGAACGATATCATTGCTTATGGCGGTGTAACCTTTGTATCGGCTCTCATCCAACACAAGCTTATTGATGAGTTTTATTTGTTTATTAATCCAGTTGCAATTGGTAATGGAATGACTATTTTCAGAGAACTTGACCGTAGACAAGATTTGACATTAGTAAAATCAACATCATTTGAATGTGGTATTGTTGCTCTGAATTACGAGCCGAAACGCAGTTAGGAGATATGGAAAGTGGACAGCTTTCATATCTTTTACTCAATCTAAACTGTTGCAAATTTCTAATTAGATTGGATGTTAGACTGAACTTCGCTCAACCGACGCTTTAGGAAGCGGCGCTCACTGTCATTTGTCACCAATTCTAGTGCTCGCCTATAGCTCTGGGTCGCTTCCTCTGATGCTCCGACACGCCGTAATAAATCCGCACGGGTAGCATGAAACAGATGATAGCTGTCAAGTTCTGGGGCAAGGCTATCAATCAGTTCAAACGCCGCTTGAGGACTATCTGCCATCGCGATCGCCACCGCTCGATTCAAGGTCACAATGGGTGAAGGCTGCAAGCGTTCCAACACCTCATAGAGCCGCACGATTTGTGCCCAATCTGTTTCTTCGGCTCGTCCAGCCTGGCAGTGCAGGGCGGCGATCGCTGCTTGCAGGGCATACACTCCCGTTCCACTGCGTAGGGCTTCTTCCACCAAGGGCAAAGCCTCCGCAATTTGTTGGTGGTTCCAACGACTCCGATCCTGATCTTGCAACAGAATCAGATTGCCAGCTTCATCCAGACGGGCATCGCGCCGCGAGTCGTGCAGCAACATCAGTGCCACCAGTGCTGTGACTTCAGACGGGGGTTGGGGTGACATCAATTGCCGCACCAGTTGTCCCAGTCGAATCGCTTCAGTGCAGAGGTCCGCCCGCACCATCGAGTCTCCTTTCGTCGCGGCATAACCTTCGTTAAAGATGAGGTAGATTACTGCCAATACTGCCTCTATCCTCGGATATAGATCAGTTATGTCAGGCACTTTGTAGGGAATGCCTGCGTCTCGAATTTTGCGTTTGGCACGAACTAGTCGTTGCGCCATCGTTGCAGTAGGAACCAGAAAGGCGCGAGCAATTTCGTCAGTTTCCAGTCCACCGAGCATTCGTAGGGTCAATGCCACCTGAGTTTCGATCGCTAGTGCCGGGTGGCAGCAAGTAAAGATTAATCGCAGGCGATCATCTCCAATTTCATCGCTGTCGTAGGTTGGTTCTTCGCTCGATGGAATCAACCCTGATGCCGCGTACCAGTCTAGTTTTTCGGTCAGTCGTGTCCGTCGTCGGAGGCGATCGATCGCCTTGTACCGTGCGGTTCGGATGATCCAGGCACGGGGAAGATCGGGAATACCACTGGTTTCCCACTGGTTTACTGCTGCTGCAAACGCCTCCTGTGCGGCTTCTTCAGCCAGATCAAAATCTCCTAGCAGCCGAATCAGGATAGCAACAATGCGTCCCCATTCAGTTCGATAAATCGAGGCAATTGCTTGAGCAACATCTGATTTTGGAGTTGAAGCCATACCTGTCATAAAAAGACACAAAGTTTTTTTAGCAAGGTGTCGATTTGAGGAGTTCTCGTTCGACTGAGTAACAAAGGCAGTAAGGTTCAATTGTACTAAATAGAAGTTTTTCAACAAGATGTCGATTTGAGTAATTCCCATTCGACTTAACTACAAAGGAGGCAACCCAATGAAATATTTGCTGCTGATATATATGGACGAAACCGCCATGAGCGACTCTGAGCGAGAGCATTGCTACGTGGAATCTGCCCAAGTCGCCCAGGATCTCCATACGAAGGGACAATTTGTGGCAACGGCTCCACTCCATCCTGTGGCAACCGCAACCAGTGTTCAAGTCCGTGACGGCAAATCACTGGTGACAGATGGACCGTTTGCCGAAACCCGCGAACAATTGGGCGGATTCTTCCTCGTTAATGCTCAGGATTTGGATGAAGCCATTGCGATCGCCACCCAAATCCCAGGTGCAAAAGTTGGTACCGTCGAAATCCGTCCTGTAATTGAAGTTGCGGGACTACCAGCACAGTCATGACCGTCCTCAACCGCTTGAACTTAAGGAGAACCTTCATGCAAAACAATCCCAAAATCACTCCCTGTTTATGGTTTGATGATCAAGCCGAAGCAGCCGCTCAGTTTTATACGTCAATTTTTCGCAATTCCAAGATCGTCCACATCAGCCGATATGGAGAAGCAGGGCAGGAAATTCACGGAAAACCAGCCGGAACCGTTATGACCGTCAGCTTTGAACTAGATGGTCAGCCGTTCACAGCGCTGAACGGAGGTCCGGCCTTCAAATTTAACGAGGCAATTTCCTTCCAGGTCTCTTGCGATACCCAGGAGGAAGTGGACGATTACTGGCAAAAACTGTCTGTAAGTGGGGATGAAACCGCACAGCAATGCGGCTGGCTCAAAGATCAATATGGCGTCTCGTGGCAAATTATTCCTCGCATTCTCATTGAATTGCTCAATCACCCCGATGCGGCAACATCTCAAAAAGTTACAACTGCCATGCTGCAAATGAAGAAGATCGAAATTGATGAACTCAAGCGTGTCGCTGCGAGTTAGCGGTTCCTTCGGAGTTGCGCTTTGCGCTAATCAGCACACCAAACCCCTAGCAATTCAACTTAAAACCACTCAACAGGAGATTTCACAATGAAAGTCATGGTCATCGTCAAAGCAACCCAAGACTCCGAAACTGGCATCATGCCAAGCGAACAGCTTTTGACTGAAATGGGACAGTACAACGAAGAATTAGCCAGGGCCGGTATCTTGCTAGCTGGTGAGGGGCTTCATCCTAGTTCAAAAGGGGTGCGAGTTCACTTTTCAGGAACGGATCGCACTGTCATTAAGGGACCATTCACTCCAGCGCAGGAACTAGTTGCAGGGTACTGGCTGTGGCAGGTGAACTCAATTGAAGACGCGATCGCTTGGGTGAAGCGCTGCCCTAACCCAATGCCAGGAGAATCCGAGATTGAGATCCGTCCCATATTCGAGGCAGAGGATTTTGGTGAAGCCCTGACCCCCGAATTAAGGGAGCAGGAAGACCGCATTCGCGCCCAGATTGAAACGCAACAGCAAGAGTAATTTCATCAGTTGCCGCGCAAATGATGTTCACGCGCGAACGATCAGCTCATCAAAACGCAGAATCAATTAAGAAAGGAGAAATCAATGCAATTCAATCCTTACCTGATGTTCAACGGCAACTGTGAGGCAGCGTTCAAGTTCTACGAGCAATGTCTCGGCGGCAAAATCACTATGATGATGACTCACAAAGAAGCACCTTCCGCAGAAGAGGTCTCACCGGAATGGCATGACAAAATTATGCACGCCTGTCTTGAGTTGGACGATCGCCTCTTAATGGGATCTGACTGCCCACCCGGATATTTTGAAACCCCTCAAGGTTTCTACGTGCAGGTTAGTGTACCTGAACCATCCGAAGCAGAACGAATTTTTCACGCTCTGGCAGAAAACGGCAAAGTGAAAATGGCGATCGCCCCAACCTTCTGGTCAGTTCGCTTTGGTATGTTGGTCGATCAGTTCGGTACACCTTGGATGGTCAACTGTGAGCAGGTTGTTTGACCCTCTTACCGCCCTTCACCTCTAGTTTCACAGACTGTCCTACAACACACTACACAGGAGAAACCATGAGTACTCAAATTTTCGTCAATCTACCTGTCAAAAATCTCAAGCAATCGATCGAGTTTTTTACACAACTCGGTTTTCAGTTCAATCCTGAATTTACCGACGAAACGGCCACTTGCATGATTGTTTCTGAGAACATCTTCGTGATGCTCTTGACTCATGAAAAGTTCAAGACGTTCACGCCAAATGCGATTTGTGATGCTACCCAAAGTACCGAAGTGCTGGTATGTCTATCGGCTCAGAGCCGAGCAAAAATAGACGAGATGGTTCGTCAAGCAGTCGCCTTTGGTGGCACAACCTATAAAGAGCCGCAAGACCATGGATTTATGTATGGTCATGGATTTCAAGATTTAGATGGTCATATTTGGGAACTGGTTTACATGGAACCCAGCGCAAGCGATTAAGCTGAATCTACCCAGAAGGTATAGGTGTAAGCTATCACAGCAACATAGCTTTTGATCTAAGTTCAATCATTACACTATGGAGATCTGCATGATTCAAAATGCAATTGCACATCCAGAAATCGTTGGAAGAGACGAATGGCTGTCTGCTCGTAAAACATTGCTTGAACATGAGAAAGAATTGACCAAGCATCGCGATCGGATCAACGTAGAACGACGCAGACTACCAATGGTCAAACTTGAGAAGGAATATACCTTTGAAGGGTCAAATGGTTCTACCAAACTCGTTGATTTGTTTGAGGAACGAACCCAACTGATCGTCTATCACTTCATGTTTGCTCCAGAGTGGGAGAATGGCTGTATGGGTTGCACAGGCTACGTGAATGCCTTGGGTGATCTGTCAACGTTGAATGAGCGTGACACAACCTTCGTGCTGGTCTCCCGTGCCCCATTCCCCAAACTGGAAGCCTACAAGAGGCTGAAGGGATGGACGGTTCCCTGGTATTCCTCCTTTGGCAGCGATTTTAACTACGATTTCCATGTCACGCTAGACGAAAACATCGCGCCTATTGAATACAACTATCGGGACAAAGCGGAGTTAAAGAAACGAAATGGACCGAATGTAATGCAAGGCGAGAGTCACGGACTCAGCGTTTTCTTCCGCTTGGGTAACGATGTTTTCCACACCTACTCGACTTACGCCCGTGGCGTTGAATCTCTGACCGACGCCTACAGCCTGCTGGATATGACTCCCTACGGACGGCAGGAAGACTTTGAAGACTCACCACCTGGGTATCCGCAAAAGCCGACGTATGGATGAGACGCGGCACTTCTACGCCAGCTTTACTGCAATCTGAATCCTCCATCATTCATCACAAGGAGACAAAAAATGGAAACTACGCAAACTCAACAAACTTCACCTATGCCTGCTCAACCTCAAAAAGAACATCAGTGGCTCCAGAAACTCATCGGTGAGTGGACCTATGAAACCGAAGCGATGATAGGACCCGATCAACCTCCCGTAAAATCAACGGGAGCAGAAACTGTGCGCTCACTGGGTGGACTTTGGATATTGGCAGAAGGACAGGGCGAGATGCCTTGCACTGGTCATGCAACAACGCTAATGACCCTCGGCTACGACCCACAGAAGCAACGTTATGTGGGCACCTGGATCGGCTCAATGATGACGTATCTCTGGCAATACGAGGGTGAATTAGATGCAGGGGAAACCGTGCTGACGCTCAACTCTGATGGACCTGTCATGACGGGTGAGGAGAAAATAGGAAAGTACAAAGATGTGATCGAGTTCAAAAGCGATGATCACCGGGTATTGACCTCCCATATGTTGAGAGATGACGGGCAGTGGCAGCACTTCATGACCGCCCATTATTGGCGCAAGCAATAAGACGTATCGTTCCGTTGATGAAACCAAGTCCTGCACAACGACTGAGCCAAAGCATGGCATCCGGCATAGCTCGAAATAGTTGCTGGTAGTTGAAGATGCGATCTGCTTTAGCAGATATCTCTTCGAGATCGCTTGTCATTCCCATTAGCCAGGACACCACAAGCGCTACAACAAACGGAAAAAACATCCATGCGATGCCCAATATTATCTGCCATTTGGGTGTCGCGTGGATCTTTCGTTTCCATTGAGGAAGATACAGGAGACTACGAATCACCAATGCTACACCAATGGCTGTTAACATTGCGAGACTGATAGCTGGCACTGTTTGTTGGATCCGTTTTATTGCCTGCCAGTCGTCTTCCAGAAACTGTTTAGATCATTGGATATTTGAGTCCGGCAACCTATGCAGCGTCAGCCTTAAAACAAACGTTGCTAAAACCTATGCTCCAGCACATCGTTATTGATCTGGTTGCGCTCATAGAATTCTCGGCTCTTACTTTCTGGCTGGTGGCGCGCAAGCTGAAGTGAATGATTAAGGTTCGCTTTATTGATTAATTGCGATGATTAGCGTTCGTAAAGATATCAATGCTCATATATTTTTTCTGTATCACCATCCAGCCAATACCGTTAAAATCTTCATCATGGAAATTCTCATTAACTTTGCCACACTTCGCCGAATACTTTCTCTTCTGTCAATTCCTGAGATAAAACAGGAGATATGAACCAGAGGAGAAATAAGGCTGTAAAGCTAATCACCGCGATCGTCACATATTTTGCCGGCTAGAAAAGTGAGCCATCATCGTTTTAATTCCTACTGAAATCAATCTGAAATTTCTGAGACTGCGTACATTATGGCTGATATTTTCTTTAATCTGCCATCGAAATGCTGACCGAAATATCTGTTTAAGATAGGATCGACGATCGCATTATTAGCCTCAATGTCATCAGGGTGAGGAGAATAATACCTGGGACTAAGATACCAGATTAGACAATATAAATCAGCCCGATCGTCAAACTCTGGCTCTAGCGGATAAACTGCATCACAGGCTTCATAAATGGTTTTTGCGACACAACCTGCTGGCTTGCTTTAATAATCTTTAGGGATTGGTTCTCTTCCAGGTGTAGTCTAAACTTACCCCTGTTGAAGTGCGGAACGCTTCCTAAATTCCTTCAAGCGAGTATCTTCTAGCCCCTTAAGCCGGCTGTGTCGAAAAATTGGTGAATAGTAAGGTAAGCCTAGCGTATATCCTATTATGGTTAAGAAATATTTGCGCTTTCTGATTTACGGCTCTCTTGGATTAATCACTGCGCTTTACCTCAGCGGATGTGAAGCTTCGATTCCAAAAGATACGCAAGTGTATGAAGTAAACGGTGCCAAGGTCTGCGATTATCAACAGCGCACGCCTGCCTTCCAGGACGATTGTAATAACAACAATGGTTCTTCTGGCTACTACTACAACCCCGGTAGCTCCACCATTTTCTACCGCAGTGGAACTGGAGATCCAGTTGTTGTGGAACGAAATGTTCCTCGATATCAAACGAACACAGGCGGTACAGTTCCTCTAAAAGCCCCGGTCATTACAAATCAATCCGGTAGTCCGTTGATGAACGGCGATTCGGTAATCACATCAACTTCAAGGAGCACTTCAACAACGATCAATACAACTCCCGTTCGTTCCACCGCCTCATTTGACGCACCGGGCGTTGGCAGGGTCAATGCTGGAAAAACAACCAGTGCCAGTCGAGGACTCAGCTTTGGTCGTAGTGGATCTAGAGGAGTTGGAGGTTAGACATGAAATCACTACAGGATGCTCTAAGTAGCCAATCAAAAAAACAGTTCTTCGATCGCTTATCTGAGGAAGCGTATTCCAATCTTCCCGCTGACGTTCTAACTTTGTTCGAAGGAAGCGACAAAGATCATCGACCCTATCTTGTCTTTGACCCGCTGGTAGTCAGTTCTAATTTCTGTCAAGCCATCCGAAAAGCGGCTGAAGAATTTTGGGCACTTTCCACGTCAACCGCTCAGATTTTCCAAAATTTGACAGATATAGAAATTTTAGAATGGGGTTATCCTGAGGATTATGTTCCTCAGTTCCTGGCATGCAACACTCCCGCTTTAGAAATGCGGCTAGATATTGCTGTCAATCCCATCGCTTTCAGTCAAGGTCAGTTTCAGCTAAGCGACTTCAAAGTACTGGAAGCGAACGCTGCGACACCGGGATTCTGGGCAGAGACATTCGTGTTCAACACGCTGATTGCCGAGCATTTTGGATATCAGTGTCCAAACAAACACTTGGGAGAGGTTCAGACCCAGGACTTTGTTCAGTACCTTAAGAAGGCTTTCCCAAGTTATCGACACGGGAAGGATGTGGTCTACTTTTCCTTTCCGTATGCTGGAGCGCATGAGGATATTCTGTCGTTCGATGCCAGAATAGGATACTTCCAGCAGCTTGGCGGCAAGGCTAAATTTCTATACACTGAGGACTTGGTGATTGAAACAGACATCGCCAAAAACGTTGCCCTGAAGACACCGGAGGGTGATGTCGTTCAATACCTGTTTCTTCACTATCCCAACGAATGGCTAGTTGAAGATACGGGTGAAATGGTTAGCGACCATGACTTTAGCACCATTCCTGCGGCAAGACCATGGGACTATCTTCAGCAGCTTGTGCTGGAGCATCAGCTTTATCGGGTGCCGCCCATCCGGTCTGAAGTCATTCAAAATAAAGGTTTCTTCGCATTCCTGTGGGAAGGCGTTCACTCGGATCGCTTTGATCCGGACACCCAACACTGGATCAAAACGCTCATTCCTCAAACCTACTGCACCTATGAAGAGGCAAAGTCTCATCAGCTAGGACAGGTGTGGGAAAAGCCCATCTACGGTCGAGAAGGGGCAGGGATTGTTCTGTGGGAGGACAATGAAGCAGTGATCGATACCTATGACCCCAGCTTTGATGATAAGGACTGGTATAAGAACATGTTGGCGGTTTATCAGGAGGACTGCCCAATGCCCACTTACTCGTTTGAAGATGAATCGCTATTGCTGATGTTTACCGTTTACCTGTCATCAACAGGTCGAGCCACAGGCATTGGCTGTCGCGCTGTACCGCAATCTAAACGGGTAATTGATGCAAAGCAGGGCTTGTGGATTCCCGTTGCCCTGTAACCTCATCCCTCCGAGTTCACTCCAATGAACACTCATCACACCCCTCAACCGCTATCTGATACTCAGACCCAAACGATCGCTACGGCGGTTTGTTATAACTGGTTGTGGGTTTTGCATAAAAGTTGATAGGAGAGATTGAATAGCAAGGCCAAGTTGAGCTTTTAAAGGAACAGAACGATCGATTAGGATCGATTTCCTGCTACTCTTGCCCATATTTCT
>NZ_JAMPKZ010000029.1:0-43116 GCF_039962215.1 Leptolyngbya sp. ST-U4
AATCGCGAGTGGTCTGTGAAAATGCGTTTGCTGGAGTCAAGCGTTACAATGCGGTGAGCGCTATCTATCGCAATCGAAAAGCGGAGTTTGATGATCACCTTATGCTAACCGCAGCAGGATTATGGAACTTCTACCTGACTGCGGCATAGGAAGAACTTGAAAGGTCGCATTGGCTAGCTCTGTTCTTATTTCCCGACAACTCTAATAAAAATCGGCAGGGCTAATGACTCAAGACAAATGGATTGCCGTCGATCGCTACATCACGGATATGCTTGTGCCTCCCGATGCAGTGTTGGATGCTGTGCTTGAAGCTAGCGCTGCGGCTGGTTTACCACCCCATCACGTTTCACCGAATCAGGGGAAACTGCTAATGCTGTTAGCCTTGATCCATCAAGCACGCAACATTTTAGAGATTGGTACATTGGGTGGTTACAGCACGATTTGGCTTGCACGGGCATTACCTGCTGACGGTCGCTTGATTACCCTTGAATCTGATCCTCAGCACGCCGAAGTTGCTCATAGCAACATTGCTTATGCAGGTTTGACTAATACCGTTGAAATTCGTGTTGGCAAAGCAGCAGATACGCTCGCACAATTGGCTACGGAGAATTGCCATCCATTTGACCTGATCTTTATTGATGCAGATAAGCCAAGCAATCCAGATTACCTTTTATGGGCACTGAGGCTTTCTCGCCAAGGCAGCCTGATTATCGCTGACAATGTTGTGCGGGATGGAGCTGTGATTGAGGCAAATAGCACTGATCCTAAGATTCAAGGAGTACGTCGTTTTAACGAAATGCTCGGCTCTGAGCCACGTGTGACTGCAACAGCAATCCAAACGGTGGGTAGCAAAGGATATGATGGCTTTGCGATCGCTCTGGTCACGTCTGATGAGTCGCAATATTGCTGAAAAGCAACGTTTGCTTAAAGCGTTCTACAACAGGAACGAAGGATAGGGACAAAATAATCGAGCGTTGGCGTTGTGAGCTGCGGCACTTTTGCACAGTCGTCCCAAATTCTTAGCTGCACTGCATCTTGGGCATAGGGTTGCTGAATAAATTCTTGAGCGGCTTCGGATGAAAAAATACCGCCTTGCAGTTCCAGGCTGCGCTTTGAGACATCCGATAGCGCGTCCCAATAAGTTGAATTCACAGCACACAGATAGCGTTTTGCTTCAACATGGAGCCGAATGGGTTCTGTGACGGCTACCCCAAATTGCGTTTTCAGGAAAGGAATGGCGCGATATTCGTGGCGATCGTCAATTTGCTGTTCCGCAATGGTTTCGGCAGTGTTTTCGGCAGTGTTTTCGCCTAGATTGTGAATCAGATGCCCGATATCATGCAGCAAGCAGGCAGTGACGAGTTCGGAGCTACAATCGTTTGTTTCCGCAAGCGTGGCGCATTGCAGAGCATGTTCAAGCTGGCTCACGGCTTCACCACCGTACTGAGCGTTTCCTTGGGTTGCCAGGAGTTGCAGGATCAGGTCGAGAGTAGGTTGCATCTTTGCTCCTTGGATTCAAGTATGGGATTCAAGTATGGGATCCAGACATCATTTGAGTAGCCAGGATTGGTGACAGTTCCAGGTGCGATCGGGATATCGTTGATAGAATCGTACTTCCCAGTCAACAGAGGCTTCAGGACAAATCAATTGCCTTGCAAGATCGGCGAGTTGCTCACCCTGTTCCGATTGAAATTCATAGGCAAAGCTGAGATGGAGCCAGGTTTTGAGCCGCAGATTTTCGCGACGGGTGGGAGCGTGAGCAAGGTTGGCAAAATCACTCATCCGCTGCGTTAACCAATCCGATCGCAGTTCTAAACCGTGCCAGTCAGGGCGAAAAGTCATTTGCACGATCGTGATGACCGGTTGTGGATAGGGCTGTGCCAACGCGCGATCGAGTGCCTGAAGATAGAGAGGAATTGCCGTTTCAACATCGTGAAAAAAGCCTGTGAGCGTGCAGTGCGGCATATAGGCGTGTGCAGCGTTCCTCCCCACCATTCGCTGACTTTGCTCAAAATAATTCTCTATTTGTTCAGCGAGTTTACCGATCGGACAGGCGTACACAATCAATTCACCCATATCTGTTAACTATCTTTTTTGAGGCTTTTGCAGTCATCATGCCCCAGAGCCAATTAATCTTGTACTTTTCAATTGATACTTCCTGTAGTCCTTCAAATCGAAGCATATCCCGACATTCACTTGCGGTATAAGTTTGGAAGTGGGCACGGTTAAATAACCGTAGAAAAAAGTCACAAACGCGACAGGTCAAATAGTCATGACACCAATCGGTAATTACCAAACGACCATCTGGTTTGAGAATTCTTTTTGCTTCCTGGATGGCTTGAGCAGGATTACGAAAGTAGTGAAAAGCATTCGTTGAAATCACAACATCAAAACTTTCGCTGGGAAACGGAAGATTATCAGCACTGCCTATCCACAGCTCGATCGATTTGGGTAGTTTCTGCTTAGCAATATTGAGCATTTCGATCGAGGGATCTAGCCCAGCAAATTCCGCCTCTGGAACTAAACTAAACATCTGCTGAATCAAAGCTCCCGTACCGCAGCCGATATCTACGACCCGTTCATAGGGCTTGATCTCTAAGCGATTAATTGTCTCCTGAATCGTTGCATTAATGTAGAACGACCAACGACGATCGTACACAGATGCAAGACGGGAATACTCTTCTTGTACGGGATCAGAATACATAGCAATTAATCCTGGCAATCAATCACGACAATTAATCCTGGCAATTAATCACGGCAATTAATCACAGCAATCAATCATAGCAGGCAACTTTCTGTCCCTTAATGTAAACAGAAACGATCGCAGAAGGCAGAGCATTCTCAGGCTGAATCAGCAGGAAGTCAGCATCCAAACCTGGTGAGATTGCCCCTTTTCGATCGCCAATCCGCGCTGCCTGGGCTGGGTGGGTCGATACGAGTTTCCAGGCTTGCTCAAACGGCAGCAAACCCATCTGTGCCAGCTTAAACGGAGCATGAAACAGCGAAGGGTAGTGATAATCGGAGCAGAGGCAATCCACGACCCCTGCCTGCACCGCATCAGCAACACTCATATACCCCACATGGGAGCCACCTCGCACCAAATTCGGCGCGCCCATTAACACTGATGCCCCATAAGCCTGAGACTGGGCTGCCAGGGCAATCGAAGCTGGAAATTCTGCGATCGAGACTTGCCGCTTCGCGCTGATTTGCACCATCTCCTCAGATTCATCATCGTGGGAGGCAACCGGAATGCCCCTCTGGTGTGCCCGATCCACAAGCTGTTCAAACTGTTGAAGTCCTTCCGCCTGACGATCGAGCGCCGCCTCAATCAGGACGCGAATTTCAGCCTGGGACAGTTTAATGCGTTGCTGGAGTCCTTTTGTGTAGCGAGCCAGCGTTGCATCGTCGGTGGACGGGGGCAAATGATTGTTGAGTGATAGAAGCTGTATTGTTCCAGTCTCTAGCCAATCACATAACTCGTCATGATTTGCAGTATTTGCCTGTTCATGGCGAATATGAATGCAGCGATTTGCACCTTGCCCGGGTGTATTCTGAACTGCTTCAATCATTTGTCTTGCCGTATCCCGACTCCGTAAATCGGGTTCAAATGAATCGGTAATTGAATAGTAAAAAGTGGTGATGCCATTGGCGAGCAGCGTCCGATCGTTCTCCACAATTGCCATTTCGATCGGAAACGCAACACCAGGGCGCGGACAAATCATGCGCTCAAATGCATCTCCGTGAATGTCTACGATTCCTGGCAAAAGCTGTAGCCCTGTGACATCGATCGAGACAAAACCGCTTGGTTTCAGGGTGTGACCGATCTCGGTAAACTTACCGTCCTCAATCAGCACGGTTGCATCTTGCAGCCATCCCTTTGGAGTCAGGACATCGGCTCCCTGTAGGGCGATTTTGGGAAGAACTTTAGCCTTTTGTTGTTCTTTCATCCGCGACCTCACGCAAATCGTTTTCCTTCTCGGACTACTGCGGTCAACCGGGGCACAATGCCATCATCGTGCACAGTAATCAAATCTGCTCGTTTGCCAACTTCCAAGCTGCCTCGATCGCCGTCTAACCCGATCGCCCTTGCCGGATTCAGGGTAAAGAGGCGCATTATGTCATAGAGGGGCTGTTCAGTCCGACGTACAATCAAAAACATTGCCTGAAGCAGACTTTGAGGAACGTAATCCGAAGAGATAAGATCGACTAACTGCCGCTCGATCAGCTCCATTGCCGAGACATTGCCAGAGTGTGAGCCGCCCAGCACCAGATTTGGCGCACCCATCAAAATCTGGAGTCCCTGTTGGTGTGCCTCTTTTGCCGCATCCAGCGTGGTCGGAAATTCTGCGATCGTGGCTCCGCTTTCGACTGCTTCCTGCACATGTTCGATCGTGGCATCATCGTGACTAGCAAGGAACACCTCCTGAGCCTGAGTGAGTTCTACCAGTAATTTTCGATTTTGTTCGGCATAGCGTTGCTGATCTGCAATGCGTCCCTGAATGAAAGCATCCATTTGAGCCGGGGTAATCCCATGCTTGCCGATGTAGTATTCCCGATACTTCTCAAGGTTGACGAACTGGCGTTGCCCTGGTGTATGATCCATCAGCGAAATCAGCACCAGCAGCGGATGATTCGCATATCGTTCTGCAATTTCGTAGACGTGTTCGTAACCCAACTCGCAGCGCAAATGTAACCGATGATCGGCTGAAAATCTTCCTGCCTGGTGAGCGCGATCGATCGCGTCAATCATCGGAGCAAACTGCGTTAACCGGGCAGAATTAGGCAAGACATCCCCGATCGCAATTGCATCACAAACGGTGGTAATCCCGGCGCTAATCAGTTCGCGATCGTGGTGCAAAGCTGCCATATCGAGGGGCCATTTCACCTTGGGGCGCGGCGTGAGGCACTGTTCCAGATTATCGGTATGCAGTTCGACCAATCCGGGTAGCAGGTAATCTCCCTGTCCGTCCTGACCCTGGCTCACCATTCCCGGCTGAATGTCTGCGATTCTGCCGTTTCGCACCACAAGCGTCCCCAAAATTTCCTGGTCGGGAAGCTGCAAACGGTAGTTCGTGTAAATTTGCTCTTTCATGCTTTAATCATCCTGCCCTAAGGTTAAGCGACGATTACAAACTCGACTGCGGACTTCATCATCATGAAAAATGCCAATCATGGCACAGCCTTCTGCCTTACGCTCTTCGATCAACTGCATCACAACTTCCCGATTCGTCGCATCCAGAGCGGAGGTCGGCTCATCGAGCAGCAAAATGGGATAGGGCACAGACCAAGCACGGGCAATATTGACGCGCTGCTTTTCCCCGCCTGAAAAAGTGGTGGGTGACAGGCTCCAGAGCCGCTCCGGTAGATTGAGCCGGATAAATAACCCTCGAACAATTTCATAGGCGATCTTTGGCGCAGTTCCTAACTCCAGCAACGGTTCAGCCGCCACTTCCAGAGCCGGAACACGCGGAATCACCCGCAGAAATTGGCTAATATAGCCGATCGTTTTTTTTCGCACCTCTAGCAATTCATGGGGTTCTAGCTGCGGTAGATTAACCCATTGCCCCAGATGCTTGACCCAGATTGCACCGCGATCGGTTCGATAGTTACCGTATAGCGATCGAATCAGCGTTGATTTTCCTGCCCCTGATGCACCAGCGAGCGCAACGCATTCACCCGCCTGCAGCTCTAAGGAAACGCCTGCGAGAACGGGTAAACGAATGCCGCCTTGATGATGCAGGGTAAAGCCTTTGTACAATTGCTCCGCTCGGAGAACTAGCGTAGAGTCGCGATCGAGTGGTGCATTAGGAGGGAATGGATGAGGAATGAGCGTATGGTTTGAAACATTCATGATGATGCTCCGATCAAGAGTTGGTTTGATGAGTGTTTCGTGTTCTACATCGCCCCCTAAATGCCCCAATTTATTGGTTGCCGCTCTTAAAGAGCGAGGAGGGACTTTGAACTTCTAAACATTCCGGTCACAAAACATCCCGGTCACAAAAGAAAGTTTTTGAGGTTCGGTTCCCCTCAGAATTGGGGGGCTAGGGGGGCAGGTAATGTGGGTAATTGTCAAACATCCTTTACGGCGTTAAGGTTGCGCTAACTAGCTGCTGAGTATAGGGATGCTGCGGATCGTCTAGCACCTGATCAGTCAGCCCGGATTCAACGACCTGTCCTTGCTGCATGACCATGAGCCGATGTGCTAGAAGCCGCACAACTCCAATATCATGCGTGACCAAAACGACACTCAAATGTAAATTGCGAACCAGAGAGCGAATCAGATCGAGTAGGCGTGCCTGTACTGAAACGTCCAGTCCTCCAGTCGGTTCGTCCATCAACACTAAGCGGGGATAAGTAACGAGAACTCTAGCAAGCTGCAATCGCTGCTGCATGCCACCAGAGAAAGTTCGGGGCAGCATATCCATTCGATCGCCCGGAATTTCTACTTCCGTCATCCAATGCATTGCTTCTGTGCGAATGTTGCCATAGTGCCTTGCGCCAATGGTCATCAGCCGCTCTCCGATATTGGCTCCAGCAGTGACATTCATTCGCAGCCCATCTCTCGGATTCTGCTGCACAAAGCCCCATTCCGATCGCATCAGTCCCCGATGTTTTGCTTCCGGCAATTCCCGCAAATTCAAGATTTCACCCGATCGATTTTGATAAAGCAGTTCACCTTTGTCTACAGGCAACTGTCCAGCGATCGCACTTAACAACGTCGATTTGCCAGAACCAGACTCGCCAATAATCCCAAGCACCTGTCCTGGATAAAGATTAAAGGAAATGCGATCGCAGGCGCAGATTGTGCCGTAGAACTTGGTTAAATTCCGAACAGTCAGAAGGGGTTGCATGATTGAGAATGACCTACAGCGTTTTTCACTCACGTAAGGTGCAGGGGCTGCACCCCATTTTTTGTACTTCAATCGCCTGAACAAGGCTGTAATCAATGATTGGATTGATGCTGATTGCAGTAGTCCGTATCCGAGCAAATCCACATCCGATCGCCGCGATCGTTGATCACAACTTCGTCTAAGTAGCTTGCCGTCGAACCACACAACTCACAGGTTTTATCCCACCGCTCGACCGTAAACGGATGATCTTCAAAGTCGAGACTTTTGACTCGTGTGTAGGGAGGCACGGCATAAATTCGCTTTTCCCGTCCTGCTCCAAAGAGCTGAAGTGCCGGATTCATGTGCATCTTGGGATTATCAAAACGAGGAATGGGGCTGGGGCGCATCATGTAGCGATCGTGAACCATCACGGGATAATCATAGGCAGTGGCAATCTGACCATGCTGGGTGATGTCTTCGTACAGCCGCACATACATTGCCCCATAATCCTCCAGCGCGTGGAGTTTGCGAGTTTCAGACTCAGAAGGTTCAATCCAGCGCAGTGGCTCGGGGATGGGCACTTGATAGACAATGATCTGTCCTGCTTCCAAGGGAGTTTCAGGAATACGGTGACGGGTTTGAATCAGGGTTGCCTCTTCGGTTCGTTCCGTCGTTGCTACACCGCAAACGCGCTTAAAAAAACGGCGAATATTCACGGCGTTTGCTGTATCATCTGCGCCTTGATCAATAACTTTCAAAATATCGCTTTGTCCAATAACTGAAGCCGTCACCTGAATGCCGCCTGTACCCCAGCCATAGGACATCGGCATTTCGCGAGAGCTAAACGGAATTTGGTGTCCTGGAATCGCAACCGCTTTGAGTAATGCTCGCCGAATCGATCGCTTAGTTTGCTCATCCAGATAAGCAAAGTTGAAGTTCGATTCAGGAGCGGATGAGCGTTGAGGAGCAGCAGTCTGGGGAATGACCGCTTGCTCGGGAATTTCTGAATCTATCATGGGTGGCTTACTCCTGTTGCATTGCCGTTAAAGTGGGTTCGGCTTTAGCCCGATCGGTCATCATCGAATTTACAGGTTGATTCGTTGAGTAATCTTCAGATGGATTTTCAGCGAGATGATAGGATGCATCTTCAGCAGCGTTTACTGATGGATTGACCGATTGCCGCATTTGTCGCAGCATGTTTAGCTCTGCTTGAAAATCAATATAGTGAGGAAGCTTGAGATGCTGTACAAACCCCTGTGCCTCTACATTGTCTGAATGAGATAGCACAAACTCTTCGTCTTGTGCAGGTGCGGTAATCTCTTCGCCCAGTTCCTTCGATTGCAGCGATCGATCCATCAGTGCCATTGCCATTGCTTTGCGCTCGTTGTAGCCGAACGTTAACCCATAACCGCGCGTAAACTGGGGTGGCGTTTCTTTGTTGCCCTGAAATTGGTTGACCATCTGCACTTCGGTCACCGTGATGTCGGCAATGCCAATCTCAAACCCCAGCTCTTCGGGGCAGATCACCACTTCAACTTCACCGACTCGAATTTCCCCTGCAAAGGGATGATTTCTGCCGTAGCCCCGCTGGGTTGAATAGGCGAGACTGAGCAAGAATCCTTCATCTGCACGGGCTAAATTTTGCAGTCGTGCCGAGCGATCGGCGGGTAGGGTGAGAGGTTGACGAGTCAAATCAAAGGGCTCTCTTTCCAGCTCAGACGAACCCTGGGCGGCAAGAAAAGCCTTTTCTTCCTGAATCAAACCTTCTTGTCCCAACGTATCGATCACACGCGGAGTCAGTTCATCGACAGGTTCTGCTTCAGGCGCGATCGATGTTTCTCCTTCTGCAAGAAGCTTGAAATCGAGCAGGCGATGCACATAGTCGAATGTAGAACCCAACAGTTGCCCGCCCGGAACATCTTTGAAAATGGCAGAAATTCGTCGATCAAGGTGCATCTGGCTGGTATCAACCGGCTGGCTGTAATAAAAGCGGGGCAGGGTTGTACGGTATGCTCTTAGCAAGAAAATTGCCTCAACCAAATCACCCCAAGATTGCTTGATCGCTAAAGCTGCCAAATCAGTGTCGTACAGGCTACCCTCACACATTACGCGATCGATCGCCAGTTTCATCTGCTGCTGAATCTGCTCTAGCGTCAATTCTGGAACTTCAAGATTACCTCTTCGCCTTGCTTCTAGCAAACTTTCAGCATTTTGAATTGCCTGTTCACCGCCCTTCACCGCAACGTATGCCATTTACTGGTTCCTCCTGCTATACAACGTATTCTCGTTGTCTTTTTGTCATTCTTCAAACCGTGGCTTAGCTCATCCTGCAATTCTGTTTTGAGTATTTCTGTTTAAATGCTCATCGTGCGAGGGAGACCAATAACCGCCGTCTCACTGCATAGAAATACATCAGCTCCCAAAGGATAGGCTTGAACGTTCATCTGCCACTGAGCCCAGAACTGGGAAGGTAAAACAGGCGCGATCGAGCGTTCCCCTAAAATTCCCGGTCCTTGCGCCGTCACCTGCTTGCCCACTCCGTTACTAATTTGAATCAGCAACGTGGTCGAAGACTCTGGATATTCTGCTGTTCCCCAATGAAACGTCGAAAGGTCGGGGAGCAAGCTAGCCTGCCAAATCACTGCAAATTGAGCCTGATCTGGATGGAATGTGAATCGACATCCCGTGTGAAATTGCAACCAAGCTTGGGCTTCAGGCGGCAATCCGGGCTGCAACCAAATGAGAGTATCGACATCAAACAGCGTCAGACAAGCGGCTGCACAAACTGCGTTAAGACCTGTAGGTGGGATAAGCCTTGCTGCGATCGGATAGGGTTCTCCCGGATGAGCCAGCGCGTTGAGCAGCGATCGAAAGGTGTTTTGAGCGTCCTGAACCGGATCGGAAAAACCGGGTAGCTGAGTGATCATTTACTCTCCTCGCACCATGCTGAAAAAGTTAACGCGCGTGGCTTCCGCCTGTCTCCGCTGCTGTTCCTGCTGAGCTTGGGCAGCTTGTTTTAGTGGCTCGATCACCTGTGCCCAGACAGCACTGTGCCAATCAGGATGCTGAAGCAGGGCATCGCACAATGCTGCAAGTTCTGCATGACGCTGCGATCGTCCGGCAACATATCCAAATCCAGCGATCCGAGCGTTGTCATTAGAAAATAGCTGTACAACACAGCGAGTCATCGTCATTTCCCCTAAATTAAACGGCTGACCCGTTCCCCCTGCTCGACCGCTGACCATGACAAGCCCAGCTTCCGGACGACGGAGGAACCCATAATCTGGCAAAGATTCCAATCCCGAAATCTGTTGCTCCAGATTGTTAAGCTCTGCTTTCGCCAGGGTTGCTATCCAGAATTGACGCTGTGTTAGGGAGTTCATGAACGGTTTTTAACCCACGCTTAATATTTATCTAGACATCTAGACAAATTATGAGCTAAGTTATGATTTCTCGCAACTCGCTCAGCTTACTTTTTGCACAATCAGTAAGGGGTAATCGGTAGACGAAGGGGATGGCACGATTCGGGGTGAGTTATTTCAATTGGATTTGGCAGCATCGTCGATCGCAGACAACCGCAGAACAAATTCTGCATGCTGGGGTGATCCCGCAGGGCTGCGGGCATCGGTGCCCGGTCGCGTCCCTTCTTGTACCACAGCTAACACCCGCTCTCTGCGCTCGCGCATTCCTGGTAGGGAGACAAGTTCAATGCCGATCGCAAACCAGCCAGCCTTTTGTGCCGATCGTCCCTGCGTCGTCTATTACAACAGGTTCCAGCACTTCTACCGTCCATATTCGCACAAACGGTAAACCCACTTTGCGAAACGATCGCCGTACTGTTTCTGCGTCAGGAGCTTCAAACTCACAGATCACTTTACTGCGATCGCGGGACATCATCGAGCGAATCCAATGTACATCATGGCTACTGTGACAGGGAATTGCCTTTTTCACATCCTGATTCCATTTTTCTTCTGTGATAGGCGGCTCAAAAACTTTTTCAACTAGAACTCGTACCATCTCTTTCTCCTCATATTCTTGACTGTTCACACAACCGTCTTTGATGTTGATTAGCTAGTCGCCTAAGGACTTAATTCTCTAACTGCTCTGCTAGCTGTTGAATTGCGGTTCGCGCTCGTTCACTGATCAGATATATATTAATTCTCTGCTGTAGATTTTTAAATAATTCGAGTGCAGTTTTATGATCGCCACTGCCAAATTTGCTGCAAACCAGGGTTGCTCCTGCAAGGGCGATTTCACTGGGATGATCCACAATCTGAGCTGCCCTGAAAGCAGCTTCGGCACGAGCGATCGCCAGTTCTGTTCGATGATACTTTAAATCAATCTCTGCGGCGAACGTCAACGTATAAGCCAGCATTCGCTGAGAATCCATTTGTTGCAGGGCGGACAGGGCTTGCTCCAGCATCAGCTCTGCGCCATTTTGTCCGATCGAATAGCGAGCAAGGGCATCGAGGGCGGCAGCAAAGGCTCCTTCACTCCCCTCTCCGCTAATTTTGGCGGCAACGGTTGCTAATTCAGACGAATAGGTGATGGCGGCGATCGGGTTGTTGGCTTCTAGCTCCGTCATTGCCAGATAGGTTAAGCAAGCGCACTCTCGCCAGTGATCTTGCTCTGCTTGCGCCATCTGCCATGCCTGTTGCAGGAGCGATCGAGCCGTCGCATAATCCGCTGCATGACGACGCACACAGCCCATCCCGCAGGGAATATCAATGAGCTCCACGCCAGCTCTGGCAGCTAGAGATTGTGCCTCAAGCAGCAAAGCTTCTGCACGAGACATCTCACGCTCGGTTTCCGCCAGACACCAGCCTGTGTAAGCCAGCATTCGAGCCGTTGTGGTGGAACTCGCAGCCCGACCCCGCTCGATCGCGCGCAGTGAATGTTCCTGAACGCTTGTCAAATTGCCTTGCTCATAATTCAGCGCAATCAACACTTCAAATCCGGTTGCTTCTTCGTCCTGCAAATCCAAAGCACGGGCTTCCTCAATCAGCTGGTGTAATTCAGCTTCGAGTTGGACAGATCGATCTTTGCTCACGCCTGCTAAAACATGCAGCTTGAGTAGCTCAATGCGGCAGCGTACCTGCGTTGAGTGATCCAGATATTGGCAGTGCTCCAGTCCTCGCTGCGTTAACTGTGAAGCTTCGGCATAGGCAAACAGGCGCAAACAGCGTTCCGCCGCGATGATACAAGCAGATGCTGCCAATCCGTGTTCGCCGCCCTGTGAGGCATGGTAAGCAATCTCGCTGGCAAAGGAATCTTCCGTGGCAAAAGAGGTTTTCAATCCCTGAGCAATTTGCCGATGCATTAAACGGCGACGCGGGTTGGAAAGCTGGTGATAGGCAATCTGACGCACAATATCATGCACAAAGTCGTATTGGGTTTCACCTTGAATGATTGCTCCTGGACGGATAATGCCTTCTTGCTCCAGTTCTTCGATCGCCATCAACAGTTTGTTTGGAGAGCAATCGGCAATTTCAGCGATCGTCGTGGGGTTAAAGCTGCGCCCCAGAACTGCCGCCCAGGACAAAAATTCTCTTGTGGATTGGCTGAGCTGCTGAAGTCGATCCTGAATCAGTGCCTCCAGGCTCTCAGAACAAGCTGTTCCGTGTTGAGCAATGGCATGGACAATTTCCAGTGCAAAAAGCGGATTCCCACCACTCTCAGCAAAGATCTGGTTGCCGTCGACCGAGCGATCGACTTGCTGAACAAGCTGTACAATCTGGGCTTGATTCAAAAGCGGCAGTTCCAGGCTTTGCAGCCGATTTTCGCGGCGCAGGGATTGCACCAGTTTGTAAACGGGCTGATTGACTGCTAATTCCCGGGAACGGGCAGCACAGGCAAACCGTACTCTCGTATGACCCAGTAAGCGAGCCGCATAGTGCAGCAGCGCGCTTGAGGCTTCATCGAGCCACTGCATATTATCCAAAATCACGATCGTCGGTTTATTGAGCGCAAGCTGCGACAGCAAACGCACCACCGCATCAAATAATCGCTTTAAATCAGTCGGCTCTTCTGCTTTCGGAGAAGTTTCTGGAAACAGCGATCGAAGTTCTGAGGGCAAGTCTGCCAGGAATGGGGCAGGGAGCGATCGGAGCGCATCCACCCAGGCTCCATAGGGCCGCAGCATTTCTGCTTCAAATCCAAATCCCCACAGCACTTGGCCCTGATGACCTCGCACGGTGGCAGCCAGTTCTTCCAGCAGGCGAGTTTTGCCGATGCCGGGTTCGCCCAATAGCAGCAGGATTTCTGAACTGTGATCCGAGGTTAGCCAACTGTGCAGCAGGCTCCATTCCTGGTCGCGTCCGATTAGTGGGAGGGAGTGGGGCGTAGGAGAGTCGTTTACGGTGCTGTCCCGGTCGACTGCTCCTAATGCTTTTAATGCCGTTCGTTGCGCTTCGGTTAGCCCGATCGCCCCTGCAATATTAGTTCCCTGATAAGGGCGATCGGCTCTCAGGGTGTGCAAACATTTTCCAGTGCGAATATTCCAGAGCTTAATCGTTTCATCCTGGCTGCCGCTCGCAAGCGTTTCACCATCGGGACTAAATGCCACCGACCAGATGAGATTCGTGTGTTCCTGAAGCGTATGCAGACAATAACCTGTATCGACTTCCCACAATTTCACCGTTTGGTCACTGCTGACACTGGCAAGCGTTTGACCATCAGGACTAAATGCCACCGACCAAATGCGACTGCTGTGTTCTTCTAGCGATCGCCAAAATTCTCCCGTCATCGTATTCCACAATTTCACAGTATGATCACCGCTACCGCTAGCAAGCGTTTGACCATCAGGACTAAACGCAACGGACCAAACCCAATTTTGATGTCCCTGCAAGATTTTCAGGCATTCACCTGTATGAACATTCCAGAGCTTGATCGTTTGGTCGTAACTGCCGCTCGCGAGCATTTGACCATTGGGACTAAAGTCGATTGAACAGACCCAACTGGTATGTCCCTGCAAGGTGTGCAGGCATTGCCCGGTTTGAACATTCCAGAACTTGACGGTATGATCATCGCTGCTGCTTGCTAGAAGCTGACCATCTGGACTGAACGCGACCGACCAGACGCGGCTCGTATGTCCCGATAAGGTGTGCAAACACTGTTTGCTCGAAATGCTCCAGAGCTTGACGGTATGATCATCGCTGCTGCTTGCTAGAAGCTGACCATCTGGACTGAACGCAACACCACAAACCGGATTCGTATGACCTCTCAGCGTATGCAGGCAGTTCCCCGTGCGGCTATCCCAGAGTTTAACGGTGTAATCGTCGTTGCCGCTTGCGAGCAGTGGTTCGGTCGGGCTAAACGCAACGACACGGACTCGATTGGTATAGCCCTGGAGCGTTCTCCAGCATTGTCCAGTGTGGAAGTGCCAAAACTTGACCGTATGGTCGCCGCCGCCACTCACTAGCGTTTGATTATCGGGACTAAAGGCAACCGATCGCACCCAGCTGGTATGCCCGCGCAAAATTTGGAAATTCTCTCCGGTGTCCACCTGCCACAGTTTCACGGTCTGATCTTCACTGCCACTCGCCAGAAATTGACCGTCCGGGCTAAAGGCAATCGATCGAATCCAGTTCGTATGTCCGCACAGCGTTTTAGTGCATTCGCCAGACTCAAAGTCCCACAGTTTGATCGTCTGATCGCTGCTGCTGCTTGCCAAGGATTGACCAGCGGGACTAAACGCAACCGACCAGACTCCCTTTTCGTGTCCCTGCAAAGTTTTGCAGCATTTGCCAGATTTGAGATCCCACAGCTTCACCGTTCCATCTTCACTGCCACTCGCCAGGAGTTGATCGGTAGGGCTGAACGAAACCGATCGCACCCAGTTGGTATGTCCTTCCAGGGTGGCGCAGCATTTCCCTGTTTTCAGATCCCAAAGTTTAACAACAGACGATTCGCTGCCGCTCGCGAGCAACCGACCATCGGGACTGAAGGCAACCGACCAGACCTGATAAGGAGCTTCCTGTAACGTCTGGAGGCACTGCCCGGTCTGTACATCCCACAGCTTGATCGTTTTGTCGTCGCTGCCGCTCGCCAGCAACCGACCATCGGGACTGAAAGCAACTGACCAGATCCAGTTTGTATGCCCCTGGCAAATTAGCAAATTTTTGCCGTCCGCCACTCGCCAGATCCGCAGTTCCCGATTCGTGTCGCCCGTTGCCAGCAGTTGACCATCCGGGCTAAACGCGACGGCTAGCGTCAGGCTCAAGGTTTCCGTAAAGACGGTCTTCGACAGATCACTATTTGCCAGATTGACCTGATGTAACCCGACATTCCGCAAATCGGCCTGCCAGAGGGCAAGATCAGCGAGGTCATAGCCCGTCAGGTCGGTTTTCAAATGAATCAACAGGTTCAGCAGATTTCCCGCTGCATATCCCGATCGCTGCGGTGCTTCCTGACGCAGGCTGACCAGGATTCGAGTCAACCGTTGCTCAACCTGAGCGCGATTGCCTAGCCGCATCTGAAGTTGATGCAAAATCGGCTGCACAATTTGGCGAATCTGAATCTCCTGAATGTAATCTTTCCCCTGGGCTTTGAGCAGAGCATGGCTATGGAGCAAGGGAACAGCAAACTCAGGTTTGGGCAATCTGGAACAGGCGAATTGCGTCGTCGAATGAGTCGCCGGAGCAAGAGATGACTGTTCCTCGCTAGCTGCCATTTCTTCGATCTCATCACAGATCCATTCAATCAGGCGATCGGTCACGTATTGCATGACGATCGGCGGTTGCGTGTAGCCTCCTGCCTGGGTTTCCAGGAGCGATCGCCAGCTTAGCGATTCCAAAGCCTGTAAAAAATCGGCACGAGAAGCAGCGGGCACGAAATCAGCAGCCAGTTCTGCAAGCGTTGTTCGCTCCCGATTAATTGCCAGCCAGAACATGACACTTTTTTCAAACACAGAACTTCTTAAACATTGCTGATCCAAAAGCTGATACAAACCGTGAAAAACGCCTGTATCTTGAGTTAAGAAATCTGCAATGCTGCCGTCAAATAAATCTTGAATGGAGGTAGAAACAATTTTTAACGCTAAGGGATTATTGCTATACCGCTGACACAGCTGCTGTTTCTGCTCCTCAGAACCGATTAATTTCCTGGCTTCCAGGATTGCTGATGCTGCTTCTGGAACTCCGCCCAATTGCAGCGATCGCACGGCTTCTGTTCCTTCCAAAAGCGCAATTTCGGCAGGTTTTTCTCGACTTGTCAACAGCACACAGCTCTGATGCTGCACCTCACCCAACAACCTGAATAAGTCTCCATAGTTTTCATATCCAGGACGATATTGACCAGCTGGACTACTCCGCAGCGGAAACTGCTTCGCATTGCCCTCTAAAAAAATACTTTCCACATTGTCCAGAACAACCAGACAGCGGTGGGACTTGAGCCAGTGAATCAGCCGCCCGGTCTCGGCTTTGTTGTCCTGCTGCTCAGACAAAAATAGAACCAAGTCTGTCAGGAGGGTTTCGAGTAGAGGCGCATTGCGGAGAGATCTCCAAATGACAAACTCGAAAGGGGGATGGGGAGATGAGGAGGTGGGGGAATCGGGGGATGTATCCTTCGCTCCTTCGCTTCCGACAAGTTCCTGCGCCACTTTGACCGCAAGCGAGGTTTTGCCAATGCCGCCCATTCCCAGAAGCAGAACCATCCGACATCGGTAATTGACGATCCATTCCTGCAAAGTCGATCGCTCTTTTTCCCGCCCGTAAAATACAGAAACATCGATCGCTTCGCCCCAATCCTGCTGAGAGATAGGGGGTGGGAGAGTAGGGGGAACGGTCGGAGGTGTAAGGGAAATAGGGGAATTGTTGGCAGGATGGGGTTCATCCTCGTTGAGGATCTGCTGGTAAAGATCGCGGGTTGCGGCACTGGGATCAACGCCTAACTCCTCCCGCAACATCGTCATGCAGCGGTGGTAAAGTTGCAGGGCATTCGATCGATCGCCGCTCAAATGATGAAGCTGCATCAGCGAGGCATAAGTTGCTTCATTCAGGGGATCAACCCGTAGTAACTGCTGAGCATGGACGATCGCTGTTCGATAGTCCTGCTGGTCTTTCATTAAATTAATGAGCTGTTCTAGAGCGTTCACTCGCATTTGCTGGAGCCGCTCGCGTTCGGGAATAATCCACTCGTCTTCGCAGTTGGGCAGCAAATCCCCTTGATAAAGAGAAACCGCTTGTTCTAACCGCGATCGCTTTGTCCCAGCATCAGCAGTTTGTGCTGCCTTTAATTCATGCTCAAACTGAATGACATCGGCGGTGAATCGAGCCGTTGGCGACCATTGCAGCGTTTTTGAGTCAGTCAGAAGAAATTGGTCAGCTTCGGGTAAATCTCGACGCAGATAGCTCAGCTCTTTGCGAAGATTCGTTCTCGCCTGCGTCTCAGTAGAGTCTGCCCAGAGATGAAAGGCAAGCCATTGACGAGGTTGGGGCGCATGACGATGGAGAATCAGGTAAGCCAGCAATGCCTGTGATCGCGCTGAGTTGATGCCCGGAACAACGCGATCGCCGTAGGTGATAGACCATTCACCTAACAATCTGACTTGTAAGGTTAGAGGCATTGCTCTTAAATCACCCATTTACCTCTAAATTGTCCATTTTTCCTTGAGCTTACACCCAGTTACAGGATTTTCGGCGGATCTTCCAAATTTCATTACAGAGCTTAATTCAGACCTGAGCAATGTACCCCCGATGTCCTTGTGTTCGCTCAAGCCCTCAACCTCTAAATGCAGCTTTAGAACAGGCTTTGAGACGAGAACGATTTGGGAACGATTTGGGAACGGTTTGGGAACGCTGCGATCGCTAACTTGTATTCATGGGTTGGAAAACAAATCTGCATCTGTAGGACGTGAGAGCAAGTGAAGCACACAAACAACGCTCCCTTCCTGGCTCCTTAGTTCCACTTCAATTCCACTTTTCAGTTCTGTTAACTCACATCAACTCAATTCACAATCGGAGTAAAAAACATCATGAATCGCTTTATCCTTGCAAGTCTATCCGTTTTGGCACTCAGTGCCGTTGCAGCCCCCTCCCTGACCGTGAGCGATCGGTTCGAGCAAGAGCGTCAGGACACATTGAATGCTATGAGCAATCGTTGGGTGCAAGAGCATCAAGACACATTGAATGCAACAAATTCACGGTTTGATCAAGAGCGTCAGGACACATTGAATGCTATGAGCGATCGGTTCGAGCAAGAGCATCAGGACACGTTGAATGCTATGAGCAATCGTTGGGTGCAAGAGCATCAAGAGACGTTGAATGCAACGAATTCACGATTTGATAAGGAGCGTCAAGATACACTGGATGCCTAACTTGCACGACCAGTAACAGTAAAGTTGTTTTTGACCGTGTTACTGAATCGATCGCGACTGCTGCAAACTGAATCGAAAGAAGATCCGAATGTTACAGCTCGCTCTTGTCCCAAGACACTGTCTGAACCACCAGAATCCAAAATTCTAGACAGACTCAGGCAGTGTCTAAAAAACAGGCTTCAAAATATCCCAGCGATGCACAATGCTGTGGAGAAACGCCGCTTTGCTTCACCCCCCAAACTGATCCACCACGATCCATTTATTCCTTAGTTAGTGAAGGAGCTAGCCATGACAACCCAACTGTTCAACCCAACCCAATTCAACCACGCTAAAGCCGAAGCCTTTGCAGGACGGATGCTGGATATTATTAGCAGTAGTGCGATCGACTTGATGGTCTCGATCGGACATCGTACCGAACTTTTCGACACAATGGCAGAACTGCCGCCCTCCACCAGCCAGCAAATTGCCAACGCGGCTGGACTGAACGAACGCTATGTGCGCGAGTGGCTCAATGCGATGGTGACAGGTCGCATTGTCGAGTATGACCCGATCGCCAAAACCTATGTGCTGCCCACAGAACACGCCGCATTTCTCACCCGTGCTGCGGAACCCAATAATCTTGCCCTGATCGCCCAGTTCCCGCCCATGCTAGCGACCGTCGAAGACCAAGTAATCAACTGCTTCTATCAAGGCGGCGGGGTTCCCTATTCTGCCTTCAAACGCTTTCATACGGTGATGGCAGAAGTGACTAATCAAGGAACGGTTGCGCCATTAATCGATGAGGTGCTGCCGCTCATTTCTGGACTGGGTGAAGCACTCCAGCAAGGCATTGATGTTTTAGATTTGGGCTGCGGCAGTGGAAAAGTACTCAATGTTTTGGCAGCAGCTTTTCCCAATAGTCGATTCACAGGCTACGACTTTTCAGGTGAAACGATCGCAACTGCCAATGCTGAAGCTCAACGGCACAAGCTGAGCAATATCGAGTTCCGGGTTCGGGATGCTGCCACGATCGAGGAGTGCGATCGCTACGATCTCATCACAACCTTTGATGCCATCCATGACCAGGCAAAACCCGATCAGGTCTTGCACAACATCTACCGAGCATTACGTGCTGATGGAATCTACCTGATGCAGGAAATTCGGGGTGCAACGAATGTTGAGGACAACCTAGACAACCCGTTGGCTCCCTACTTCTACACGGTTTCTTGTATGCACTGTATGACTGTTTCGCTTGCTTATGGCGGCATGGGTTTAGGAGCAATGTGGGGACAGGAAACTGCATTGCGAATGCTCGCCGAAGCTGGATTTAAGCAGGTGGAAATCAAACGACTACCGCAGGATATCGTGAACGACTACTACATCATTCACAAGTAAATTCACAAGTAGCAAATTCAGAGAAACGATATGTGCAAACTTTGTGCGATTGCGGCACGGTACACCCTTGCTCGTCAGGATTCGCTTGTCTTTGATCTCAGTCAATTTGCAGCTGAGATTACGGGAAAACCATCAATCGATTCGTCTCAAAGTCAACCTGTTACGATCGCTCAGAAAAAATCATTATAAAAAACCAATCTGCAAATTACCAAGAGCTAGAACTTATAGCCGATAAAAATTTGACGAATTAACCAGATCTAGCTTTGCATCCATCTTGAAACAAATTTGGCATGGAATCGTTAACTCGATCGCCGCATTCGAATGAACCCAAAATTTATTCACGCAAAGATAAATTTGGCAATCCTTATTGGGCGATTCACGATCCGCTGCTAGGACGCAGAGTATTCTTTGATTCAGAGACAGAGATTTAGAGACAGAAGTACGGGCATGGCTCGAACAACGCTGTTCCCAATGAATCGACCATCTGACCACCATTTAAGTCAAGCTCAACTCAATCTAACCGTTCCTCTGCTTGAATTCAGCATTAAATCGCTCACCACCCATTTCCAGTATCCCTTTATTCAGAAAACTCAGCGATGGTATTTCTAGACCGTGAACCAAACAATAGTCCAAGCTTTGCAAACAATATTGGAACATTAGCAGGTAGTCTAGTCGTTGAGGGGAACATGGGAGAACTCATTCCAATTGGTTCCTCTGATCTGCGGATTACCGATACCTTTGATATCTATCGCTTCACTACCACTCAGCCCACCAGTTTTGGTGTAGCACTTGCCCCGCAGGTTGCAAATGCAAACTTAGTTTTGATGTCTTCACCCGAAGGCAACCCGATCGCCCACTCCTTTAAACCTGGCACTGCGGTTGATTCGATCAGCTTCAAAAATTTGGCACCCGGTACTTATCTGATTGGCGTAAATGCCCTTGCCACCGCACCTCGTTCCCCTTACGTCTTGAGTATTGCGGCTCTTCCAATTACACGCGCAGAGCTAGGGGTTACGGTTGAACGAATTACGGCGATCGATCGCTTTGATACTCAGGTGGTGTTCTCTTCATCGTTCAAAGCAGATTTCAAAACATCGCTTACGATCAATGGACAAACTCGTAACAGCGGCGTGTTTGACAAAGATAATGATGATGTCAGACCAAACTTCACCTTTATTCAGCCCGTTGATCCATTAAGGGAATCGAACACTTTTGAAATTGCAGTGAAAGATGCTGATCCCGTTGGCGATGATGAAGCAGATATCAGCCCCTCCTCCTCGTCAAAGTTCACCGCCAAATATTTTTCTCAAACGGGTACAGTGGGTGACTTTGATTCTGGCGGCGACTCGACTGGAAAAAGCTTGGTGACTCAAGGCAGAGATGCTTCATTTCGTCCCAGAGGAGCAACCGTCACTTATCGAGTAGACTATAACGTTTTCACGTCATCCGCATCGACATTCACCAGCAAAACTCCGCTGCTGCTGGGCAACAATACCAGCCAACAGATACAGGGCAGCAGCATTGGCGGCATTCTCTGCGGCGAAGGAGGCCATGATGTCCTTTCTGGTAGGGGTGGTAGTGATGTTCTTTGCGGTGGTACAGGCAACGATAACCTCAATAGCGGCACAGGAAACGATATCAGCTTCGGCGGAGCAGGACGCGATACTCACACAGGTGGTTCTGGCAAAGATACTTTCGTGCTGACCCTCGACAGCGGCACAGAGGTCATTCAAGATTTTCAGAACGGTAAAGACAAACTGGGACTGGCGATCGGGTTAAACCCTGAGATTTTCGATATGGTGCAGCAAGGCAAAAACGTTGTCGTCGGGGTAGGGGATCAGCGGCTTGCAGTTCTTTCTAACATCAAAGCCAATCAGATTACCGCTGCTGATTTCGTCACGGTTGATTTCTCCCGTTTTAAGGGAAATGAAGTGCCCACTTTGGCGGGATAACAGGACGGTTCCATTTAACAGCTTTGTGTGAAACTGTCAGATCTAGATACTCAAATCACAGATTTTTTCATCATTTTCACCACTGCAAACGCTCTCTTTTCTATTTTCGATTAGATTGCTTGAAATAGCCTCTATAATTCATTCACTCGTTCAACCTATTGTTCCCTTTGCTTTGATAAAGACACGAACCCTACCATTTCCGTTCTCGATCGTAAAAATTGCTGCCCTTCATCAAATGCTTGACAAAATGATTTCGCGCTTTCAATGCTTCAAATTCCGGGCTAGTTTCAGGGGTACGCTTGGGATGCTAAAAGATTGGGGCGTTGCTGAATCGGGATATGAACGGTGCAAATTTAGCTTCTGCATCGCCCCCTAAATCCCCCAATGCTGGGGGACTTTGAATTCTGGTTCCCCTCAACTTTGGGGGGCTAGGGGGGCACGCTTATTCAGCAACGCCAAGATTGGAAATCAGGTCATGGGTGATTCGTGGTGGAGTTGAATGGTGGAGTTGATTCGTGATGGAATATTCATGAGAGATCATGAGAGAAGCGGCAAGCGGACGATAAAAGTTGATCCCTGTCCTTCTCCTGCACTTTCAGCATGAATCGTGCCTTTATGAAGTTCGACAATATGGCAGGCGATCGTTAATCCTAACCCCAATCCTTTCGCTGCATCAGATGCTCTGGCTTGGTGGAAGCGATCGAACACCTGGGGCAGAGACTCAGCCGCGATGCCCATTCCCGTATCCATAACCCGAATTTCGGCATAGGCACGATTCGCAGAATCATAGTTATCAAGCACTGCCAGTTCTACACTAACGCTGCCTGCGACTAGCGTAAATTTAATAGCGTTGGTCAGGAGATTACAAATCACCTGCTGGAGGCGATCGCTATCTCCCATAACGGCAACAGGCTCCGTCCTATTTTCCTGCCAGGTTAAACGAATTCCTTTCTCTGCTGCGGTTTGCGCGACAGTTGCGATCGCGGCTTCAATCACCGATTCCAGTGCAATGGGTTGAGGATTCAAACTCAGTTTGCCTGCGGTAATCCGCGATATATCGAGCAGGTCTTGCACCAACTTGGCTTGTAGTGTTGCATTTCGCTCGATCGTGTCCAGTGCTTTCGTGAGCATAACCGGATTAGGAGGATTGTTCCGCAGTAGGCGCGTCCAGCCCAGAATCGAAACCAGGGGTGTGTTCAGCTCATGGGAAACGGTGGAGATCATTTCGTCCCGGCTGCGAATGATGCGTCTTGCCTCCTGAAGTGCTTCGCCCCGGAGCTGTGCCATCTGAAGGTGGGCATTGACGCGGGAAATGAGTTCTTGCGCTGAGAAAGGTTTGATCAGGTAATCGTCTGCTCCGGCTTTCAGTCCTTCGACGATCGCCTCTTCTCCGGCACGGGCAGAAAGCAGGATGATTGGGACTTCACGGGTACGAGGGTCAGACCGCAATGCCTGGAGTAACTGGAAACCGTCTAATCCTGGCATCATCACATCACTCAAGATTAGATCGGGGACTTGTGCTTGCGCTGCTGCTAGTGCTGATGCTCCATCTGCAACCGCTTGAATTTGAACGTATTCGCTGAGGATACGGCTGAGGTATTGCCGCATATCGGTGTTGTCATCGACGAGGAGGACATGGGCAATCGGGGCGGAGCAGCGGGGAGTGGGAGCATCGGAGATAACGTCTTCCGGTTCTCTTGCTTCCTTGCTCTCTTGCTCCTCTTCCTCTTCGGGTAGCTCCGCTGCAATGTAGGCATTAGCATTGATTGCGGTAGATACCAGGGTGCGAGTGGGCTGGAGCCGATCGTCTTGATTTTGAAAGGGAATGGCTCCATCGCGCCGTAGGCGATCGTTGGGTAAGTGCCTTGTCCCCAGAGGAAGGGCGATCGTAAAGCAAGTTCCCTTTCCTAGGGTGCTACTCACCTCAATCGTGCCACCCTGCAATCGAACCAGTTCATGCACCAGGGCTAAACCAATGCCTGATCCTTCATAGGTGCGGGCTTGTGTCCCTCGGATTTGATAGAACCGCTCAAACAGATGGGGTAGGTGTTCGGGGGCGATTCCAGTGCCGGTGTCCTGAATCTGAAGGATGGCTTGATTACCTTCGGTGGAATATAACCTAACCGTAATTTCGCCCTCAAAAGTGAACTTAAAGGCATTGGAGAGTAGGTTGAGGATAATTTTTTCCCACATGTCCCGATCGACAAAGACAGATTGAGGTAGGGGTGGGCAATCAACAATCAACTGTAAACCTGCCCGTTCGATCGCCGATCGAAATACACTGGCAAGTTCAGTTGTAAACAGAGCTAAATCAGTCGGTTCGTACACCGCTTCCATGCGTCCGGCTTCAATACGGGAGAAGTCGAGCAGGGTATTGACCAGTTTCAATAGGCGGAGGCTATTGCGATGGGCGAGTTGGAGGTCGTGTTTGAGAGTAGATGGGTGGATGGGTAGATGGGTAAATGGATCAGTATGCTCCCACTCTCCCACATGCTTCAGTGCATCTTGCAGAGGAGCCAGAATCAACGTTAACGGTGTGCGGAGTTCGTGGCTAACGTTGCTAAAGAAAAGGGTTTTAGCGCGATCGAGTTCTGCGAGGGTTTCGGCTTGTTGGCGTTCTTCTTCGCGGGCGACTTGTTCTCGAATCCGCTGAATCTCTGATTCGCGCAGAGCAGCTTCGGCACGAGCGCGTTCGATCGCCGCCCAGATGCGTTCGCCAGTTTCCCACGTCAGTTCGATGTCGAGATCTGTCCATTCTCGCGGCTCAGAGTCAGCGACAACGAAGGCTCCTACCAACACACCTTCTTTGATGAGCGGGATCCCCACAACGGCAGCCACCTGAATCGCACCCATTGCATTCTGATCGGACTCAGAAATGAGGTCAGAACTTGCCACGTCTGAGACCATGAGTATCTCACCCCTGTTATAGACCGGCAGCGCCCAACTGTAGTCTGACAATGACAAAACGCCAACGATCGAAAACGAGCCGTCGCCAACATAGTCCTGCTCGATCAACGCCCAGCCCTCGGTCTCATTGATCTCGGTATAGAAGGCCCGATCAATGCTCAACTGCTCGCCTACCAATCGGCACGCTTCTCCCTGGATCGCTGCTGGATCAGAGAGCGATCGCAACGCATCCGATAACGTGACGCGAAAAGCATCGAGTTCGGCAGCGCGGCGCAATTGTACTTCTGTGTGTTTGCGATCGCTGATGTCGTTGAACAAGAGCGCCAGTTGTTTATTCTGGGGGTCGCCGTGTGGATATGCCAACACCCGGTAATACCGATCTAAATCGGCTGAATAATTTTCAAACTCGGTCGGCTCACCGGTTGCCAGAACCCTTTCACAGTTTGTGAAAAACTCGGCTTCTAAATTGGGCACAAGCTCATGGGCAGTTTTGCCGATCGCTTGCGTCACTCCGATTTGTTGTTCAAAGGCTGGATTCGCTTCCAAAAATCGGAAGTTAGTTAGCTGTCCGTCGTCACACAGCAGCTCAATAATGCAAAAGCCATCGTTGATATTCCCGAACAGCGATCGATATTTTGCTTCCGATTTGCGCTGGGCTGCTTCCGACCGCTTGCGCTTGGTGTTATCTACGAAGGCGACAGCGACGCAGTGCGTTGAACCGTCATTCAACGGCGAAACGATAACCTCGAACCAGCGATCAAAAACCTCCGAATGCACTTCCATTCGCTCGGACGCATTCGTTTCAATTACCCGTGCATAAAGCTCGTTCCAAAATTGCTCAACGCCCGGCATCAGTTCGCTCGCCAGCTTGCCTTCGGGAGCTTCAATGCCGGAATGTGACGAGAATGCTTGATTGGCTTGAATGATTTTGTGATTGTAAGACTTACCGTTTTCGTCATAAAGAACCTCGATGACGGCGAAGCCTTCGTCGATCGACTCAAACAGCGATCGATATTTTGCTTCGGATTCGCGCAGGGCTGCTTCAGCTTTTTTACGTTCAGAGATGTCGTAAGAGGCGGCAAGCACCGCATTAATTTCACCATTTGGCGATCGAAGCGGCGTTCCGTGAGAAACATAGGTGCGATCGTGAGCATTGTGTTCATGCTCAAACGGCTCACCCGCCAGCGCTTTCCGGTACAGCGCCTCGTAAGTCGGTATCAATTCGGGCGGCATTACCTCAAAAATGGTTCGCCCAACGAGATCTTCGGGTTTGAATCCGGCGGCAAGCAACGCTTCTCCTTCCGCCAGCAAATAGCGCAAATCGCGGTCAACGACAAACACCGCCCCACCGGGCAGATTTTCAACCATCACCTGCAAACGTTTTTCCGATTCGCGCAAGGCTTCATGCGATCGCTGACGTTCAACCACCTCCACCTCTAGCTGAGCATTTTTTGCCAGCAGTTCCTGGGTTTGGCGCTGGTTCAAGAGCAAAGCTGCGGCTGCAAAGTCTGCCAGACTCGTCATCACCCGCACGTCTTCTGCATCAAAATGCCGCTGCTCATCGTGCGACATAATCCAGATTGTGCCGAAGATATGACTATCCGCAATGAGAGGCAACACCAAGCCTTCTACGATGGGGGTGTTAGTTGCCTGGAAGTAGGTGAAATACCGTTCGGGATGGGAAAAAAGGACGGGAGTCCCTTGTTCCAGACAAACTCCACAGGGGCTAAAGTTGCGGGATGTAGTGCTACCCCCATAGTGCGCTAAAGTTCCAGCTAATATATTCCAGCGAAAGGTTTCTTCTCCGTCCGCTGTGGTCTCTAGTAAGCTAATGCCTGCGGTGCCTGCCTGACATAATTCCAACGCCGTCTCTACCAAGATTTGCATCAAGCTTTCTGAATCTCGCGCCATCTGCTGAACCAGCGATCGCATTGCCTGATTCTCTGCCTGCAAGTTGGGCAGACGGGGTGAGCGTTGGAATAGCTCTTCCGTAATCAAGATATCGTTGAGGGTAATGGTTTCAGGCTGAGGTCGCTGCATCGCATTATTGCTCCAGCACAGGGTTATTAGCGCTCCGCTGAGCAGAGTTAGTGAATGGCAATCGAATGGTAAACGTTGCGCCTCGTCCTTCTCCCTCACTGGCTACCTCGATCGTACCGTGGTGTAATTCAACCAGGTGACGGGCGATCGCCAATCCAATCCCCACACCTCCTGGGGTATGACGGCTGGGGACTTCTGCCTGGGTGAAGCGATCGAAAACATAGGGAAGAAAATCAGGACGGATGCCGATTCCAGTATCGCTGACAGTGATTTGAACACTAGATTTGAGGCGTTCTAACCGGATATTGACCTGTCCGCCTTTGGGCGTAAATTTGATGGCATTTTCTAGCAGGTTGCTGATAACTTGTTTGAGGCGATCGCCATCGGCAAAAACATTGCTCGGCACTTCATCCGATATCGTTTCAATGAGTTGAATGTGCTTTGCCTGGACTACTTCACGGAACGTCATCGTCACATTCTGTACCAGAGAAGCCAGATCAACGAGTTGAGATTTCAAGCGTAGCTTACCTGCAAGGATGCTTGAAACATCCAGCAAATCCTTAATCAGGTTTGCCTCAACGGTAGCATGACGCTCGATCGTCGCTAATGCCTGTGCGGTTGTGTCCGGGTTGAAGGATTTTGTTTGCAAGAAGCGTACCCAGCCGAGAATCACCGTTAGGGGAGCTTGCAGTTCATGAGTCACGGTCAAAAGAAACTCATTTTTGAAGCGGTTTGTGGATACCTCCTGGCGGAGTTGGGACATTTGGAGCTGTGTTTCCACGCGTGCTATCAGTTCACGGGCAGAGAAGGGTTTGATCAAATAATCATCGGCTCCGGCTTCCAGTCCTTCGACAGTTGCCTCTTCGCCTGCTCGTGCTGATAAGAGAATAATTGGAATACTTTGGGTGATGGGGTCAGATCGTAAGGTCTTGAGCAGTTGAAATCCATCCATCTCTGGCATCATCACATCGGTCAGCACCAAATCAGGAAGCTGTTGCTGGATCATATTAAGGGCGATCGCACCAGTGGCAGCAGTTTCTACTTGCCATCGTTCACTCAACAGTCGCTTCACATAGTTGCGCACATCCGCATTGTCATCCACCAGCAGAATTCGACGCTTCGTTTGGATCTTTGTTTGACTATCAGAGGATGAAGGAATGGGTGAATCGGTAATGGGTGAATCAGTGGGTGAGAAGGCAATTTTTTCGTCTTCCCGGTTCTGGGGTGCTTCGATGCTTTCATGCTCCTGGCTCAGCCACTGCAAGGACTCTTCCACATAGGGAGCCGCTCCGATCGCAGTAGAGGATAGAGGACGAGTTGCTCCAAGTCGATCGGCGGGAAGATGGGCGCATCCGGTGGGAAGGGTTACCCGAAAAGAACTGCCTTCTCCTTCAATACTGCTAACTTGAACCGTTCCCCCATGCAGTTTTACCAATTCCTGCACCAGCGATAAACCAATTCCAGATCCTTCAAATGTGCGTCCCTGTGCCCCTTTTACCTGATGGAATCGTTCAAACAGACGCGGGATTTCTGTAGCTGGGATGCCAATGCCAGTGTCCTGTACCGCTAACTCAACCTGGTCTCCAATCCAGTGCAGGCGAACGGTAATCTCACCTGTAAATGTGAATTTGCAGGCGTTCGAGAGCAAGTTGAGCACAATCTTCTCCCACATTTCTCGATCGACATAAACAGGCTCAGGCAAAGCGGGGCACTCCACCACCAGACGCAAATTTGCCCGTTCGATCGCAGAACGAAAAACACTGGCTAACTCAATCGTGAAGGTTGATAAATCCGTGGGTTCATAAACGGCTTGAATGCGATCGCTCTCCAGGCGCGAGAAGTTGAGCAGGGTGTTGACCAATTTCAGCAGGCGTATCCCGTTACGCTGGATAACTTCAACCCGCTGCCGTTGATCGGGCGATAGGGCATTGTCGCGATCGGCTAATGCATCTTCCGCCGGTGCGAGGATGAGGGTCAGCGGGGTGCGAAACTCGTGGCTAACATTGTTGAAGAAGGCAGTTTTAACCCGGTCTAGTTCTGCGAGTGCTTCTGTCTGCTGCCGTTCCTGCTCATGGCTGCGAGCCGTGGCGATCGAACTTTCAACCTGCTGGGCAACCAGTTCCAGGAATGAGCGGTATTCGGCATTAAACTCAAGCCGGGGGCTGATCCCTGCAATCATCAGACAGTCCACCTGTTGTTTGTTACCGATCAGAATCGGAGAAATAAACGCCGAATTAGGACTTTCGTTCCACACTCCTCCCGGTAGCGCCCCAAAGCGATCGACCATATCCGTTACAAGCTGTGCCTCATGGCTTTGCAGCACCTCAGTTAGCGACCATCCTCGACCTTCTGAAGGCACGGTCAGGGCGATAGTGGGGGGTGCGGCAACGCTCTCTTCGGGGAGCCCGGTTGAGGCAATGAGTTCTGCTGAGTTGCTTTGCGGGTCAAGCCGATAAAACAGGGCAAAGGGAATATCGTAGGGGTTGAGCGTATCGGCGGCAGCACGACAGGCAGACTGTAGCGTTTTTGCCCTCGCTCCGGCAGTGGCTAGCTCTCGCAGCATCGTCAAACGCCGTTGATTAATTACCCGCCGTGTAGTTTCAGTTGCAGTACAAAATACCGCAACGACTGTGCCCGCCTCATCCCGAACTGGACTGTAGCAGAAGGTGAAATAAGTCTCTTCCCGGTAGCCGAAGCGGATGAGGTAAAAAGGTTGATCTTCTGCAAAGACGGCTTCACCCGTGTCCATCACGCGATCAAACAGCGGCTTGATCACATCCCAGATTTCCAGCCACGTCTGATAAGCAGGCTGTCCTAACGCTGTCGGGTGTTTTGTTGCAAGGATAGAGGTGAAGGCATCATTATAAAACTGGATGTAATCACGCCCCCAGAACAAACACATTGGAAAGCGAGAAGCGAGAAGGGTGCTGAGAGAAGTCCGAAGGCAGGGCAACCAGCTCTCGATCGAACCGAGTGGCGTGTTCAACCAAGCGTGCGATCGCATCAAGGCTCCCATTTCACCTCCACCCGCAAAAAGGATTTCAGACAAGGAACTGAGGGATTCGGGGGCGATCGTCATACCCAGCTCTCCTTAATGGCGATGCAGTTTTCACGATTCGTTCAGAGATTCATTCAGAAATTCGTTCAGAGATTCATTCAGAAATTTATTCAGAAATCAAGCTTCAGGTTTGAAGTCTGTCCAGCCAGTTGCACCACCATCTCTACCCATTCATTGGGTTGTGCCAGCTTGTGTAAATGCGCCTCGTACCCGGCTTTCAGGGACTTTTCCCTGTCCTCATCCTGATACGCGGTAATGGCAGCAGCTAGAAGATGCCCTCCCTGCTCAGCTTCCAGGTTGCGGATCTGCTGAATCAGTTTATAACCATCTTCGCCCGGCATCCGAATATCACTCAACAGCACATCTGGGCGAAATGGCTCCAACACCGCTAACGCCTCTGCTGCACTGGCGACGGCTCTCACCTCAATCCCATGCGATTCAAAAACAGCAGTAATAAATTCGCGAATATCGGCTTCGTCATCGACAACCAGCACTCGCAAACCATCCAAAGACTGAAGCCGGGAAAACATTCCTCCTGCTCCTTCCAGGCGGATCGCTTCTGGAAACTGCTGCTGAATAGCTGGGAAATTGTCCTGTTGCGGTTCCTTCAGAGTTGTGCCATGCGCTAATCGATGCATCGGCTGTACTGCAATTCGCAATTCCTTAATTGCACCAGCGTCACTTGCACCAGCGTCACTCCAAACAGCATCAATCTGTAATTTAACTGTAACGGGTTCACTATTTCTTGGGCATAAATTGATTTGCAAGACCTGAATATTTCTCTCTGGAATTGCTTGAATTTTCTTCCGATGAGAAAGCTCATTCAAAAGCTCATTCAACTGAGTGCGAAAGGTTGAATAATTATTCTCTGATAAGTACAGCGTGAAAGGCTTCCCGAGGAGATGGTATTGGGGCACATTCAAGAGTTGAGCGATCGCTTCGTTTGCCTCCAGAATGACACCATCCGAATCAGTGGTTAAGTAGGCAATGGGCAAAGCCTGAAACAAATCGTGATAGTGGTAATAGCGTTGAGCAAGCTGCTGAATCTGCTGGAGCAGCCCTTCCTGCACGATTTCCGCTGCTTCCAGATTGCTCTGCATCTCCTCACAATTCACTTGCAGATCTTCCAGCACTGCGTCAAGTTCCTGCCAGGAAACCGCATCACCCTGTTGCAATGCCGCAATCCATCGCCGGATCACTTGAAAATGCAGTCCAATCTGTTCATTGTCCATAAACGGCACAAACGGGCAGCTGACGCTCCTCAAGGAAAAATTTTCTGATTCGCATGCAGCTTCAGAATAGTAAGCTTCATCATAGTAAATTGTAGGGAAATCAGGTAATTCTGGTGTTGACAATACTTAATTGTGTAGCATGAGGCCCCTTACTCTCCTACCCCAACCATTCTCCCGATCGCCTGCAAAAACTCCTGCTCCAAATACGGCTTGGTAAAGTAAGCAGTCGCCCCAAGCTGCATTGCCAGCCAGCGATGTTTGTCGTTGCTGCGAGATGTGAGCATAACGGTAGGGATCTGTGCCAGGGCAGTATCCTGCCGACGGTGAGTGAGAAATTCAAAGCCATTCATGTTGGGCATCTCGATATCGCAGACCACTAGCGCGATCCCCTGCGACTGCTGAAGCTGCTCCAGGGCTTCCTGTCCGTCTCGCGCTTGTAGTACCTGGTAGCCCGCTCTTTCGAGGGAGAGTGCCAGTATTCGGCGGGAGGTGAGAGCGTCATCGACAACGAGGATGGTGGTGGTGCGGATTTGGCGGATGGGGTGAAGGGTAGATGGGGTAAGGGTGGAATCGGGTGCGGGATGGAGGGAAGGGTGGGGAGTAGGAGGGGCAAGGAGTGTTTCTAAGAAGATTTGTCCGTCGATGACGGGGACGAGCATTCCGTCGCCTAAGACAGTACAGCCGTAGGTGTAATCTGGGGGGGCGATCGCAGAACCGAAGGGTTTGACGACGAATTCTTGCTCGGTGATCAGACGATCGATTTGCAGGGCAATCGGCTGCTGATTGTGCTTAAGAATCAGGACGGGAGCTTCCCAGTTAGAGGGAGCAGGAACTGCAGCAAGAACTCGACTCGGCGGCAGTTCGGGAACCAGGCAGCGATAGGTGAGCAGATCTGCCATGCGATAAATTGGCACTTGCTGATCCTGCCACTGAAGCGATCGTCCGTTTTCGGTTTGGGTGAGCTGATGGGGTTGAGGAATTAGAATTTCACGAATGCCGTCGCTGCGGATGGCAACAGGGCGAGAATTGACCAGACACAGCAGCAGATTGGTAATCGTCAGGGTCAGCGGCAGCGTCAGAATAAACGTGGTTCCTTGAAACAGCGTCGATCGCACGGTGACCGAGCCTTTGAGCAACTGCAACTGTTCCTGCACCACATCCAGCCCGATGCCGCGTCCTGAAAGTTCGCTGACCTGCGCTGCGGTCGAAAATCCGGGTGCAAAAATTAGTTCACAAAGCTGAGCCTCAGTTGCCGCTGCTCCTTCGACAGGAGTCATCCAGTCCAGCTCGATTGCCCGCTGCCGAATGCGATCGAAATCGATTCCCTGTCCGTCGTCTCGCACTTCGATCACCACTTGGCGACCTCTGGAGCTTGCCTGAATCTCAATGCGTCCAGTGGGCGGTTTACCTCGATCGCGCCGCACTTTTGTCGACTCAATGCCGTGGTCAAAGCTATTTCGCAGCAGATGCAGCAGCGGATCGTAAAGCTTTTCCAGCACGGCTTTATCAATCAGCAAATCAGTGCCGCTGAGAACTAGATCGATCGGCTTATTGTAGGTGTTCGACAGGTCACGCAGCATTCGCGGAAAGCGGTTCAGCACATCGCCTAATGGCAGCATCCGTGCCCACATTAAATCATCCTGCATCTGAGACAGCATTTTGCGGTGCTGTTCTAGCGTTTGCTCAGACTGATGGTTAAACAAAACAATGTCTTCGACTGCCTCTTCAATCTGCGCCATTTCCTCTAGCAGGCTTTGGGTGGAGGCATACAGCGAGGTGTAGCGATCCATTTCCAGTGAGTCGAAGTCTCTCAGGGCTGTGATATTGGATGTAAAGCCATTTTTTCCGAAGAACGATCGCGCTTCCCCTGCAACAACAGATTGACGATAGGTTGTAGCTTCACCGATCGGCGAATCAGGCGCGATCAACATTTTGTCCGACAGCGTACGGATTTGATCGATCGTGGACTGCATCCGTTCAAATCGATTTCGCAGCTCTCGCAGTGCCATGCGCGTTTGATTGTTTTGCAGTGCCAGGCCGTTTCGATTAATCGTCATTTCGCCCAACAGCTTATTTAATCGCTCTAGGCGATCGGCATCCACCCGCACCGTCAAACTACTGGTTACCGGATAAGCCGCCGATTGTGAACCAGCAGCTAGTTTTACCATCACTGCCGCCGAAGAATTTACCTCTGCATTGTTTGCTACGCTGTTCGCTACGATCGGCTCTGCTAAAGATTCTGCTGGACGAGCGGTTGATTGTAGAGCGTCTCCTAAAGCATCCGTTTCAGAATCAGTCGCATTGTCTATGAATGAAATGTCTGTGAATGAAATGTCTGTGAATGAAACGCTATCTGCTCCTCTGGCTTCCCAATTCTGAGGAGAACAATTTTCCTCATGAGTTAACTCAAAGTTTTCCAATTGTAGAGAATTTAGGGAGCCAGGCGAGATTTGTTCAGTTAAATTAAAGTCTAAATTAAAGTCTGATTGAATATCGGCTAATTCTTCTAGACTGTTACTTTGAATATTATCTAATTCGATCGCGATCGATTCTTCTAAGAAACCTGATTGCTCATCTGTTGAATCTGAAAATTCTGCAAAAAACTGATCGATCGATCGATCGCTGGATGCAGGCACGGAGTCTGTAAAAATTGAATCTAGTTCTGATTGATCCTTGAATGTTAACGTGTGAGTTTCGGTTTGCAATTCGTCTTTTAAGTGATCAGCCTCGGGTTCTCCCTGTAAAAGTTCCTGTTGAATAATTGCTTCAATCTCAACATCGCTTAGATGCTCTGCTAATTCAGCGTTCAACTCAAAATTCAATTTAGGATTTGATTCGGTATTTAATTTAATATCTAATTCTGGATATGCCAGGGACTCTAAATCTAATAAATTAGATTCCTTCGGTTGAATTACGATCGTTTTACTGGATTCAACAAACGCCAGTAACGCTGTGGATGGATTGCCCCCCAGTGAATCGCCTGCCAATACGGCTTGCTGTCCAGCCCGAAAATCATTCAGCGCAAGTCGCGTCAGCACCACTGCCTGATCGGGAGCGCGATTGATCGCCTCGATCACCATTTGAGCAATTGCTGCAAAACCAGACAAACTCAGCAGCTCTGCAAATCCCAAAAACACTTCTGCCTGTGCCCGCAGTTCTCCCGCCACTTCATAGTCCTGCGGATGCTCTAAGACTTGTTCCAGATGTACCAAGCCCTGCGTCACATCAATTTCAAAAATCGAAGCTGCCATGTCGATGCCCAAATCGGCAGACCCCGGAATAAAATTCTCCGTTTCAGCAATCGCCTCCTGAAACCGCTCTTCAAGCTGACTCAAAATTGGCTCTGCTACTGCAAGAGACTGCTCCGCATCAAAATGGCCCTGCGTAATCTGCTCGGTCAAAGGAATGCGAAGACAGTCATACGCCTGCAAAAGCTGACTTTCTACATAAGTGTCAATCTCTAACCGATCGCTGTACAACGCCTTAAAAATCGTCTCCACTCGATGGGCGATCGCTGTAATCGCTTCTAGCCCGACGCTGGCAGCCCCTCCTTTGAGCGAATGCGCCGATCGCATAATGGCATGAATGGTTGCCGGACTGTGCTCCTGCCTTAACGTTAACAAACCCGATTCGATCGCTTGCAGCAAATCGGGGGCTTCTTCCACAAAGAAACGATATGCCTGATCGCGGATTTCAGGGTTGATTGCCATAGAGGAGGAGATGGGGAAATAAGGAAGGGAGAGATAGGGGAGGGGGAGAGGATATGAGAGATAGGGAGATAAGGGAGGTGGGAAGGTCAGGTGTTGATGGTTGTCGGTCTAATAGCTAAGAGGGTCACTAGCTCGGTTACTTACCCACTCACCCATTCACCTTTCCATCTCAACGAATCTTGAATCGTCCGACTTCTGCCTGAAGTGCCTGAGCAACCGATCGCAATTGTTCAAACGACTCGGAGACCTGGCCGGCAGCAGTAGAGTTTTGGTCTGCAATTTGTGCCACGGTGGTGATGGTGGCCGTTACAGTTTCCGAGGCTTGCGACTGGGTGACGGTGGCTTCGGCGATCGATTCGACCAGGGTGCTAATCTGGCGGCTGGCAGAGGTAATTTTATTGAGGCTCTGGCGAGTGTCGTCTACCAGGCGAGTTCCGGTGACCACCTGCTCGGTTCCGGCTTCCATTGCTCGCACCACTTCGTTTGTTTCGGCTTGAATGCTGGCAACGAGTTTTTCGATTTCGGTGGTCGCTTCCGCAGACTGGCGGGCAAGACTTCGTACCTCTTCTGCAACTACTGCAAATCCTTTGCCGTCTTCTCCGGCTCTAGAAGCTTCGATCGAGGCATTCAACGCCAGCATATTTGTTTGTGCAGCAAAGCCGCTAATCAGGTTCACCACGTTAGAAATTTTTTGTGATGATTCGCCTAATCGTTTTACCTTCTTTGCCGTTTCCGCTACCGTTTCCCGAATTGCTAAAATTCCATCTACGGTACGGTTCATCGCTTCATCACCTTCCTGTACCGTTTGAGCCGCTTCCTGCACCGCTGCTTCTGCTTTTTCAGCACTGATTGCCACCAGCCGTACCGAGCTTGCCATTTCTTCGACGCGCTCCAGGGCTGCCAAAATTTCTTTTGCCTGCTCTGATGCGGAAGTGGTCAGTGTTCGGACGGCAGATTCGTTAGTGCTGGTGGTTTCTGCGACTTGCTCGGCGGCATCCTGCACCTGACGCACAATTTTTCGCAGGCTGGCGATCGTTGCATTGTAAGAATCTGCGACCGTCCCAATTTCGTCTTCGGTCACTTTTGCTCGTACGGTCAGATCGCCCTGGCTCACCGGGTCAACGTCGATGAGAAGCTGGAGGGCACTGCGCTGAAGTGCCTCTTTGAGCTGACGCTGTTCTTCTGCGAGATCCTGGGTTTGTTCAAGAAGCTGCACCCGTTCGATCACCATTCCGAGCTGGAGTCCGATCTGCTTCATAAAATCAACTTCAGAGGACTGCCAGGTATGGATCGAGTGACAGTAGTGGGCAATCAGCAGCCCGAATAGCTTGCCCTGGTTCACAATCGGAACACCCAGAATTGACCTCACCTTCAGGTTTTGCAGCAGTGCCAAATGCTCTGGATGAAAATCTGCCTCCACAACATCGTTTTCTTGCAAAATGCGGTCTGCCAGATATTTTTCGCGGCTTGATGCCGGAATGCAGGGATCGCTGAGCTGCTCAAGAAACGCGCTAGGTAGACCTGCTTCGACCGATTCTGCCACGATCGCCCCACTCCAATCTGAATTAAACTGATAAATCACCATGCGATCGGAGCCTAGAAAATCACGGGCATCGGTGACGGTTTTTTGCAAGAGCGACGACATATCCTTGGCAGATGAAAGTTCTGTGCCTGTAATTTCAGCAGCCAGAGTTGCGCGGCGGGCGTTGAGCGTTTGCTCCTGCAAAAATTCCTTGACTCGAAACACCAGATTGTTAAACGTGAGTGCCAGGGTGCGGGCTTCCGCCGAGCCGACCGGATCAACCCTAATGTTTAGATCTCCAGCAGACACCTGCTGTGCTTTAGCCGACAGGTCGTTGAGGGGAGCAGCCAAACGGCGCGATAGGGCGATTGCCAAGGCTGTTCCCACTGCTGCCAGAGCCAGAGCAATGATCGCGAAGAGGTTAAGCAACTCCCGACCTGCACCTTGAATTTCCGCGACATCCATTGAGGCGATCGACACCCAGCCGAGCCGGGGCACGGTGGACACAGCATATTGCTTGTCCTGATAGCGAAACGAAGCAACCAGCGAGCGGGATTGTGCCGATTCGTCATTCGATTCGTCATTTTCATTACGGCTGCTGATCACCAGTCCTTGCACCGGAAAGTCATTCTGAAGCTGCTGCTGAAGCTCATTGAGCGATAGATTCTCCTCTAAACGCCGAGCTTCGATCAGACGCGCTGCCAAGGCTGAAATTACCTGTTCTCCTACAAGGGGGAGCTGTTCCTGGAATATCTTAATCTGTTCTCCCTCGGAGCTATAGCCTGCAATCACAGAGTTTGCGCTCGTATCAAGGAGCTGAACCTGCTGGGAACCACGAAAGCCAGCAATGTCAAGCTGAGTAGCAAGTTCTGCAAACGTATCATTCGAGGCAAAAACTTTTACTACCCCCAGAAAGCTGTTGTTGCTGGGATCAACAATTCGCTGACTGATATTCACCCCGTACCGACGCACAGAAGCATCAAAGGCTAGTGCACTAATCCACTGCTGTTGAAATCTGCCCTGCTTCCACCATTCATCCTCGGACTGTACGAGGTTATCCGGCAGAACATTAAAGCCGACGTTGAAGCCATTCTTATCAGTAACAATAATCTCTGCCAATTCTCCGGCTTTTGCCATCTCTACCAAAAAATCGTTGAGTTCTTGGCTTGGGGCAATCAGCTTCGTGCGGCTAAGCCGAGCTTCTAGTTCATTCGTAGACAGTTCTAATAAATTTTCTGATTCTGCCGTATTACTCGTGCTGCGAACTCGACTCAGCACAAAAGCATTTTTTGCAACAACCGACGCAATGCCCAGCCCATCTTCGATACCGGAACTAATCACCTCACCTGACAGGAGTGCCTTTGCTTTCAGATCTTCGGTTAACTCAAACTCTGTTCTATTTTGCGTAATCAAATAGTCGGCAAAGGTGGCAAGTGCTACAGGCGCTAACGCCAGTGGCAACACGGTGAGCAAAAGCTGACTGCGAAGCCCTGCTCTGCTAAATCTAGAAAGCATTGCTCGAATTCCAGCAGAAGGGGATGGTTTAACCTGCGGCAAATCGTTTTGTACGACAGTCGGCTTAGAAGAGCTAGAGTTAAAGGGAATTTGCGTCATGAGAAAAGCCTCAGCGTCTCGAAGGTAAATCGATCGAACAGACTCAATTAGTTGAAGATGAAGATAAACGATCAGGAGAAAGGTTCAGATAAGCTCTGAAGAATTGCGGCACTATTGAGCAGCCAGTAACGAGGGGAAGTTTCGCTTTGCCAATATCCCCAAAAAAAATGATGCAAATTGGCAGACAAAGAATCAAGCTGCAAATTGGAAAGAAAATTTGATAAAGGATCTGACGAAGGATCAAATTCAGACAGCAAATGGAGACGATCGGCTGTGCATTCCACCATGTCCTCAATCTGATTAACAACCAGCCCGACCATCGCCTTCTCGTTTGACTCGTTCATTCCGCGCAGCACAACGACGGTATGTTTAGCACCATAGTTCGGCTGCTCATACCAGGGCGAGAATCCCAACAGATGGTTTAAATCCACCATCCACAGTACTTCGCCGCGCCAGTTATACACGCCCATTACCCACGGCGGTAGATGAAAAATGGGCACAATTTGACCGATCGCCACCGTCAGAATTTCCACCAGATGCGGGGCCGGGAGCAGTGCAGGCAGCGAGTGATCCAGCAACAACTGAAGATATAGCCCTTCGGCAAGCATTGGGGCAGCCATCGACGACTGAACAGAATCAAGCGGAGAAGAGAGGGGTTGAGAAGCCATGTTTAACAGGTGATATCTGGCAGGTAATGTCTGTTGGGTAATGTCCCGCGGGTAATATTTGACGGGGGCTATCGATCGAGAATTGCGATCAGGCATCCATTAACTGATTCACCGTTCGCATCAGCTCATCTTGATCGATCGGTTTTGCCAGATAGGCATCAGCCCCCTGCTTCATGCCCCAAAACTTATCCATATCGCTGCCTTTAGTAGAGCAGATAATCACGGGAATTTTGCTGGTTTCCGTTTCCGCTTTTAGCTCACGGCAGATCTCAAAGCCACTGCGATCGGGCAACACCACATCCAGAATAATCACGTCAAACTGATGCTGTTTCACCCGATCGAAAGCTTCTTCTGCCGTTTGTGCTGTTTGTACCTGAATGCCTTCCTTTCTTAAGCAGCCTGCCAACACTTCCTTATCCGTCAAGCTATCTTCAACGATTAACACAGTACTCATTTTGCTGTTCTCCTTTGATACAAACCCTTTAGGATACAAACCCTTTATCACTGCTCAAATGTCCTCTAAACTCGCTGTCTAATTAATCGCTGAATGATGCTTAAAATCACCGCAGGTTCCATTGGCTTACTTAAAAAATCCGTTGCGCCCAGCAGTCTTGCTCTTACTTGATCCACAATGCCGTCATTTCCAGTCAGGATAATAATCGGCGTTTCCTTAAACCGCGATACTTTACGAAGCTGACTGCAAATTTCATAGCCGTTTGTATCGGGCATGATTAGATCTAGAAAAATAATGTCTGGTTTCTTTGTCAGCAATGTGGCGATCGCTCTGGCGGGTTCGGTAATTGCAATAAACCGATAGCCTGCTGCTCGAATCACCTGCTCCATCGACTGGCAAATCATCAAACTGTCATCGATACAGGCAACCATTGGCGGAGTCACTTCCGCAGCATAAACAAAACGGTTTGACCCAGATGAAATTGGCGTCTCAGGTGCTTGTAATAGCTCAATCCAGCCTGACTGCACATAGGGCAACAGCACCTCCATAAAGGGTTGAACGGGTCGCTGGGTTTTGAGTGCCAGGTCGCGCAGCGTGTGCTGACCATCCAGCAGCGTCATCAGCGTCTTAAACACCTGTGGAGACGTTTCTGCCTGCAAATAATCGGGCTGACGGACGATCGGCGCAAGATTGGGCGAATAGGGGCTGAGCTTTGCTTCAAACCACTGCTGCCACTGCACTTCAACTGCGGTAAAAATTGTTTCTTCTGCCAGTTTTGCTGGCTTGATCGCGATCGATGGGCTTGATTGCTCCACAATGTTCCCCAGGGGCGATCGCGGCGGACATCGCCGGAGCTGGTGGGAAACGTTTGCCGCTTGAGTAATATCAAACAGCAGCTCAATTAAAATCTGCTCAATGATCTGAACGTGGTTCTGGGGTGTAATTTGTCGCTGAAGCAGCAGGCGATCGAGCTGTTGATATTCCCAGCAGTCTGCTAAAGTTCCTCCGTTCTCTGAAGCATGCTCTGAAGGATTGAGTTCTAAAGAATTTGCCTGATGCAATCGATCGATCGACTTATTCAATAAATGCGGACAACAGGATAAAAGATGCCGCTGCCAGCGTCGAAGTGAATGACTGCCGCCTGTCCCGTAGCACAAATTTCCCCGCTCTAGAAAAACGATCCATTCTCGCCCATCGGCAGACAAAGCCGTTCTTTCGGGTGAAGATCCTTCACGCCAAACAACTTGCCCGCTGAATTCTAGCCGTTTCAGAGTTTTGATAGTCCGAACAATTTTAGTTGCAGCGTATCGTCGTTGATAGTCAGGAAATGGAAGAGCATTTGGACGCATCCTTTCTTCTGCTGGCAGCATCGTGAATCAAAGAGAGATAAACAAGAACACCAGAACCAATCACTAAATAACAGGAAGACGACACAGCCAAACCTTTTCTACAACAGGGTAAATCGAAAGAGGAATGTAATATAGACTTTTACAGCAACACAAATCTAGACCCGGAAACAAATCGCGCTGAAGCGATCGCAACAGCAATTCTGCCTGAATTAGATTAACAAACACGACGCCCAAATCAGGCAAACTTCTCACCTTGAAGAATCGCCTTCTACTTAGTGTCTTCTACTTAATGGATGAACTGGGTAAAGGCAGACGGCAAATGCCGAAAGGGTAAATGCTGGATAAAAGTAGAAAACGATCGTTGAAACGCCCTGATTTTTGAGCCGGTTCCGATAAGGTAGCGGTTACGGCCTTCTACTTTACGGCTTTCTACTTATAAAGTGATTACACGAAAGTGATTACACGAAAAAGCGATTACACGAAAGTGATTACGCTTTTGAATCGGTCACACTCTTCCTCATTTTCTCGCTTGAACTGGCGATGGGCAAGATGCAATGACCCGATTTCTATGAGAACTTGATTCTGATCGGTAAATTTTGAGTAAATTTTAAAAGAGTAAACTCTTAAAAGAGAATAGAGTTCTCTGTGCGGGGCAGCAAAAGTCACGTTTTCTTATTCACTTTGTTAGCGATCGGCAGCGAAAACTTGAAAGTGCTGCCGTGGCCAAACTGGCTTTCTGCTTCGATCGTGCCATCCTGAAGCTCGACCAGTCGCCGACAAATTGCCAGTCCGATTCCCGTACCGCCTGAATTGCGATTGCGCGATCGATCTGCCCGCCAAAATCGCTCGAACACATGGGGCAAATCTTCTTCTGCGATGCCCTGTCCTGTGTCGATCACTGCCACCCAGACTTTATCCGCTTCTGAACGCAACTGAACAACGATCGATCCCTCCGGCGTGTAGCGGATTGCATTCCCGATCAAATTCACCACAATCTGCTCAACCCGAAACGGATCGGCGTTCACCATCGGAGCCTCAGCAGGAACATCGAGCAGAAGTTTTGGGCTGTCTTCGGCAATGAGCTGATCGGCAAATCGCTGCACAATTCCTGTCAATAAAGGACGCAAATCGAGCGGACGCGCATCGATCGGCAAATAGCCTGCCTCCATCTTGGAAAGCTCTTGCAAATCATTCACCAATCGCTGCATCCGAGTCGTTTCCTTGGCAAGGCGATCGTAGATTTCAGTCGAAGGTTCGATCGTCCCGTCTGATAAGCCCTCCAGATAGCCCCGCAGAATCGTGAGCGGTGTTCTTAGCTCGTGGCTTAGGTCGCTAACCAGTTCGCGCCGCCGCTGTTCGACGCCTTCTAGAGTGGCTGCCATTCGGTTAAAGCTGGTGGCAAGCTGATCAAGTTCCGGGATTTCGCTGCTAGGAACGCGCTCTTCTAGCTGTCCGGCAGCAAATTTTTTGGTGATCTCCTCCATCTGAATCAGCGGCTTCACGATTCGCCTGGTTACCAGATAGCTCAGTCCGCCTGCCGTTGTCGCTCCGACCACCACAGACCAGAGAGCACCCCGGCTCCAGGCATCTTCAAACCGACGAATAAGCTGAGTTCGCACTTCTCCCACACGCCAGCCGCCAACTTCGATCTGTCGCAGATACAGCGCGAAAAAACGCGGCGATGAAATTTTGCCCACTGCCAGCAGAGTCAGCAGCCCGACAATCATCACAATAATGTGCGAAAAAAATAGCCGCGATCCTAGACTCGGTTTTGCCGTCTTAAGTTTTTTCATGGGCGGCGATAGCGACCGATTAATTCTGCTTGTGCTAGCGTATGCCCTTCCATTGCTTTGCTGACCTCGATCGGGCTTGCTCCCGGCGGGAGATCCAGAAACTTATCTAAAGCATACAGTCTAAACACATAGCGGTGGCTTCCACTGACAGTTTCATCCGGCAAACAGGGACCGCCATAGCCAAATTTGCCAAAATCACTTTTGCCGTGGGTCCCTCCCTGGCTCAGCAGCGGATTCGCCGGAACCCCTTCGGGCAACTGGCGCAAATCGGGCGGCAAATCATACAGCAACCAGTGCGTTTTTCCCGCCGCGTCGGGGTCAGTGACCACCACTGCCAAACTCTTTGTCTCTGCCGGAGGTTCGTCCCAGCTCAGGGCAGGTGAAAGGTTTTGCCCATCACAGGTATTTTTCGCCGGGATCATGCCATCCGCAGCAAAGGCAGCACTGCTCAGGGTCATCGTTTTACCGGACTGCCCTGATACAGCACTGCCTTGATTTTCTTTCACCTGATTTTGAGCAGAATTTCTAGACTGGCTCGATCGCGGCGCACAGCCTAGTAACCCCAGTCCAACCAGCCCGATCGCCTTAGCACTGACTGCCAGAACCGATCGCCGCCCAATAGCTCCATCAGGGAATTTGCTCCCCATCATTACTGCTGCCTATCTGATTCAGTGTTCTGGTTCGATCTTAGGCGAATTTTGGGGGGAGTTGAACGCGATCGTAACTAGGCGAATTTCGAGGCATTTAAGCTGCGGTCGCACTCTGGCTATCCGCTCTTGATGCGCTCAATCCCAATCTACAGGTCGTAGATCAGACACTCGATGCGGCTGGGAAATTCTTCGCAGTAGCGATCGAAAGCGGTGCCGCGCTTTGCCTTTTGCTGACGGTGAGATTTTTCAGCCATCAGTTCTTCGACAATATCCCAGGCAACCACTGCCTCAGTTGAAGTAATGCCCTGAGCCGTCGTCACCGTGCGGGCATAGTCGAGCGCGTCCTGAATTCTTTGATCCAGCGAGATCATTGCTTCCCCAGAAGCATCGAACCGATCCGCCGACTGATCAAAACGAGAAATCGATTGAACCATGATTGCAAAAGTCCTTGAAGTGAAATGGTGAACTTAGTCAAACTGCCAGCCAAGCCAGCAAAAAAGCATGATTGGAGAGAACTTGAAGCTCTTAACTCTCCTGCATACTTCCAGTATATTCATAACCAATTGAAATTTCGGGTTCGGAAAACCATAACTCTGTTTAATCTTTCATTCAGAAAACCGCCCCTCGTCCCCCCCTCCCCTATCGCGCC
>NZ_JAMPKZ010000003.1:0-451744 GCF_039962215.1 Leptolyngbya sp. ST-U4
ACGGCATTAATTGCTTTGCGACGCAGGTCGTCACCATAAGGGGAAGGCATAGGCACTTCTAGACGCTGGTTTTCCCCTAGCCTAGCGTTCTAACCTAATCGCGTAAAGCTATACACCATCACCAAACACGAGATCGAGCAGACCCCTCAAGGGACGTTTTATGAGGTTGAAATCGAGCAGGCTGACGCAGAATATGAGCTTTATTTTGACTCCAGTGTGACCCCTGTTCGCAACGCCAACGAAGATAGCTAGCCATCCTCATCTGTAATGGGACTTACGCGCCTGTAGGACGCGGGTAGCCGTTTTCTCTTCCAAACTTACCGATCGTCTAAGGGGTATCGCCGATGAAGCCTTCGGGAAGGTTGCTAACCTGTCGCTGAAGCGTTGCCAGGGCGCGGTTATAGCCCAAAATTGCCTGAAGGTTATTTACCTGGGTTTGCGCCAGAGCGGTTTGCTGCCGCAGCACGTCGGTCTGGGTTCCAACGCCTGCCTGAAAGCGAAGTCTTGCCAGTCGAAGGGCTTCTGCGGCCTGCTGTACTGCGAGAGCCGTGGTTTGAATGTTGGTTGCGCTAGCTTGAAGCTGAGAATAGGCCTGCTCGGTTTCAAACCGAATTTGATTCTGAAGGCTTTCAAATTGGCTTTCTGCCTGGGCAATATTCGTTTCTTGCGCTCTTGCTTCTGCTCTGGCAGCTCCTCCGTCGTATAGGTTAAGGCTCAGCCCGACGCCGAGCTGATAGTTGTTTAAAAATCCGTTGCCCGCATCCAGGTTGTTGTTCAAGCCAAAGGAGCCTTGCAGGTTGACCTGCGGTCCAAGCTGTGCCAGGGCTGCCTGTCGCTGCTCTTCGGATGCCTCTCGCTGGATGAGCTGCTGTTCTAGCTCGGCGCGATTTCTGAGTGCCTCAACAATGCTTTGCTCTAGGCTCAGGTTCCAGTCTCCAGCAACTTCGATCGGGTCGGCTGCGGTGAGGTCAACGCCATTCGACGTATTGAGCAACTGGGTTAAATTGCGACGAGCAATATCAAAACTGCTGAGCTGCTGCGTTAAATTTTGCTGGGCGTTTGCCACATCGACTTGTGCCTGCAACACATCAAACCGGGTTCCAACGCCTGCCCGCTCCAGTGCCTCTGCATCTCGCAAGCTTTGTTCTGCCTGCTCCACGTTGGACTGAAAGATTCTCACCTGTGCCCCTGCCTGCTGCAAATCAAAATAGGCAGTCGCGACTTGCAGAATGAGCTCATTCGTTTGCCGCTCGATTTCAAGCTGCTGAACCCGAACCTGTCCTTCTGAGGCACGAATCAGCGACGATCGCCTTCCAGAGGTAAACAGCGCGTAGCTCACTTCTAAATTACCGCTTAGACTTGCAGCATCACTCGATTGAATTTCGGTTTCTCCGGGTCCCGCGTTTGGGTTGGGTACGACCTGTCCCTGATTGTTCACAGTGAACGGGGGCTGCTGAGACGTAACAGGGCTTTCCTGACCCTGCTGCACCAGGTTTGCATTGACGCTGACGGTGGGATTATTTGCAGCTCTTGCCTGATCGAGCTGTGCCTGTGCCTGATCGCGCTGCTGCCGCGCCTGGCGAAGCTGAGGATTATTGCGAACTGCCAAATCAACTGCCTGCCGCAGCGTAATCGGCTGTGTTCCCTGGAGTTCGACTTCTTCAGGACGGGTCGGAAAATCGAGCGGATTTGGGCTGGGGTTGAGATAGTCGGGAGACTGGACTCTGCCACTCGTGCTGGGGGAGGAAGGAGTCGCTTCTGTCGGGGTGCCTGTGTCTGGAGTATCTGTGTCTGGAGTATCTGAGGCTTCGGTTTCTGAAGAAGTAGAAGTATCTGTTTCTTCCGTTAGAGTATCTGCCTCTGGAGTACCCGTTTCGGAAGTACTTGTCTCGGACGTATTTGTCTCGAAAGTGTTTGTTTCCGAGGTATCTGTTGGAGTACCCATTTCGGAAGTACTTGTCTCGGAAGTATCTGCTGTTGGAGTATCCGAAGTATCTGTTTCTGAGGTATTCGGGGTTGAATCCGGGGTTGAATCAGGCAACGGTTCCGTTTGCGGGTCGTCTGCCTCTCCTGTGGAAGGTTCTGCCTGGGAAACAGTATCCGCAGCATCCGCAGCAGAAGTCTCAGAAGCAGGTGTTTTGGCTTCGCCAGGTTGGGCAGATTCAGCCACGGGTTTAGCCGCAGTTTCAGCTACCGGTTCAGCGACCGGGGAAGTTGCCTCCGTTTGTGCGGCTTCGGTAGCCGGAGTTTCCTGAGATGTCGCTTCAGCCGCAGGCACGTCAGACCGGGGCGATCGCTGCTCTGACTTTTCGGAAGCTGAGGGTTCAGCAGGCGATGGAGTTTGGACAGACGAACTTGCTTGAGCAGAGCCAGAATGAACTGCACCAACAGTAATCAGGGTGGTGATGCCGATCGCAACAAGCGGATTGGGAGAGCGCATACGTCGAAAAACAAACCAGATGGGCTTTACGAGACGATAAGAGCGACCTTATGCAGAATACTGGTTATTCTGTGCCTTGGCAAATGAAAAATAGCCAGCATTTTCGCCTGCAACAGCCTGGCTGAAACGCATCAGATAGCCGCGCCGCAAACCGCCTTTAACGTTATCGCAAAGACGCAAAAGACGATCGATTCAGCTCAAAATTCAATGCAGCTCGACATCCCTGCTCACCGCCCATTCGCAAAGGCGATAAAAGCAGAAAACTTTTCGGGAAAGACCCATGACGAGGACAGGTTTGCAGTAGAATGGCGACTTGTGGAAAACCTGGCTTTTTGCTTGCTGTTTGTTTTCCCGGTTTCTATCTCATGTAGCTGATCCCATGCCCAAGGTTCTTGTCTCCGACCCGATCGATCAAGTTGGCATTGATATTCTCTCCCAGGTGGCTCAGGTTGACGTGAAGACCAGCCTTTCCGCTGCCGAACTCGTGCAGATCATTCCAGACTACGATGCCCTGATGATTCGTTCTGGAACCCGCGTAACTCAAGAAGTCATCGACGCAGGAACGCAGCTCAAGATCATTGGACGAGCCGGAGTCGGAGTCGATAATGTGGATGTGCCTGCTGCCACGCGACGCGGAATTCTGGTGGTCAACTCGCCCGAAGGAAACACGGTCGCCGCTGCGGAACATGCCGTAGCAATGATGCTGGCTCTGTCACGCTACATTCCTGATGCCAATCAGTCGGTGAAGGGCGGCAAGTGGGATCGCAAGAGCTTTACGGGTGTAGAAGTTTACAAGAAAACGCTAGGCGTCGTTGGCTTGGGCAAGATCGGGTCGCACGTTGCCGGGATCGCTCGCGCTATGGGAATGCGTCTGCTAGCGTATGATCCTTATTTATCGGCTGAACGGGCAGAGCAAATCGGTTGTCAGCTCGTCGAGCTTGATTTTCTCTTCCGCGAGTCGGACTACATCACGCTTCACATTCCCAAAACGCCGGATACTTATCATTTAATCAATGCCGACGCGCTGGCAAAAATGAAGCCCACCGTTCGCATTGTCAACTGTGCCAGAGGCGGCATTATCGATGAGGCTGCGCTGGCAAAGGCGATCGACGCCGGGCAAATTGGCGGAGCCGCGCTGGATGTGTATGAAAACGAGCCGCTGGGCGAATCGCCCCTTACCAGCCTGAGTAAAAATCTAGTGCTCACGCCGCACCTGGGAGCCTCCACTGAAGAAGCGCAGGTGAATGTGGCGATCGATGTGGCAGAGCAAATCCGCGATGTGCTGCTGGGGCTCCCGGCGCGATCGGCGGTGAATATTCCCGGTCTGCGTCCCGACGTGATGGAGAAAATGCGTCCTTTCTTGCAGCTTGCAGAAACGTTGGGCAATCTGGTGAGTCAGCTTTCCGGCAAACGGATCGAGTCGCTCACGATTCGCTTACAGGGCGATCTGGCAACGAACGACAGTCAGCCGATGGTCGTCGCAGCACTCAAGGGCTTATTGTCCAACGCTTTGCAGGAGCGGGTCAATTACGTCAACGCCAGCATTGAGGCAAAAGAGCGGGGCATCCGCGTGATCGAAACTCGCGATGCGTCGGTGCGTGACTATCCAGGCTCGCTGCATCTGTCGGCAGTCGGCTCGCTGGGCGAACATTCCGTCACGGGCGCACTCCTGGGCGACAATGAAATTCGCATTACCAGCATCGATGACTTTCCGATCAACGTGCCGCCAAGCCGCTATATGCTGTTTACGCTGCACCGCGATATGCCGGGGATCATCGGTAAGCTGGGATCACTGCTGGGCAACCTGAATGTCAATATTGCCAGTATGCAGGTCGGACGCAAGATCGTGCGCGGCGATGCCGTGATGGTGCTGAGCATTGATGACCCCGTGCCAGACGGCGTTTTGGAGGAAATCAAAAAAGAACAGGGAATTCGTGATGCCTACACCGTGACCCTAGCCGAAATTTCCTGAACCGAGGTCTCGTGAGGTGATCACTCTTGGCAAGTAGCTGGTGGGAAATTCAGGTCGGGGCTGATCCGGCGGCAGAGGAACTCCTCTTTTGGCGATTGCAGGCGTTTGGCTGTCGCGGCATGGCGAGTGAGTTACGGGGCAACACGTTCACCGTCAAGGCATACCTGCCGCAAATCAAATCCCAGCAGCTCGATCTGGCTGCCCTGGCTCTGTTGCTCAAACAAGATCTGCTCTGCGCCGAACTGCCCGCGCCGATCGTCCAATGGCACTTAATCGATGAAGAAGACTGGTCTAAAAGCTGGAAAGACCACTGGCATCCTGAACCGATCGGCGATCGTTTTTTAATCAATCCCGCCTGGCTTCCCATCCCCGAAACCGATCGGCTGATCATCAAACTCGATCCGGGCGTTGCCTTTGGCACAGGTGCGCATGCCACGACCCAGCTTTGCCTGGAAGCATTAGAGATGCGACTCAACGACCCGCTACCAGGAACGATCGTCGCGGATATTGGCTGCGGCTCCGGCATTCTCTCGGTGGGAGCAATTTTGCTGGGTGCAGAGCGAGCTTATGCCGTCGATACAGACATTCTGGCAGTCGATGCGACCAAGAGTAATGTTGAGCTGAACGAGTTGCCGCCCGATCGCCTGATGGTTGAAGAAGGCAGCCTCGATCGCCTCAAGGAAATGCTGCCCGCTCCGGTCGATGGCTTTGTATGCAACATTCTGGCAGAAGTCATCCTGCAACTCATTCCGTCCTTTAGCGACATTTCCAAGCCAGATACCTGGGGCATTCTCAGCGGGATTTTGATTGACCAGGTCCAGCCGATCGCCGATTGCTTAGAGGAACACGGCTGGACAATGGCAACCCTCTGGAGGCGGCAGGACTGGTGCTGTTTGAATATTCGCCGAGCAGAAAATCTGCCTGGTAATTGGCATGGGTAAGGAGAAGTTACAGGACGGGCGGGGGCGCGGGATTGAGCGGTAGACTATGGACTGTGGAGTACAAAACTGTGGATGGAGCGGAGATCTATGGTGCTTCCGAGCGGTTCTAGGCTGCCGTCTTTGCTGCAAACGCTGAGTTTGATTGCGGACCCGATCGCCTTTTTTGATCAACAATCGCAGCGATACGGCGATCCCTTTACGACGCGGGTGCTGGGAATCAATTCGCCGCCTGTAGTGTTCTTTAGTCACCCAGATGCGATCCAGGCGATTTTTACCACACTGTCGAGCAAGCTGGAACTGGGCAAGGTGACGGATGTGTTTCGTCCGCTGACCGGAAATGAATCGCTGATTATGCAGGACGGATCGCGCCATCAGCAACAGCGGCAGATGCTTATGCCTGCGCTTCATGGGGAGGGGCTGTATCGCTGGGGACAGGTGATTTGTGACTTGACGACCGAGGCGATCGATCGCTGGTCGGTGGGATCGGTGCTAAAGATTCAGTCAGAGATGCTAGACATTTCGCTGGAAGTCATTTTGCGCGTCGTGTTCGGGTTGAAGCCCGGCAGTCGCTATCAGCAGCTTCAGCGGCTTTTGCATCGATTGCTGGAGGATATCAATTCGCCGACCTATTCGGTGCAGTTTTTTTTGCCGCCGTTGCAGCAGGATTTGGGGGCGTGGAGTCCGTGGGGACAGTTTGTGCGGATTCGGCAGCAGATTGATGCGTTGCTGTATGCCGAGATTGCCGATCGCCGGAGCCAGGGCATTCATGATCGATCGGACATTCTATCGGTGCTGATGAGCGCCACGGATGCAGAAGGACAGCCGCTCAGCGATGTAGAACTGCGCGATCAGCTCATGACGCTGCTGCTGCTGGGACATGAAACAACGGCTTCTGGCTTAACCTGGATTTTTTACTGGCTTCAGCGCGAACCGCAAATTGCCGATCGCCTCCTACAAGAGCTGGATACGCTGGGCGAACAGGCTGACCCGATGACCGTAGCAAACCAGCCTTATCTCAACGCAGTGTGTAAAGAAGCATTGCGAATTTATCCGATCGCGCTGATTTCGCAGCCGCGCTGGACCAAGGAGGCGATCGAGCTTATGGGCTATCGGTTTGAACCGGGAACCGTGCTGATTCCCTCGATTTATCTGGCGCATCGCCGGGCGGATACCTATCCGAATCCCGATCGGTTTGAGCCGGAGCGGTTTTTGGGCAAGGCGAAATCGCCCTATGAATATTTGCCGTTTGGTGGCGGCAGTCGAAGCTGTATTGGCATGGCGTTGGCAATGTATGAAATGAAGCTGGTGCTGGCGACGGTGCTTCGCCAGGTGACGCTAACCCGTTCGAGCGAAATGCTGCCTGTGGTAAAACCGACGCGACGGGGCATTACGTTTGTGCCGCCGAAGGAGTTTCGAATGCGAGTGGGCGATCGGCGAGGCGCAAAGGTGCTGGTGAGTTAGAAGGCAGCTCAGGGTTATGACTTCTCAAACATCTTCCTGGGGTAAAGTCTAAGCAGGTTAAAATCTGTAATTAGGAATTAGGAATTGTAAGAATTCCTGACGGTTCGACACAGCAGACTGTGACCCTTTTGACTGATCCTTTTGACAACTTATTTTTTAGAAGGACTGTTTTTCTTCGATGCTTTGTCAGTCGCCTTTTACTCACTTGCAACCCCTGCAAGACTGTAAACAAATTTATCAGTTTCTTGACTTTTGCCGCAAGCGATCGATTGCAGAAAATCAGCCTAAAATTGCTAGTGTTGCCCTTGAAATCGAGGCGATGCAAAGCACTTCCTCTTGCAGCGTAATCGATCCATTGATTGTTCTTAATCATCTGCATCGATCGAATCAGCTTCATTTCTATTTAGAAAATCGTGATCAAGGGCGATCGATTGCGGCGATTGGCTCAGCGGTTGCGCTAACAGTGAACGGCAAAGAAAGATTTAAGCAGGCACAAAATTTCATTCAAACTCAGCTTGACCAAATATTAGCGAGCTATCCGGTTGATTTTCCCTGGACAACGCCTCGATTTTTTTGTAGTTTTACTTTTTTTGATCAGCAAACTCATTGCGATTCTCCTTTTCCGGGCGCGACCGTTTTTCTCCCTCGCTGGCAGATTATTCGCTGGCAGGAACATCACGGGGCGATCGTGAATTTGCCGATTCAATCTGACTCGAATTTGCAGCAGTTAACCCAGACGATCTGGCAGGAATTTCGATCGATTTGTCAGGCGCAGTACGACGTTTTTCAGCTTCCGCAAGGCATTACTCCACTCCTCAATCAATGGGAAATTATTGACCACAATTCGTTTCAGCCTGCTGTGACTTCGGTGCTGAAATCGATCGAAACCCATCAGTTTGATAAGGTGGTGCTGGCTCATGCGATCGATGTGATTTCTCAGCTTCCGTTTCAATGGGGACGATCGCTCAACGATTTGCGGCAGTTGCATTCAGGATGCACGGTTTTTTCGATCGGCAACGGCAACGGACAGAGCTTTATTGGGGCGAGCCCGGAGCGATTGTTGAGCATTCAAAACCGCCGCTTTCTCACCGATGCCCTTGCCGGATCTGCCCCACGCGGACGGACGGCAATCGAGGATGATACGCTGGGCGATCAGCTTTATCGCAGCGACAAAGAGCGGCACGAACATCAGGTCGTTGTTGATTTTATTACGCAAAGATTGGTCAATGTAGGGCTAACCCCTCGCTTCACCGCAACGCCAACCCTGCGAAAACTAGCCAATATTCAGCATCTTCATACGCCGATTCAGGCAATTTTGCCGCCAAGCCTGCATCCGCTTGCCCTGGTTGCCGAGCTGCACCCCACTCCTGCCGTTGCCGGACGACCCCGCGAAGTTGCCTGTGAGCAGATTTGCCAGTACGAAGGCTTTGAACGATCGCTCTACGCCGCGCCCCTGGGCTGGATCGACGCCCAAGGAAACGCCGAATTTGTCGTTGGCATTCGATCGGCTCTGATCGACGGACATCGCGCCCGATTATATGCCGGGGCGGGCATTGTGGCAGGGTCTAATCCCGATCGCGAACTGGCAGAAATCCGGCTGAAGCTTCAGGCACTCCTGCGGGCATTAGTGTGAGAATGGAGCTTCTGCTCTTTTTTCTGGGTTCGCCTGTCAGGAATGCCGATCAATTTCAGCAATACTAACTCGGTCTGGGCGTCGGTGCTGGTGGAAACGCTGCACTGCCTGGGACTCCAAACCGCCGTTATCTGTCCCGGATCGCGATCGGCTCCGCTTACGGTTGCTTTTGCCCTGCACAAGGCGATCGAGGCAATTCCGGTACTGGATGAGCGATCGGCGGCTTTTTTTGCGCTGGGATTGGCGAAACAAACGGGACGGGCGGTTGCCTTGGTTTGCACCTCAGGCACGGCAGGGGCAAACTTTTATCCGGCTGTGATCGAGGCGCGGGAAAGCCGTGTGCCTTTGATCATTCTCACGAGCGATCGTCCGCCGGAACTGCGTGAATGCAATGCGGGGCAAACGATCGATCAGCAAAAGCTGTATGGAACTTATCCTAACTGGTACAGTGAACTGTCGATACCGGGGCTAGAACTGTCGCTGCTGGCATATTTGCGGCAAACGATCGTCTATGCCTGGGAACGTGCCCATCAGCCGGTAGCGGGCTGTGTGCATCTGAATCTGCCCTTTCGCGATCCGCTTGCGCCAATTCCCCAGGCTGAAGCAAAGGCACTCGGCGATCGATTTCCGACCGATTTTTTTAGGGGAATTGCTCCTGCGCCGTTTGTGCAGTTCGAGGCTCAATTTGCCGTTCCTTCACTGTGGCAGCAGTCCGATTATCCCGAAGCAGGAACAGCCCCGCATCGCGGCTTAATCATTGCAGGCGTCGCGCAGCCTGGCGATCGTCAGACCTACTGTGAATCGATCGCCCGTTTATCGCAATCCCTGGGTGTTCCGGTGCTGGCAGAAGGGCTGTCTCCGGTGCGAAATGCTGCCGACCTGAATCCCAATCTGATTACTACTTACGACCTGATTCTGCGAAATTCTGACTGGGCAGATAAACTCCAGCCCGACTGGGTTATTCGCGTTGGTGAAATGCCCACCAGCAAAACCCTGCGCCAGTGGCTCAATTCCGATCCGTTGCTGATGCAGTGGATTATCGACCCGGACGATCGCAATCTTGACCCGCTGCACCTGAGAACCGTTCATCTGCGACTGTCGATCGAGCAAGTGGCGGCACAAATGACCCGCAGGACGGGTTCGCCTTCTCATTACTTAAAGTCCTGGCTTGAGATGGAGACGATCGCCCGCCAGAAGCGCGATCGAACCCTGGCACAGACCGACTTTTTGTTTGAAGGCAAAGTATCGTGGCTACTGTCTCAGCACTTGCCTCCTGGAACGCCGCTGTTTATCGCCAACAGTATGCCCGTGCGCGATATAGAGTGGTTCTGGCAGCCGGGAAATCGCCAAATTCAGCCCTGCTTCAACCGGGGCGCAAACGGTATTGATGGCACGCTTTCGGCGGCGATCGGCACAGCCCACCGTCAGCCCAGTAGCGTTTTACTCACAGGCGATCTGGCACTGCTGCATGACACGAACGGCTTTTTGCTGCGAAATAAGCTGCAAGGACATCTAACGATCGTGCTGATCAACAACAACGGCGGCGGAATCTTTGAAATGCTGCCGATTGCCCAATTTGAGCCACCCTTTGAAGACTTTTTCGCTACCCCTCAGGACATCGATTTTGCCCAGCTTTGCGCCACCTACGGCGTGGACTATCACCGCATTCGAGACTGGCAGGGTTTGATCGATCGCATTCAAACGTTGCCTCAAGAGGGCATTCGGTTGTTGGAAGTGCAGACCGATCGAAAGCGAGACACGATTTATCGACGGCAGATTCTCAATCAACTGCAATCGGCATAGCCTTTGATGCTGCCAATCCGATCGCCTGTGGGTAAATGCGATGCTCCTGTTCCTGGATTCGCTGATGCAACGTTTCGGGCGTATCCTTGTCCAGCACGGGGATGGCGGCCTGCATAATGATCGAACCGCGATCGACTTCCGGGATCACGTAATGCACGGTGCAGCCTGCAATTTTGACTCCGGCAGCCAATGCCTGCTCAACTGCACGGACTCCGGGAAAACTGGGCAACAGGCTGGGATGGATATTCAGAATTCGATTGGGGAAAGCCTGAATCAAAACGGGAGTAACAATTCGCATCCAGCCTGCCATAATCACCCAGTCCACCTGAGACTGCCGCAGGAGGGAAACGATCGCCTCGTCCAACGCTTCGCGGCTGGCAAACTCTTTGTGATTGAGCAAATGTTTGGGAATGTTCCAGCGATCGGCGCGCTCTGCCGCTTTGATATCAGGTTTGTTATAAACAAGCACCTGAATCTGGGCGTGAAGCTGACCGTCTGCAATTGCTTGGGCGATCGATTCTAGATTGCTGCCGTTGCCTGATGCCATCACACCAAGCCGAAGCGGTGCTGGAAACGAATGGGAAGAAGCGACGGGGGAAACCAGGCTTTGAGCAGCGTCAGCAGCAGACATAAAGTAAGAACGACAAGGTTAAGAACGACAAATTTGCCTTCAATTGGCTCAACTTAGCCTATCAAAGATCACCTGCGCGATCGCGAACAGTCTTCCATTCATTGAGAATTGGCGCAGTTTGGGTCATGATTTTCCCCTTTCAAACACCCTTTAACAGGGCTGCCCCTTTCCCCCAACTTCCGATCGCCCTGGGTTTCTTGATGATAAGAATTAAAAATTTTCTGATTTTTAGGAAGGGATAGTAGCAGAAACTACTTTTTAATCCTAGAAGCTGTGGAGAAAATAGCTACTTGTTTCCATCGAAATTGCATACAGTATTCTGCATACAAATTGTTACTTTTCTCAACTGTTACTTTTCTCAAAAAATTCTTTAGCTGGAGCAGTTTTCGGGTTCATCAATGCGCCAGCTCACGAAATTTCGCAAGTCTCATCATAGGTTTCAACACCGCTTTACTGCATCTAGGTTTACTGCATCTGGCTTTAACTGATTGCCCTTAGGCGAACTCAACCTTAAGCAAACTGAACGGCGATCGCTTGTTTTTTGGAGGTGTCTTGTTGAACGTTTCTGCACCACCCATTCAGCGCACCAAATCATTGCATCAGCAGACCTACGAGGCACTGCGATCGAGCATTCTTGCAGGTCAGTTAGCTCCGGGCGATCGGCTAGTTGAAACTCAGCTTGCTCAGCAGCTCCAGGTAAGCCGCACCCCGATTCGAGAGGCAATTCGCCAGCTCCAGCGCGAGGGATTAGTCACAGCAGACGGCAGCGGTGGACTGCGGGTTACGGCGATCTCAGCAACAGACGCGATGCAGCTTTATGATTGTCGGCTTGCGCTAGAGCAGCTTTCAGTGGTTGGAGCCTGCCAGCACGCTAGCCAGAGCCAGATTCAGCAGTTGGCGCAATACGTCACCGACGCAGAACATTTGCTGACGCTGGAAAGCTCTGATGCTCCCCGTTCTAAAACCTGTGCCGATCGCCTCCTTAACCTCGACTATTGCTTTCATCACCTGATCGCTGAGAGCGCAAACAATCCCTGGCTAGTGTTTCTGCTCGATCAGGTATTCGACAAAATGGCGTTATTGCGAATGGAAACCCTGCGGCATGATCCAGAAGTGCTGGAAGTACGGCGAGAGCATCGGCAGATTTATGAGGCAATTGCTCAGCGCGATCGATCGGCAGCCGCTCAAGCGATTCAAGACCATCTCACTGCCAGCAAAGCCAGGGTGATCAAAAGCATTGAGCATTTGCATCACTCGGATGCAGCAAAGTAATTAACGTTAAGAACAAATCAGAAAACAAATTAGAGAATAAATTAGAGAACGAATCGAAGAAAAGATAAAAAAGGTAGAAAAAACAGATAGAAAAACCGACAGAAGAAAAAATCATTTTGAGCGTAGGAAGGTTAGAGGTGATGGTGAACAGTACAGTACGGTTAACGGTGAACGGCGATCGATTAAATGACAGTATCGAGCGGCTGGCAAAAATCGGGCGGCAATCCAACGGAGACATTTGCCGACTTGCCTTTACGCCTGAAGATTTGCAGGCACGTTACCGGGTGCAGCAGTGGATGACCGACGCAGGCATGACCGTGCGAATCGATGCGGCAGGCAATTTGATTGGCAGATACCCAGGCGTGGATGAAACCGCTCCCGTGCTGGCGACAGGTTCCCACATAGACACGGTTCCTTCGGGCGGTTGCTATGACGGCGTGCTGGGGGTGCTTGCCGGGATCGAGATTGTGCGCGTCCTGCGGGAAAATGACGTACGGCTGCACCATCCGATCGAGCTAATTGTCTTCACCGACGAAGAAAGCACCATGATCGGTAGTCGGGCGATCGCGGGAACCGTCAAATCGGCACCAGAGAGCTACAAAACCACCACTGGCGTTCCGATTCAGGATGCGCTGGAAGCGATCGGCGGCAACTGGGATTTTCTGGCACAAGCCCAGCGATCGGATTTGGCGGCATTTGTGGAATTGCACGTTGAGCAGGGCGCGGTACTGGAAAAAACGGGCAATCAGATTGGCGTGGTGCAGGGCGTGGTGGGAATGCAGCGGTATCAGGTCAGCATTGCCGGACAGCCCAACCATGCAGGAACGACTCCAATGACCCTGCGGCAGGATGCTTTGGTTGCAGCCGCGCAGTTGATTTTGGCAGTGCAGCAAATTGCCCTGGCGATGCCGTCTCAGCCCGTGGGAACGGTTGGCTATCTCACGGTTGCGCCGAATGCGGTGAACATTGTGCCGGGACGGGTGGAACTCTCGATCGACCTGCGCGATTTGTCCTGTGAGGTGCTGGACACCATGTTAAGCCAGATTCAGCAGCAAATGCAGACGATTGCTACCGCAACGCAAACCACAATGGAAATTCAGCCGATTCTAGAAGTAGAGCCAACCCCTGCCGCGAAGCACATTCAGCAGACGATCGCGCAGATCTGTGAGGAGACGCACCTGAGCTATTGTCATTTGCCCAGCCGTGCCGGACACGACGCAATGGAAATGGGACGCATTACCGAGATGGGCATGATTTTTGTGCCAAGTCAGGCAGGCATCAGCCATTCGGGAACCGAGTATACCTCGCCCGAACAGTGCGTCGCGGGGGCAAATGTGCTGCTGCAAACGCTGCTGCGGCTGGATGCTCACTATCATCAGTTGAAATTGAAGCAGGCTCAGCCAGAGCAAGTAGCATTCGATCCGAATAAACCTGAAAAATTTCCCGAAAACCTGGCTCTTGTAACAAGAAACACAATCTCACCTTAGCGGAGGCTTTGTACTGAAAGCAGCCCCAAATTTTCGATAAGAACTGATGGTTTGCTGCGGTGTTTTCTAATCATCCTGGAATAATTTTTTATGTCTCAGTCTTCTGTTTCCGCATCTCATCCTGTCAATCCTTCTGCGATCGACTCTGCGCTGCACGTAGCGCCCGCTCAAACGGCAGGAGTAACGCTGCGATCGGTCACGAAAAAGTACGGTTCTTTTACTGCCGTTGAAAACGTTAACCTGGAAATTCCGGCAGGGTCTTACTGCTGTTTGCTGGGTCCGAGCGGCTGCGGCAAAACCAGTACGCTGCGAATGATTGCAGGACACGAGGAAGTCACCAGCGGCGAAGTCTGGATCGGAGATCAGCGGGTCGATCAGCTTCCGCCTGCTAGGCGCAATACGGCAATGGTGTTTCAAAACTATGCCCTGTTTCCGCACAAAACCGTGTGGCAAAACATCGAGTTTGGCTTGAAGATGGCGGGGGTTACTCCGGCAGAACGGAAGTCGCGAGTGGAAGAAATGCTGGCGATCGTTGGGCTGGAGAAATTTGCTCAGCGTAAGCCTGCGATGCTCAGCGGCGGTCAGCAGCAGCGGGTCGCACTCGCAAGGGCACTCGTTACCCGTCCTCAGGTTCTCTTGCTGGATGAACCACTCAGCGCGCTGGATGAAAACCTGCGGGTCAAAACCAGGGGCGAGCTGCGAAAGCTGCAAAAGCAATTTGGCATGACGTTTATTCAGGTCACGCACGGACAGGATGAAGCCTTCGCCCTTTCTGATCAAATCGTGGTGATGGATCACGGGCATATTGATCAGATCGGCACGCCGGAACAGATTTTTGCCACGCCTGCCTCGCGGTTTGTGGCTCGCTTTGTCGGCGATAACAATCTGTTTGTGGGCCAGGTCACGGGCGTTTCACCGAATACGATCGCAGGAAGCGGCTGTGTGGTGCAGCTTGAGGTCGATCGCATTGGTACATTTCTCTGTCGGGGACAAGCCGCCGATGTGGGCATGACTGCAGCCTGCTGTGTGCGAAGCGATCGCATGATCATAGCTCCCTACCCTGCACTCGACCCGGATGCCCCAAATCAGCTTGCAGCAAGGGTAACGGCGATCGAGTTTACGGGATATATCACCCGTGTTTCGCTGATGCTGGAAGCAACCGGAGAAGAAATTACCTACAAAGTGCGAACACACGACTGGATCGCGCAGGAAGCCACAGAAGGGCAGCTTGTAACGTTGCAATGGGCAACAAATGACTGTGTGTTTTTGTCACATTAGGAGATTAAATTTTCTTGCAATAGGAGACACTTGAAAAACAGATTTGGAGATGACTTGAAGAATGGTTTGCTGCGCTCAGGTGATCGTTTGGGCGAAACAAACGGAGCTTAGTTTGTCACTTCTCAAGCATTCTCCTGAGCCTCAAAGAGGATTGTGGAAAGATCATCAATTCACTTTCCCCATTTCAGTTCACAGATTGCTTCGCTCACTTTTTTCTTTTTTGGATTTTTCACAGAACTATGGCTAAAATTTCTCGTCGGCAACTGATTCGGACTGGTTTAGCAGCAACTGCCCTGGTCACGGCAACGCGCTGCGCTCGCAACGAAGCCCCCGTGGGAACGCCCAACAATCCGGCAACGGGTCCGCAGGTAAACACGAATCAGATCAAAGATGTGACGCTGCGCTTTATTGGCACGGGCGTTTCCCAAATCAACGAAGTGCGCGATAAGGCACAGGAAGACCTGGGTTTCAAGCTGCAAATGCGTGCCCTGAGCACCGAGCAAAACAACCAGATTGCGATTACGCAGCCCGGACAGTACGACATTTTTGACGGGGAGTATTTCTCGCTGCCGCTGGTGATTCCGTCGGGCAACTTGCAGGCGATCGACATCAAGCGCATCACCAACTACGACAAAATCGTGTCTTTCTTCACTACAGGCAAGTTTAAGGGACTGCCCGTAGAACAATCGCAGGGCACGGCTCCCTACAGGGTGCAATACCTGACCGCCGCAGACTCCAAGGAGTTTTCGCCGACTCCGACTGATTTTGCGACGATGATTCCGTTTCAGTACAATGCCGACACGCTGGGCTATCGTCCCGACCTAGTGGGAACCCAGATCCAAAGCTGGGCAGAGCTATTTGACCCGAAATATAAAGGCAAAACGTCGATTCTGGACATTCCCCAGATCGGCATTATGGACGCGGCAATGGTGGCAGAAGCGGGCGGACTGATGAAATTCGGCGACAAGGGCAACATGACCCGTGCAGAAATCGACCAAATCACCAATATCCTGATCGAGCAGAAGCAAGCCGGGCAGTTTCGCGCCTTCTGGAAAACCTTTGATGAATCGGTCAACCTGATGTCGTCCGGTGAGGTGGTGCTGCAATCGATGTGGTCGCCTGCGGTGACGGCTGTGAAAGCAAAGGGAACTGAGTGCGTTTATGCTCCGCTGAAAGAAGGCTATCGCGGCTGGGGCGGCGGCATCGGTTTGTCGAAAAACCTGTCAGGCGTTGCCCTCGATGCGGCTTATGACTACATGAACTGGATGCTGGACGGCTGGGTGGGCGCGTTTCTGGGACGGCAGGGCTACTACAGCGCGGCTCCCGAAACGGCACGCAAGTTTATGAAACCGGAAGAGTGGGACTTCTGGTACGAAGGCAAAACTGCTGCAACTAACATGGTTGATCCCTTCGGCAAAACCCTGGAAAAGCAGGGTGCGAAACGAGACGGCGGCTCCTTTGAAGAGCGGTTTGGCAACATTGTTGTCTGGAACTCCACGATGCAGGAAAACACTTATTTGGTGCAGAAGTGGAATGAGTTTATTGCGTCGTAGTTAGTGGGTGGATGGGTGGATAAGTGGATGAGCAGATGAGTGGATAAGTGGATGAATAGGAGCGCAGGCATATCGGTGATTGAAGCGATCGCCGCTAGGGAAGCGCCTGGCATCAGACCTGCGCGAGGCACTCACGCTCCTTAAGGATTGCAATTCTAGACAGGACGATCGTCAATCATCCCATTCGCTCTTCTGCCCATTTCCTCCTCATTTCCTCACCTATCCCCTCACGCATCTCCCCATCCTCCCACTCATTGCACCCTTCCACTCATTCACCCTCCCATGTCCAAACTCTGGAAATCCCTCTCTCCTTACTTCCTTGTTACACCCCAAACGCTGGTGTTTTTGCTGTTTCTGGTGTTTCCGATCGCCTTGATTTTCATCGTTAGCTTTTGGCAGTTCAACGGCTATTCGATGACTCCGGCGTTTTCGTTTGAGAATTATTTATCAATTTTTACGTCTAAGGTTTCGTTTGCGACGTACCTGAATACGTTCAAATATGTTTTGCTGGTCTGGTTTTTTTGTTTGGCGATCGCCTTTCCAGTGGCATATTTTTTGGCGTTCTATATTGAAAGTCAGACGTGGCAAATTGTGTTGTTTTTGATCTGCACCATTCCATTTTGGACATCGAATATTATTCGGATGATTTCCTGGATTCCGCTGCTAGGAAAAGAAGGGCTGGTGAATCAATTTTTGATCAATTTGGGAATCGTGAATGCACCGCTTGAGTTTCTGCTTTATTCCGATTTTGCGATCGTGCTGGCGATGGTGCATCTCTATACGTTTTTTATGATTGCGCCAATCTTTAACAGCCTGATGCGGATTGATCGCAATCTAATCGCGGCTGCGCTGGATATGGGTGCGTCAGGAACGCAGGTGTTAAAGGAAGTGGTTTTGCCGCTAGCGGCTCCGGGAATTGCGATCGGCTCGATTTTTGTAGTGACGCTGGTGATGGGCGAGTTTGTTACGGTGCAGCTGATGGGCGGCGGGCAGGCGGCTTCGGTGGGCAAGCTGATTCAGACCCAGATTGGCAGTTTGCAGTATCCCTTGGCGGCGGCGAATGCGGTGATTTTGCTGATTGTGACGCTGATTCTGGTAGCGGGCATTTTGCGCGTGGTGGATATTCGCAAGGAACTGTAGGAACTGGTAAGAGATAGGTAGGAAATCATGAAACGTCGATCGCTTTCGTTTTATCTGCTGGCTGCTTTTTTTGTCCTGTTTGTGCTGTTCCTTTACGGACCGATGTTCGCCATTTTTATCCTGTCGCTTCAGGGACCGGATGGCGGACTGACGTTTCCCATGAAAGGCTTTAGCTTTTACTGGCTGGGGCAGGTGTTTCAGGAACAGCGAGTCGGCAACTTTACCGATGCGTTTGGGCGATCGTTTTTGCTCAGTCTGATCGTGCTGCTGGTGTCGATCGGCGTCAGTGTGATGGCAGGACTGGCATTTCGTCGTCGCTTTACCGGGTCAACGGTGCTGTTTTATCTGACGATTTCCAGTCTAGTCGTGCCGAGTGTGCTGGTGTCGCTGGGCATTGGGATCGCGTTTCAGGTATTGGGGCTGCAAACCGACTGGTTTTCTTCGGGTCTGGGCGCACAGCTCACCTGGACAGTGCCGTTTGCGTTCCTGATTATGATCGGCGTGTTTAACCGTTTTAATCCGTCCTACGAAGAAGCGGCGCGAGATCTGGGTGCGGGTAATTTTAGAACGTTTCGCGAAGTGGTGCTGCCGCTGATCGCCCCAACGCTAATCGGGGTGGGCTTGCTGGCATTCACGCTGTCCTACGATGAATTCACCCGCACGTCGCTGGTTTCAGGACAGTACAACACGCTGCCGCTGGAAATCTTCGGGATGACCACGAACGTGACTTCGCCTGCGCTCTATGCCTTGGGAACGCTAACCACAGCGTTTTCGTTTGCGGTGATTGCCAGTGCGCTGACGGCTTATCAGTTTTTCTTAAGAAAGCAGCGAGAATAACGCTGAGCCGCAGAAGCCCGATCGATCGCGCCATGATAGAACTATTGTCCTCATGGATCGATTCACCCATGTCTTCTGTCTTTGCCTCCCCAACCTATCCGATCGCCCTGACTGCGCTCAAACAAGCTGATCCAGTTTTGGCAGATTTAATCGATCGCGTGGGGGAATGCAGGCTCGATCGTGAACAGCACACGGGCGATTTGTTTTCGGTGCTGAGCAAATCAATTTTGTCGCAGCAGATTTCGACTAAAGCCGCTGCCGCAATTCATAAACGGTTTGTTGCGCTTTATCCTGAGTCGCTTTCGCCAGAGCAGGTGCTTGATACGCCCGACGAAGTGCTGCGCGAAGTGGGAATCTCTCGCCCCAAAATTGCTTACCTCAAAGACCTGGCACAAAAAATACAGGACGGGCTACCGACCCTGACTGAACTGGACGCAATGGAGGATGAAGCGATTATTCAAACGCTCACCCCTGTTAAAGGAATTGGACGCTGGACGGTGCAAATGCTGCTGATCTTTCGGCTGCATCGCTGGAATGTGCTGCCTGTAGATGATTTGGGCATTCGGGCAGCCGTTCGACGCGCTTACCATCTAACCGACCTGCCAACGCAGAAAGCCGTCCGAGAATTGGGGCAGTCCTGGCAGCCTTACTGCACGATCGCCTCCTGGTATCTCTGGCGCAGTCTGGATTTTGCTCAGGTGCTTCCTGAGTAAACTTGCCATTAAACGCCTATCAAAGCCTATTAAAGGCTATTAAAGCTTGTTAAACAGGGGTTGCCTTCTGGCGGCGTTTCAAGGACTATCCCAGATTTAAGCTGAAGCGGTATAATTAGTACAAAAATACTGCCAGCTATTGTCGGTGGACGTTCTAGCTATGCCCAATCTTCTCTTGATTGAATCTCCGGGAAAAATTGCCAAACTGAAGCAGATTCTTGGTGATGGCTGGCTTGTCAAAGCCAGTATGGGGCATGTGCGAGAACTGGCAGACGAAGGTGAAGACGCGCTCGGCTTTGAGTTTACCGACAAAACGGTGCAGTGTCGCTATGTTCCCCGTGATGCGAAAGCCAAAAAAGTGCTTTCTGATTTGCGTCAAGCCGTCAAGCAAGCCGATCGCGTTTTTTTAGGCTGTGACGAAGACCGAGAAGGCGAGGTGATTAGCTGGCATCTGGCACAGGAGTTGCGCCTCAAAAATCCTCAGCGGGTGGTTTACCACGAAATTACTCCCCAGGCAGTGCGGCAGGCGATCGCACATCCCCGTCCGCTCGATACCAATTTGATTGCGGCAGGGCGGGCGCGGGACTGTCTGGATAAGCTGGTGGGCTATCGGGGCAGCAAGTATGTGGTCTGGAAGCTCAACATTGGCGCGAAATCAATGGGGCGAGTTCAGAGCGCAACCCTGCATCTGCTTTGCCAGCGCGAGCGAGAAATTCGGGTGTTTCAGCCCCACGATTACTGGTCAGTCTGGGTGGAGTATGCCGAGGGCTTCCGGGCATTTTATCGGGTCAGGCTCAATGCCTCGGCTCAGACAGGTCAAACTGAAGCCGAAGCCGCCAATTCCACTGACGATACCGGAGAACCCAAAGCGGCGATCGATTCAGATCAAGTCCTCTCTCAGGCGGAAGCCGATCGATTGGTTGCCGTTGCTCAAGCGCATCCGCATCAGGTCGTTTCGGTTGAGGGCAAAATTGCTTATCAGTCTCCGCCGCCGCCCTTTACCACTTCCACACTGCAGCAGGCAGCCGGGGCAAAGCTGCGATTCAGCCCAGATAAAACCATGCAGGTTGCCCAATCCCTTTACGAGAAGGGGCTGATTACCTATATGCGAACCGACAGCGTCAGCCTCAGTCCTGAGTTTTGTCAGGCAGTGCGGCAATGGCTCGAAGGCCGCGACCCAGACAACGTTCCCAAACGAGTGACGCAGCACCGCAGCCGCAAAGGGGCACAAGAAGCACACGAGGCAATTCGCCCGACAGATATTAGTCGTCCTTCGGCACAGCTTAGAACCGAATTATCAACCGATGAGTTTGATCTGTATGTGATGGTCTGGAAGCGATCGGTTGCGTCTCAGTGCAATCCTGCCCGCTTACGCAAAACTCGGGTGATCACCCAGTCGGGACCGCTCTATTGGGAAGCCAGAGGACAGGTGGTGGAGTTTGCAGGGTATACCCGCTACTGGCAAAACCTTCAGGCAGACGCTCAACTGCCGCTGCTTACTGAAGGACAGGCACTCACCCTGGAGCGATCGCAGGCAGACCAAAAGCAAACGCAGCCGCCCCCCCGCTATTCTGAGCCGAAACTCGTACAGCTGATGGAGCGCAAAGGCATTGGACGACCTTCTACCTATGCCCCCACGATCAAAACGCTGAAACAGCGCAACTATGTTTATGTCGAGAAGGGTAAACTCCAGCCTACGGAACTCGGACTGGAACTCGATGCCGCTCTGGAAAAGCTGCTCACCAAACTCGTTGATCCGGTGTTTACCGCAGAAATGGAGCAGGCACTCGATCGCATTGCTCAAGGCGAAGTCGGCTGGGAAGAATGGCTACTGAACTGGAATCAGGGCTACTTTACCCCTGCGATCGACCAGGCACAAAAGCAGATGTTGAGCTACATTGCTGAGTCCATGCCCAGTAAGCCTATCGAGTTAACCGATGTTCCCTGTCCTCAGTGTCAGCACGAGATGGCAAGAATTCCGAGTCGTAAACTGACAAAGGGGTTTTTCCTGAAGTGCCAGCAATGCGGCGATAGCGTTTTGTTCTGGAGCGATCGAACGCAGCAGTGGGAATTGCCCAGAAGGCAATCTGCATCCAATTCAGCCCAATCCTCAAGCGACAAACTTACTTCCTATCCCTGTCCGGTTTGTCGTCAGCCGCTGGAAGAACACACCTACCAAAAAGACGGACAGCAAAAAATCATGCTGCGATGTTCCGATCGCACTCAAAGGCAAGACAGCAAGCACAAAGATGCAGTGTATTTCTACACAGCAAAGGGAAGTTTCTGGAGTCCCAAGTTTGGCGACCTCAACGGTGAACTGAATGGTGAACTGAATGGCGGCCCCGATCCTGCATCAAAGACTCCTGTAAAAAACAGTCCGCAAAGGCAGCAGAAAGGGTCAAGGCGAAAAGGGAGTTCAACACGCACCAGGAAAACTGTAAAGAATTCAAGTCCCTCTAATCAGGGTTAGCTGCATTTCTACTCGATGCCATTGCGAATCCCATTTCTGGTTCATCGGTAATGATGGCAGCAATTTGTCGATCGCGAGAGCGTGCTTCTGCAATAAGCTGCTGCATGACGATCGCCTCATTCACCGTCCACACCCAAAAGATTTGCGGCGAGAGCTGAGCTACGATCGGATGATCGAGAATCTGCCAATTTGGAGCCAGGAAATCAACTGCGATCGCGTTCAGTTTTTCGTTTAGCGAATTTGCATCGGGCAATAAATCGATCGTCTTCGCATCTATCAAAAAACCGATGGTGATTTGGGGACTGAGCTGTTTAACCCGATCGATCACCTCAAGCCGAAAAGACGTAATCACAAACGTCTCTAAATGCAGCGGTTGCAATGCCTCTAAAACTTCCGCTTCATAGCCGGATTCTTTGAATTTATACTTGGACGGAGAGGGGGGGATTCGAACCCCCGTTGAGTTGCCCCAAACTTGATTTCGAGTCAAGCGCATTCAACCGCTCTGCCACCTCTCCTGAGGTTGCTCAAATTATTGTACTGCATCCCCTGCAAATCGGCGAAATCCTCGATCGCTCCAGAAGGGAAATCGCTTGGCATCGCTAATCCACTGCACGGCTCCGTCTTGCTCGGTCACGTAAGTCGTGATTTGTTGGGCGTTGAGTTGGTCTTGGAGCCGTGGGGCATCGCCGGAAACGATCGCCGTTTGGGGCTGCACCTGTTTCAACAAACGAGAGTCTGTCCAGTCACCCGACCACCATAAAACGTGCGCCTGCGGTAGGGCAGGAATCAGCGCAGAAAGTTTCTCACTGCGGGGCATCAGGTCTTGCAGCAGTAGCCAGGTTTTATCCTGCACCTGCATCTGAAGGGCGATCGGACGAAAACTCAGCAGCTTAAGCTGAACGGAGCCAAGATCGATTGGTTGACCGACGGCTAGGGCAATTGCCTGTCCCTGCTGCAATCGAATGGCGCGATTGAGATCCTGATAGTCTGCGGTTGATTCTGCCCCGGCAGTGCGACTGAAAAACATAGAAATCGGCATCTGGTTTAGCAAGTCGTTCCAGGCAGCGATCGAGTCTTGATTCAGGTTGAGATCGATCGCCCAATCGAGATGATTAATTCCCTGGCGCTGAAGCAGTGGCAAAACTGTATATTGCACATCTTTTTGCCGACCAAGATTCACCAGTCCGGTTTGCCCCTGATTTTGCACCAGCAGCACTGGAGCGTTTGCCTGGAGTACGGTCAGCCGCAGCTGGGTTGAGGCATACGTAGCCGGAACCGCCACCAGCAAAATTGCCAAAACTCCCGCCAGCCACCAGTTTTGCCGCCAAGGAGAACTCCACCACACCAGCAGAACCAGAGCGTAAAGAAGCAAAATTTGCAGTGCATTGATTGAACCCGCCGCATACGCGCTTCCCGGAAGCTGAGCCCCCTTCTCTGCAAGCCAGATCAGCCACTCCGTTGGAAAAGACAGTAGCCACGCCATCCCGCTTCCGACAACTGGCAAAATCAATCCCGCTCCTGCGCTGATCATGCCGCCGATACTGACCAGAGCCACGATCGGGCTGGCAATCACATTAATCGGAATACTATAGGGCGAAACGATCCCAAACGCGCCTAGCTGAAGCGGCAGTAGCCACAAATAGGCCGCCGTGGGAACAGTGATCCAGCTTGTCAGGCGCGGCGGCAACCAATCTAGCCACTTGTCCAGCACGGGAACGGTTACGATCAGCCCCAGGGTTGCCAGAAAGCTCATCTGGAAGCCCAGATCCCAGATGGCTAAAGGATCGAATAGCAGCATCCCTGTTGCCGCAAACAGGAGGACGGGCAAAATTTTCACCCGGCGGTCGATCGTCATTGCCAGCAGCACCACGACCCCCATGACCCCTGCTCGAACTGCGGGAGCCTCTGCCCCGGTCAGACCGACATAGAAAATCAGGGCAGCGAGTCCGATTCCAAATCGAGTCCAAGGCTGCGATCGCTTTGCCAGCGACAAAATCACCCCAACCAGCAGCGTCACTTGAAATCCCGAAGCCGCTAAAACATGCGCTAATCCGACCCGGGAAAAAGCATCTTGAATGCCAAACGGCACATCGACCCCGCGCCGCCCAACCACGATCGCACTTAGCAGAGCACCGGTTCGACTTCCTGCCCCTGCCGCTTGAGCCGAGACAATCCGCCGCCGAATCGACCAAAAAAATGGCGGTGAGGAACTTTCGGTAATTCTGACTGTTTCGCCTCGAAGCCCTGTAAAGATGCCGTTTCGCCGCAAATACTGCCGAAAGTTGAACCCACCTGGATTTCCCGCAGTTCGAGGGAGATACAGCGAACCGGTGACGGCGATCGTTTGACCGGGATAGATGCGATCGGGATAAAAGGGCGTTTGGCGATCGTTGGGAACGGTGACATAAATTCTGCCTGTGACAGGGCGATTATCAAGGGTGATAGACCCTATGGGAACGGGTTGCGAAGTGCGGTTACCCGAATTTCCGTTACCCGAATTTCCCTTACCCAAACTGTTCCTTTTGCTGTGTTCCCTTTTGCTGTGTTCATCTGCCGTCTGCATCTGGGAAACTGGGAGCAGGTCAGAAACCTCAAGCTCAAACTGAACCTTCTCGCTGCGCGTCAAACGTGGGGTACTAATAATTTCACCCGTAACCGTTACCGAAGACGCCGACGAGGCATAGCGGCTAATATCGGTATCCGTCGCCTCCGGCATTCGCCAGCCAAAATATAGTCCTGCCGTAAACCCGACCAGAGCCGCAATTAGCCAAATTTTTAGCTTGGGAGCCGATCGGTTCCAGCGCGGAACAATAAACCCTGCGCCAACTCCCGCAAACAGCAACAGAATAGAACCGATGGGGATCCCGCGAACGGTTCCCGGAATCCCTGTGGCTAGTAAGCCCAGCAGATAGGCCAGACCGATGATCGCACCGCTGATTTGAGTCATAAATAAAGATCGCAGTCAGCTCTGTAAAACTGTTCTGTAAAGCTGTTTCTGCGATCGAGATTGATGACCTGAACAATAATCTGAGCAGCAATCGATCGCTAAATCGAAAGCCCCAGCTTCAAGCCAAACACTCCGTGCAGCAACAGCAACATAAAAGCAGCACTGCCCACATAAGCGTGAACTGTTCTTAGAACAGATTTAGCTTTCCCCAAACTGAGCGCAATGAACAGACCATTCAGCGTCAGCAGCAGCAGGGCGATCGATCCCGTCCAGAAGTGGGTGCTGCTGAGAATAGGCTGCTTTTGCATCACCAGCGACAGCACGCCGCCCGTGTAGCCCAGCGCGATAAACAAAAACATCAGCGGAGCCAGTTTCTTGTGATCCATCCAGTTTTTTGCAGCAACTTCTGGATCGGTTGCCAGTCGTCCACGCCAGCCTGCATAAGCCACATAGCTTCCCATCACTAGCACCACAATGCCCATCATTGCGGGATGTCCCCAATGAACAATCGGCTCTGGAAGATTCAACTCACGAAAGAATGCCGCGATCGGCTCTAACAGATCACTTAACCGTGCAGCGGATTGCTCTAACATTGCGCCCTCCAGATTGGAAGAGAGATTTTTAAAGAAATATTAAGTCTTTTTGGAGGTGGGTGAGTAGGTGGATGAGTGGATGGGCAATTTAAATTCTCGATTATCTTCAAACCACCCTTCAGCCCAACCCATTCCCAGCATCGTTAACCCTGCCAGAGTTCCCTCACAATCTCCTGACCCAGGGTTTTTAGACTAGAGCGAGCCGCAGAAAAAGTCTTAAAGGGGATCAGGGCAATTCAGCGTTTTGCAATCTCACTGAGCGTAGTCAACAGATCCTTTGTGGTAAATGGTTTTGGCAGGAAGGCGAGAAAGTCTGCATCGATTACGTCTAGACACAGTTCGCTTGGGGATAGGCCGCTCATCGCTACAATTCGCACGTCAGGATTGATCTCTTTGAGCACACGAATGGCTAATGACCCATCCATTGACGGCATCATCATATCCACAATAACAAGATGAATGGTTTCGGGATGCTGGATATACAGCGAAATTGCTTCTACGCCATCACGAGCGACTAAGGTTTGATAGCCATGGGCTTCTAGCAAGGTTTGGGTGATTTCCCGAATGGCAGCTTCATCATCTACAACCAGGACCATTTCTCCATGTCCCCTAAGCAGGTCGCTCTCTTCCGGGTTCGGGGTTACGCTGGAGGCGATCGTAGGTAAAAAAATATTGAACTGGGTGCCCTGGTTGATCTCGCTGGAAACGGTGATAAACCCCCCGTGGCTTTTAACAATGCCAATTACGGTTGATAACCCTAGCCCTGTGCCCTTGCCGAATTCCTTTGTGGTAAAGAAGGGCTCAAAGATGCGATCTATCACCTCTTGCGGAATGCCTTCACCTGTATCGGCGACGGTCAACCGAATATAGCGACCTATTCTAGCTTCTGGGTGAGCCTGAGCAAATGCCGGATCAACCTCTAAGTTTTCAGCCGAGAGCTTGAGCTGTCCCCCATTTGGCATAGCATCTCGCGCATTGATACAGAGATTCATTAACACCTGATGCAGTTGAGTGAGATCTCCTGAAACTACCCCTAGATCTGGATCAATGTAGCTAGAGATGGTAATGGATTTGGGGAACGTTTCTTCCACGATCGGCTTGATTTCCCTAAGCAGCTGCTCTGCTTGAATCAGAGTATGCTCGCCTTCAATTCCTCGTACAAACAACATCACCTGACGTATCAAATCTGCACCGCGTTTTGTATTTGTTTCGAGTAGCTCCAGCCATCGTTGACTTTGTTCATCCTGATATTTCATTGCCAACAGTTGAACTGACATCAAAATTGGCGTCAGTACATTGTTCAGGTCATGGGCAATCCCGCTTGCTAAAGTACCCAGACTTTCCATACGCTGCGATCGCAAAAGCTGTCGTTCAAGCTGTTTGCGTTCGGTCACATCCTGGATCAGAACATAAGTTCCTCGAACTTCTTCTCCATCAACTTCTCCATCAATTTCTCCATCAAAATGAGGAACATAGGTAATTTCAAGATGATGTAACTTATTATGACGAGGCATCGTGTTTTCAAACATGACGGTTTGTCCCGACAGTGCCAGCGTCAGCTTTGGCAGCAATTCCTCATACAGGGCTTCGCCCATCAGGTCGCGCAAATGTTGATTTTCGAGTTCCTCGCGGGGAAGCTGAAACCACTCTTCATAGCCGCGATTGACAAAGCGATAGTAGTGGTCGCGATCGATATAAGAGATCATCACGGGTAGCGCATCGGTGATCAGCCGCAGGTGTGCCTCGCGCCGCCGTACCATTGCTTCTGCCTGGATGCGCTCCTGAATTTCCTGTTCGAGCCGAGCGTTTTGTTCCTGCACTTGGCAGGTGAGGTTTCGCAGGTTCAGGTGAAGCTGAATTCGAGCAAGCACCTCTTCTTGCTGAAAGGGTTTGGTGATGTAGTCTACCGCTCCCAGCTGTAGTCCTCTGACTTTATCCACAGTGTCTGAAAGGGCAGTCATGAAGATAATTGGTGTATCTTTCGTCGATGCCTGAGATTTCAAGATGCGGCAGGTTTCAAACCCATCCATTTCCGGCATTAAAATATCCAGCAGGATTAAGTCAGGTTTGGCATATTCCACCTTTTGCAGGGCGCTCTTGCCGCTTTGGGCAACCAGTACCTTAAACCCCGAATTTCGCAAAAAATCAAACAGGAGGTTCAGGTTAGTAGGAGTATCGTCAACAATTAGAATTGTCGCCGGTAGAATTGTCGCTGGCAGGCTTGTCGTTGGGGTGACAGTGTTCATAACTGTGCTCGATACTGACGAATAAGCTCTAAAATCTGCTGTTCTTCAAATCCTCGAACCAACTGAGCCAGGGGACGAGTCAGGCAAAGCCAGCGATCGTCCGTCTGTTCCAGGTTAGTGATGTGATCCATAATGCCTTGCAAGTCACCCTGCATCGCAAGGTCGAAGAGGGTATTCAGTTCAGCCTGGGCAGACGGCATTTTAAGGGCAGCGGGAATGCTAGCGGGAATGCCAGTGGAAATGCCATTGGGCGCATCAGGCACAATTTCCCCGAAGGAGGAACTGCTTCGCATCGTGCCTTTCATCGTGCCCTGAGGGGTTTCGACTTTCTGCAATGGCTCCTCGGACGGCTGACAAATCCACGCTAAATTCAAGTAAGTTTGCAGATGCTCTAGCAGGTCTACTTCGCGCACAGGCTTGGGGAGAAATCCATTACAGCCTGCCCGCCGACTGGTTTCCTGGTCAAAGTCCAGGGTGCTGGCAGAGACGGCAATAATCGCAATATCTTTGAGCGTTGGAGACGATCGTAGCTGCCGAATTGCCTCAAACCCGTCCATCACGGGCATCACCAGATCCATCAAAATGGCATCGGGGCGAAACTCGTGCGCCTTGTCCAGTCCGTCTTTTCCGTCTACTGCTTCCATTGTTTCAAATCCTAACGGTTGCAATAGTCCCAGCAGCACTGCGCGGTTTTCCCACTGGTTATCGACCACCAGAACCCTACGACGATCACCGTGGTAGCCCACAATAACAGGCGGAAGGACAGCGGACATCCCACTCTGGTCTGTAATTTCGGGAAGCACAATCTCAAACCAAAACTTGCTGCCCAGCCCGAACTGGCTTTTCACCTGAATTTCGCTGCCCATTAGCTGCACAAGTTGCCGGGTAATGGTTAGCCCCAGTCCGGTTCCCTCGGATTGTCGCCGATTTTCCCCAGCTTGCTGAAACGGTAGAAAAATCTGCTCTAGCTGCTCAGCCGAAATGCCGATCCCGGTATCCTCCACCTCAAACCGCAGCCGGGAAAGACCGGGTTGCAGGGCATGGTCAACGGGTTGAACCCGAAACGTAATCCATCCCCGCTCGGTAAACTTAATCGCATTGCCTAACAGATTCAGCAGAACCTGACGCAGCCGCTTTTCGTCTGCTCGTACAAAAGTAGGGAGTGGGGCAACGGGTTCATACAAAAAAGCAACATCTTGACGGGTGCGAACCTTAAACATCTGCACCAGATTTTCTAGAAATGTAGAAAAATGAAAGTCGTGCGGATGCAGTTCCATTTTTCGGGCTTCAATTTTCGATAAATCTAAAACGTCGTTAATCAGGGTTAGTAAATGCTCGCCGCTGTAGTGAATAATTTCTAGCCCGTTTCGCTGCTGTTCGGTCAAGTTTGTTGATTTTTTGAGGATCTGCGCGTAGCCGAGAATGCCGTTGAGGGGGGTTCGCAGCTCGTGGCTCATGTTGGCTAAAAACTCGCTTTTTGCCCGATTTGCCGCTTCTGCCATATCTTTTGCTTGCTGCGTTACGACATCCGCTTGCCAGCGTTCAGTGATATCGTCAATGACCCAGAGGCGACCAGGAACATGGCGCAAATTAATTGGTGTACTGGAAAGGCTTAAAACCTGAGGCTGAGGTTGGGTAAAAAACCATCGCCAGTCGCGAATTTCGATCTGAGGTTGGGTAAAAAATTGGGCTGCCTGCTGGGTGATGTCTTGCTGGTTGTCTGCCTTTAGCCGGAGGCTGGTCATAGCCTGGGCGATCGCCATTGGTTCTGCCATTCCCTGCGGTAATCCAAGCTGCATCGCTGCGATGTAGTTAAGCCAGCCCTGTTCGCCGCTTTCATCCACAAACACTACGCCCTGTGGAATGGTTTCTAAGATGGCACGCAGCCGCGCCTGCAAATTTTCGAGCCGCAGCGTCATATCCTGAAACCGCAGCAGGTTTCGCATTCCGCTTAGCAAAGACGCTAAAAACTGCTGAAGCTCCGACGAGAACTGAACCGATCGATACCAGAACAGCACGATCGCTCCCTGCCCCTGCCCTACTTCAGATAAAGGCAGCACTGCAACTGATTGAACGCCCTGTCCCACTAGCACCGCCGCCGCATTCGGTGTTGCCGGATAGTCGGTGTGATAAATACATTGATTTTGAGCAATTGCCTCGGCAAACAGCGCGGGCGTGGTCAGCCGATCGGGAAGCGCGTTGTCAGGCAGCGACACGAGTGCCTCCGCAGTCACATTATCAAGCTGACGCAGCACGATCGCCCCATCGGAGCAAGCAAAGGTTTTAAGCGTGGTGAGGGCAAAGGCAATTGTCTGCTCTGGACTGGCGGCGGTTTCTTGCTGGATCAGGCTTGCCAGGGTGATGCGGGTAGCCGTTTGCCATTCTCGCTTCAGCAAAGCGCGCCGCACAAAAGAACTCAGCAGCCCAGCGATTCCCACAGTCAGCAGTTGCCGGGTCATCATCTCATCCCAGCTTAGCAGCAGCAAAATTCCTTCCAGCGCGAGACTTGCCAGGACGATCGATCGCGTCGGAGGACGCAGCACAAACCCGGTAAAAATCACGGGAGCCAGCCACAGCACCGGAGCACAGCCGCTCAACACTTGCAGCCCCAGCAAAACCGTCGTCAAAGCCAGCAGCAAAGGTTCAAAGCTGGGCAGTCGCTCTGGATGGCAGTCTGGCATTGGAGGATGCTTGTGGCTCAGGAAACGGTTGCTCCATCGTTTTCCCATCAAGTAATCGCGCAGCAGAGTCAGGCGGCTAAACATTCTGAAATAGTTTGGGTCACGACCTCAGGCGCACTGATATGGGGAAAATGTCCCTGAGCATGGATGTTGATCAAGCGAGCGTGGGGAATATGTTGCGCCAAATATTCTCCGACCACTCGCGGCACAGCAATGTCATTGTTCGACTGTAGAATCGTAGTCGGCACTTTCAGCCGGGGCAATTCTGCCCGGTGGTCAGACTGAAAAATGACCCGCGCCACTGCCTGAGCAATATCAGGACGAATCGCAGACAGCGTATTGGCAAACTCGGTTGCCAGTTCAGGACGCTCGGGGTTGCCCATCGCGATCGGCGCAAAGCCACTGACCCAGGCATAGTAATTAGAAGACATTGCTTCGTACAGCGCATCCAGATCAGACTGCTCAAACCCGCCGATGTAGTGAGTGGCAGCATCATTCACATAGCGAGGCGATGCCCCAATAAAAAAGAGCTGGCTAAAGCGACTCGGATCAACCAGCGCAGCCAGCAAACTCACCATGCCGCTGACCGAGTGCCCCACAAGAATCACCTGCGATAGCTTTAACTCAGTACACAGCTCTAGCAGATCTTCCGCATAGCTATAAAGCGAACTATATCGGCGGGGGCTATAGGCAGCCATGTCCGAATTTCCTGCTCCCACATGGTCAAACAATACAATTCGGTAATCCGATTCAAATGCCGCAACTTGATGCCGCCACGCGGTCTGGTCTGAACCGAACCCATGAGCAAAAATGATGGTTTGCTTTCCCTGCCCCAGCATCTCAACATTATTTCGCTTCAATACACTGCTTAACATAACCATCGCCTGCACCAGATAAATTTCGTTGGCAGAGAGTAAAAGGACAAGCGAACGATCGCCACTGAAAAATTACCATTGATTTACAGCTGATTTACAGCGTTTCTCACCCAATAAAGGCACGAGGGTGCAGAGGCGATGCCACTTCTCGGTACTTAACTGGCATGAGAAGGGGGTATGAGGTTTTAAGAAGGGGTTTGAGGCGTATAAGGGGGTTCTAATTGCCCCCTAAATCTCCCATAAATGGAGGGCTTTAAGAGTAGGAGGCGGCTCGGTTCCCCCAAATCGTGGGGTTAGGGAGGGGGTTCCAGTCAGGAGCAGGACTTCTCAAACCTCTTCTATGTCAATCTTAGAAGGCAGCCCCGTGAATCAACCCAAACCAAACCAAACTTAATAGCACCCCCCGATCGCCCCATTCCTTTACCCTTTCATCTCCTCAGCCATCCCTTCTTCACCTACTCCACCCACACCTACTCCACCCACAACACTAACCCCTTCAGATACAGCCCCTCCGGGTGAAACAAATTCACTGGATGATCCGCAGGTTGCGTCAGATGGTGCAAAATTCGCACTGACCTGCCTGATTCGATCGCCGCTGCCAGAACTGCCCCCTGGAAATGATCGCGCTGCACGACTTGAGAACAGGAAAACGTCATCAGCACCCCGCCCGATCGCAGCCTGTTGAATGCTTGCAGATTGAGCCGCTTGTATGCCATTACTGCCTGATGTCGAGCAGACACGTTTTTGGCAAAAGCAGGCGGATCGAGCACAATCACGTCATACTGCCGATCGCAGGTTTTGAGAAAGACAAACACATCGTCGGTAAAGGCTTCGTGTGTGCCTTCGGGTGTGCCCGTTTGAAGCGGATTGAGGGCAACATTCTGTTTCGTGAGATCGATCGCCTTTGTGGAACTATCAACAGAATGCACGGTTGTGGCTCCGGCTTGCAGCGCGTAGACCGAGAATCCGCCCGAATAGCTAAAGGTGTTTAAGACCTGCTTCCCGGAAGCATAGCGGGTCAGCAGTTGGCGATGCTCGCGCTGGTCAAGGAAAAATCCAGTTTTTTGTCCGGTTTCCCAGTCCACCTGAAAGTGATGCCCGTATTCCCGCACCGGCTCGTCAGTTTTTTCGCCCAGCAGATATTCTGGCGTTGCGCCAAGCGATCGGGGCAGCACTGACGCACTTTTGTCATAAACGGCTCTCAGGCTTTCTCCATAAACCGCTTGCAGTCCAGCAAGAATACGCTGACGCTGCCCATACATCCCGATCGAGTATGCCTGGATCACCGCTGTGCCGTTGTACCAGTCCACAATCAGACCGGGTAGATTATCGCCTTCTGCATTAATTAATCGATAACAGTTAGTGGTTTCGCTCCCGGTTAAGCCGAGCTGCGAGCGAACCTGAACCGCCTGTTGAATGCGATTAGCAAACAGCTCATCCAGGTTAGTGACCGGATGAAAGGCAAGAATTTTAACGGCAATATTGCTGTCGTGATACAGCCCGGTTGCCAAATACTCGCCGCTGTCGCTGTACACTTCAACGATATCGCCGTCCTGTGCCTCGGCTTGCTTGATCGCCCCCGAAAAAATCCAGGGATGAAACCGCTTCACTGCGTCTTCCTTCGAGCGGCGCAAAATAACCCGCGAAAACTGAGGCATTGCCTGACCCTGCCTGTGAGCAACTTTTCCACTATAACGATCGAGCCAGAGGTCTGGGTCAAGATTCGGCTTACCAGCCTAGCGAACCTCTGCCTGTGGATCCCCCTGTTTCTGACCTGCTCGTATCAGCAGCCAGCCGATCGCGAACAGCACAACGCCAGAAGCTAAAAAGCCCAGATCCCACAGCAGCTCGTTCGGACCCGACCGCACATGGTGAATTTGCAGCAGATGGTGATCAATCACGCCTTCGACCAGGTTGAACAGTCCAAAGCCTGCCAGCATTGCCCCCAGCAGAACCCGCCCCGACCAGAAGCGATCGGCAGCACGTCCGGCACGCCACAGCAGATAAATCCCGGTTAGCGTCAGCCCATAATCGAGCAGGTGAAACAGCCCGTCGCCCAGCGTATTCAGCTCCAGTCCAGCAACAGTCATATCGGTTTCCACGCTGGAAAACATATGATGCCACTGCAAAAGCTGATGCAGAATAATGCCGTCAAAAAATCCGCCGATGCCCAAGCCCAGCACAACTCCGGCAATGATCAGGGGACGCGCCACCAAACGATCGATCGCCGCAGATTGCTGAACCGAGGAGGCGGAAGGAGGGTTAAGGGTCATGGCTACCTCATAAAATCCCTTGCTACAACCTGCCTTCGAGAATTGTGCCCTCTACGATCGCCTCATCCAGAATCGCATCCTTCAGGTTAGCGTCTTCTAGATTTGCGCCTTTCAGATTCGTTTTATCCAATTCGGCTTTCGTCAGGTTTGCCTGCTGCAGGTTGGCATAGTCTAGCTCTGCTCCCGTCAGGTCAGCTGCATACATTTCCGCTTCGCTCAAGTCTGCACCGGTCAGATCTGCGCCTTCCAGATTGGCACTGGTGAGGTCGGCTTGATCTAGAATCGCCCCTTCCAGATTCGCTCCGGTGAGCCGTGCCTCATCTAGCACTGCATCACTCAGATCCGCTTCTCGCAGGTCTGCTTCTCGTAGATCCGCTCCTTTTAGCGTGGCTCCGCTCAACACCGCTTGACTCAAGTTTGCGCCCCGCAGGTTTGCCCGATCGAGCATTGCGCCATGCAACACTGCACCGCTGAGGTTCACTCCTTCCAGACTTGCCTGACTCAGATCAGCAATGCTAAAGTCCCGTTCTCCTGCCTCGTATCGCCGCATCAGTTCTTCTGCATTCATTTCCGATCGCTCCGTATCCATCTCGCCAAGGTGTAATCAGGTGGAATCAGGTGTAATCACTGCGCTGGAATCACTGGCTGGAATCACTGCGCTGGAATTACTACGTTGGACGCATTGTGCTGGAATAATTAACCAGCCGTATTGTTACGCCGTATTGTTCAGCGTAATGAAACCCAGTTTGCAAAACGCCCCTCTAGAGGTACAGCTTGTCTTTATCCGTTTCTTCGCTCAAACCATTTCGTTTCGGCGGACTCAATCTAAATTTCAAGCTCCTGCTAAACCTCAAGCTCCTCAATCTCAAGATCGAGATACTGTTCAAATCGAAAAAACTGAAGCAGCTTTCCCAAGCCAGTTCCGTTATCAGTTGGCGTAATGGCTTCAACGCGCCGAACGGTCTCAGGAGTCAGGTATTTGAATATTTCATGCCTCAAAACTGGAATTGCTGCTTCTGGAAAGCCTTGCAGCTCTGGCTCGATACGCGCCAGCCGACTTTTTGCAAAATTCACCTGAAAGCGACAGCGACTTAATAAACGTTGCCGAATGTTTTGCGCCAAGGCTGGATTGGTTTCTTCGAGCTGATAGAGGGTGCCGTCTTGCAGGAGCGAAATCACGTCAGGATTTTCTTCCAAAAATAGCAGGCTGCCCTCCTGGTTATACACCTCGATGCCGTCCATTCCCAGCGCACCGATATCTGCCAGGGCAAGAATCCGAGTGACGATGGCCGGAGACTGCTGGGGGTCATAAAGCAACGGCTGATAAATCGCCTGCTCCTGAGAATCATAAGCGCAGATCGTGGCGTGGATTGCTTCTCGAATAATGGCAATATCGGTCTCGGTCAATCTGGCATGGCTGGAATTTTGCTGCTCTAGCTGCTGATTGGTCTGATGAATATAGGCGACAAGCTCCTCGATCGTGGCAATTTCGCTGACCCCGGGCGTTCGCCGCCGCGCCATGTGGCCTTGAGGATTGTGTTCAAAGAGCTGCACCATATCATGCGCCACCGCACACAGATTCAGCAATCGCCGCATTCGCTCCAGATCGATCGGTGTGGAATTGGCTGCGGCTTCCTGGGTTAAAGCCGGGTAAATTGCGTCAAAAATTTGGTGCGATCGTCGCTGAACGTTCCTGATGTGGGTTTCGGTATGGTAATAGAGCTTTTTTCGATCTGCTTCTTCAGCCAGCCGTTGCAGGGCAGCTTTTTCGATTTGAGCGATCGTTTCGGCAAAGGTTCGGGGAAGCTGAGACAGATCGTTCACAAATGGTAGGTTCAGCCGATCGTCTCCGTTCATAAAGCCTGCTTTACCCAGTGCAGATCGATTATCTACGGAAATCTCTTGGATTTCATACGTCTTGGGCAATAAGCGCAGCCGTTCACCCCGCTCAGCGCACGATTATTCCTGAAGTTTGCCAGCTTAAAAGGGGACATCGCCATCCGGGTCTGAATCCAGGGTTTCTAAAACAGGCTGTCCTCCAGGCAACGGTTCCTCCGGTAGGGCATTCACCGATTCGCCCTCGGTTTCATCATCCCAACACACAATTTGACCATTAAACATTTGAGCCAAACTTTTGGCAGCGCGAGTAACTTCATCTTCGGCAGTCCAGCTTGCAGCAGGTTCAACAAAATCACTGGCAGGCATCGCTGAAGCAGTAGGTAACGCCGTTTCAGAGGGGCGCACCGGCAGCCGAGACGGGTTAACTCCGTTGGGAGAACTGCTCTGAGTTGGCGGAACATTCGCTGATTCAAACGCCTTCGCAGGAGGAGATTCTTCTTTGACCTGGCGGGGAGCAGCAGGCGGAGCCGGAGGATACAGGGGGGTCGGCGGGGCAGGCATGGGGGCACTGGTCGCAGGCGTTATCTCGTTGCGCACCAGCACTTCCAGCGTCACTTTAATGGGCTGTGGATAGAGTTTTGCAAACGCAGCTTCGATGTTGGGCAGCCGATCTTTTGCCATCTTGAACAGATTTTGCGATCGTGCCCCAATCCGGGCTTCCTGTCCTGTGAAGTGAATGAGCTGGCACTGCTGCCGCAGCATGGTTTGCGTAGAAAAAGGCTGAACCAGACCCAGAACTTTTTCCCACAGTTCAGACCAGTCCTGCTGTGGCTCGATCGGGGGAGCAGGCGACCGATCAGGGGATTCTGGTTTGGGCGTTCCGTTGCTGGAGCCGATCGCCGTATGACCATTGCCGTTGCCATTACCATTGCCGTTGCCATTACCATTGCCGCTTGCTCCGGCTTGGGCTGCCGCAGGGTTACGGGTCGGAGTCGCGTTTTGCCGGGTTTCTTCGATCGCAGGTTGAGCAGGGCTGGCTTCAGGCGCAGGTTTTTGAACTGGCGGAGGCGCTCCTTCAGACGCAGGCTGAACAGGCGGAGCAACCGGACGAGGAGGCATCGTAATTTTGGGAACGGTCGTTGAACTTCCCAGATTGCCTGTAATATTGCCGATCGCCCCAGCGGGAAACCTGCTTTGCATTGCCGCAGGCAGTAGCCCGAGCAGCGTTACTTCCAACCACAGGCGTGGCTGCGTGGTGTTTTTCACCTGGGGTTCACAGGTGCGGAGATGCTGCTGTCCAGATAAAATCAGGCTCAGGTCGAGGGGCTGGACAAAGGCACACAGCTCTGCCCAAGTCTGCGGCGTGATTGCTACTAAGTCATGGCGATCGGGACTGGTTTTAGCAATCAGCATATCCCGATAAAAGCTGGTCAGATTTTGCAGCACCACCAGCGGTTCCCGACCCCGATCGAGCAATGCCCGCGACCGATCGAGCACTCCCACGCCATCATCTGCCGCCATTGCCTGCACCAGTGCCAGCAGCTCTCGTTCTGGAACCGCACCCACCAAATCCCAAACGCGATCGGCAGTAATTTCGCCTTCGAGCAAGCTCAACTGATCCAGCAAACTTTCAGCATCACGCAGCCCGCCCTGGGAAAGTTGCGCCACCAACTGAAGCGCTTCTGGGTTAATTTGAATCGATTCTTTAGCAGCGATCGATCTCAAATGGTTCACCATCGCGCCTAATTCAATCCGCCGAAAATCGAATCGCTGGCAGCGTGAAATAATCGTCGGTAAAACTCTTTGCGGATCGGTGGTGGCTAATACAAATACAACGCGATCGGGCGGTTCTTCTAAAGTCTTTAGTAAGGCGTTGAAGGATGCCGTCGACAACATGTGGCATTCGTCAATCACGTACACTTTGTAGCGACACTGAACCGGGGCAAACTGGGCGCGTTCGATTAACTCCCGAATGTTATCTACCCCTGTGTTGCTGGCGGCGTCAATCTCGATCACGTCCAGGGCAGAGCCGTTGGCGATCGATCGGCAAACTTCGCAGCGTCCGCAGGGTGTCTCAGTAGGCACATTGCTTTGCAGACAGTTGAGCGATTTTGCCAGAATCCTGGCACTCGATGTTTTTCCCGTTCCCCTGGCTCCGGTGAAGAGATAGGCAGGCGCGATTTTTTGCTGACGCAGGGCATAGGTCAATGTGGTGGCGATCGCCTCCTGTCCAACCAGTTCAGCAAAGGTTTGAGGACGATATTTATGATGAAGCGGCTCGTAGGGCAGGGGCGGGGTCGGGGTCGTCACCATGAGGGAGGGGGGTGAGGGAATGAGTGAATGGGTAGGGGAGGGACTGGGAGAGTCAAGATTTTAGCAAGTTTGGCTTGGGGTGAGCGGGAAATCTTGTGGTGAGATTCAGTCAACCAATGTTAAGGGAGTGCGTCAACTTCGGACGATCGCCCATTAAAAAAGAGATGATGGAAGTGAGCAAATGTTAGATCATTTATACTGCTGTCCATGACTTTAAAGTACGCCTATTTTCCGGGATGTGTGGCACAGGGCGCCTGTCGGGAACTTTACCAGTCCACTGGGGCACTGACCGAAGCCCTGGGAATCGAGCTGATCGAGCTTAAAAAAGCGTCCTGCTGTGGCTCTGGGACGTTTAAGGAAGACTCGCAGCTCATGGAGGACACCGTCAACGCCCGCAATATTGCCCTCGCCGAATCGCTCAACCTGCCCTTGCTCACTCATTGCAGTACCTGTCAGGGGGTGCTGGGTCACGTCGATGAGCGGCTGAAGGAGGCGAAGGAATCGGATACGGCTTATTTTGATAAGGTCAACGGTTTACTGAAAGACGAAGGCTGCTCTCCCTACAAAGGCACGTCTGAAGTGAAGCATCTGCTCTGGGCACTGGTGGGTGACTACGGGCTGGATGCCCTCTCGGAAAAAGTGACGCGCCAGCTCTCCGGCTTGAAGTGTGCGGCTTTCTACGGCTGCTACCTGCTGCGGGCACAAAAGCATTTGCCTTACGACGATCCCTACAATCCTCAGTCGATGGAGCGCGTGTTCGAGACGATCGGCGCAACGCCCATTTTCTATCGGGGCAGAACCCAGTGCTGTGGCTGGCCCCTTTCCAGCTATGCTCCGTCTCAGGCGTTTCAAATGGCAGGAAATCATATCCAGGACGCGATCGACTCTGGCGCAGACTGTATGGTGACGCCCTGTCCCTTGTGCCATCTAAACCTGGATTCGCGTCAGCCCGAAGTTGCGGATACGATCGGTCGCAAGCTCGGTTTGCCCGTGCTGCACTTGCCGCAGCTCATTGGCTTAGCGGTTGGCATCGAACCCAAGCGGCTCGGCTTAGAACGCCATGTGGTTTCGACTCGTCCGGTGCTGGAAAAGCTGGGGCTGTAATCACTGCCGGAAGTACAGATCCCATGACTTACTTCTGGAATTCAAAGTCCGCCATTTTTGGGGGATTTAGGGGGTAGTGTAGTCCCTCTCACACTCCCCAAATACCCTTTCAACAAACACCTCTAAGGAGTCGGTGGCACAACCAGCAGCACGGACTTGACCGATCGACCCACTGGGTTTCCTGCGTTATCCACAGAACCTAAGATCGTTTTGCCGTCATAGTACAGAGAAGACGATCCGCCTCCGTCCAGGTTCAATGCCTGTGTCACGCCCAGGGTTTTCATAAACTCCGCCAGTGCAGGCAGGGAAATGCCAGAGTTTGAGGGATTATTGGGCTGCTTTGCCACCATGACCAGCACCACGTCTCCCTGCTCGGTGAGTCCGATCGCCGATCGCGCATTGGGCTGACTGTAGCCGATCGCGTCTCGAATCACTGTCCCGTTTTCCACTGCCAGAAAGCCTTCTTGTTCCAGGGTGAGCGCGGGCAAAAGCTGCGGACCTGCCCCCAGCCCATCGATAAGCTGGCATCCAGCAGGGGTGGCTTCATTTTGCGGCGTGATTGCATAGCGCACTCCGTCCTCACACTGATAGCGGCGAAACTCCGATCGATTCAAAATCTTGTCCATATAGGGAGCCAGATTCGGGTTTTGCATCAGGCGATCGTTCAGTTTTGGATCGGCAACAAGCTGCCCCTGCTGCACTACATAGGAAGTGGAGAGCAAATTTTCCGGGTCAAAATATCCACCGTTGATTGCCCCAATCGCCCCACTAGACTTGACAAAGTTTTCGAGGGAATCTGCGCCCGACGCAACCCCCACTCGGACGATCGCTCCACTTCCGCTCGGAATCGTCAGCACATGAGCCGTTGCTTGGGGCAGCGTATAAGTTTCATAGCGAACTGTCTCTGCTGGATTAGGAGTAGGAGAAGCCATCTCACCAACAGATGGGTTGCCCGACGGATCGCCCGATGGATTAACGGAAAAAGCAGGCATTTGAGCAGTAGAGGCTGAGCGCGGGGGCGTTTGGGCCCGATGCGTTACCTGAAACAGCAGCACTTCCAGCCCCACAAGCAGTAGTCCAACAAGCCACCAACGTTTCACTGTTGCTCCTCAGGGATTTGAGTTGTCGAGTTTTTCTTCCCTGCCGTATTCTGCCTCAAATTTTTTCTTCAAGACAATCTTCTTAAAAGGAAGGGTGAAGGCAATTTCCAAGTCCTCAGTTAAAGTCCCCCCTTGAAGTCCCCAGTTATGGAGCATTGAGGGAGCATCTCAAAGACTTCTCAAATCGCTGCTTAGAGAACGCCCTGCCCAACTTAGATTGAGTCGATAAGATGCCTAACCCGACGAAAAATCGATCGTTTGAGACATGACGCGATAAATTACTCAGACAAGAAACAAAAATAAACCCAGACTATAGCAGCCTGGGTTTGATTTATTAAATGCCAGCGTATTTATACTGAGTTTCTCGCTGACGGCTTTATTTATCTATGTATTAATACTAGCCAGCAGCAGGGAGAAAGTCCATGACTTGTAATATCCCTTGATATTCTTTCGTACAATTATTTACAATTCCTCAGACAAGACATACGCAAGGCTGAGCTTTCATAAATTGATGCAAAGGTAATGATATAAACAAAGCGTTTGTTTGATAAGTGAGCACAGATTTTTGTGCTGTTCTGGGAACGAATCAGAGACGCTATTAAGGATAGGTTCTATGTCTCGTAAAATATCTCGGAAGACATAGCAGCTTGTAAGAATGCGTCAGCCCCCTTACTACGGTCTGCAACCTCAACTTCAGCACAAAACCTCTCCAATACAAAAAAACAGGTGAGCCTCGAAAGACCCACCCGTAGACAGCGTCAAGTATTTACCTCAAGCGTTTCCAGAAAACCCTGTTTCCCGATGCCTGCAAAAGTTTTGCTACGGCTGAGCAGCAGTTTGCTGAGGGTTAACACAGTTGAGCATTCGCAGGGTTGCCGCCGCCGCATAGTTTCGCTGAGCTGCGCTATTGGGCGAGAAGGCAGTGCCGCGCTCATTCACTGGAGAAGCTACATTACACACTGAGGACATCTGGCTGATCAGTCCGTTTGCCCAGTGACCGTTGGTATCGGAGAAGGCAGTCGCGGGACGGTTGCCCTGAAGCTGAGGCTGCTGACCTTGAAGCGACTTAGCATATTCACCTGCCCGACGCAGAACTGCCATTAGCTCTGCACGAGTCACAGGCTGAGCCGGTCGGAATGTGCCGTCTTCGTAGCCGCTGATCAGGTTGTTTTGCTTCGCAAACTGAATCCGGGCTGCGCTCCAGCGCGACGCTTCCACATCGGAATAAGGGTTGCCGCCTGCCTGAGCCGGAACGTTCAGATTCACGTTAGGTAGGCTATCGATCGCCCCCAACACCATTGAAACCAACTGCTCACGAGTCAACTCCGCCTGCGGGCGGAAGGTGCTGTCTTCAAAGCCAGAGATAAAGCCGACCTGAACGGCGCGATCGATCTCTGCCAGATAAATGTCGCCCACGGTATCGCGGAAGCGAGAAGTCGGTTGACCCGTGCCCGGATTCGGAGGCGTGACCACCGGAGCCGCTCCTGTACCGCCGCCAACTGCCCCGATCGTCGGCACGGCTGCACCTTCATAAGTAAGATAAACGTGGCCCAGCACGCTTTCGCCATACATCCGCTTGGTGAACCGCCAGCCCGAATTCAGGTTGATTTTGGCAAAGTTATTGGTGACGCCGTCAGTTTGCCCCAGCAGCAGCATTGGCTTAGAACGATCGCGCGACGCACCAACCAGCAGCATATCGTTATCTTTTTTCACGACGCGCAGGCTGTACTGCAAGCCCAGGTCTTCGCCATTCACTCGAATCGAGTAGCCGTTGCTGTCGGTGCTGCGTCCGCAAATTCCTGTGAAGTCAAACTGAACCAGCAGCGGATCAACGACCACCGGAGCTGCTCCCGATTCGCTCCAGCAAGGACGCGCACTAGAAACCTGTTCCAGTACCAAAAGCTGGTGGTTACTGCCGCCCTGAAGCGGAGCTGCAACCGCAACAAACTTACTTTGATCCACTTCTTTTTGCCCAAACTGTCCGGCGATCGAAGGAATGGCGGTTAATGCACTTGCAACAGCAGTGGTGGTGACAGCGGCAACGGCAGCAAGGCGACGAAAAGTAGACTTCATAGGAACACCTCGAAGACGAATGAATGAAAGACCGATGATGACAATTGCGATAGCAAAAAGGATTGGAATAAAAGGACCGTCTGGAACTAAAAAAATTGCAGTTTGAATCAGCCCTTTTCTACATTCTTCCGATTTCAACAAACTAGCTAAGGAATCAAAAGACGATCGCTTTAGCGGTAAATTCAGCTCACAAAATCAAAGACGGAAATCAAATCAAAAGTTCCCTAATTCTGTATCGAAAATGAGATGAACTATAGCCTGGAGGGAAATCTGAATTTCTGTTAAATCAGTCGAAGACGCAGAAAGATTTGGTTTGTTTCCTAATGCTTTTGCGATCGAATGATGGATCAGTAACTCATTGAGAAGAAATCAAGCTGATGATGGAGATTAGCAGAAAATTTAACCGCGTTCGTCCTCATCCGCTTGCCTTGACCTTCTTGCGATCGAAAATGTTCCAAAGGAATTGATTGTGAACTGGATTGTGAACTGGATTCTGAACCGAATCTGAACCGAACCGTCTTCTTGATTCCCCAATCTCGATCGCCTCTAAAAATCAGTGGCAGGATAGAGAAGGGACATGACTTGATCAAGACGCGATAAGACACTGTGACTGATCCTCAGACCTCCTATCATTCCACCGGGAACACTTCAGCCGGGAATCCTTCAGCCGCTAAAGCAAAAGACGAAGCGGGTTCGTATCGTGCGCCCACAGAAGCGTTGCAGGGCGTGGTGGAGCGGCTGACCTTTCACTCCGAGGAGACGGGCTATACCGTGGCGCGAATGAAGGTTCCCCGCACCAGTGAGCTGATTACGATCGTCGGCAGCTTTGCCAATATTCAGGCGGGGCAGACGCTTCAGCTTCAAGGCATTTGGCGCGATCATCCGAAGTTCGGGCAGCAGTTTCAGGTGATGCAGTATCGAGAAACCAAGCCTGCAACGCTAACGGGAATCGAGAAGTATTTGGGAAGTGGGCTGATCAAGGGCGTTGGACCCGTGACGGCAAAGCGGATCGTGGCTCACTTTGGCTTGGAGACGCTGGAAATTATCGAACATCAGATCGATCGCTTGGTGGAAGTGCCGGGAATTGCACTGAAGCGGGTCAAACTCATCCAGGCAGCCTGGGTCGAGCAAAAGTCGATTAAAGAAGTGATGCTGTTCCTGCAGGGGCACGGCGTTTCGACGACCTACGCAGTGAAGATCTTTAAGCAGTACGGCGATCGATCGATCGAGGTGGTGACAGAAAACCCCTATCAGCTTGCCAGCGACATTTACGGTATTGGCTTTGTCACGGCAGACACGATCGCCCGCAATCTGGGCATTCCTCCAGGTTCCACGTATCGCTATCGCAGTGGCATTTTGCACGTTTTGCGGGAAGCGGCGGACGAGGGTCACTGTTTTTTGCCGCAGGATGAATTGGTCGATCGCACGGTAAAGCGATTGGCAATTGCTGACCACCAGCCTGTTCCCGAAGAAATCGCGCCCCTGGTCGCGCAGTTGGCACAGGACGGCGAACTGGTGATTCAAGACAGTTTAGACCGGGGGTATTTGTGCTATTTGCCCACCTTTTACGGCGCTGAGTTTGGCTTAGCGGAGCGATCGCGGCGACTGCTGATCGAGCCGGTTCAGGTAGACCTGCCGCGTGTGCAGCGTTGGATCGATCGCTTTACCGAAAAAAACGGGCTTCAGCTCTCAGAGCAGCAGCGTCAGGCAGTCGAGATGGCAGCCCAGCAGCGCGTTCTGATTCTCACAGGCGGACCCGGAACCGGAAAGACCTTTTGCACGCGCACGATCGTCGCCCTCTGGAAAGCAATGGGAAAATCGATCGCCTTAGCATCTCCCACCGGACGCGCCGCCCAACGCCTGAGCGAAATGACCGGACAGGAAGCCAAAACGATTCACCGTTTGCTGGAGTTTGACCCATCGACAATGGGCTTCAAGCGCGATCGCGATAACCCGATTCCGGCAGAGGCGATCGTGGTGGATGAAGCGTCGATGCTCGATATCTTTCTGGCGAATTCGCTGATGAAGGCGATCGACCCAGAGGCGCAGGTGTTGCTGGTGGGCGATATTGATCAGTTGCCCAGCGTGGGTGCAGGCAATGTGCTGTCCGATCTGATTCATTCTGGCGAAATTCCCGTAGTGCGACTGACTCAGGTGTTCCGGCAGGCGCAAACCAGCCAGATTGTGATGAACGCCCACCGCATCAACCAGGGACAGATGCCGCAAGTCGAGCGAGTTTCCAATCAGCCGCGATCGGACTGTCTTTCGCTCAACGCACCTGAACCGCCAGACGGGGTGCAGGCAATCCGCGATTTGATTACCCACCTGATTCCCCCGCTTGGCTTTGAGCCCAAAGAGGTGCAGATCCTTAGCCCGATGACTCGCGGCGAAGTGGGAACTCGCAACCTGAATCAGGTCTTGCAGCAGCTCATCAACCCGCCCGGACTCGGCAAAGCAGAACTCACGCGCGGCGGCACAACGCTTCGAGTCGGCGATCGCATTATTCAGCAGGTCAACGACTACAACCGGGAAGTGTTTAACGGGGACTTGGGCGTGATTGAGGCGATCGATACCGATCAGCAGGAAGTGACGGTTTTGTTTGGCGATCGGCTCGTCAGCTATGATTACGCAGATTTGAATGAAATTGCTCTCGCCTTTGCCATCAGTATCCACAAATCTCAGGGCAGCGAATATCCGGTCGTGATCCTGCCCGTGTATATGCAGCACTATCTCTTGCTGTCGCGCAACTTGATCTACACCGGACTCACCCGCGCTCGGAAACTGGCGATCTTTGTTGGACCTCAAAAGGCGATCGGCTATGCGGTGCGGCAAGTAAAAGATCGAGAACGATATACGCTGCTGACGGAACGATTGCAGACGTAGGTGGGGAAGTGGGAAAATGAGGGGAAATTTGAGCAAGATTACGTTTTGGGTGGAGGCGGCTTTGCCGAAGCTTGAATAGAGCAGAATCTTGACAGAATCTATCGCGCTAGAGAAGATTTATTGCAATGGTTGCAACTGTTCCATCAAAATCGAAACCCTTGAACCGACGGATTTTTCTGACGCTCTGGCTTGCCGGAATTCTGGGCTCGATCGCTCTAATTCCCTATGCACTGACCCTTCAATCTGCTAATTTGGCAACGATTCAACTTCCGTTTTCGCTGCCTGTTGTCGTTGCGCTACAAATCGGACAATCCGCGATCGTGCTGGCAATTACGATCGCCGCAGGCTTATTCTTTGCCAATCGCATAGGGCTAGGGACACCCATCTTACGCGCTCTGCTTCAAGGAGAATCAGAAAGAGAGTCAGTGAGTGAGCGGGTCAAAGCGTTTGTGCTTCCGGCGATCGGTTGGGGCATTGTGGCATCGCTGGCGGTGTTGGGACTTGATGCGTTTGTGTTTGCGCCTGCTTTAGCTCAGCAATTGGGGCAGGCAAGCAGTCCTGTTGCAGCGGCGATTCAGCCTCCTGTATGGCAAGGGTTTCTTGCATCGTTCTACGGCGGCATTAACGAAGAAATTTATCTGCGGCTGTTTGTTCTTTCGTTGATTGCGTTCATTGGCAAGTTTATTGCTCATCGTGCCAATGGTCATCCGACGCGATCGATTTTGTGGATTGCGACGATCAGTGCAGCCATTCTGTTTGGCTTAGGACACCTGCCCGCAACCGCCGCGATTTTGCCGCTTACGCCGCTAGTGATTACACGAGCCATCTTGCTGAATGGATTAGCCGGGATTGGGTTTGGCTATCTCTACTTCACGTTTGGATTAGAGGCGGCGATGCTGTCTCACTTTGTTGCAGATATCGTTCTACACGGAATTGCGCCTCTGTTCCTGTAGAAATCGGCTTTACGCCATGGGCAATCTTCTCAGCTGGCTTGTGGAATGGTCGTCTTGCCCAAATTGGGCAGGCAAGATACCGAGCCCACACGCAATCTGTCGTCTGAGCTGTTAAATTGCAAACCGCTTTCACAAACCACCCTTTCAGCAGAGTTTATGGATCGTTGAGCGGCCAGGAATTGATATCATGCAGACGATCGCTATCTTGATTAAGCAGTGTTCAGTAAAATGATGAGAACAAACTGGCGAGGATATCGAATTGCAGCGTGGCTTGGAGAGCTTGTGCTGTTCATTGCAATTATTGCGGCGATCGCTCAGGGGCAGTGGAACAATGCGATCGCGCTGGCAGGATTCTGGATTGCGGCTCTGGTGTTTATTCTCACCGATGATAAGCTGCCGACCCTGTTTGATTTCCTGTTTGTGATTGCTGCCCTGTTGAATGCAGGCGGTTGGGTGTGGCGATTGTTTTATCAGCCTGGACCCTATGATGAAATTACCCATGCCTTCACTACCTTTGCGATTACGCTGGCACTGGGGTTTTTGGTGTATCGATCGATGCTGTCCGTGTTTCGCCAACATCCCTGGCTTTATGTGTTGACCGTTGCCAGTTTTGGAATTGCGATCGGTGCGATCTGGGAAATTATGGAATGGTCAGCCGGATTTATTTTTAATACTGAAGTGATTGGCGACGTGAACGATACGGTCACAGATTTAATTATGGATAGTTTAGGCGCAGGGTTTGCAGCAATGATTAGTCTTTGGGCACTGCGAGAACGCATCAGCCGACGATCGGTAAAGAGTTAGGCATCGGTTAGAAAAGGGAACCCCTGTAGGGCGGAGCGATGCTGATTCAAGCTATCCATTCAACCTGCGATGTTAGAGCTGAGATAAAAACGGGAAGAATTTGGCGATCGGGTCATTCCCTTCCACACCCTGCTGCTGTGCCCAAAACTCGCTGAGAAGGTGAATTTGCCGCAAGCCAACCACCAGATTCAGTCCGGGAATTGCAATCCACCAGACGGCGAGCGGTTTCTTCATGCCTGCATCCTGATAAATCCGGTTCACGGTGTGGTAGAGGCGAAACTGCACAATATAGATCCACGCAATGCCCAGCAGCGAAAACCAGCCAAACTCGCCCGACACATTGGGGTCAAACATTCGCAAGAGTTGAGGCACTGCCATCCCCAGCACAAACGGCAGCAAGCAAAGCGTTCCCGACCAGCCCGTGCCGTGGTAGCGACGCAGTTCTTCCTGAATAATCCACTTATAGGTAATAAAGCGTGTCGAACGTTTCCGTAAACGTTTGTTGGCAGGTTGGGCATTTGAAGCGTTGGGCACCCTTACGAGTCCGACCGTGTTGATAGATTTTGCTATGGTCGCAGAAGGGACAGCGTATAGCAGACACACTATCACGGCATTGCTTTTATTCTATCTATCCACACTTGTTTAGCGCACAACCCAGATTTGGGTACCTAAATCTGACAGTTTCTTCCCAATTCCTCGTCAATTGCTCTGGGATGCGAAGTCTTATGTCTCAGTTTCAGTAATCCAGTAGATCTCATTTCCGACCTTTGACCCACTCTAATTTACAGTCTCCTTGGAATGCCCTCACCACCTATCTCACACTTGTTTAAGGCATACCAACGTATAGCCTTCTCACCCTATTATCTTCAGGGCATAACTCTGTATTAAGGATTAACAAGTAAAGTATTATTGCTCCCACTACAGCTCCAAGGTATGCCATCTATCGTAGGAATAGAAATGACCGCTCTGCAACTGATTTCATTGCGTCTAAAGGCTAATCAAACTACCTTTGCTGCGTTGGGTACAGATAAAACTCGAGCACTAATCATCTACTCATATCATCAGTACAAAGAAGAAGATGAGTACTACGATCGCTGGCTACCACTTGCTCGAAGTTCTATATGAAGGAGACACTAACCGCGTTTACCGAGCTAAGACAGTGTCTAAGAGCGATCTAGAACCTACCTCTGTCATTATAAAAACACTGAGAGCTGAGTATCCAACAGTTGAGCAATTGACTCGATTAAGACATGAATACCAGATTCTGCAAGACCTAGAACCTGAAGGAATTGTTAAGCCTTTAGCGTTAGAAAATAATGGTAACGGGCTAGCCCTGATTCTGGCTGATTTTGATGGTGAGTCGTTAGCTAGAGCGATCGCCACACGACAACTCAACTTAGATATTTCTTTACAGATTATAATTCACTTATCCTCAGTTCTGGCACAGATTCATCAGCAACACATTATTCACAAAGATATTAAAGCTGACAATATTCTGGTTAACACAACAACAGGTGCAGTTAGGCTGATTGATTTTGGTATTGCTACACATTTAACAAGAGAAAAATCAACGATTAACCACGTCAACGTTCTCGAAGGAACGCTCTCCTATATGTCTCCAGAACAGACTGGGAGAATGAACCGATCGATCGACTACCGCACCGATTTTTATTCTCTAGGCGTTACTTTCTATGAAATGCTGACTGGACAGTTGCCGTTTCCAGCAACCGATGCCTTAGAGATCATTCACTGCCACATTGCTAAAACGCCAGTCCCGCCTTATCTTGTCAATTCGGACATTCCAGAGGCAGTGTCCGATATTGTCATGAAGTTACTCGCCAAAACAGCAGAAGACCGTTATCAAAGTGCACTCGGGCTGAAGGCTGACTTAGAGATTTGTCTAAAGATGCTGGAAGCCTCTGGTGCGATTTCCCACTTCAAGGTGGGAGAGTTTGATTTATTTAGCCAATTTTCAATTCCAGAAAAGCTGTATGGGCGCGATCGGGAAGTGAGTTTGTTAATGAGCACTTTCGATCGCGTTAGTACTGGCAAAGCGGAAGCCATACTGGTTAAGGGTTACTCTGGCATTGGTAAATCATCGTTGGTGAACGAAATCCGCAGACCGATCGTTGGTGCGAGAGGATACTTCATCTCCGGTAAATTTGACCAATTTCAACGCAATGTTCCTTACTCTGCGATTATTACTGCCTTTCAGTTATTAGTGAAACAACTGCTGACTGAAAGCGAAACCCAACTGGCGCAATGGCGAACTAAACTTTTAGATGTTCTGGGTAACAATGCGCAAGTCATTATTGATGTTGTTCCAGACGTGGAATTGATTGTGGGCAAGCAACCCGCTGCTGTAGAGCTGGCACCAACGGAAGCACAAAACCGATTTAATCTTGTTTTTCAAAACTTTATCCGTGTTTTCTGCTCACCAGAGCACCCGTTAGTTCTGTTTCTGGACGATTTGCAATGGGCTGATTCTGCCACGCTTAAACTGCTTGCTGTGATTCTAGACGATGCAGAAACAGGCTATTTGTTTTTAATTGGAGCGTACCGAGATAATGAAGTCAGTCCAAGTCATCCCTTGATGATGGCGCTTGATTTACTACGCTCTAAAGCCGTTGTCATTCATGAAATTACCTTAGCTCCTTTAGCCCTCGCAGATATTAGCCATCTCATTGCTGACACGCTGCACAGTAATGTAAGTTCTGTTCAACCGTTGGCCGAATTAGTCATCCGCAAGACATCTGGCAACCCCTTCTTTGTCAACCAATTTCTCCAGACGCTATATCAAGAAAGCCTGTTAACTTTCACAACTCCATTGAATGCAGATAAACCTTGCTGGCAATGGAATATTACCCAAATTGAGGCACTTGATATTACTGATAATGTTATTGAGTTGATGATTCAGAAGTTGCGAAAATTACCTGAATCTACTCAGCAGGTGTTGCAGTTGGCGGCTTGTATGGGTAATACGTTTGACTTGCAGACGCTTTCAATTATTTATAAGCGATCGCCAGTTGACACCCATCAAGATCTTTTGCCAGCTATTGAAGAAGGCTTAGTATTACCAACCTCTGAATTAACGCTTGCATCTGAAGACCTGATTGATACACATCTAGTAAGTCTGGAATTTAGATTTCTCCACGATCGGGTGCAACAAGCCGCGTATGCACTGATTGATCAAAGTTTTAAGCAAGCGACTCACTTGCAAATTGGGCGTTTGCTTTGGCAAAACACGTCATCAGAGACGTTATCAGAAAAGATATTTGAGATTGTTGATCACCTCAACTTAGGAATTGAGCTAGTTACCGATCCAGTAGAACGAGACAGAATTTCTCAGCTTAATTTGATAGCAGGACAGAAAGCAAAGATAGCAATGGCTTATGTTGCAGCTGTTGAATATTTGCAAGCAGGGATTGAATTGTTAGTTGAAGATAGCTGGACTGATCAGTACGAATTAGCATTAGCACTGCACACTGAAGCAGCAGAGTCGGCATATTTAAGCAGTGATTTTGAAGCAGTACAGCGATTCGTTGACATTGTGCAAAACTGCGCTAAAACTTTATTGGAAAAAGTGAAAGTATATGAGATTCAGATTCAAGCTCATGTATTGCAGAACAAACTGCTAGAAGCAATTAATACGGCACTACAAGCCTTAAAGCTGTTGGGAGTGAATTTTCCCGAAAACCCAGTTCCATTTGATATTGGACAAGCACTCTCCGAAACTGCGGTGATTTTGAATGGGAGACGAATTGAGGATTTAGTCGATCTGCCTCAAATGAGTGATCCCTGCAAACTAGCAGCCATTAAACTTTTAGCAAGTATCTTTGCTCCCGCCTATATTGCTGCTCCTGCACTGTTACCATTGGCGGTGTGCAAACAAGTCGATCTATCAGTCCAACACGGTAATGCTCCCGTTTCTCCTACTGCTTATGCCAATTATGGTCTTCTACTTTGCGGAATTGTGGGAGATATTGACTCGGGCTATCAGTTTGGTCAATTAGCTTTAGATCTGCTGTCAAGATTAAATACTCAAGAAATTAAAGCTAAAACGATCGTTATTGTCAATATCTTTATCCGACCCTGGAAAGAACATCTGAGAAAAACGTTAGAGCCTTTGATGTCGGCTTATTCTATTGGGATGGAGACAGGAGATTTGGAATTTGGTGCTTTTGGTCTATTAGTAAACTCCTATTTTGCTTACTACAGCAGCAAAGAATTGACTGCCCTTGCAAGAGAGATGTCAATCAATAGAGATGCAATTGATAAAATCAAGCAAAAAACAGCACTCAATTATCACGAAATCTATTGGCAGGCTACCTTAAACCTGCTGGGGCAAAGTGAAAATCCTTGCCGTCTCCAAGGTCAAGCCTACGATGAACAAATAGGGCTACCACTACACGAGCAAGCAAACGATAGAGCAGCAATTGCTTACACCTATTTGAATAAACTTTTACTTTGTTATTTATTTGAAAATTACTCAGAAGCGATCGAAAATGCCGTAATCGAAGAAGACTATTTAGACGCAGTTATCGCAACACCCCATATTTCTCTCTTCCATTTCTATGATTCTTTAATTAAGCTGGCAGTATATTCTGATGCCCTCCAGTCCGAACAGCAAGAAATTCTTGGCAGAGTAAAAGCTAATCAAGAAAAAATGCAGAATTGGGCGCATCATGCCCCTATGAATTACCTGCACAAATTCTATTTAGTAGAGGCAGAACGGCATCGAGTTTTAGATGAAAAAGAACAAGCAATGGAACGGTATGATCAAGCTATTGCTTTGGCTAAAGAAAACGAATATTTGAATGAAGAAGCATTGGCGTATGAGTTGGCAGGTAAGTGTTATTTAGGATGGGGGAGAGATGCGATCGCTCAACTCTATCTACAAAAGGCGCATTATGCTTATCAGGTTTGGGGTGCTCAAGCTAAAGTTGAGCATTTAGAAGAAAAATACCCTCAATTTTTAACCAGAACTTCAGCTAAAAGCGGCACAAAAGCGACAATTCCTCAAAGAACAACAAATTATCCTGAAGCTAATCACAACCTGGACTTAGCCACCGTCATGAAAGCCGCGCAAGCTCTTTCAGGTGAAATTGTTTTAAGCAATTTGCTAACCACGTTGATGCAAATTCTGCTTGAAAATGCAGGTGCAGAAACAGGGATATTAATTCTAGAAAAAGACTCGAAACTCTTTATCGAAGCCACTGGGCAGGTTAATCAACATGAAATCATCGTTCAACAATTTATTCCTGTAGAGGCAAGTCAGCTACCGCTATCCATCATCAATTATGTGCGGCAAACGCAGGAGAATGTGGTTCTGAATGAAGCGACCCGTGAGGGAATTTTCACAACGGATGACTATATTCTTGATCGTCAGCCCAAATCCGTTTTGTGTGTGCCGATCGTTCATCAAGGTAAGCTCATTGGCATTCTCTATTTGGAAAACAATTTAACAACGGGTGCTTTTACAGCAGAGCGAGTAGAAGTTTTGCAGCTTTTATCCTCCCAAGCGGCGATCTCCCTTGAAAACGCCCGTCTTTATCAAGATTTGGCAGCCGCCAACACTGATCTAAAACGATCGCATGAACAGTTAGAGAATTACAGTAAAACTCTGGAAATGAAAGTAGAAGAGCGAACCCTACAGCTTCAGCAAGAGGTTCGCGATCGCCAACAGGCAGAAGAAATAGCCCAGTCTGCCAACCGAGCGAAGAGTGAATTTCTGGCAAACATGAGCCATGAACTTCGTACGCCACTGAATGGCATCTTAGGATATACACAAATTTGTCAAAAAGACCGCTCTTTATCCGAACTGCAAAAGAATCGCATTGCAATCATTCACCAATGTGGAGAGCACCTACTAACGCTGATCAATGATGTTTTAGATCTTTCTAAAATTGAAGCCCGTAAGATGGAGCTGTATTCAAGAGAGTTTCATTTTGCGGAATTCTTACAAAGCATCGTAGAGATCTGCAAAATTAAAGCTGAACAAAAAGGCATTTCGTTAACCTATCAGACACCATCTTCTCTGCCTAAGGTGATTCGGGCGGATGACAAACGCTTGCGCCAGGTCCTGCTAAACCTGCTTGGCAATGCCGTCAAATTCACTGAAACGGGAACGGTTGTTTTTAAGGTGGGTTATCACGAGCAGAAGATTCGCTTTCAAGTCGAAGATTCCGGTGTTGGCATTGCTGCTGATCAGCTTGATGAGATCTTCAAGCCGTTTCAACAGGTGGGCGAAAATAGCCGTAAGACAGAAGGAACGGGGTTAGGGCTAGCCATCAGCTGTCAGCTGGTTGAGATGATGGGAGGAACGCTTCAGGTCAAGAGTACCTTGGGTGTAGGTAGCACTTTCTGGTTTGATTTAGACCTAGTGGCGGTCCATTCATCGACAGATGCTGCTACCTCAAAGCGCACAATTACTGGGTTCACAGGCGACAGGCGGAAAATTTTAGTGGTGGACGACAAACCGACAAATCGCTCTATCCTTGTGAATCTCTTAGAGCCGATCGGATTTGACGTCATAGACGCTGTGGATGGTGAAGACGGATTGAATAAAGCACAGGATTTTCAGCCCGATGCTGTTCTGATTGACTTAGTGATGCCGAATCTAGACGGCTTTGAGGCAACCCGACAACTCAGGTTAATGCCAGCCCTAAAAGATACCGTTGTGATTGCAGTCTCGGCTAGTGTCTTTGAATTCGATCAGCAACAGAGTCTCAAGGTAGGCTGCAATGATTTTCTGTCGAAACCAATTCGAGAGGCCGACCTCCTCCAGAAATTGCAAGAACACCTGAAATTGGAATGGATTTACGAAAATGAGAGCGACATTCAAGAACCCTTTAAAGAGAGGGACCAGCAGGAAAATAGCCAAGTGAGTTCTGCCTCAGCTGTCCCTAACCTTTCAGTTGATTTTTCGATTCCGCCAGCAGAAGAGGTTGCTATTCTTCTGGATTTAGCCATGCGAGGAGATTTACGAGCCATCGCCAAACGAGTAACCCAGTTGGAGGAGTCAAACCAGCAATGGAGCCCTTTTGCTACCCACTTGCGGCAGCTTGCCAAAGGATTTAAAGGGCGACAAATTTTGGAATTTTTAAAGCAATTTTAGGAGGTGTTTATGAATACAGGAATTGCTGAGAAAGGCGTTATTTTAATCGTGGATGATACGCCCACAAATCTAGATGTGCTGCTCGACTTGCTGGAAGCCGATGGTTTCAAAGTGGTGATCGCTGAAGATGGGGAAAGAGCGATTGCTCTAGCAGAATATGCTCCACCCGACTTGATTTTGCTAGACATTCTCATGCCCGGAATAGATGGGTTTGAAACGTGCCGTCGCCTAAAGGCAAACTCAACTACGCAAGAGATCCCGATCATTTTTCTAACCGCTGTTAGCGATAACGTTGATAAGGTCAAAGGTTTAAATCTTGGGGCAGTTGATTACATCACTAAACCGCTAGATCATGAAGAAGTTTTAGCGCGAATCAATACTCACTTTCGGCTGCAAAACTTGACCAAGCGATTAACAGAGCAGAATGAGCGGCTAGAAAAGGAAATTCAACAGCGTCAGCGGGTAGAAGAAGAACGTGAGCAAGCGTTTAGAGCACTGCAGCGCAGTGACGCCCGGTTCAGACGTTTAATCGAATCCAATGTGATTGGCATTATTTTTAGCCTGGCAGATGGCAGTATTACAGACGCCAATGATGCCTTCCTCCAAATCGTTGGATACGATCGCGCTGACTTGAAAGCTGGGAAGTTAAATTGGCACGCAATGACACCTCCAGGATATGTCCACCTCCATGAAGCCGCACTGGCAGAATTAACCAATACTGGAGCGTTTAGTGCCTTTGAAAAGGAATATTTTCACAAGGATGGATACCGCATTCCTGTCATGGTTGGCGGGGCTTTGCTCGATGAATCTCAGGCAATCGTTGGTTTTGTCCTTAACCTAACTCAGCACAAGCAGGCAGAAGACAAGATTCGGGAACAGGCGGCTCTACTCAACATTACAACCGATGCCATTCTAGTACGAGATTTGGATAACAAAATTCAGTATTGGAACAAGGGTGCAGAGCATCTCTATGGATGGAACGCTGAAGAGGCGATCGACCAAAATGCGACTCAACTGTTGTATCGACCAGACTCACTCAAGCAACTCGAGGTTGCTCAAAGAAGTTTAATTGAATGTGGTACTTGGCAAGGCGAATTGCATCAAGTCAATAAGCAGGGCAAAGAAATTATTGTCACCAGCCGTTGGACCTTAATGCATGATGCCCAGGGGCAACCCAAATCTTTCTTGACAGTTAATACAGACATCACTGAAAAGAAACAGCTCGAAAGCCAATTCCTGCGAACTCAACGGCTTGAGAGTTTGGGTACCCTTGCAGGCGGCATTGCTCATGATCTCAACAACATCCTGACCCCTGTTCTAGCTACAGCACAATTGTTACAGTACAAGTTTCCCAGTGCCGACGAGCAGAGCCAGCATTTATTTAAAATCATTGAAATGAATACTAGACGTGGGGCTGCTCTCGTCAAGCAAGTCCTCCAATTTGCCCGTGGCGTGGAAGGGAAACGGACGAGCGTGCAGGTGAAGCATCTGGTCTACGAAGTTAAGCAAATTGCTGAGAAGACATTTCCAAAATCGATTGAGTTGCTAGCCTATGTGGAACCGGGGCTTTGGTCAGTTTCTGGGGATGCAACTCACTTACATCAAGTGCTGATGAATCTGGTCGTTAATGCTCGTGATGCGATGCCAAATGGCGGTACGCTCATCATCTCTGCTGCAAACGTGATTGTAGATGAACATTATGCCCGCATGAATCTTGATGCATCCATTGGTTCCTACATTGGACTTACAGTCAAAGATACAGGGACCGGAATGTCAGCTGAAATTACGGATAGAATTTTTGAACCGTTTTTTACAACTAAAGAAATTGGTAAAGGGACAGGGTTAGGACTTTCTACGGTGAGAGGCATTGTTAAAAGCCACGGAGGGTTCATTGATGTGGTTAGCAAGCTGGGAGAGGGCACTGAATTTAAAGTATTCTTACCAGCGATAGGAGCATCCGTTTCCCCACGAGTAGAACCTTCTAATCCGCCTAATGGAAATGAAGAATGGATTCTTGTTGTAGATGACGAAACAGAAATTTTAGCAATAACGAAAGCTTCATTAGAAGCCTATAACTACCGTGTGCTGATAGCGAATAATGGAATTGAAGCAATTTCGCTCTGTGCTCAATACAAACATAAGATTACTGTTGCCTTAGTGGATATGATGATGCCATCTATGGATGGTCCAACAACGATTCAGAACCTTCGGAGAATTAATCCGAGGATCAAAGTGATTGCCATGAGTGGATTTATGTCTAACGATAAATTGAGAGAAGCTAGCGAAGTTAAGGACTTTATTGATAAGCCCTATACCATTCAAGATTTGCTAGGAACGTTACGGGCTGTATTAGAACAACCTGTAGAAGCAGGAAATTAGGTTGTTTGGCTGATAGTGAATGTATGTCTACTGAAGGTTGGGTCGCAAAAACTTTTAAAGGCAAACAATTTCTATCGAAACTGTCAGATCTAGGTACTCAAATCACAGCTTTTTCCATCACTTCTCGGGTATGTCAAATAGATTGTGTGTGACCGGATTCTCTGCTGAACTCAGCGGGAAAGGTCTGCTTCCTCAAAGGAATATTAAGAATTGTACAGCTTCTCAAAATTCCCTCTGCTGAATTTGCTGCCGAAGCAATGGTTTTGGCAGCGGAAACACTCGGAAACCCACCGCAATCTAAGCCCGATTAAAGCCTGTTCAACGGTTCGTTCTGAAGGAGTTCCTGCCGCAGACGATAAATCACCGTTTCGCGATCGACCTGATTCAAAATCTCCTGAATCACCGTATCCGCGCCCAGCGGTCCCCAGGTGCAGCCTTGCTCCAGATAAACCTGAGCCGCCTTACCCACGCGATAAGAGCCGAAACCTGCCAGCGTTGCCTGCGCGACTGCTGTTGTGCCGTAGGTCATAATGCCATTGACGCTATCAAATGCCGTTGCCACTGCAGCCCCGCTTTTGCCCATGCCGAGCAGCACTCCGCTCCCCACTTCACCCAACAGCAAGCCACCCGAACTAAACAGAATTGCCTTCAGCAGTTTCCCCGCTTCGTAGCTGGTCATAGGTAGACCGTAGAGCTTAGCGAGCGCGCGGATCATTAGCAGATCAGTGACGGCTCCGCCCATTAGATCCAAAACGGCGATCGGGTTTGCGCCAATGGCGATCGCTTTCCACTTAGCGAACTGCCAAATCAGATCTTCAGTGGCTTGCTCGTGCAATTTCACTGTTTTGCGAGCGATCGAGCCTTCAGTTTCGCTGGCTTGCCGCAGTGCGTTGAGTGCCAGCAGGGATTTGCCTTCGCGATTGAGAATTTCCAGCAGCTTTTCGCGCAGTGGGTCAATTTGCGGTTCTGGTGCGTCCCACTCATACTCGACCCGTCCGTCAGGATACTCGACCCGAACTTCCATCGGTGCGGGTTCTGCCGAAACAAGGACAACGTCTTGCGGACTGAGTCGGGGTCTAAACTCGTCGCTGTCACCGCTTTGGACAAAGAGGGTTTGCAGCTTTTGGAAGATTGACTGGCGATCGACTCGCGGATACAGATCTACCTTGTTAAATACGAGGACGATCGGCTTATTTGCCTGCTGTAGATCAGTCAGTGCCCGGTATTCGGTGCGAGTAATGTCGCCTGCCACCACAAACAGAATGAGATCCGCCTGGTCTGCCACCTGTCGCGCCATGCTTGCCCGCGATTCGCCACCCACTTCATCTAATCCGGGCGTGTCAATTAGCTCAACGGGCATTCCCTCTCGAACCGACCAGTACACCGATCGCGGATATTGCGTTACGCCGTTGATCGGTCCCGTTTGCAGCACCTTTTGCCCCAGTAGCGCATTTACCACCGCCGACTTGCCGCGACTCACTAGCCCAAACACCGCAATCCGAATCAACCCTTGATCCAGCTTTTCCAGACTGGCCGTGAGGCGATCGAGATCCGTCTTCAGGGCTGCCTGTAGCTCCACGGGAGTTCCGGGTCTGCGAATTCGCAACTGCTGGGCATAGCGGCTAATTGCCTGCTTCAAGCTTGTATGGGCGCGATCGAAGTGAAAATCTTGCAGCCGAGCCGGAACCAGCCTGGTATGAGAACTGGCAGACGATTGAGCAGAGTCAGCAGAAGAACGGGGCGTTTCCATAGGAAAGGCGATCGAGATGAGAAATGTAGTTCTATTCTCACTCAGACCAGGGCTTTGGGGCGATCGGATAGTACGAAGGCGGGCGTAGAGAATGCCGTGGTCTTGGAAGTTACAGCCTTGTTCAAGCTATTGAAGTACAAAAAATGGGGTGCAGGGGCTGTGCCCCTGCGTGGGGGCGAAGCCCCCACACCCCCCGTACCTTACGGGAGTGAAAAACGCCGTATCTCTGAGAAGTTAGAAGTTAATGGAGATGAGTGAAGTGAATGGAAATCAGTAATGTGAAACGATCGGCTGCGGATGGGGTTTGGCAAAAGTGAAGGCGGTTTCTGAGTCTCCGTGCAGCCAGAGATGGTCTAGCTTGGCTTTGGCTTCCTCGACTGAAGGAATGTGACCTGCGGGAATCCACCACATTGCGAAATGTGCCCCTGGATATTTTTCAAACCAGGCGCGGCGGCGCACAAAAAAACTACCGTGGAGACTCTGATAAACATAGGTTTTAAGCGACTCTACATTTTGCCAAACTGATAGGTTCACCAGAATCTGGGGATCATCAAAGGCGCGAATATTCGTTGCATTTCCATCCCCGTCTTTTAACCGCCATACAAATCCCTGGCTCTGATCGGCGATCGCGTTGACTGCATTCAGAGCATTTGCAAATTCGGCCATGATTGGGTCGTGAAGTGGAGCTTTCATCAGGGCAATGTTGATTTGGGCAAGATAATAAGCCTGGGATGAATCTTGAGAAGCCATCGGTTGAGTGAAGTGTAATGAACGATGACCTCAGTATTAAACCCTTTCAGAAAACCATCTTGAACGATATTGACATCTGCTTTCAGTATCTTTTTAGACGTGAATTGCTGCCCTGAAATTGATTGCTCTATTCCTGAAGCCCATTCCTGAAACCCATTCCGAAACCTATTGCTGAGAATAAATATGGCGATACTGTCCCGGCGTTACCCCTACGATTCGCTTAAAGTGGCGATTTAGGTGGCTCTGGTCTGCCATTCCAACCGCGATCGCTGTTTCTGCTGCCGACATTCCCTGCCGAAGCAGCTCTTTTGCTTTTTCTACCCGCACCTGAGTTAGATAAGTATAAGGGGGCATTCCGACTGCTTTACTAAACACTCGAATCAGATAAGAACGGTTGAGATGAGTAAGTTCCGCAAGCTGTTCTAAGGAAATATTGGTGTTGTACTGATCGTGTAGATATTCCTTAATTAAACCGATCGCCTGATGTTCCTGATTCGATTGAATCGATCGAGATTTGATACCTGCATGCTGAGTAATGATCAGCGATAGAACATCAATCAATAAACACTGCTGAGTGAACTTATCCTTTGAACATTCAAGGCTGTGCAGCAGCGAAGCGAATTTTTCTGCTAAAGACTGATTTTGAGCGACAGGAATTCTGAAATCAGGAAATCGATCGCCTTGAAGTTCACCTGCAATTTGCTCCATTAACTGCACACTGGGATAAAGCATCTGATAGGTGAGCGGTAATCCCTCGGCAGAATAGCCTGTATGAACCTCTTCTGGATTCATTAAAATCATGCTTTGGGGCGGAGCCAGATGAGTCGCACCTCGGTAATAATTGCCTCCAAGTCCTGCTTCGATTAAGCCGATCGAATAGGTAGGGTGAGAATGACGCGCATAGCGATAGTGAAGTGCCTGTGCCTGAAATAGGTCTAGGTGGTCGAACTCTGAAAATGATAAAAGTTTTGTGCTTTGCTGAATTCGATAACTCATCGCCTACTAATATCCGAGTACAGAGATAGATAGTTTTTGGTTTTCATACTATCGCAGACCGAATTGCAAATCAGTCTGGCGATCGCGTCCGAAATTTTTGCAATGGTCTGTCTCAAACTTGCGAATGGATTCATCAAGCCTGTTTATTGAATTGGCTCGGCGATCGGCTATCCGCTCTCTTTTTTCTGTTTTAGTTTGTTCTTAAAAGAAATTGAAATTAGCGTTGTCTATGCAGTGTGGTCTGGGATTGGCGTGACGGGTATATCCATTCTAAGTGTGCTGCTGTTTGGCGAAGGAATGGGGCTGGGAAAAGTAAGTTGTATTGCGCTAATTACGATCGGCAGGGTTGGGCTGAATTTGGGCAAGGGGTAGGTCGGAAGGGAATGAACAACAAATTGAGACAGTGATCGATCGCGGCACAAAGATTGCCCCAGAAGCAAAACCAGCTTGCACAATAAAGACAGCACTAAAGACCGCACTGCTGGAGATTGTCCCTTGCCGAACTTCATCACCCAGGCTCAGCCACCGCTTGAGTTTCTGCCGCCAAACTACGATCCTCTGGTACGTCAAATGACTCATCTTGCTGCGCCTTCCTGGATACGCTGGCGTGAGCAGGTGGTAGACATAGAGGCAAACCAGGTCGAAACACTGGTGAAGCTCTACGAAGAATTTCAGGCGGGTAAGGTGCGCTTTATGATGGCGTTCCGGCATCCCAGCTCGAATGACCCGCTCTGTATGTTTCATCTCGTTTCGCGCTGCGTTCCCCGAACGGCGGCAACAATGGGCATTCGGCTTCAGGCTCCGGTTCACTCGCACTTTATTTACGATCGCGGCATTCCCCTCTGGGCAGGTTCGCTCGTCTCCTGGCTCTATCCCCGGCTGGGCGGCACGCCGATTCGACGCGGCAAAGTGGATCTCCCCGGACTGCGATCGGCACGACAGCTTTTTGCGGAAGGACAATTCCCGATCGCCGCTGCTCCCGAAGGCGCAACCAACGGACACAACGAAATCGTTAGCCCGATCGAACCCGGTGTTGCCCAGTTTGGCTTCTGGTGTCAGGAAGATTTGCACAAAGCCGGACGCACCGAGCGAGTGGTGATTTTGCCGATCGGCATTCAGTATCACTACGTCTCGGAACCGTGGGAAGCGATCGATCGCTTGATGACGGAATTGGAGACAGACTGCGGGCTAGCGGGCGAAGTGGAGGCTAAGAGCGTTCCTCTCCCGGATGAGGCTAAACTCACTCCCGCTCAGGAACGTCAGTATCGCAGGCTGATTCGCTTGGGAGAGCATTTGCTGACGCAGATGGAGCAGTTTTACATCCGCTTTTATCACCGGGAACTGAAAGCCCCGACGACGCTCGAAGCGGGAACAGGCATGATTCCTACGCCTAGCGCGATCGAGGCAAGCGATCCAGCGAATATACGGCTTGCCATGCGGCTGCAAACCCTGTTGAATACGGCTCTTTCTGTCGCCGAGGAATTCTTCAAAGTCCTTCCCAAAGGAACGTTGACCGATCGCTGTCGCCGTCTGGAGCAGGCTGGCTGGGACTGGATCTATCGCGAAGACATTAAAGATATTGAGCAGTTGCCGCCTGTGGAGCGAGGTCTAGCCGATCGCATTGCTGAAGAATCCGATTTGCGGCTGTGGCACATGCGCTTAGTCGAAACCTTCGTCAGCGTCACCGGACGCTATGTTCTCGAAAAGCCCACCGCCGAACGCTTTGCCGAAATGCTGCTGCTCGTCTGGGATACGGTCACTCGCCTGAAAGGAAAATTTCCGTTCCCCCGTCCTCGCCTGGGTAAACAAAAAGCCTTTATCACGATCGGCGAACCCATTTCGATCAGCGATCGATGGTCAGGCTATCAAACCAATCGCCGCCAAGCCGTCGCCACCCTGACTCAGGATTTACAGAATGCTCTGGAACAAATGATTTTCTCGCAGGACGAATCGTTTATATCAGCAGAGCAAATCCGTACTAAGTAGGTCATTGCCATTAAATGGCAGAGTAATTAAATGGCAGATTAAGCGGGGTTTGAGGCGAAGCCCCAAGGAGGGGATTGTGCCCCCTCCACCCCCATCTTCATCCATCGTTTAATTGCGCCCAGCTACTTACATGGATCGAATTGGAATCGTTATCACAAATTCCGTCCCTTTCCCCAGCTCAGAAATACACTCTAAACTTCCTCGGTGACGTTCAGTAATGATCTGATAGCTAATTGACATCCCCATTCCTGTTCCTTTACCCACAGGCTTTGTTGTAAAAAACGGATTAAATAACTGCTGTTGAACTTCCGAAGTCATACCCGGTCCATTGTCTTTGATCCAAACGGCAACTTGAGTGCGATCGATCGCCTGAGTGCGGATGGTAATTGTGCGGGGCGGGGCTGCGATTTCAACGAGCGATTGCTGAATATTCCGTTCTTCTAGAGCATCGATCGCATTGCTCAAAATATTCATAAATACCTGATTGAGCTGTCCGGCGTAGCATTCAACCAGGGGCAAAACGCCATACTCCCTGATAACCTTGATTGCTGGATAATCGGATTTCCCCTTCAGGCGATTTTGCAGAATCATCAGCGTACTGTCCAGTCCTTCATGAATATCCACTTCTTTGATTGCGGCTTCATCCAGCCGGGAAAAAGTTCGCAGCGATTGAACAATTTCTCGAATTCGCTCCGCCCCAACCTTCATCGATTGCAGCAGTTTAGGTAAGTCGTGGCGCAAAAAAGCCAGATCAATGTCCTCTTCTTTGTCCTGAATTGCCGACGGGAGATTGGGCAGTTGGCACTGGTAAAGATCCAGCAGTTCCAGCAAATCCTGGGTGTATTGACTGGCGTGGCTGAGATTCCCGTGAATGAAGTTCACTGGATTGTTAATTTCGTGGGCAACGCCCGCCACAAGCTGCCCCAAACTGGACATTTTTTCTGCCTGCACGAGCTGCAACTGGGCTTTCTTCACATGGTCAAGTGCCTGCTGAAGTTCCTGGGTTCGCTCCTCTACACGGTCTTCTAGCGTTTGACGGCTGAGTTCGAGCGCATGGGTGTACTCAGCCACTTTCCGAATCAGATTGTTAAAAGCAATTGCCAAAACCCCCACTTCATCCTGGCTGAGAACTGGAGCCTGCAACTGAAAATCTGACTCACGGCTGACTCGCTGTGCAACCTGAGTGACGGCTTCGATTGGTCGAGCAATGGCACGGCTGGTGTAGAGTGCTAGCAGAGCTGCGATGGCGGCTGCAACTGCCAGACCCGTCAGGATAATTTGCAGCCGCAGGGCTTCCGCAGTTTGTAGCTGGATGTCGGCATCATCCTGCTGCTTCTGCGCGGTTTCCAGGGCTTGATGTAATTGCTCTGCAAGCTGCTCAAACTTGACATCCAGCCTGATCGCGGGTTCTTGCCGCAGAGATGCCAGGAGGCTTTGTTGAGCAATTGGAATTTCCGGCTGAGTCAGGCTGCCTGGGTTGAGCTGCTGCCAAATCGTTCGCACCCAGTCAGCATAGGCTTCTGTGTTCGTTTCGTATTCTTCTGCCAGCTTTTTTGATCCAGTCGCCCCGATCGCCAGATTATGGGGATTGCGTTCAATAAAGGCGTTGAGTTCAGCGACCAACTCCTGTGCTTCGCGAACGCGAGTCAGAAATGCTGTTCGCTCAAAATCAAACCAGATTGAGTCTCCAAACACCATCACCAGGCGTTGGGGATGCGATCGAAGTTCTAAAATTTCGTGTTCCAGATTCGTCAGGAGCGATTGTTGCTTACGGGCGATCGCAAGCTGGGTCTGCGCCTGTTTCTGGTAATAGTCACCCACGATCAAGCCGATCGTTGCTCCCAGTGTAGCAACCCCAATCGCCAGCATATAGCCATAGCCAATTTTTCTGGCAATACCCGGTTGCGACACTCTAGCCCACCATTTACAAAGCGCATTCTGCGTGATTTCTGGTGAACTCGAATCAGCGCAGGGGTCAGAACGATGTGAAGCAGTTACCTCGTTGGGGGAGTTGGCTCTACCCGGTTCCCAAAATTTATGCATAACCAAAAACTAACGCCATTCAAATTAGCCCTGCAAAAACGCACCCTGTCCGATCGCTCGATAGACTTCGCGAATCATGTCGTAATCGACATCCTGCGCCTCAATTAATTTGGCTCCAGTAAACTTTGCACCATCCGCCGGGGCGATCGCTTCTAAAAGCTTGTCCTGGTTCTGAAACAACTGTTTCCGCATTTCTGCGACAAATTCGGCATCCAGCTTACTGCTCACCACAAAGGGATCAGCGGGTAAATCGGCTCCTTTGGTTAATAGCGGCAAATTGTTTGGAGTCAGTTGTTCAGATTCTAGAAACTGCTCGTATCGCCGAATTGAGCCTGCCCAAGCATCTACTTTGCCGTCTTTGAGGGCTGGAAGTCCTTTCTTGCCGATCAGCTCGATTTTGACATCGGTTTTAGGGTCTAGCCCGGCATCGATTAACAGCTTTGTTGGACCCAGATAGCCGCTGGTCGAACCCACTTCCCACATCGCGATCGTCTTACCCTTCAAGTCATTCAGCGACTGAATATTACGATTTGCCAAAACCGCAACCACCGGGTAGTACCTGTCGCGTTTAATGGCGGCAACCGGAACCGCATTCGTGCGGGCACGCATCACCACATATTCCGACGGACCCGTGAACACCAGATCGACCTGATCCTGCTGCAAAGCCGAAGCCGCCGCGATGTAGCTCTCAACCGGGAAAAACTCAACCTGGGTTGCCAGCGTTTGTTCCAGGACAACTCGCAGTGCTTCATAGTCCTTTTGCAGATCCTCGATACCTTTGACATCAGACACCGCAAAGCGCAGTTTTTCAGGCTTGCTCATCTGAGTTCCAGCAGATGGGTTGCCACTCGTGCGGTTTGGCTGTGTTGTTGCGGCTGTGCAACTGGAGACGACGAACAACGTAGAACAAACAATAAAGTTGCGTCGTTTCATAGGTTATGCTAAGGTTAAGAATAAAATTAATTCGCCTACACCATATCAAGTAAATTCCTGTCAGCGGGTATGTAAATGTACTCGTTTTTTTGGCGTTGCTGCTTCTGGTGCAAAACGCTTCAGCCCGTGAAATTGCTTAGCTCAAATCTGATAGCCTTCCTGACAAGCCGCTTGGGACAAGCCTTTGCTCAACTCGTTTCCTGCAATAAGTTTTCTAAACTAGGAAGAGTAGAGTCATGATTATTGCCCCCGATGCTGCAACCCCCTCAACGCACCAAGCTGGATGAATCGGACGATCGCGAGTTTTACAGCGTGCCGCGATTTGTCACCCACGTCGATGAGCATTTTATTCAGCAGTTGACCGACCTGTACCGGGAACGGCTGAAGCCTGATACGCGCATTTTTGACATGATGAGTAGCTGGGTTTCCCATCTGCCGGACGAGATGAAGTTTGCTCACGTCGAAGGACACGGACTCAACGCCGAGGAGCTTGCCCGCAATCCGCGTCTGGATCACTACTTTGTGCAGAATTTGAACGACAATCAGCTTTTTCCCCTGCCTGATCAGTCCTTTGATGCCGTGCTGAATACGGTTTCCGTGCAGTATCTTCAGCGTCCCGAAGCGGTGTTTGCGGAGATTCACCGCGTTTTGAAACCGGGTGGGATTGCGATCGTCAGCTTCTCGAATCGGATGTTTTACCAGAAGGCGATTCAGGCGTGGCGAGATGGCTCTGAAGACGATCGCGTGGAGCTAGTGAAACGCTATTTCAAAGCGATTCCCGGTTTCAGCGAACCCGAAGTGGTGATGCGGCAGGGCAACGTTCCCAGTTTCCTGCAAATGTTGGGGATTGGCGGAACTGACCCTTTTTATGCGGTAATTGCTCAGCGCAATTGATCCACTACGATCGAATCCCGGACTGCACCCGCCATAAGCTTGCATACACGCCCTGTCGATCGATCAATTCCTCGTGTTTGCCCTGTTCGATCAGCCTGCCGTATTCCATCACGTAGATTCGATCGGCGTTGCGGATGGTCGAGAGGCGGTGGGCGATCGCGATCGTTGTGCGGTTTTGGGTGATCTGGTCGAGCGATCGCTGAATGGCGGCTTCGGTTTCGTTATCAACGGCAGAGGTGGCTTCGTCCAGGATCAGGATCGGCGGATTTTTCAGCACAGCACGGGCGATGGCGAGTCGCTGCCGCTGACCACCGGAAAGCTTTTGTCCCCGTTCACCGACGATCGTGTCGTAGCCCTGGGGCAACTGTTCGATAAAGTCATGGGCTTCGGCAATTTTGGCAGCGGCGATCGCTTCTGACAAGCTTGCGCTGGGGTCGCCGTAGATAATATTTTCCAGAACAGAGCCGTGAAATAGAAACACATCCTGACTGACCCAGCCGATCGCCTGCCGCAGACTATGCAGTTCCAGATCGCGAATATCGATGCCGTCCAGAGTGATGCTGCCCGACTGGATTTCATAAAGCCGCAGCAAGAGCTTTACCAGCGTACTTTTGCCCGATCCGGTAGAGCCAACGATCGCGATTGTTTTTCCGGCAGGAATATGCAGCGACAGGTCTTGAATCACCGGAGGACGATCGCGGTAGCCAAAGGTTACGTCTTTTAGCACCAGTTCACCGCGTACCGTGGACGTTGAGGCATGGAAGCCGTTGGCCGGATGCAGGCTTGGGGCAGGTGGCGTGGAACCGTTGCGATTGAGGGCAATTTCGCCAGAATGAATGGCGATTGGGGTATCGAGCAAGCCCATAACGCGATTGATCGAAGCCATTGCCCGCTGATACTGATCGAGCGTTTCGCCCAGCCGGGTGAGGGGCCACAGCAATCGCTGAATCATGAAGACCAGGACGCTATAAGTTCCCACTGCCAGCTTGCCTTCCACCGTTTGCAGACCACCAAACACCAGCAAAGCCGTAAATCCCAGCAAAATAATGATCCGAATCAGCGGTACAAAGGCAGCACTGAGGGCAATGGCGCGGCGGTTGCTTTGCTGATATGCCTCACTTTCTTGACGCAGACGATCGACCTCATACGCTTCGGTGGTGAAGCTTTTGATCGTGACAATGCCGCCCAGATTATTCGACAAGCGGCTACTGAGTAGGCTCACTTTCTCGCGCACGTCTGCATATCTCGGCGCAAGCAGTTTTTGAAAAGCGATCGACCCCCACAAAATAAACGGAATCGGCAGCATTGCCATCCACGCCACACTGGGAGCCAGGATAAAAAAGCCCGCCCCAATCACAAGCACTGTTGTAAGCACCTGCAAAATATCGTTCGCGCCAAAGTCAAGAAACCGCTCTAGCTGGTTGATATCGTCGTTGAGAATTGACATCAATCTGCCGCTGTCTCTCGCCTCAAAATACTCTAGCTCTAGCTCCTGCAAATGCTGGTAGGCATTGAGTCTCATGTCGTGTTGAAGCTTCTGTGCCAGGTTGCGCCATAGCCACCCGTAGGCATATTCAAAAATTGACTCCAGACTCCAGATGATAAACGTGAGAATCGCCAAAATCACAAACTGCGATCGAATGTTCACTATCCCCAGATTTGCCAGCCAGGAGTTTTGCTGATTCACTGCCACATCCACCGCCACACCGATCAGGACAGGAGGAGCCAGATCAAAAAATTTATTCAAAATTGAACAGAGCGTTGCCAGTCGCATCTGCGATCGATAGGGTCGCCCATAGTCCAGCAGACGGCGAAGTGGATGAACGGCAGGGGCAGGATGCAAGGCAGACAAATCAGTAGCAGGACGGCGAGGCTTCATTACAATCAGCGTTCCTTAAAGACATTGTTCTATTGTGCCGTCCTGATGCGGGGAATCAATGCCAAGAATCAATGGGGAAATCGATCGGGGCAAATAGCTACCGTCTTATCGTCCTATGTCTGTGCCCACTCCAGAGCAGCCGCAATCTGACAGCCAAGCTGAGCCGGATCGAAGGGTTTCTGCACAATCGCTCTGGCTCCTGCCTGAAGATAAATTTGCCGCTTTGAAGGTTGCGTTGCCCCTGTTAGCATGATGACTGGAATTACTCGCGTTGCGGGGTGCGTCTGGAGCCGTTTTAACGTCTCGACTCCATCTACCTCAGGCATCATTGCATCTAGAAGAATGGCGTCGGGCTGGGTCAGGATTGCTAGTTTCGTACCTTCTTCACCCGAAGCGGCGGTGACAACATCCCATGCTTTCATAAGGTTCAAACTTACTTGTGCAATTTCTCGAATGTCTTCTTCGTCATCGATGATTAAAATTCGCTTCGCGTTCATCAGCTTCCACTCAAAATCCTTTCTAGCAATTCTGTTATGGCTTGTGTTCCGGCGATCGTTTGTTAACGACGAGGAGCAGGGGTAGAGTACCCAGATTGGTTAGCCTTTTATCGTGATTGAGGGCTAACGATTGAGCGTGTCCTTCCACCTCAAGCTTTGTACTCAACCCATTTGAAGCTCTTTAAGCAAATCACAACAGTGAAATATTAGGCATCGCTGGATGAAGATGCGAAACAATGTTTGGGATCGATCGCAACGGCAACCCATCGAATGCAAAAAACCATCGTGGATACGCTGAAGTATGGCAGAACTCAGCCTGAAGCACAGATTTTTGAATTAGTTTTTTGAATTAGTTTACTGAAATCCGGTTATACAGCAGGCGATCGAAAATTTACGCAGTTCAATCCTGGCAGAACAAACAACCCTTGATAGAAATCTGCTGCCAACGGGGAGCGGAAATGAAACGCTGCTCGTTCAGCTTTTTCAGAATCTTATTAGCAATGCGATTAAATTTTCGCGTCCTGAAGAGCTGCCCCAACTAGGGAACCTCGTTTTATTTCACGCTGCCCACCGCAGCACAAGCTTCAATTTCATGAATGAAATTCAGCACGATCGTCGTCATTTTTTCGGGATAGAGCAGTCCCCATTCGTGATAGCCTTCCTCCACGAGAACCTGACGAGAATCAGGAATCATTTTCGTCATCGTTTCAGCGCAGGGCAGCAACGTGGTCAGGTCTTTTTTAGACCATAAAATAAGACTGGGAGCTTGAATCCGGGGCAGTAGAGGCGTGATGTCTTCCATTAGCGAAATCAGCAGTGCGCTGATCACATTTGGCAAATTCATCAGCAGATTGTTGGCAAACACTTGAGGAATGTCCACAAACTGAAGCTTCAGCTTGGGCAATGAAAGCTGCAACGGCATCTCGATCGATCGCCTCAGCAGCACTTCGGGAACCGAACCTGACGGAACTCCGGTACTGTCTATCAAACTAAGGCTTTTGACGCGATCGGGATAGTGCGCTGCCAGCCAAATGCTAATCCCGCCACCCAGTGAATGGCCGACTAAATGCACCGATTCCAGCTTCAGCAGATCGAGCAGTTCGATCAGGCGATCGGCAAAGCTCTGATAACTGGTAAACAGCCGGGGATCGCTGGACTGATCAAAACTAGGCAAATCTGGCGCAACCAGCGCATGGGAACGCGCAAATAGCGACAGCACTTCCTGATAAGGTTCCGTCGAGATGCCCCAACCATGTAAAAAGAAAATGGGGGTCTGCTGATTTAGATTGCCCGCCGCTCGATAGAACAGCTTGCCCTGTCCGAGCTGAATAGAGTGTCCTCTGAGTTGGTCTTTCATTCGATTGCTTAAGCCGTGTTTCGCAATAGTGCTGTGATGAAGCAATACAGCCGTTTTCAGGCTGATGAAGTACAAAAGAAGTATAAAAAATGGGGTGCAGAAGTTTTACCCTTGGATGGGTGCGAAGCCTCCACACTCCCCATACCTTAAGTGAGTGAAAAAGGCTGTAATGCTTGTATGTATCAAAATAAGAATAATTTATTAAATGGACGAAAAACATCCAGCTTTAGCATGATGCCTTCCGATTCACGTAAAAGAGCATTCTTCCCCAAACGAGCTTTAGCCCGCTTCCCAGGCTGCGGAGGGGTTGGTCAAGTGTTTTTGCGATCGCTGCAGATATAAATCGGTTGCCGGATCAAAGCTCCTCAGCCGTTTTGCGTGTCTAAAGTAGTCGATCGCCTGTCCAAAGCAGCCGTTGCTGTAGGCAGTGCGCCCTGCCTGATAAAAATGCAGAAATTCCTGTGTGTTGGTATCAAGGGGCGATCGCCGATCGCCTAACAGCTCGTAGATCAAAACAGGTTTGGTTTTGCCTTTTACCCGAATCCGATCGAGTTCGCGTGCCCAGATTTTATCCGCGCAGAGGCGATAGGTGTATTCGCTGAGGATAATATCGCAGCCGTATTCTTTCGTGGTTCCTTCTAGACGAGAGCTGACATCCACGCCGTCGCCGATGACCGTGTAATTCATCAAGCGTTGGGAGCCAATGCTGCCCGAAACGACTTCCCCAGAGCTGATGCCAATGCCAATGCGGAGGGGCGGATTCCCTGCTTGAGTGCGAGCGCGGTTCAACTCTGCCAGTCGTCGGCGCATATCGAGGGCAGACTGAACAGCTTTCCAGGCATGGTTTTCGATCGGCAGGGGTGCGCCAAACACGGCCATCAGCGCATCGCCAATAAATTTATCGAGTGTGCCTTCAAAGTTAAACACCGCTTCCACCATCGTCTCAAAGTAGTGGTTTAGCAGCGACACCACTGCAGCCGCCTCCATCTTTTCAGTCAGGGAGGTATAGCCCCGAATGTCCGAGAAGAGGATTGTGACTTCTTTGCGTTCGCCACCCAGCAGCGCGTTTTCGCCCAGCGTGATTACTCGTTCTGCCACGCTCGGCGTCATGTAGCGATACATCGTTGCCTTCATGCGCTTTTCCTGGCTGATGTCTTCCAGCACAATTAGCCCGCCCCGCACCTGTCCTTCCGGGTTAGTGAGCGGATTCACTGTTAAATTAATGCTGTGTTCGATCGGCTGATGCCCCTGTGATTCAAACTGTTGCCAGAACGGGCTATTGCCCAGGTTCAGCGTTTGTTCGGGGACGTAGTGCTTCGCTCCGTAGGTGAGGCTATCGTGCAGGCGCATCTGAAGGTGATCGATCGGCACAACCTCCCAGACGAGCTGACCACTCAACCGTTGCTGCCATGCCTGGTGTTCCTGCCGTTCATGGTTTTGCCGCGATCGATCGCTCTGGGCGGATTCCTGCTTAGGAGCACCACAGCCCAGTAGTCGCAGAGCTGCCTCGTTAATTGTGACAACTTCGCCTTTAGTATTGGTTGAAATCACCGCATCCGAAAGGCTCTGCAAAATGTCTTTTTGATATTGCTTTTCCAGCAGCACTCGCTCGAAGAGTTGGGCGTTTTCCAGCGCGACCCCGGCTTGAATATTGAACGCCTGCATAAACTTTTCGTCTGAGGCGTTAAACGTGCCCTGGAGTTTGTTGATGAGCTGAGTTACACCAATCAGTTTGCCCTCAGAGTTATAGACGGGCATACAGAGAATGGTACGGGTGCGGTATCCGGTCTGACGATCGACGGTGGAATCAAACCGGGGATCTTCGTAGGCATTGGGAACGTTGAGCGATTGTCCGGTGGAGGCAACAAAACCCACGATCCCCCGATCGGCTGGAATGCGAATTTCGAGTAGGGTTTCGCCGTCTGCTTTTGCTACCTTTGACCAGAGTTCGTTGCTTTCGCGATCGAGCAAAAACAGGGTACTGCGGTCTGCCTGCATCAGGATGCGGGCTTCGGTCATGACAACGCGCAGGGTTTTTTCGAGGTCGAGGCTTTGCCCTAGCGAAGAAGTTGCCTTCAGCAAAGCTGATACGCCGCGCTGATTTCGAGCTGCGATGTAGAAAGAATTACAGCTTTCGAGAATAATGCCTATTGATTTAGCAAACTCGCCAAACAGACGTTCGTCCTGAGCATCAAATGGAGCGTCGCTTTGCTTATTGAGGAGCTGCACAACAGCAACCACCTGACCGCTCATGCTCAGCACGGGCATACAGAGAATAGTGCGGGTGCGGTATCCGGTCTGGCGATCGACTTCGGGGTTAAACAGCGGATGTTCGTAGGCATCAGGGATATTGAGGCATTCTCCGGTCACTGCCACCTGACCTGCAATCCCAGCTCGTAGGGGAACGCGGATCTCGATCAGCTCTCCGTCTGCGCCCTGAGCAACTTTTGACCAGAGCTGCTCCTTCTCTCGATCAACCAGAAAAATGGTGGTGCGGTCTGCGTTTAGAAGCTGCCCGATCTTCAGCGTAAATGCTTCTAGAATTTGCTCCAGCAGCGTTTCTAGCGTTTCGTCGTTGATTAGCTCGATTGCCTTGAGAAAGTGCTGAAACTCCCCAGTAATGCGCTCCAGAAGCTTTTGGAATTGCTCCAGGGGCAATGCCTGCATCCGCTCGGTTAGCCCGTGCGCCCGATCGACCTGAGCGAGGGCAGTCAGTAAGCTGGGGGAAACGTCACTCATGACCATTATTAATCACCACAGCGGTGCGGGAAAAGGCAAAACGTCAAATTACTTGTAAAGCTAGAATTACTTGTAAAACTACTTAAGGAAAATTTTACTTTTCTTTTGCTTTAAGTAACTGTTCGTATCCATACTGATTAATCCTCTTTGTTGGATGACAGTCAACCGAAGATCCCCTGAGTTCACTAAGACTTTATTTGCGACCGGAGTGATTCGAGCGATCGGGTTACGGCAGTCGCAATAATCAACCGGCTTCAACCTTGCTCAACCTCTGGAAAATTTGTCAAAATCTGTCTATTCTTTGTAAAAGCCAGTCAAGTCTAGCGTTGTTTACCGGAGCCAATGCTCACATCTAGCACTTAAGTTGATTTCTGCTTTGATTTCTGCCTTTAAAGTTTTAGGGGCTGATTAAGCTTTTAGTGTCATCGGAAATCAATTTTTGCTAAGGTACTGTGTTGACGCTTCGGATTTTACCGATCGCAGTCGTTTCCGCCTGAATGTGCTGAAAGGCGATCGATCGAAACTTTTTCCTTGTGCGTGAATTTTTGACCCATTCCAGCCCCCTGTGCCGGAAGCCCTTGCAGATCCAGATTGCAGACCAGATTGCAGAAAGTTGATGACGCAGAAAAATGACGCAGAAAACAGTTAAACGCTATGCCAGGTTCTTTCTGCTGGCAGGAATTAGCCTCTGTACCCTGATCGCCCTCCAGTTTGGCGAAAAAATGGTCAACGCTTGGGACTTGAGCAATCAGCCGAATGTTGCTTTAGACAATCGCACCCCTGCCATTCAAATTCCGGCTCCTCCCTCGCAGGAAACTGCCCTAAATTTTGAGGTGCGACCTGCTTCGGGTTCAACAGTCGCGCAATCGCAGTCGCAATCACCCCAGCCACAGTCCCGATCGCAATCGCAGTCGGCTTCGCAGTCCTCCAAAGGGGTGATCGCCCTGAACTCGGCTAGGGAACCGCAGCAGGTCGCTCAGGTCAATCCGCAGCAGATCGCCACGGGCAACTGGTACGGCGCATCGTTTCCGGTCGAAAATTTCCAGGCTTATACGTCGCCTTTTGGCTATCGGCAGTCTGCAACGGGTGGCTACAGCCAGGAGTTTCACTACGGGCTAGATCTGGCAGCTCCCGAAGGCAGCTATATTCGCAATTGGTGGGCGGGCAAAGTGGTTGAAGTCACCGACAATACCAACTGTGGCAGTTCGGTGGTGGTGGAATCTGGACCCTGGACGCACATTTACTGTCACATGCAAGGTCACGTCGAAGAAGACGGCAGCGGACGCTACTTGCTCGATCGCGAAGGTGGACTACAAATCAAGCTGGGTCAAACCATCGGCGCAGGAGACCGAATCGGACGAGTCGGCATGACCGGACGCACCACTGGGCCGCATCTGCACTGGGGCTTGAAATACGATAGCAATTGGGTCGATCCGGCTCTTGTAATTCGGGCAATGTATGCCAATCAGCAGCAGGCAGCCAGCGTCAGCCGTCAGGGCATGCAGTAATCGATCGAAAAGCAACAAAACTTGTTGAAACCTCCTTCAACCTGGGACAATTTTTAAACAGAGCGTCGGGGTGGGAGGCAGCAGTGAAAGTTGCGATCGTGCATGAATGGCTAGTGACTCACGCTGGATCGGAGCGAGTCGTCGAGCAGATTTTGAGTCTCTATCCAGAGGCAGATTTATTTAGCCTGGTCGAATTTCTGCCGGAAGATTTGCGGTATTTTATTCGCAACAAGTCGGTTAAGACCTCGTTTATCCAGCGTCTTCCGTTTGCCAATCCTCACTTCCGGCAATATTTACCCCTGATGCCTCTGGCGATCGAGCAGTTTGATTTATCCAATTACGATTTAATTTTTTCTAGCAATCATGCAGTGGCGAAAGGCGTTTTAACGCGCCCCGATCAGCTTCATTTGTCTTATGTGCATACGCCCGTCCGCTATGCCTGGGATTTGCAGCAGCAGTATCTTCAAGGCGCAAACCTGAAAAGGGGAGTCAAGGCGGGAGTTGCTAACCTGACGCTGCATTATCTCAGACTGTGGGATCTGGCGACTGCTAACCGGGTCGATCACTTTATTGCCAATTCGCGCTATGTGGCGCAGCGGATCCGGAAAACCTATCGGCGGCAGGCAGACGTGATTTATCCGCCCGTCGCGATCGATCGATTTCGTGCCCCGTCCCAAAGAGAAGATTTTTACTTCACCTTGTCCCGGTTTGTGCCCTACAAGCGAGTGGATGTAATTGTGGAGGCGTTTACCCGTCTGGGCTTGCCGCTTGTGGTCATCGGGGGCGGAGCGGGCGAAAAACAGCTCCGGGCGATCGCAGGCAGAAATGTTGAAATTTTAGGACACCAATCGGAGGAAGCGATCGTCCACTATATGCAACGATGCAGGGCGTTTGTTTATGCGGCGGCAGAAGATTTTGGCATTTCGCTGGTTGAGGCACAGGCGGCAGGCGCACCCGTGATCGCCTACGGTAAAGGGGGAGCGGTCGAAACGGTGATTCCAGGCAAAACCGGGATTTTGTTTGCTGAACAAACGGTCGAAAGCTTAATGACAGCCGTGCGTCTGTTTGAATCGGGCAAATTTGCGTTTGAGATTGCTGATTTACAGCAAAATGCCGATCGTTTCTCAACCGATCGCTTTCGTCAGGCATTTTCTGAGTATGTAGCGCAAAAATGGTCAGATTTTCAGCAAGATTCAGCAGGAGATGCCCTAGAGTAGTGACGTGAGGAGTAATCGATTGCAATGCAGTTAAACCGAACGTTACGACCTGCCTTAGTGACGCTATCGCTCTCGACGCGATCGTTACCCACGTTTGCGCTGATGATTGCCTCAGACGTGCTGGCACTCTGCTTTGCAGCAATACTGAGCGTCTACCTGCATTTATTTCTAGAAGGACAGTTGCAGCCTACCCTCTACTGGCAGCTCTTTCCGACGCTGGGGCTATTTGTGCTGGCTTATGCAACGATCGGCTTGTATCCGGCGGTTGCGATCAGCCCAGTGGATGAAATGCGCTGGCTCAGTCTGTCTACCACGCTAATTTATCTGGCATTGGCAGCCACCCTGTTTATGCAGCGCGAAGGCGAAGTATATGACCGGGGCGTGTTTGTGCTGGGCTGGATGTTTTCGCTGGTGCTGGTTCCCCTGTGTCGCGGCCTGGTGCGATCGATCTTTGCGCCACAGCCTTGGTGGGGCTATCCGGTCGTGGTGCTGGGGGCAGGCAAAACCGGGGAAATGGTGATTCGGACGCTGAAGCGTCGTCCCGGAATCGGTCTGAAGCCTGTCCTGGTGCTGGACGACGACCCGCAAAAGCATGGTTTGCTGCACGGCGTTCCGGTAATTGGTGGAATGGCACTGGCTCCTAAGCTGGCACGCAAACGACATATTCCTTATGCGATCGTGGCGATGCCTGGAGTGGCACGACATCGGCTGCTATATGTGATTGAGCAATACGGCAGCGGCTTTGCCCATTTGCTGATTATTCCTGACCTGTTTGAGTTTGCAAGTCTGTGGGTTTCGGCAAAAGACATGGGCGGCGTTTTGGGGCTGGAAGTGCGGCAGCGATTGTTGTTGCCCGGACCCAGATTTGCCAAGTTTTTGATCGATCTGATTGCCACACTGCTAGGCGGGTTTATTCTGCTGCCGATGATTGTGATCATTGCGCTGTTGATCAAGCTCGACTCACCGGGACCCATCTTTTATGGGCAGACTCGTCTCGGTCAGCGTGGAGAGGAGTTCAAAGCCTGGAAGTTTCGCACAATGGTTCAGAACGCCGATCGGGTTTTAAAGGACTACCTGGAAGCCCATCCTGAAATGAACGAGGCATGGCAGCGCGATCAGAAATTGCGCTATGACCCGCGTGTCACTCGGGTGGGACGGTTTTTGCGCCGCACGAGCCTGGACGAACTGCCCCAACTCTGGAATATCCTGCGAGGCGAAATGAGCTTGGTTGGACCTCGCCCGATCGTTGAAGAAGAAATTCCACGCTATAAAGACAAATTCTCTCTTTATACCAAAGTCGTCCCCGGGCTCACCGGACTCTGGCAAGTATCGGGACGCAATAACATTACTTACGAAGAGCGGGTCAGCCTTGATGCCTACTACGTGCGAAACTGGTCGGTCTGGCTCGATGTCTACATTCTGGCGCGGACGATCTGGGTCGTGGTGACTGGGGAAGGAGCCTACTAGACTGAACGAATGACCGAAACGCCTTCCTCGCAGAACCGTTTGTTCGATCGCATTTTTCGCGGGTCGCTGGCTGGTTTTCTATACCTGTATGTGATCAGCATGGCGGGCATTGCTGCCTCAATGGGCTACGCGCTGACTCACGGTAAATCAGCCATCGATCGTCCAACGCGCAACAGTTTACTAATTTTGAGTGGGCTGCTGATGCTCAGTTCTTTGCTTGCCTACGATCGCGGCGAAGCCTTCCTCCAGCTCATTCACTTTCTGCCCTTTTTTCTGCTGTTTGCCGTCTTGCCCCACTTTTTTAAGAACGCAGAGCGGTTAGCACTCCTAACGACAGATTGGGTCATTGCCACGATTCCGATTAATCTTTATGCCGGTGTCGAGGCGGTTCTCAAGGCAGACGGATTACCCCGATCGCTGCGTCGAATTCCCTTTGTGCGTTGGATACGCTCTGCGCCTCATGCAGGTCGGGCAATGCTGATGTTTAATCACCCGAATTCGTTGGCGGTTTATCTGGTCGTGATTCTAGCGTTGGGGCTGGGGGTGTTGTATTACCAAAGCGTTCGCCAGTCATTCAAACCTGATAGCTCTCCAGGAGAAACTGCGCCGCCTCGATTGCCGTCCCTCCGCCAACGGCTGCTGTATGTCGGCACTTACTCCACGCTGCTCGGCATCTTCAGTTCGGGTTCTCGCAACGGTCTGCTAATCGCCATTCTGCTAATTCTGGTCTATAGCATTCTGAATCGATCGAATCGAATTGTCCTGATGGCTGGACTGATTAGCCTCACCGGAATCATGGCAGGCGCGATCGGCTTTGGCATTGGCGGACGATCGCTTTCCCTGACCTGGCTCGATGACTCCCGCTTACGGATTTGGCAAATCGCAGGCGGACTGATTCACGATCGCTCCTGGCTCGGCTGGGGGCTGGGCAACTTTAAGTTTTTGTATGTCGATCGCCTGCTGGCTCAGTTCCCTGAATGCGTGGCTCAGCGTCGCGTTTATCGTGTGATTCCGGTCGAATGCGCCGATGCAACTCATCCTCACAATTTCTGGCTGTTGCTGACGAGTGAAGCGGGGTTTCCCCTGGCGATCGGATTCACCCTGTTTATTGGCTGGCTATGCTTTCGGGCAGGACGGGCAATCTTCTCAGACGCGGCAAAAGATCCAAACCTGATTCGATCGAACCGTCAAGCCTTGCTCACAGGCTATCTACTGGCAGTGCTCGCCTTCAGTGTCTTTGCCCTGTTTGATGTCACCTATCACGACATCCGCGTAAACTTGCTCAACTGGCTGGCCCTGGGCGGGCTTTACACGCTTATCCCCAAAAGCAATCCTGCATCCCAATCCTGATCGAGTGCCCCTACTTGTCCTCCTTCGCCGCTAAAATCTCTTTTACTTCCCGCAGCAAAGCTTCCTCTTCAGAGCGAATCGCATCTAGCCGAGCGAGCAATTCTTGCAGCCGATTTTCGGGCTTCACTTCAGCTAACTCCACTTCTGAGATTGGTTTCACTTCCGACGGACGCTTGCCAAAGACAAACCGCACCAGCCAAACCAACCCCACGACCACCCAGCCTATCAAGCGAAATGGCAGCCCCAGCAGCGTCAGCCAAATGTTCTCCGTCAGCCGCCCGATCGCCTGAAGCAGCCCGGCAAACAAAAAAACGACCAGCACAAACAGCCCCACTAGCCACAACGGATGCTGCAACAGCCATTCTAGCCACGGATACTGATCGAGCCATTCCTGAATCGGCGCAATCAGCGATCGCCAAAACCCTTCAACTGCCCGATTCCCCAATCCCTGCGTCCAGTCCATTCTCTGCTCCCCGACCTAACCCGCCGATCTAACAAAGGTCGTTTAAAGCCGCACCCCACACCCTGTCCCCTCATCTCCTCGCTCATCCAGCCATTCACCCATCTACTCCGACACCTGCTCGATCGCCTCCCGAATCGCCAACCGCTGCTCTGCGTCATACTTCCATCGATTCAAAAAATCCTCATACTCCCCGCCGCCCGTTTCCGTAGCTGCCCGGAGCTGTTTCGCCTTTTGCTCAATTTCAGGAAGCTGAAGCTTTTGAATTAAGGCGGTTGTACGCGATCGAACCCGGTCCGATCCCTGCGCCATATCTAAATTGTCATTACGACGGTGAGTGATTGCCACCGCGGTGGACATTGCCAGGTTTTTCACCAGCAAATCAGCAGCGACTTCAGGTGACGTTCGCAGGGCACTGATTACTGCTTCGGTTGGATGGTCGGCAAGGGAGCGATCGTCCGTCAGATACCCCACAAAAAAGCCGCGTGCGCCGTCTACCGTCTGAACCAAAGCCGCAATTGTCTGTGCAATTTCAGCGTCAGATAGTGTACCCTGTTCCATGCGAGACACTAAAGCTTGAGTTAGCTCGATCGCTTGCTGAAAGGAAATATTGGCAGGAACGGCTAGCATAGGGTTGCTTCCTCATCAGTCGGGAACTTTCTCACTCAGGAGCTTTCATTGTATGCCGCAGACATTGGTATGCCGCAGATTTAGCGAAAAGCCTCTCTCACTTTGTTAAAAACGCTATAGAATTCAGTCAAGCCTGGAATAGTCCAGATGTACTAAATCCAGCGTGTCCCTCGGATAGCAGCAGTTCGCCCTATGGCAATTATTTCCTCTAAGCAACCTTCACCAGACAGCCCAAAGCCGGGTGGCTCGAATGGCAAAACCCGAGGCAGAGTCGTCGCTGCCCCGGATGACCTGCTTCAGCCCAGTGCCAGCCTAGAAGAAGCGGGTCGGCAAGAAGAAACCCTGCGTCCCCAAAAGCTCAAAGAATACGTGGGACAAAAGGCACTGAAGGAAGTGCTGGAGATTGCGATTAAAGCGGCTCAGGCACGGCAAGAGGCACTGGATCATCTGCTGCTTTACGGTCCGCCCGGATTGGGCAAAACTACAATGTCGCTGATTCTGGCGGCAGAAATGGGTGTGGAGTGCAAAATTACTACCGCTCCGGCTTTGGAACGTCCACGTGATATCGCTGGGCTACTGGTGACGCTGAAACCGGGCGACGTGTTGTTTATCGACGAAATTCACCGATTGCCCAGAGTCACCGAAGAAATTCTCTATCCGGCAATGGAAGACTTCCGACTAGATATCACCGTCGGCAAAGGACAAAGTGCCCGGATGCGAAGCATTCCGCTGCATCGGTTTACGCTAATCGGAGCAACGACCAGGGTGGGGGCACTTTCCTCGCCACTACGCGATCGCTTCGGCATTATCCAGCGGCTCCAGTTTTACGAGCTAGACGAACTGACGCAAATTGTTTTGCGAACCGCCCAGCTTCTCAACACTCCCACCACTGAAGCGGGAGCCAGCGAAATTGCCCGCCGCGCCAGAGGCACACCCCGAATCGCCAATCGGTTACTGCGCCGCGTGCGAGATTTTGTGGAAGTCAGAGCCAAAGGAGCCACGATCGATCAACCCCTTGCCGCCGATGCGCTGGAACTATTCAAGGTCGATCCCTGCGGATTAGACCTGACCGATCGCCGTCTGCTGACCGTGATGATCGAAAATTTTGCGGGTCGTCCGGTGGGCCTGGAAACGCTGGCTGCTGCGACAGGAGAGGACGCTCAGACGATCGAAGAAGTTTACGAACCCTACCTGCTGCAAATCGGCTACCTTCAGCGCACCTCACGCGGACGAATTGCTACCCCTGCGGCCTGGAAGCATCTGGGCTACGAGCCGCCGAGTCAACAAATGGCGTTTCTGCGGTAAGAGAAGCAAACTCTATTGCCTGTGTACTAAATATGGGCATTAAATAACGGCTGTTTAGCTTGTGATGCTAGAGGCAGTTTAGAAAAGTCATTAATTACTGCTCGAACCGTCTCCCCCCGCGGGTCAATTCTGGGCAGGGTTCTGCTATACCCATTCCGCTTTTGCAATCCCTCTGTCCCCAACTGGCACAATTCCTCTGATTCATGCGGGAAACACGATGATCGCGATCGCGCTTACCATTACGGATGAAACGCAATTTTCCAAGCAAGTTTATTAAATTAAAAAGGGAGATCAGCGATCGAAGCTCACCTCCCTTTTAAGTATCACTTTTGAGTATGACTGTGGAAATGCAGTAGAAATAAAAGTCTAGCTACAACAGGGGTACAACTTTGGCAGGCTAGGACGGAACAGGAATTCCAGAAAAACTCCAGAGCTCTGCACCGCGCTCGTTTGTCGAGGCAATAAAGAAAAGGCGACCATTAATGTTGGTGAGCTGCCCCGGAGTGGATGACCCCGTACTATTGACATCGAAGAAGCCCGTTCCGGCTGCGGTGCCATCGCTAAACCAAACTTCTGTGTCGTTATTTTGAGTTGCCACAAAGTAGAGCCGCGCTGCCGTACCCTGACCCACGACAGTCAAATTCTTGATATCCGTTACGCCATTGAATTTGCTGTTAACCGTAGACACTTTCTCTGCGGTAATTGCTGTTTGTCCATTCGTGGTTTCAGTCTTTGTCCGCCAGAGCGATTTCCCTGTGCCATCGTCTGCAATGAAGTAAAGCGTTCCGTTCAGATTTACAAAGTTAGACGGACTCGATGGGCCAGCCGGATTAATATCGCGTACCCGCACAGGAATCTGCGGTGTAGCAGCCTGCGAACCTACTGCCGTTTCAGCATTTTGCAGTGCCCATAGCTCTATGCCAGTATTACCTGCATTTGCTGTGAGGTAAAGCGTTCCGTTGATTTCAAACAGGTTGCTCGGATTTGAGTTGAGCGGTTCTGGAGGCAGATCAAATGCGGTGAGCGTGGTGCCGTCTGCATTTAAGCGGTAGAGTTCGGTTTGGGCTGGACCGTTGAGGGGAGCGCGAGCCTGGAAGAAAAGGCTATTGCCAACGGGTGTGAGGTGTTGCGGGTTAGAGGGATCGGCTCCTTGCCAGATGTCTTTTGCGGTACTGATCAGGGTAGAAGTGTTCGCATTTTGAATCCGCAGCAGTTCGTTGCCTGTGCCACTTGACCCCGTGCCCTCGCTGCCTGTGAAGTAAAGCGTGTTGCCCAACGCAGTCAGATTGTTGAATGACAGCGGGTTAAACGCAACATTGTTAGTGGAATCAACGACTGCCTTAATCGGGTCGCTTGAAGTGTCCGTTGCATCAACATAGAACAGACCTTTCGACGCGGCACTGGTTCCAGGTTGCCCAAAGAAGTAGAGACGGTTGTTAACGACGGTAAACTTGGTGGGGTTAAAGCTCGTGATTCCCGGCAGTTTATCCACAACGATTTTCGTTCCGGCGGCAGTTCCATCCGATCGCCATAGTTCCAGACCAGTTGCGCCGTTGTTTGCGGTGAAATAAAGCGTGTTGTTCACAGCAGCAAATTCACCGATCGCACTAAACTTGCCCAGTTCTCGGGTTCCGTCCAGCGTTCCGTCGCTGATCCAGAGCCCGTTACCCGTGCCGTCGTTTGCGGTGAAATAGGCAAAGCCGCCGACCGCAGTTAAGTTGGATGCACTAGAGCCAGAGCTACCAAAAGCAATATCGCGAGCCACACTGGGGAGTGACTGGGTGGGGCTGAGGCGAAGATTTAGCCGATAGGTTGAGCCAGTTCCAGCTTCTTCACCCGGCAGAACCTTACCCGGCAGAACCTTGAGAATAAAGGTTTTACCTGCGCCCAGCGTTCCCCCAAAGATTTCTGCGCTGGTTCCCGGTCGGTTTGAGGGCCCAATGTTTTTATCAGGAGCAGCATTGGGATCAGCAGGTTTCTCGTAAAGCTCGATATCGAGGTTGTCAAACAAGTCAACCATTTCCACCGTCAAGAATTGAGCTCCGCTGGACGGTGTGGTGAATTCATAGTAGTCTACGGGAGATGCTAAGCCGTTCCCTACATAGTTGCGGCGAGTCAATGTGGCATCGGCAAGTCCGGGAATCAAAGTCGCAGGATTCTGCTGATTGCTGACTCCATCGGTCTGGGCGGTAATGGTGAGCTGATAGTTTGAGTTTTCCCCCGCAGCTTTTTGATAAACCCGAACGAAATAGTTGCCCGGAGCCATTGACTGGAGGAACTGTTCTGGATTCGCGCCTACATTCGCTGAAGTCCTAACGATCGTGGTTTGATCTGCACCCAGAATTTGTAAATTGGCATCGCCCGTCAAACCAGCCAGATTAAACAGATAATCGCCTTTAGTTGCAATGCTGAAAGAGTAGGTCGTCTGCTGAGCTGTATCGCTCACTGCACCTGAAACCGGACTTGAGGTTGGAATAGTCAACGGGATTGGCACAGACGGGTCAGTTGGCGGAGGAGGCGAAATCGGGTCAGTTGGCGGAGGAGGCGAAATCGGGTCAGTTGGCGGAGGAGGCGAAATCGGGTCAGTTGGCGCAACCGGAGGCACGGAAGGCAGAATCAGAGTATTGGATAGTCTGAGCTGGTAGCTAGAGTTTCCCTGACGCTGCGTAACTCGCACAATGTAATCGCCCGACTCCAGTTCTGTACTGATCAGTTCATTGCGGTTACCACCCTGTCTGGATGCTCCGACAAGCTGCAAATTTCCCCGTCGCTGATTTCCTCGGAGTTGTCTAAAGTCGATTTTGCCAATGCTGCGGACAACTTGACGCAACGGGCGCGCCAGTCGATATAGCTCGATATTTGCATTGGTCTTTTTTGCAAGCCCTGTCAGTGCAAGGTCGACACGACTGCGTCCATTAACGCTAAAGCGATAAAGATCATCCAGGTCAGTTTTCTGCTTTAGAGAACCTTTGGCAGAAGAGCCAAGGAGTTTTGCTCCGCCCAGTTGGCTATCACGATCGGCTCTTGTTTGCATATCGATTGCCCAATTGCTTCTGCCCTAGCTTTCCCCGTGCCGCGAATAAACCTGTCATAACTTTGACAAATTCGCTTCGCAGTTCATAACTGCTTAATTAAGAAACAAAGAACTCCAAAAAATACGGAAAAAGCAGCGATCGTAATTTTACAGAGCAATATTAGTAATGGTTGCTGATAGTTAGCGGATGAACCTGGAATTCACGGATTGCATCTTGGCAGCAGTAAAGCAGTTGAGAGAAATCGTCAGGTGCGGGGTAAGTAAAAGGACAGGATTAAACCCAAAACAATTAAACCCAAAGCACTGAGAGCGTCCTGCGTCATTCGTTCAGCGACATCGCCCCTCAATTCTTATTAAGCATTGTCTCAATCTGCACGGCTGCGGCTGCCCCAGAGGCTAATGCGGTTTCTACCTGTTGTCCACCGCACCATTCCCCACAGCAGACGATCGGCAGCGGCACTCGACTGATCAGGCAGGATTCGGTGAGGAATTGCCTCACAAATGCATATCGCCAGCGGTGAACCTGAAGTAACTCCGCCGCGTTGAACCAGGGCATTAACCGCTGGGCAGCCCGATCGAGTATCTGTTGACCGATCGCTCGCAGATCCGGCGCATCAAAAATCTGTTCTGCAAAAGCAGCAGTGCTGTGCAGCACCAAAACGGGCTGAGTAGCGTTGGGGCGTTTGCTGCTGTCTAACCCAATCCATTTCAAAATCGGATCGCTCTCCAGCGTCAGGGCTTTCCAAACAACGGCTTGTAAGTCAGCCAGTCGCGCTGCGGGGTAAACGGCAATTGCAGTTATGCAGGGGTCAAACTGAACCGATCGCAGCTTGAGCTGCATTTCTTTTAATTCTTCTAATTCTTCAAAATCAGCGAACGCTTCGGAATCAGCGATTGGCTCCAGTAAGGCGAGTGCCTGCGGTGCAGGAATGGCAACTACCAACGATCGAGCAACCACCGGAGCAGCGATTGTCTGCTCAGCTTCGATCGTAAATTTCCAGCCCTGCCGGGTGGGAAAAATTGACCCCACTCGCTGATTTCGCCGCACATCTAGATCGATCGCCAGCTCTTTTGCGATCGCACTCATGCCCGCAGGTGCAATGTAGCGAGGCGAGGGTGTAGCATCGGCTCTGATCTGCCCAGAGGTATTTAGGGTATGAGCTACTTCTGTCCAGCGAGTTATCACGCCCGCGCTCAGTAGCCGATCGATGAATTCCTGCGATCGGTTGCCCTGCTCGTCCAGATAACGCAACCCGTGGTCGGCGCAGGTGTCGAGCAATCGTCGGGTGGCTGCTCTGCCGCCCAATCCGCGTGATTTTTCCAGCACAATGACCTGATAGCCTGCTTGCCGAAGTTGCTGGGCACAGGTTAACCCTGCTAGTCCTGCCCCAATTACAGCGACATCCACACTTTCCATTGATGTCCCTCGGATGAAATCCTCTATCTTTCAGTAGAATATGGGGAAATGGCTGTCAAATTATAGCCACTGAATTTACGATTAAAAATCTCTCAAAAATTACGTTCACGGGATGATGGAGGAGGGTGGAGCATTGGACGAATTAAGAGTGCCTCTGGAATTGGCAAACGACGAAGAACTCCATCTCCTAACCGAAATTCTATTTCGCCGTCGATTTAATCCGCTTGACTATGTTTACACGCCTCAGCCGATCGAAGTATGCAGCCAATCCCGCCAAGCGCAGATTGACGCGATCGAAGAACGATTTCGGTTTCTGGCGGCGGATGGTGTAACTGTGCTGCGCCGCAAGTCGTCGGATATCAGCTATCGCCAAATTCTGGTACGGGTCTGCCGCTATCTCAAGCTTCCCTACTCCCAGAGCTTCACCACCGAAGAGCTAGAAGCCGAGATTTTTTTGTATCTGCTGCACCGCGCCTGGGAAAATTTGCCTGCCTCAGAAAAACGGGTACTCAATGGCAAGATTCAGCAGGTGGTCAATGAATCGCAGTTGGCTCAGCAATTGCCTCGATCGCCTCAAAATGATCCGGTGGGCCTGCTGCTGAAGGGAGGCAGTGCGCTGGCGGTCAATTCTATGATTCGTCCCTGGCTGTTGCAGATTTTAGCCCGGCAGTTTGCGATTCACTGGGCAACGTATCAGGTCGCAAAAGAGGCGGTCGTCCACGGCGGAGCGGCAGTTGCAGCTCAAATCCAAAATCAGGCTGCGCTCCAGGTAGCATCCCGTGGGATGGCGGTTAACGCGGCTCGATATGGGGCTGCTCGTAGCCTGCTGGCGTTCGTCGGTCCTGCGTTGTGGATGTGGTTTTTTGCCGATCTGGGATGGCGTACTGTCGCAACTAATTACAGTCGTGTCATTCCGGTCATTTTTACCCTGGCACAAATCCGCCTCACGCGAATGGCAGATTTTCAACCTGCTTAAAGCAAGGTATGTTGGCGATAGAGAATCGTTAATCGCAGCGATCGCAGTTTCAGATGGTTTTGTTCAGATGGCTTTATTCAGGGTGTTCAGAACGAGTCCGACTAGAATACAAATTACTCATTAAGAAATGTGGGGAGTCTGCGCGCGTCGCTCGATTGACTTGAGAAAAGTTTGCGATCGCTTGATTCATCGATGGCTTAGTGAGCAAGTTAGCTTTATCAAGTTAGCTTTATGAGGAAGATGCTTCTGGATAAAAGACTATCTTTTTCTGGGGCTCCCCAAACCTTTTTATTCCCAGTTAAATTATTTTTGGGTTAAACAACGTATCGCTTGAAACGCATCTTTAAAGCCACGTTGACTGATGAAACTTTACTAACAAAATATTTGCGGAATCGCTCAATGGTGATGTAGTTCCTGAATTAACTTCACTGCTCTCCCCATAAGGAGAAATCGAATAATAAGAGCAAATTGAATTTCCTTTAGCTCTATGGTTTGGCACTTGCTTTGCTGTTACTTTTTAGAGTCGCTTTCAGAACCGAAACTTATTTAACAAGAAAGAATTTAGGAAGCAAGCGATGACAGAAACCTTATCTGAGAATCAGCGCACCACCACCTACTACGACCTGCTCAAGCTCCATCCTTCTGCTTCTCCGCAGCAAATTCGGCAGGCATTCCGAGATCTCAGTAAGCTCTATCATCCCGACACAACTTCCCTGCCCGCTTCGATCGCCACTGCCCAGTTTCAGCAGCTTAACGAAGCCTACGCCACGCTCAGCAATCCCGACCGACGCTTTGCCTACGATCGCAAAATTGGTTATTCTCGCTTCACCGTCATTCAGCCGCCTGCCGATCTGAATCGTCCTGTTTCTGCAGGCCGCAAGTATCGATCGTCTGCTTACCTCGACCCCACCGATCGCCCCCTGTCTGCTGGAGAACTGTTCGCGCTGTTTAGCCTGATTTTGACGTTTGCAGGTTGTCTGCTGATTGCCGTTGCCATTGCCTATGCGCGAGGTGGATCTGCGCTGCAAATGATCGACCCGCCGATCGGACAGTTGAGAACGCTGCTCTTCGCCCTTCTGCCCTGAGCCACACCACATCCTCAGCAGGTGTTGTGCCCCAATGCCCTCATGCTATAAAGACTGGCTCGAGGGAAACTGTCCGCATGCTTTGCAGTCTTACTGTGATCCAGGGCACAAGCTGATTCGATCGCTCCAGGTAAGATCCCTTTACCATCAGTATGGCAAATGCGTACCCTGTTGCCGACAGTTGCACGGGGCAAATTTATTTGTCGATAGAATGCCTCTCTGGTTTTTTGTGCCGCTCTACGCATTACCAAGATCATCATTACCAAGATCATCTCAAACCGTTTAATTCTGGTGTCTTTTGTGGGCACACTCTTATTTGTAGGGATTTCAGCTTTGTAGGGATTTCAGCATCAGCCTATGGCAAACTCCTCATCGCAGCGGCGTGCCCTGGTCGTCCAGCACAACTTTTCCCCGTTCAGCAATAAGCTGGTTCAGTCCGGCTACGTCAATACTGAGCAAATGCAGCAAGCTCTGGTAGAGAGCCGGAAATCGGGTAAACCGCTAACCGATGTGCTGATGACATTGACGGGTCAGGCTTTACCGCCCGATCTGATTCGCCAGTATAAGAAGCAGCAGCTTTTCGAGCTGAAAATTCTTTACGGCGTTGAGTCCCTCGACCCGGAACTCAGCCAGATCAATACCACCCAGATTGGCCAGCTCATTGAATCGCTCATTCCGGTTGATCTGTGCCGTCGCTATCGATTCATTCCTCTTTCGCGCAGCGATGATCCACCCTTTGTGCTGGTGGCAATGGTCAACCCGGATGACCTAGCAGCGCAGGACGACCTGAACCGCATTTTGCGACCGCAGGGCTTAGCGTTACAGCGCATGGTCATCACGACCGAAGACTATCAGCGTCTCATTTCCCAATACCTGGATCAGCAGGTCGAACGCCAGAAGCAGCTTGATTTGGAGTCCAAAGTCGATGTCAAAGGCGATATCGAAAACCTGGAATATCTGGATCTGGAAGACACCGCTGATGATGCTGAGGCAAACCTGGATGCAGCACTTCAAGACCCGGAGGCTGCACCGATCGTTGCTCTAGCAAACAAAATTTTGGCGAGAGCCTTGCAGGATGGCATTTCTGACATTCACGTTGAGCCACAGGAAGAGTTTCTCCGCATTCGCTTTCGCAAAGATGGGGTATTGCGTCAGGGATTAGAGCCTTTGCCAAAGAAAATCATCCCGGCACTGACTGCCCGCTTCAAGATCATGGCGAACCTGGATATTGCCGAACGCCGAGTGCCGCAGGACGGTAGAATTCGCCGCTTGTTCGACAATCGCAAGGTCGATTTTCGGGTCAACACGTTGCCCAGTCGCTACGGCGAGAAAATCTGTCTACGAATTCTGGACAACTCGGCAACTCAGCTCGGACTCGACAAGCTAATCACCGACCCGGAAACGCTGCAGATCGTTCAAGAAATGGTTTCGCGTCCCTTCGGACTGATCCTGGTGACAGGCCCAACGGGTTCAGGAAAAACAACAACGCTCTACTCGGCTTTGGCAGAGCGAAATGATCCGGGCGTTAACATCAGCACTGCCGAAGACCCGATCGAATACTCGCTTCCCGGTCTGACTCAGGTGCAGGTGATTCGCGAAAAAGGGATGGATTTTGCCTCCATTCTGCGGGCATTTCTGCGGCAGGACCCGGATGTGATTCTAGTGGGTGAAACTCGGGACAAGGAAACCGCAAAAACGGCGATCGAAGCAGCCTTGACCGGACACCTGGTTTTAACCACGCTGCACACCAACGATGCTGCAAGCGCAGTGGCTCGTTTGGAAGAAATGGGCGTAGAGTCCTTTATGGTATCCAGTTCGCTCATTGGCGTCCTGGCACAGCGTCTGATGCGTCGCGTTTGTTCTGAATGCCGGGTTGCGTACCACCCCACGCCAGAAGAGCTTTCTCGCTTTGGGCTGTCGAGTTCGGCGGAGCCTGACTTGATGCTGTATCGGGCAACCAGTCTAAGCCATGAGGAAGTGCAGCAAGCTAGAGTCGCCGGAACGCTCTGCTCTACCTGCCACGGCGTGGGCTACAAGGGACGCTGCGGGGTCTATGAAGTGATGCGGGTGACCGAGCGAATCCAGACCCTGGTTACCGAAGGCGCACCCACCGAACGAATTAAGGAAGCTGCGGTCGAAGAAGGAATGAAGACGCTGCTAGCCTACAGTTTAAATTTGGTGCGGCAGGGGTCAACCACGCTGGAAGAAGTTGAGCGGGTCACATTTACGGACTCAGGTTTGGAAGCAGAGCTAAAGGCAAAACGCAAAACTTCTCTGACCTGTCGCTGCTGTACCGCAGACTTAAAAATCGAGTGGCTGGACTGCCCCTACTGCACCACGCCTCGCTTCCAGGATTAATTGCTGCCCTTTTCCCCGGCTGAATTACAAAGACCTGCCAGTAGACGCACATCAATCACGGAGATAACCACATGGAGTTAATGATCGAAGATTTGATGGAACAGCTCATCGAGATGGGTGGCTCTGATTTGCACCTGTCCGCCGGGGTTCCGCCCTACTTCCGAATTAGCGGTAAATTAACTCCGATCGGCGATGAGCCAATGACCGCAGATCAATGCCAGCGACTGATCTTCAGTATGCTCAACAATACCCAGCGCAAAAACCTGGAGCAAAACTGGGAGCTGGACTGCTCCTATGGTGTGAAGGGACTGGCGCGGTTTCGGGTCAACGTCTACAAAGACCGGGGAACCTATGCCGCCTGCTTGCGGGCACTTAGCTCGAAAATTCCGAACTTCGATAAGCTGGGCTTGCCAGATGTGGTGCGCGAGATGTCAGAAAAGCCAAGAGGACTGATCCTGGTGACAGGACCAACTGGCTCCGGGAAAACAACAACCCTAGCAGCCATGATCGATCTGATCAACCGCACCAGAGCAGAGCATATTCTGACGATCGAAGACCCGATCGAGTTTGTCTATGAGCCAATCAAAAGCATTGTTCACCAGCGCCAGCTCGGCGAGGACACCAAGAGTTTTGCCAATGCGCTCAAGGCGGCTCTGCGGGAAGACCCCGATATCATTCTGATCGGTGAGATGCGCGATCTAGACACCATTTCTCTGGCTATCTCAGCGGCGGAAACCGGACACCTGGTTTTTGGAACGCTGCACACCAGTTCGGCGGCTCAAACCGTTGACCGAATTATCGACGTGTTTCCGGCCGAGCGGCAGCAGCAGGTGAGAGTTCAGCTCTCAAACTCTCTAGTCTCGGTCTTTAGCCAAACTCTTGTACCGCGCAAAAATCCTAAACCCAATGAGTTTGGACGAGTCATGGCACAGGAAATCATGGTCGTGACGCCTGCGATTTCAAACCTGATTCGCGAGGGCAAAACGTCTCAGATTTATTCAGCCATTCAGACGGGCGGTAAGCTGGGAATGCAAACCCTGGAGAAAGTACTGGCGGATCAGTATAAGTCTGGGTTGATTTCTTTTGAATCTGCCATGTCTAAAACCTCTAGACCCGATGAACTTCAGAGATTGATTGGTGCGCCGCCTGCGGGATCTGCAAAGTCAGGAATGGCTGCGGCTCACTAATCACGCTTCTTGATGCCCCGGCCGTTCTAGGCTTTCCCCAGTCCTGATTTAGCAAATTATCTCCCCCTGTCAGTCAAATGAATAGAACAGGGTAGGATCAACAGGACTGAGCAGAGCCGAAACGCTCAATCCTTGTCATTTCATTTGGTTGCGAACTATGCCTACCTACGTTGTTCGAGCGCGAGATACGAAAGGCAATCCCAAACGTGAACGCATTGTCGCTGAGTCTCCCAGCGATGCCCGGACAGCTCTGCGGGAGCGGGGTTTGTTCGTGCAGGAATTGACCGAGGATCGAGGGCTGCTTGAAAAGCTCAGCACCTTTAAGCTAGAAGACATCCAAACCGCCATGACCAGTGTGACGGTGAAGGATAAAGCGGTTTTCTCGCGACAGTTCGCGGTGTTGATTAATGCAGGTGTTGCATTGGTTCGAGGGCTGGGGGTGCTGTCTGATCAGTGCCCTAACCCCAAAATGAAAAAAGCCCTTCAGGAAGTCAGTGCAGATGTGCAGCAGGGAACCAATCTCTCGGACGCCATGCGAAAGCACCCAAGTTGTTTTGATGGGTTGTACGTGAGTATGGTGCAGGCGGGCGAGGTCGGCGGGGTACTCGACGAAGTCATGAACCGCTTGGCAAAGCTGCTAGAGGATGTGGCACGACTGCAAAACCAGATTAAGTCAGCGATGACTTATCCGATCGCCGTTGGTACTCTGGCAACGATTATTTTCCTGGGAATGTGTATCTTTCTGCTGCCCATCTTCGCCAACATTTTTGATGAACTGGGAGCGCAGCTACCCCCCTTCACGGCATTTATGATTGGGATTAGCAAATTTCTGAGAAGTCCCTATGTGCTGCTGCTGGTTGCTGCGATTTTTGCCGCCGCTTTTGCATACCGACAGTACTACAACACTAAAGTTGGGCGGGTGACAATGGATCGCTTCTTCCTGAAGATGCCGCTGTTTGGTGATCTAGTGCAGAAGACGGCGACAGCGCGGTTTTGCCGTACCTTTGGTGCTCTGTCGCGCTCGGGGGTTCCGATTCTGACTGCTCTGGAGATTGTGCGCGATACCGCAGGAAATCAGGTCATTGCTAATGCAGTTGATGAAGCAAAGCAGGAAGTCCAGACGGGCGGCATGATCAGTCTTGCCCTCCAGCGAGCGCAGGTTTTCCCGATTATGGCGATTCAGATGATTAGCATTGGGGAAGAAACCGGGGAAATTGATACCATGCTGATGAAGGTCGCAGACTTCTATGAAGATGAAGTCGAGCAAGCCGTAAAAGCACTCACCAGCATCATGGAACCGATTATGATCGTGGTGTTAGGGGGAATGGTTGGTTCGATTCTGATTGCAATGTATCTACCCATCTTCAGCGTGATGGATGCCATTAAAGGCTAACCTTCTGCTTTCGTATCGTCATCAATGCAATCGGTTTCTGCCCCTTTATGGGGCATTGTTGTTGCTGAAACTTTTGTTGCTGAGACTTTGCCCAAGCCTATGCCTGTTAAACAAGCTCAATACGAAGAACTTCTGGCGGAATGTAGCGATCGGCGGGGGGCGATCGAGTTGCTGAAGCAGCATCGCCCTTATCTAGAAATGATTCCCAGTATGCGACGACCGGATGAAAGCGTGATTACGCTGCCTCTGCCCCTAATTCGGACGCGAACTCGAGCGGCAACGGTGGGCGACTCAACCGCTTCTTCTAGTCAGACAGCTCAGTTACCCTGCGATCTGGCGATTCTGATGTGCGACCCAGAGTGGCGGATCAAAGCAGGTGGCGAAGTGATTGTCTTTATTCACCGTCCTACCGAAGATTTTTCTGATATGCTGAGTCGCTGGCGCAAAACCCAAATTCTGCTTGATCCGGGTTGTGAATGGGTGATGTCAGAGCAAGAAGCTCATTTGCTCAGCGAGGGATCTAACGAGAGCTACCCTCTGTTTGTGCTGTTTCCAGAAACACCCGATCGCATTCGGCGTGGACTGCGCGGCGCAGGTTTACCCTATGTTATGCAAACGGTCTATGCCCTTGAAGATGAAAGCCTTACTCTACCAACCGCAGAGGCATCTAATCTTGAAGAATAAACCGCCGCTTTGCGGATCCAATCTATATTTTTAGTCGCTGAAGTCATAGACATATTTCTATAAAGTAGGAGCATTCCTATCAGTCGAGCGATAGGGAGTTCTGAGGACTATAAGGGCAAAACTGAGATGCTCCTGAAAATTGGAGTAATTCAGCTTCTAACGAGCGTTACGTAATTTAACAATTCTTTAAGGTTCTTGAGTTCTCTAGAAAGGTAGAGGTAATGAGATTAATTTTTCTATCTCTAGGTATCCTTGACTGCTATGAGGAGTTAAGCGAAACTAACTTAAAGAGTTGAAGTAAAGCCTCAAGGGTCTACTAATATTTCTTACGTTTCAACTCAGCTTTCCTGGTTTGGTCAACTTTGATGAAGCTTGGTGCTGAGTTGGGTAGCCGATAGGTTTATGGCAACTTTAGTGGGCTGCTGGCGGTTAGCGATCGACAGCGCAGGCTAGTTCATCTCATTCGAATGGTTCTTTTGAAAGCGGATAGGGTCGAATGGAGACGCTGGAATTCATCATTCATCCAGATGGTCGCGTTCAAGAAAAGGTGACTGGGATTATTGGAGCCTCCTGTGCCGAAGTGACAGCGGCGATCGAAGCTCAGCTTGGTCAGGTTATCAGTCAAGAAACGACCTCGGAATACTATGCTCAGCCTGTGCAGCAATCGATTTCTGCTCAAGCTCAAACCACTTTCGGCGAGTGGTAGATCCGCTTTTGCCGTTCAAGCAATAGTCCAAACCATAGTCCAAACGATTTTATACAAAGTTACCCATGTCTCACTTTAGCCAAATCAAAACCCAAATTCGTGATCTGACCTCGCTTCAGTCGGCGTTGACCGATCTGGGAATCGAGTGGAAAGCTGGTCCACAGCCTGTTCGCGGCTATCGTGGGCAGAGCCGGACCGCTGATGTTGTGATCGAGCAAGACAACGGTTACGACATCGGCTTTAGCCAGAATGATGCTCAGTATGAATTGGTCGCTGACCTGCAATACTGGCGGCAGCCGCTTTCGGTTGAAGGCTTTTTGAAGAGGGTAACGCAGCGATATGCTTACCACACAGTAATGAAGGAAACCGCTCGGCAAGGCTTTCAGCTGACCGAACAGCAGCAAAACCAGGATGGCTCGATTCGTCTGGTGCTGCAACGTTGGACTGCTGGCGCAGCCGTTTAATTGTTTCGAGGCACAATCCTAATTTCCGCGAGTTCTTTCTTGAGTGCGGATGCGATGACTGAATTTTCTCCGATGTCTGCGGCTTGGTCTTCTGATAGCCTCCCGACTGACTCCTCCGCTCCAAGCGGTTTTGAGCCCGAGCTGGGGGGACAGCTTCGAGATGCGCCTGAGCGAACTGGACTTGAACCCGAATTGGGCGGCGTAGTTCGTCAAAGAGGGGTTTATGTGGACGAAGTAACCTGCATTGGTTGCCTGCACTGCGCCCATGTTGCCCGCAACACGTTCTATATCGAACCCGATCACGGTCGCTCTCGCGTCATTCGGCAGGATGGCGATTCAGAAGAGGTGATTCAGGAGGCTATCGACACTTGCCCAGTAGACTGTATTCACTGGGTCGATTACACCGAGCTAAGGCGGCTTGAAGAGGAGCGGAAGTATCAGGTGATTCCGGTTGCGGGTTTTCCTGTAGATAAGGCAGTTTTAGCAGCGAAGCGACGGCAGAAAAAGAAGTCGTAACGCACTTCTATCGTCTTGGTTAAGGTCAGAAGAGTAGGTCATTGGGGAGCATAACGCTCCCTTTTTTGTTTTTGTCGCTTTTTGAAATTTTCGACTACAGTTCGACTACAGGAAGTTCAGCGGGTCCACATCGATTGTTAAGCTCACTCCGGTAGGACAAACCGATCGCAGTCCAGCAAAATCAAGCCTCATCTGGGAGTCGGGCGTGAGCTTGAGCAAAAGTTGCCAGCGATAGCGATTGGCAACACGGGCGATCGAGGCGGGGGCAGGTCCAAGCAGCTTGTCGTCGGGGTCGGAATAAATCGTGCGAAGATAGGCAGCGATTTCCATTGCAGTCTGCTGGACGATCGCTTCATCAAACCCGCTGAGCCGCAGCAGCAGCAGTCGTCCGTGGGGGGGATAGCTGAGCGCAGCTCGATACTCTAGCTCCGTTTGGACAAATGCCTCGTAGTTTTGTGCCTGCACTGCTTTAATCACCGGGTGCGGGGGCGAATAGGTCTGAAGCATGACTCGCCCTGGCTGTTCCCCTCGCCCTGCCCGTCCTGCCACCTGGGTGAGTGTCTGGAATGCCCGCTCGTTTGCCCGGTAGTCTGAGAGATAAAGCAAGCCATCTGCTGCGACAATTCCCACCAGCGTTACCTGGGGCAGGTCGATTCCCTTCGTGAGCATCTGGGTTCCCACTAGCACATCGGCTTCTCCCTGGCTAAAGCGAGTCAGCAGAGCGCGGTGTGCTCCTTTAGCGCGGGTCGTGTCGCTATCAAAGCGCAAACAGCGAAGCTGGGGAAACAGATGATTGAGTTCCTGCATAACGCGCTGTGTGCCGCTGCCGAAGTGTTTCAAATAAGGAGAATCACACACGGGACAGGTGCGCGGATGCCCTTGACCAAAGCCACAGTAGTGACAGCGCAAAGACTCATAGCCGCCGGGCTGAGGTTGGTGGTAGGTCAAAGAGACATCGCAGTGGGGACAGTCCAGCACATGACCACAGTTGCGGCAGGAGACAAAGGTGCTGTGCCCGCGTCGATGAATAAATAAAATTGCCTGCTGTTTCTGCTGCGGCAGTTCAGCAAGGGCAGACTGAAGCGATCGGCTAAAGATCGATCGATTGCCCTGGTGCAATTCTTCGCGCATGTCCACAACTTCGATCGGCGGCATCGGGCGGTCGTGAATTCGCTGGGGTAAGGAAAGATATAGAGTTTGGGTTCCGGGCTGTTCAGCGAAACCTTGAGCAACGGTTGAATGATTTGCCAGCCAGCTTTCCAGCGAAGGCGTTGCCGATCCCAGCACTAGAGGACAATTAATTTGTTCTGCTCGCCACTGAGCGACGGTACGGGCATGGTAGCAGGGCGCAGGCTGATCCTGCTTAAAGCTGCTGTCATGCTCCTCATCAAGAACGATTAATCCCAGCTTGGGTAAGGGCGCAAAAATTGCCGATCGCGTTCCGATCACCACTTGAGGACTGCCGCTGAGCATTTGCCGCCAGGTGTCGTAGCGTTCGCCGTCTGCTAGGGCACTGTGATAGACATAAACCTGCGAACCAAACCTTGCCCGGAATCGATCGGTTAGCTGCGGCGTCAAGCCAATTTCGGGAACCAGCACCAGCACCGATTTGCCACTCCGCAGTACTGGGTCGATCGCCTGAAGATAAACCTCGGTTTTGCCTGAACCTGTGACGCCATGCAGCAGCACCGTTGAATAGGTGCTTAAGGCGGTAATTTCAGCGCAAGCTTTTTGCTGGTTAGGATTCAGCTGCTTAGGTTGGTCGAAGGCGATTGTGCCTGATTCCCTTCGCAGCACTTCTCTAGCATGAATTAAAAGACAGCCTTTTTGCTCCAACGTTTTGATCACCGATGACGTAACCTGGCAGACTTGCAGCAGTTCGGTCAGCCACAGTTCACCACCGCTGCGCTTCAGCACGTCCAGAATTTCTTGCTGTTTAGGTGTCAGCGATATTGCAGGCAGATCGGCAACCAGAGTCACGGCACGTTGCTGTTTGGGACGAATGGGAGCAGGCGATTCTAAATAGCTTTCCACCCAGCCCCGACGCAGCAAATCGCGCAATCCTCGATCGGCTCCGCGCACCTGTCGCTGAAGATATTGCCAGGAATAATCGCCCTGTTTCTGCTGCTGAAGCAGTTCGAGCAATCGGCGAGCGATCGGCTGCAAGAATAAATCTGCCTCAGTTGGAATCGCTTCAGGTTTCAATCGGATGCGTCGCTGCGATCGTCCCAGTAATCCCGGCGGCAGGGCAACCCGGATCACCTGCATCAGTGGCGTGCAGTAATAGTCGGCAACCTGATTGAGTAACGACCAATATTCCGGCGGGAAGAAGTTTTGCGAGACGACTTCAGCGATCGATCGAATCGATGCCGCATCCAGGTCGGGAGGCTGACTAAGCAACCGAATAGCAATGCCGCCTACTTGCTGTGTCCCAAAGGGCACGCTAACCACATCTCCAGGCTGCACTTTGAGATCGTCAGGGATCTGGTAGGTATAGAGTCCCTGAGTTCCTGGACAATCCACCAGCACCTCAACCCACTGGAACGACCCGTAGGACACGTTTGCTTCAGCCGCAATTGGTAACTTTCCCGCAGCGGTGAGGGGGGTGTCAGGCATTGCAGCGACAACCCCAGTGGGGGAACTGCTTCGCAGTGGACGAACGGTTGGCATAAGATCAAGCGGCAGTGTTAAAGTAGCGCAGTAGTTGACGAATCACGCTGGATGTAGCAGAGTGTAGCAGTTTGGGGTGAGGTTGTTGCAGTTTAGCCAGTCTATCGAGATTTTGATACTGAAAAAACCGCAAATCTGCCTATAGATAGACACGCATCCAATTAGACTATGACTGACTTGATACATTATTCGGTCTTGCATCAGAATTCGGTCTTGCATCACTTGCATCAAAGGAGTTCGGGTGACTCAATTTGCCTTCTGCTCGATCGAACGGCAAGGGGTGAATTAAGGAAAGTGCTAATCTCCGATTTATTTAAGTTAACAAAGATGCCTCGTTTAGGCTTTGTAGAGCAACCTTTCTGCACGAATTGAAAAATAAAGACCATTGCTCTTGCCATTTGCCAGAAGCTTGCTATAGTAATCTCAACTTTACTCGCTCCGGTCAATGGCAACAGAATGAACGCTTTAGTAGTGTGATTCATTCAGCAGCGTTATAGAGCGCAACAATAATGGTGGGTGTCTCGGCTAAGTTCAAACTGATTAGGTTTTTGTTTGTCTATTTTCAGTAGAAAATTCGCGACGCAAGCACCGGTTCAAAAGGGCGCATTAGGTTACTCAGTCAGCAGTCAACAGCTTATTGCTTAACTCCCTCTAAAGTTAGGCTTAGCTCTGGCAAAGTTCCTGTAGATTAGCCTTAGCTAGAAGATATCGTGCGGAAAAGTTGAAACCCCTGTGGGGAGGGGCTTTAACCCATAATTAGCTTCTTAACGTGAGTAAACCGCATTTCCCTTGAAAATCTAATGGTTTGTAGGGTCAAATGGCTCGATCGCCCTTGGACAAATCCAGCAGGAAATAACAGTTCAAGATAGGAAAAATTAAATGATTCTTTAATTTGAAAAATAGTTTCAACTAAAACTTTTCTCGCAGCCTTCATTCGTTTTGTTAATTCTGTTACTTAAGCTTTTTATGAATTAAAGCTTCTCGCTTATCTCATCCTGCCCTTTGTAGCTTGTAATTTAGCTTGTAATTTCATCCTGACTCCGACAAACGCATGACAAATACTCTTATGGACATGACAGATTCCCTTCAGCTAATGACCTTTGACGAGCCCGATTTGCTGCATCAGACTCCAATTGACTTGCGATCGATCGAGCAGACCGAGTCGCAATCCACGGCAGAAAACGGCGGAGCCATGATTGAATTTGACTCTGAGGAAATCGAAGAGTTATTGACCAATCCTGCTTCGGGATACCGCAAAACGATATCTGACGATGCGGTGGGTGCTTTCTTTAAAGAAATGGCACGCTATCCGCTGCTGAAGCCCGACGAAGAAATCGAGCTAGCTCGACGCGTCAAGTTTCTGGCAGATGTGGAAACACTGCGAAACCGTTTAGAAAAGCAGCTCGGACATCCCCCGGTTAAATCAGACATCGCCGTTGCGCTAGAGCTTTCTGAACGGCAGCTCGAACATCGGCTGTATTTGAGCCGCGTTGCCAAGCGTAAAATGATTCGATCAAATCTACGGCTGGTGGTGTCGATTGCTAAACGCTATCTCAATCGCGGTGTCCCTTTTCTAGATTTGATTCAGGAAGGCGCACTCGGTCTCAACAGAGCCACCGAAAAGTTTGATCCCGATAAGGGCTACAAGTTTTCGACCTACGCTTACTGGTGGATTCGTCAGGGGATCACCCGCACGATCGCGAACGATGCCCGTACCATCCGCCTGCCGATTCACATCGTCGAAAAGCTAAACAAGCTGAAAAAAGCGCATCGGGAACTGCGGAAAGAACTCAACCGAAACCCCACCGAGACTGAACTGGCAGAATCCCTGGAAATGACCCCAGAGCAGTTGCGAAACTTGCAGCAGGTCCGTCGTCGATCGCTCTCGTTAAACCACCGAGTTGGCAAAGGCGAAGACACCGAACTGATGGAACTGCTGGAGGACAACAGCACCCAGTCGCCCGAAGCTCAAATGAGCGAATCGATGATGCGGCAAGAAATTTACTCGGTTTTGGGAGAAGTTCTGACCGAGCGGGAGCGGGACATTATTGCGTTGCGCTACGGCTTAACCACGGGCGAAACCCACACACTTGAAGAAGTGGGCGGCATTTTTAACTTGTCGCGGGAGCGGGTGCGCCAAATTCAGACTAAGGCAATGCGAAAGTTGCGTCGTCCTCAGGTGGCGGCTCGGCTCAAAAGCTGGCTGCGCTAAATCGGGAATTCTTCGAACAACAATCTTGGGCGGAACTGGGAATTTGTTTCAGACGATCGCGCAAACGCTAGCAATTGCTGAAATACTGGTTGAGGCGATTTGCAACCTGATCTCCCATGACTTCTGTTCAACCGTCTCAAACTGTTCTGATTCGTGCGGCACAGCCCGCAGACACAGCAGATATCTTTGCGCTGATTAAAGCTCTGGCGGAATATGAGAAACTGTCGCATCAGGTGACGGGCAGTCTTGATCTGCTCAAGCAGCATCTGTTTAGCGATCGTCCCTGTGTAGAAGCGATCGTGGCAGAGGTCGCCGGAAACTTGGTGGGATTCGCGCTGTTCTTCACCAACTATTCAACGTTCTTAACCAAGCCCGGAATCTACCTCGAAGATCTGTTTGTGCTGCCCGACTATCGCGGACTGGGCATTGGCAAAGCCCTCCTGTCTCACCTTGCCAAACTGGCGGTGGAGCGAGACTATGGGCGGCTGGAATGGAGCGTCCTCGACTGGAATGCTCCGGCGATCGGCTTTTACGAGCGGATGGGCGCAATGGTACTTCCCGACTGGCGAATCTGTCGCGTCACGGGCGAGGCAATCGATCGACTGGCACAGCAGGTTTAATCAATTCCCCCCTAAATCAACCCTTCCCGCTCGATCGTCTCAATCACCTGAAGCCCACGTGGATCGCCAACTCGCAGCATTGCTGAACGGGCATCTTCGCGCACGCCCATTTCCTCGTCTTCGGCGAAGGCTTCGATCAGGGCATCGATCGCCGTTGCATACACCACGTTTGAAGGCAGTTCGCGGCAAAGTTGACCGATCGACCAGGCGCAGTTACTTCGCACCGCCGCTACCGGATCGCGTCGCAGAGCTTCAATGAGAGGAGGCAGTGCGGTAATAATGGCTTCGTAGCCGATACTTGCCATTTGCGCCAGGGCACTCGCCGCCCAGAGCCGCACCGCAGAAATATCGGTTCTCAAGGCTCGCATCAAGGGTTCTAACGATCGACGATCGCGGCAGTTTCCTAGTGCCCAGACGATGCCTTTGCGGACATAGCCATTCCAATCGCGCTGAAGCTGATGAATCAACGGCTCTACAGCATCGGAACTGGGATTGCGCCCCAAGCCATAGGCAGCACTGACCCGAATCAGAGGACAGGCATCAGTAAGCAGGCAAATCAGAGCGGGAATGGCGCGATCGTCTTCGAGCTCGCAAAATGCACGGGCAGCCAGCATTTTCTGCTGGTTATTGTCAGAGTCCAGCAGCCGCAGCATCACGTCTGGATCAGGCTTTTCGGCTTCAGCGTCGATTGGCTCGATCGCATCTAGCGGATCAGTCTCCAGCTCAGCATTGAGTACGGTTAAGTCGTCGTTGTCATACATACTGCCACTTTACAGCAAAGCTTGCCCTGTCGTTTACGCTCGATCGGTAGGTCTATTCCGTCTGCTTAAACCAAAACGGTATATTGGAATCAGGCTAATCCGGCTCTGGTTGAGGTGATCTTTCCTGAGCAGGATGAGGCACTGTGTTGCGTCTGGTTGCAAATCTTATGATTTGTCTGCTAGCCGCCGCTTTACGATTTGACTGAGACCCCTTGCAAACCCAGCCGTTCTAAGCAACTCTGTGCAACAACCCTCCTGCTGACCGATTGCGAGTCGTGCGAAGCTTTGTAAGGAAGCTGCTTCTTGTACCTCGACCTGTTTTCCGTAGGGATCGACAAAGTACTGCCAATGAGCCTCCAAACTTCCGTTCTGGAAGAGTTATTGCAGATCGCGCCCCAACTGCGACCCCAGCTTTACTTCAAGTCCTCCCTGACTGCCCTTTCGCACGCAATGGAGGATCAAGTCCTGGCGGGCGGATCAACTTCTTCACTGGTGATTGCCAGCTTCCAGCGTGAGCGATTTTATCGCCAGGAGGCACACCGCTACGAACGCATTGCTGCTCTGACGCCCCAAGTATATGTGCTGGCTGCACCTGAAACCAGTTTTACAAGCGCATCGAGAGAATATGAAACGATCGCCTTTGAGCCAGACGATCGCCTCAGTCAGGAATGGCACCTGGTGGTGATTGGGCAGCAGTATGCGGCTTGTTTGCTTTGTCAGGAACGCTATCCCGCTCCTGTTACCAGTCGAGGAGAGGCGGCAGGCATGGATCAAACGCGCCGCTTTGAGGGCATCTGGACGTTCGATCGCCAGGTGAGCGAGCAGGCAGCAAAACTCTTGTTGAACCGCATTCAGGTTTATCGACCGGAACTAAGCGAAAAAATTGAGCAGGCAAAAGAAATGTTCCTGACCCACCCCCTGCCGACCGAAGGACTGGGGGTTGACCCCGATCCGTTTGCTCAGCGACTGGTGACTTATTTGCAGGCGGGACAATACAAATTGCTCAAGGCATACCGATCGATCGCTGCCCAGGAACGACGAGAACGATTGGTGAATTCGATTACGTCTGCCATTCGTCGATCGCTCGACCCCAACGAAATCTTTAAGGTGGCAGTGGCGGAGCTGGGACAGGCGATGGAAGTCTGTCGCTGTGTGCTGTATCGCTGCCGGGCAACGGATACGACGACGACGATTAGCTACGAATATCGATCGAATCCATCAATCCGTTCACTGATGGGCGAGGAATGGTTACTGAGCCGTAATCCCCTGTTTCAGACCGTCGCGCAAAAGCAGGAAAGCCTCTCGGTTCCCAATACCCAGGATTCAACGTTTGATTTCTCCCCGATTCAGACCCGGCTCGATCGCTGGCAAATTCGCTCGTGGCTAATGGTTCCCGTGGTGTATCAAGGCAAGCTGCTCGGCATGATGGAACTGCATCACTGCAAGAGCGAACCGCACGCCTGGACTCATGATGAAATCGGCATGGTTGAGGCGATCGCCACACAGCTTGGTGTCGCCCTGATTCAGGCAGAATCCTATGCCAACCTGGAAGACCTGAACCAGCAGCTTGAAGCATTGGAGCGCACCCGCAGCAACCTGATCGCCATTACTGGACACGAGCTGAGAACGCCGCTTTCTACGATTCAGGTCTGTCTGGAAAGCCTGGTGAGCGAACCGGATATGATGCCCGAACTGCGGCAGGTGATGCTGAATACGGCGATGACCGATGCCGATCGCATGAGAAAGCTGATTCAGGACTTTCTCACTTTGTCGCGGCTGGAAAGCGGACGAGTCGAGTGGCATTTGGAGCCGATCGCTTTGGAGGAAGTCGTTAGCCTGGCGTTGAGCAGCATTCGCACCCGCCAAGCAACCGAAGAACTGCCGCGCATCACCGCAGAAGTGCCGATCGAGCTGCCCCCGGTGAAGGCAGACGGCGAATGGCTAGTGGAAGTGTTATCGAAGCTGCTGGATAATGCTTGCAAGTTCACCAACCCGGAAGGCGAAGTGACTATCGAGGCAAAGCCCAACGGCGGCAAAATGCTGGAAGTGACGGTTATCGATACGGGACGCGGCATTGAACCGAATCGATTGGAGGCAGTCTTCGATCGCTTCTATCAGGAAGAAGGGGCACTGCGACGCACTGCAGGCGGCACGGGCTTGGGGCTGGCAATTTGTCGGCAGATTGTGCTGGGCTTGGGCGGTAAAATTTGGGCAGAATCGGCAGGACGCGACCAGGGCAGCCAGTTTCATTTCACGCTGCCGATCGCCCAGGAAAAGGAACCTCCCCCTCCCCCCGCCAAGCCTCCTCGCAGCTCCAAATCTTCGCGATCGAAGTCGAGCGATCGACGGGCGGCAATGAGTTAGTCATTCAAAGTCCCCTATTAATGGGGATTTAAGAGGCAATGCAGCACCTCGGATACTGCTCCAACATTCTTTCAAGCTTTAACCGCAAGTCTATGAGTCTTCGTCCTTTCCACGTTGCATTTCCCGTTACTGACCTGGCAGCAACCCGCAATTTCTACGAAACCCTGTTGGGTTGCTCGATTGGGCGCACCTCCGATCGCTGGATTGACTTTAATTTTTTTGGGCATCAAATCACCGCTCACCTGGCTCCGTCTGCCACAGGGACACCCACGAATCCTGTAGACGGCAAAAATGTTCCGGTGCAGCACTGGGGCGTGATTCTGGAAATGAACGAATGGCAAATACTCGCCGATCGTCTCACCCAGCAGGGCATTGAATTTATTATCAAACCCTATACTCGCTTCAAGGGAGAAGTGGGCGAACAGGCAACAATGTTTTTTCTCGATCCGAGCGGCAATGCGCTGGAATTTAAGGCGTTTGCTCAGGATGAGGCGATTTTTGCCCGGTAGTGAGTGAGCAAGTGAGCGGCTGAGTCTTTATCAGGGAAGGTCGGGACAGGTGAACTGGTCTTCAACTGCGGTCAGCGTGACTTCCTGAGTTTCGTTTGATGGGAGGAGCGTCTTTTGCAGTCGGAGGGTAGCGTCGGTTAGTTCCAGAAATTCTAAAACTTGAGCCTCCTCTGGCGATTGCTCCGTCACCTTCTGAGCGATTCGCACAAGGTAAAACTGTTAAAAGGACGATCATCTCGTTCCTTAACCAAGGAGTTTTCGAGCTGTGTTCAAGCTCCTGAAGTAGCCCCGTTTATGCTGGAGCTAATGCTGTCGTCAAAAGCTCCGCAAGTGGCGCGGCGATGGTTAAAGGGGATAATTGCCTGAATCATGCACGAATTGAAGCAATACTGAACGCTCTGAGGCAAAGCAAATTAGACAGTTCCCAGCCGTTCATTGTGGCAGTTCAGGCTCAGATCGATCGTGCTGCAACCGATTCCTTTGCCTGGAAACTGTTTGAACTCTGGTTAGAAGGCGCACCTTCCAGAGAAAACTGGGCGATGATGGCAGTCGGCCTGCCGCTAATGCAAATTAACGGCATTGCTCGCTGCACTCGGTCAGCCGTCCGAAACCATAAAATTTGTCCCGGGTCGAGTTTGTCTGGGTAGTCAGGGCTTAGTCATCGCGCCCATTTCCCTAATCCTTCAACGATCGGGCAACAGAATCATGCTCCAGCCCTGGGTCACGCACTCCTAGCTATCCCCCCATCCCCTTCCTCCCCTCCTCATTTCCTCTCTCCCCTCCCTCCAGCTGCTAAATCCACTGTCTAACCCGTAGGCGAGTCTGCCCGCTTCACGCTAGGATCAATGTGACAGTTACCCGAAGTGTCTCTCATGTTTATGGACGAATTGACCCCTGTAATCCGCGAACTTGCCGGACATCCGATCGCCTTTCTGGGAGGTTTTGTCTCTGGGCTACTGCGGCTCAATCTCGCAGACGATCCGGTTAAGAGCTGGCTTGAGCAGCAGTCTGGTGTCACGCTCACACAAAGCACGCCGTCAAACCAGACCAATGGCAACGGAAACGGTCCTCAGCAAATTTCGATCGATTAAAGCACCAGCTTGGAAGGGATTAGCCTTCCGATTGAGGATTTGTTAGAGGATTTGCTAAACGAGATGCTGCACTGCTCTTTCCTGATTGATTGCACTAGGCAGAGATCATCGTTTAGGCAATCAGAAAATCGCAAAAATGATCGATCGCCACACTTTTCCTAACCTGTGTTTATTCATGGCAAGGGGGATATGCTATTCAGACGGCGATCGATTTTTGTATTTGCATTCCGATTTGTATTTGCATTCCAATTAAATGCTAGGTTGAAGTGCTGTATTGAACTGAATGACAAAAGGTTGAGCAGTGAGCAGTACAGTTATTTCTTGATGGCATGAATGCGTATAACGATTTTAACTATCCGGCTAATATGGGGCTGCTCATTAGGCAGCTATTAGCTGACCCTAAATGTGAAGACCCCAAGCGTCTGGAGCGTTTTGGATTTAAGGCGTACTTCCAGAACGATGAGGACGGAATCATTCAAGAAATTTTTCAAAGAATTGGAATTAAACACCATGCATTCATTGAGTTTGGTGTGTGCGATGGCTTAGAAAATAACACTGTTTACCTGCTTTACTAGAGGTGGGGAGGACTGTGAATTGATGCCAGTCAGAAGCTTTGCGAGATCATTGCAAAAAGCGTTCAACCTGTTGTGCCCATTGCTCTCACAGTCGTCAATCAATTCATTACTGTAGAAAACATAAACGATTTATTTGTTCAAAATGGTTTCGAGGGTGAAATCGATTTGCTTTGTATTGATATTGATGGTAATGACTACCATGTTTGGAATGCCATTGAGTCTGTTTCTCCACGGGTCGTTGTCATTGAATACAATGACAAATTTCACCCTCCTGTGAACTGGACTATTGCCTATAACCCTGCTCATGAATGGCGAGGGACTGATTATTTTGGTGCGTCTCTCAAAGCTTTAGAAATCTTGGGTTTAAAGAAAGGCTACAGGCTTGTTGGCTCCAACCTTGCTGGTGTTAATGCTTTCTTTGTGCGAGAAGATTTAGTCGGCGATCGCTTCGCCGCACCATTTACCGCAGAAAATGACTATCACCCACCGCGATACTACTTACTGCCGTTCTACAGCCAATTAGGACATCAACCCGATTCTGGAGAATGGGTAGAAGGTTAAGAAGCGTTTAGTAGCCGATTAAGGCTCCAGGCAAGGCTTCAAATTGAGGTTTCAAACAGTGACTCGCGTCTGAGAAGCCTCAGGAACTGTCTTAAGCAGAAATGACTTAAGCAAAGGGGTAGAGCAACTCTCCCATCCAGCTTTCGACCTGATGACGCAGACGAGCCGAAGGATGGTGTGACTGTCCTTTCGTTGCGGGCAGTGCTTCGATCGCCCGATGATAGTCTCCAACGGCACAGTTCCAGTCGCCCCGCAGGTGATAAGTCCGTCCTCGCTCGGCGTAGATATGTCCTTCCAGGCGACCCAGACAAAGCGCCAGCTCAAAGCTTTCCAGGGCACGATCGTACATCTCTAGTTCCCGGAACGTGATTCCCTGATTAATCCAGACTCGGACATTGGCAGGGTTCAAATCGAGGGCAACATCGTAGTCCAAAATTGCCTCCAGGAATTGACCCTGAGCCGCATAGTAGTTCGCCCGGTTGTTGTATGCACTGTCTAGCTGCGGATTGAGTTCGATCGCCCGGTTGTAGTCCTCGATCGCCGCCTCAAGCTGTCCGCTCTGGAAGTAAACCAAGCCCCGGTTGCTATAGTCGCTTGCGCTATTGGGGTAACGCTCGATCAGTTCGCTGAACAGGGCAACCGCAATATCAAAATGCCCTTGCTGCGCCTGGGTCAGTGCCTCCTGCCGCAGAAGTTGGTCTTGCTCTGCGCGACTAATGGTTGGCTGGGTATGAGAAAAATCTGCTGTTCGCTGTTTTCTGGTGAACCTGGACTGCCAGCGTCGCTGAAGAGGACGGTTCACGCTGCAATCGGGTATTCCTGATCCAGTTGGGCAGGGCGTACGGTTATCCCGTGAGGGGGACTGCTTCCCATTAGTTCTTTTACTTTGGCTGGCGAAAGTGCGTATATTCATGCCATCCTCACAGTTGCTAAAGCTCGTGGAGCCAAACGGATTTGAATCTCAAGATCAGTCTCTAAGTTTTGGATGTTTGAAACATCCTTCTATAGGTCACTTAATAAGCTGTCCATCGTACGAGTTTAAGGTTGAAACTACGGAAATCAAGGGAGGCTCTCGAATCTTGACAATCTCCCGCAAACGGGTCGCTAGGTAGAGTCCGTAAGGATTTCACGGCTAGTTCGTGCTTCTATCTCTATCAGTAGTATTGCGGAGTAAACCTGCGTTTTCTATAAAAGTTTAAGGAAGTCTAAATTATTTCTCTTAAGCTGCGATAAACCTTTTGTTTGACTAAAACCTGGAGTGACTTTTTAAGCTGAACAAAATTGTTAATTGCCTTCCTCATGCGATCGCCTCCAGGCAAGAATTGTTCCGCATTGCCTGACGCTGAGACGAATGAGTGTGTTCCACTTTGTGTTCTTGCATTCTTTTGTGTTCCTGCATTTTGTAGAAATCAGCACAGCGAACCCTTCTGACCGTAGAATCTTTAAAGCTTGCCTGAAACATATTTTTTTGCACCGCTTCCTTTGTCTTAAACAAAAAACTGCGCCGCGTTTTCTGAGAACAAGGGGAAAATAGTGTAAAGTTTTATCTCAGTGCATCCTGCTCGTTCCTGCGAATGGGCCTGCGAACGAGGGCAAGTCGCTCAATTTAGCTGTAAGGAGAAAACAGACGATGTCGGAGGCAGTTCAGCCCCTGACTGTACCGAGGGAATTCCTGGGCGCGCCGAGGGCATGGAATCCAACGCTGCTCATGTTCCTGGTTTCAGTAGTCATGGCAATCCTATCCACGATTGGCTATTGGTGCTGGCACGTCCCCGACTGGATCTGCTTTTGCGCCAATGTTCTTGCGCTCCACATGGTGGGCACAGTCATTCACGATGCATCCCACAACGTTGCCCATAGCAATCGAATTGTGAATGCACTGATGGGTCATGGCAGTGCCCTGCTGCTGGGATTTTCCTATCCGGTTTTTACCCGCGTCCACATGCAGCACCACGCCAATGTAAATGACCCAGAGAACGATCCCGACCACTATGTGTCTAGAGGCGGTCCGCTCTGGCTGATTTCGGCTCGCTTCTTCTACCACGAAATTTATTTTTTTAAGCGACGGCTGTGGCGCAAATATGAGCTTCTAGAGTGGGCAGTCGCTCGGCTGATTGTGATCACGATCGTCGTCCTGGGGATACAGTACGGCTTTGTTGGCTTTATCTTTAATTTTTGGTTTATTCCTTCGGGCATTGTTGGTCTGGCTTTGGGGCTGTTCTTTGACTACCTGCCTCATCGTCCCTTCCAGGAGCGCGATCGCTGGAAGAATGCGCGGGTCTACCCCAATCCAATTCTGAACGTGCTGATTATGGGGCAGAACTATCACCTGATCCACCATCTATGGCCCTCGATTCCCTGGTATAAGTATCAGCCTGCTTATCGAGCCACAAAGCCACTCCTCGACGCAAAAGGCTGCCATCAGACTTTAGGTTTGATGAAAGGCAAGGATTTCTGGAATTTCATTTACGATGTTTTTCTCGGAATCCATTTCCACAGCCATAAGCTTACTGCTGACTCGGCAAAGGCTGAATCTGCTTCTATCACCTCAATTCAGGATAAGTCGCATCAATCAGCAGCATAGCGATTTTGGCTGCCGATTCTGGCTGCATTAGGGGGAATGGGTCGTCCGAAGAAAGCGAAGGACATCTCACTCCCCTCTTTTCTTGTTTCCGGCTCTCCATCCTCAGCTCTGCTTTCCATCTCTCTCCTAAGTCGTAGTCATTACAACTTTGCTTAAGCTATATTAAAAAATAGCTAAGATTAGTTGTCTAAGGACTCAGCCCTATGATCAAGGTTGTTGGTATTGGCGGCAGTTTGAGAGCTGATTCTTACAGTCAGCAAGCCTTAGAAATTGCAATGGAGCGAATTGAGGCGTTAGGCGCTGAAGTCGAGGTTTTAGACTTACGAGAGCTAGATCTTCCCTTTTGTGATGGTGGCAAAGACTATCCTAACCATCCAGACGTTGAGAAGCTGAGGGATGCAGTCCGTGAAGCAGATGGGATTATTCTGGCAACCCCCGAATATCACGGCAGCATTAGCGGTGTGCTGAAGAATGCGCTGGACTTGATGGGCTTTGAAGAATTCTCTGGCAAAGTAACGGGCTTTATCAGCGTTCTGGGTGGACAGTCGAACAGCAACGCCCTGAATGATCTGCGAATTATCATGCGCTGGGTTCATGCCTGGACGATTCCTGAACAGGTGGCGATCGGACAAGCCTGGAAAGCGTTTAATCAGCAGGGTGAACTTGTTGATTCTGATCTCTCGAAGCGATTAGACGCCTTTGCTCAAAGCCTGCTGGAAAACACCCACAAGCTTCGCAGTTTGCCTGAGCGTGAAATGGCTTCTGTTTAGGGTTTCCTTATCCCTATTTCCTGTAAGAGCATAATCAGGTTGTTGGGGCAGTTGCCAATCTGCCCTCTAACCGATTATCAGCAGTTTTCTAACACTGGGGCAAGCCGATGACTCATTGCTTCCAGGCTGTAATGCTCCCTGCACCGCTCCCTGGCACGCCGACCCCGATCGATCGCCTCCGCAAGATTGGCAAAGATGTGGGTGATCTCAGCCGCAAGCTGAGTGGGGGAACTAGAATCAACGAGATAGCCCGTATTCCCTAGGATCTGTGGAATATCACCGACACGAGTAGCCAGAATCGGTTTTGCCATTGCCATGCCGTCAGTAAGCTTTAACGGAAACTGAGCCTGGGCTGCTGGCGTGTCTCGCTGGGGGACAACCACAATATCGCTGGCGGCGATCGCCTCTGGCATTTTTTCATGCGAAAGCGCGGGTAATTTGATCAGCCATTGTCCCCATCGCTGCATCAGGTGACTGTCGTAATCGTCGTAGGGACTGCCGCCCACAATCACTAACCGTAAGTCGGGCTGGTTGAGCTGCTCTAACGCCATCAAAATATCTTCAACCCCTTTGTAGGGGCGAGGTGCGCCCGGAAACATCAGCACTCGATAGTCAGAAAGTCCAAAGTGCTGTTTAGCCGCTTGAGCGTCATACCGCTGCGGGTCGAACAATGATATATCCTTGCCGTTGGGAACGCACGTGCCGCCGAAACGGTGCTGGAGAAATTGGGTATGAACTGTTACGGCATTCGCATGCGAGACAAGCTTCTCGATCCAGCTTAGATAAAGCGGATGATCAGGCTGTCGCAAAGCACCCTTCGGTTTCAACACATCTCTAGCAAACTGTTTTAGCGTCGGGCAGTATTTCCAATCTTCTCCGCCATGCCAGCTTAGCTCCCAGTCATCAATGTCCAGGATCAGAGGGCGGCGTGTTTTCAAACGATGAAGCAGGGAAATTCCAAAGCTTGTAGGCTTCGGTTTGTAGGCATAGATAATATCGCCATCAATTTGCTTCATGAGATGACGCGCAGACTGGAAGAATTTGGGATAATCCGTTGGCGCGATCGTCACAATCGGCAAGTCAACTGTATAAGCGATCGCAGGGTCATCGCCAAATCCAAAAATTTTGACGCGATGTCCCAATTGCCGTAAAGCTTGAGCCAGTAGGAACGGACGAACGCCTCCACCCCAGCGACCAGCACCACTTTTTGATAAGTCACTGACTACAAGTGAGACGGTTGGCTTGGTTGTACGACGCTGAAAATCCATAAGTTTTAATGTTGAATTGCTGCGTTAGGTGATGGATGCCAACTTAGGTTAAAAAATGGCATCACTGGGGTTGATTTAGGCGAACTCTTTGATTAGCTCTAGGATTCCCTGGAGTTTGAGGAGATTACCGAGAAAAAGTGAACCTGAAAAAAACAGTGCATCCTTCCCAAAGAACGCACTGGCGCAGTAAGAACTAATGTCTCTAAACTTCTCTAAACTGAAATATATTCAAATCGAACTCTCAAATCTAATCAATCAGATGTAAATGCCCTGTTTGAACGTCATCGAAAAGACGATTAATCTGTCGCCTTTCTGCCTCGCTAAGTGATGTATCTGCCAGAATTACAGAAGTTAGATAAAAATAATCTTTGCAGCTGATCTGTTGGGTTAACCTGGTGCGATTGATCAATCGTCGAGCAGCTTCGGCTGATTTTTGAGCTGTAACGCGAACCATTCTATACCCCTACTCCTACCGTAACTGATGGCAGGACGTTTAGATTTGAGTTGAAGCTGATATGAATTAAAGCGAAATCAAATTGGTTGCCTTTGCCCGTTCTTCTATTCCGCAAAAGGCTTCTTTCTCACAGGCAAAGAGAGGGTGAGAATCCTGTAAAGCCTCAATTAACTTTAGCAGGCCAATTTTTCGGAAACCTGAGCGAAAATACAGAAAGAACTGTGTGAACCCTGGACTCAGTAATGCAAATTCACCGACTTCCTGCCCTATCTGATAACTATATTTTTGTGCTGCATGATCCCAATTCTCAGACTGCTGCCGTAATTGATCCGGCTGAAGCAGAGCCAGTTCTACGCTGTTTAAGCAACCTGAATGCGAGACTAGTCTCGATTTTGAACACCCATCACCACAGTGATCATGTAGGAGGCAATGCTCAGCTTCTCCGAACTTTTCCAGAGGCGATCGTTCACGGTGGAGCATCCGATCGAGGCAGAATTCCTGGACAGCAAATATTTTTGCAGGAGGGCGATCGAGTGACATTTGCTGATCGATCGGCGGAAGTCCTGGACGTGCCGGGACACACCAAGGCTCATATTGCCTATTACTTCGCGCCTGTTCATCCCGGAGAACCCGGTGAACTGTTTTGCGGCGATACACTATTTGCGGGCGGCTGTGGCAGGCTGTTTGAAGGCTCTCCGATGCAGATGGTGAATTCCCTGACCAAGATTCGATCGCTCCCGGATGATACGCGCATCTGGTGTGCCCATGAATATACGCAGAAAAATCTTCAGTTTGCGTTAACGGTGGACGAGCAAAACCAGGATTTACAGCATCGCGTAGCCCAGGTTAATCAGTTAAGAGGACGATCGGAAGCAACGATTCCCTCACTGCTGGGGGAAGAAAAACGGACCAATCCCTTTCTACGCTGGGATCAGCCTGTCCTTCAAATGAAGGTCAAAAGCCATGACCCAATTCAAACCTTCGCTCGACTGCGAGGCATGAAGGATCAGTTCTAGGGTGATGCAAATCTAGGATGACGCAAAGCAGTTTTCCCTACCGGGAATCGTCTCAACCCCTTGCTTCATCTCCCCATTCACTCACTCTTAAAGCAATTCCACCGTCACAGGGGCATGATCGCTCGGTTTCTCCCAGCCACGAGGCACAATATCTACTGCACAAGTCTGGGCACGATCGCGCAATTTCTCTGAGAGATAGTGATGGTCGATGCGCCAGCCGCGATTCCGCTGAAAGCCGCCCGTGCGGTAGTCCCACCAGGTAAATTGCCCGTCCTCATGAAACTGACGGCAGCCATCTGTAAATCCCAGGTCGAAAACCGATCGCTGAAGTGCCTCTCGTTCTGCTGGCGAGGACATAATGTGAGTGTCTTTGCCTTTGGGGTCGTAGATGTCCCGGTCTTCGGGGGCAATGTTGAAGTCTCCGCACACCAGGATTTCAGCGTGATCGGTTTGCCAAGCCTTGAGGTAGTCGCGCAGCACGGCAAGCCAGTTTAGCTTGTATTCGTATTTTTCGCTGCCGACTTCTGAGCCGTTAGGCACGTAAAGATTCACAATGCGAATGCCGTTTAGAACGCCGCTAATGACTCGCTTTTGTGCCTCAAAAGATGCTGCGGAACTACCAACGACTTCAGCAAAGCCAATGCTGACAGCTTCCAGAGGGGTGCGGCTAATCAGAGCAACGCCGTTATAGGATTTCTGTCCTGAAATGTAAGTGTGATAGCCCAGGTCTGTAAAGATCGATCGCGGAAAGTCTTCATCGACAACCTTGGTTTCCTGGACGCACAGCAGATCAACTTCGCTGGATTTGAGCCAGGTTTGCACCTGATCAAGGCGCGATCGAATCGAGTTGACATTCCAGGTGGCAATCTTCATGGCACTCTCTCTAGGGCAGTCCGGGCAGCAAAAAACAGCCTTCCTAGCTTACGGCAATTCGGGCTGTTTGAGGACGCCGAAGCAGCTCCTAAGCTGTTTGCGCCATTGAGCCTGTGACTTCTGTAAATTGGATAATGTCCTGACGTGGGTCAACGTAGGACACTTTGATTTCCAGCCGATCGCCCACTTCAACCGATCGGTTAAACCGCATTGCCATTTCCAGGCCCAAGTCTTCGATCAGCACCAGTCCCAGATTCTCGTGTTCGCGCAGCCAGCGCAGCATTAGCACTTGCCAGACCACATCGGCATGGCGACGCAGATACTCTAAGCCCCAGTAGCGATTCGTTTGTCGCTCGACCAGGGTGGATTCGTAGGCAGTGTTGCTAACTGATTGAATCAGTTCCTGGGCTTCTTCGGGCGAGAAGGGCAGCGGTGCACCCCGCAGGTGTGCCTTGATTTGAAAATGTGCCAGCAGATCGGCATAGCGGCGAATGGGGGAAGTGACCTGCGTATAGTTGTTGAGCCCGAGGCTCGCATGGCGGGCAGGCGTCAAACTAACTTCGCTACGAGGCATACAGCGACGAATCGCGCAGTAGCGCACGGGTCCGGCGGGAAGCTGCATGAGCTCTTCTTCTGGAGGCAATTCGGGCTGGGGTTGTCCCCGAAAAGGCAGCGGCAGATGGTGTTCTTCGCCATAGCGTCCGGCAACTTCTCCGGTCAGGATCATCATTTCGGCGACCAGATTGCGCGAGAGCGAGTCATCCAGTACGTCGATCGTAATCTCGTCGTCTCGCACTTTGATCGAAGATTCGGGCATCCGAATGCTGATTGCCCCCTGAGACTGTCTCCAGGCGTTGCGTCGCTTTGCCCAGATTGAGATTGCTTCGATTTCGGGTTCTGCCTCAACCTGTAATTCCAGCATTTCGTCTACATCTTCATAGGTGAGGCGGTAGGTGGGCTTGATCAAGCTGGGATGAATTTCGTATTCTTCGATCGCCCCCATCTCGTCCAAAATCACACCAAAGCTGAGCGCGGTACAAACCTGCCCCTGGTTGAGGCTCATTGGGCCGGTTGCCAGCTCGGACGGAAACATTGGGATCATTCCCGTGGGCAGATAAACTGTGGTGCTGCGGCGGCGGGCTTCCAGATCCAGGTCGTCTCCGGGCATGACCCAGCGCGTCGGGTCGGCAATGTGTACCCAGAGCCGGTGTCGTCCGTCTGGCAAAAACTCGACACTCACCCCGTCATCAATTTCGCGGGTGCTTTCGTCGTCGATTGTATAAACTTTGAGCTGAGTCAGGTCAAGCCGATCGCGGTCTGGGTCAGGCGGCGGTGATGCAATGCGACTGTGAGCCATTTCAAGTACCCTTTGAGCGAATTGGGTTGGAATCTGGCTCCGCCGCAAGAACAAGTTTTCGTGGGGACTCCAGAGGCGAAGGTCTACCAAAAGCTGAAAAGCAGCTTGGGCGGTTTCCGGTTTACCCAGTGCAGACAGGGTTTCCAGAGCTGGGGTGCGATGTGTGGCTTCTTCACCTAACAGCGCGAACCGTTCAAGGGCTTCTAACCGGGGACGATCGCTCACCTGCCATTCTATCGATTCTCCGGTCAGGGCTTGTTGTAAGCGTGACAAAAATCCCTGCCATTCCTGGACTCGCTGTGCCTCGATCGTGGCTTGATGCTTGAGTTCATTCACCTGGGCAACGGGTCGCGGCTCGTAGCGATCGCCCTTTTGCTTAAAGTAAAGCTTGTCTTCGGAGAGTAAATAATAAGCCGCATAGCAAAGCGATGGGCTTGTGTCGGAGAAAAGGAGCATTGCCATTGTTGCGGGTTCGACTGCTTCTCCGTCTTCCACGAGCAGTTCCCAGGCAACTTCCAAGCTAGAAGGATCAAGATAGGGCTGAATCGACTGCCAGAAGCCGGAAATCTCTTTGGACTGATAAGCTTCTCTGGCGATCGTATAGGTGATTTGACGAGGATGCAGCGTGTGGGACTGTCCTCGCTCATCAAGGACGATCAAATGCTTTTTTCCTTCGGGGCGATCGACTACCGCCAAGCGGCGCGGTCGTCCTTTCTCCGGCTGATCGCCTTGCAGTCGAAATTCAACTAAAGTGCCCTTTTCCATGTGTGCTGTGACGAGGGTTGTAAGCGTAGGGAATTTTCCCACTATCAGCATATCGGGATAGAATCCCCTCCACCCACACCCGAATCCACTAACCTTCCTGATTCACGAACGGCAGGAGCGCGAGAATGCGTGCCCGCTTGATTGCTTGAGTCAGATCGCGCTGCTGTTTGGCAGTCAGACCCGTAATCCGGCGAGGCAGGATTTTTCCTCGTTCGGTGACGTATTTGCGGAGCAGATCAACATCTTTATAGTCGATCGGATCACCAGGCTTGATCGGAGAGACGCGGCGACGAAAGTAAGTCATAGGTCAAGATTTGCTTTATCTGTAGAAGAAATTAGAAAAAATCAACGGTCAACAGTGAGTCCAGGATTCAGGCAAGAAATTACTTAATTTCTTTGTGAGCCGTGTGACGGTTGCAGTGGGTGCAGAACTTTTTCAGTTCGAGTCTGCCAGTCGTGTTACGGCGGTTCTTCTGCGTGGTGTAGCGAGACACCCCGTAGGAACGCTTGTCTGGGTTGCTACGGCATTCCGTACATTCCAGAGTGATAATAATTCGGACACCTTTAGCCATAGTTGGAACGGTTTCTACCGGGCGCGACGATTAGACACAAATTCTTATTATTTCATACGAATCCAAGCTTGTGCAAGAAAACGCGAAATCCTGCTAAAACTTATGCTCTCTGCTCAAGACGCTGAAGCTCTGATTTTGAACCTGACCCAGCCGCTCGACCCAGAAAGCGATCGGGAAATGGTCGATTTACCCGCTGCTGCCGGACGCATTCTTGCTGCCCCAGTCACAGGAACGCAAGATTTTCCTTATTGGGATAACTCTGCAATGGACGGCTATGCAGTACGGCATCAGGATGTGGCTCAGGGAAGTGCAGAAGATCCGGTGATGCTGGAAATTGTCGAAGAAATTCCGGCAGGGAGTGCGCCGCAGAAAACGATTCAGCCCGGACAAGCTGCGCGGATTTTCACAGGTTCGATGCTGCCTCTGGGGGCGGATACGATCGTCATGCAGGAAGACACCCAGCCAGAAGGCGATCGAGTAAAGATTTTCACTACCCCTCAACCTCAAGCCTTTGTGCGACATCGAGCCGCTTTTTATCAGGCAGGGCAACCTTTATTAAATGCAGGCATTCGGCTGGGAGCGGCAGATATTGCAGTGCTGGCGACGGCTCAGTGTCTTCAGGTTCCGGTGTATCGATCGCCCCAAGTTGCAATTCTTTCCACAGGAAATGAACTCGTTTCGCCCGATCGCCCGCTTCAGCCCGGACAGATTGTAGACTCGAATCAGTACGCGCTTGCTGCGCTGGTGGCTCAAATGGGAGCGAAGCCCCTGCCTCTCGGAATTGTGCCCGATCAGCCGGAAGTCCTGAAAGAAAAAATGGCTGAGGCGATCGAATCTGCGGATCTCGTGCTGTCGTCGGGGGGCGTTTCGGTTGGGGATTATGATTATGTTGATCGCATTCTGGCAGAGTTGGGGGCAGAAATTCATGTGCGATCGGTCGCGGTCAAGCCCGGAAAGCCGCTAACCGTTGCCACCTTTCCTAAAGCCAATTCAAGCCGTCCGGTTCTCTACTTTGGACTTCCCGGAAACCCCGTCTCTGCGCTGGTGAGCTTCTGGCGATTCGTGCAGCCTGCGCTTCGTAAGTTATCCGGTTTACAGGCAGGATGGCAACCTGCGATCGTTCAAGGAAAAGTGCTGCAAGACTTGCGATCGGATGGTAAGCGGGAAAGCTATGTGTGGGGACAGGTGCAGTTGAGCGCGGGTGAATTGGCTTTTGAAGTCGCAGGGGGAGCGCAGAATTCAGGCAATCTGATCAATCTGGCACAGACGAGTGGGCTAGCGATCGTACCCGTAGGGACAACTCGTATTGCTGCTGGGGAATCCGTATCAATTTTGCTGGTGAATGGCTTGAGCTAAATGATTAAACTGAAGGAAAAGCTTCCTGCTATTCAGGTTTTGGTAGTTGGGTGATGTGTCCTACCTTGCCCCCTGAATTCCCCACTTTTAGGGGACTTTGAGACTGGATTTACCTTTTTTCTTTCCATTGCCTTCTCTTCCCATTGCCCTCCATGACGCAACTTCCCGATCGAGTCCGGCAAAGCAATTTTCTCAATCAGGTCATCATCGATCGCACCACGACTGAAGAACTGGGGCGGGTCGAAGTTCTGTGGATGTATGTGCCGAAGCATCGAGTGCTGGGGTTTGTGGGGAAAAGTGGGTTGCTGGGCAACAAGAAATTTGCCTTCAAGCTAGAGCAAGTGCAAGCTATTGGCGAAGGGGGGATCGTGACGCAGGGACAGCCCGAAACAACGACACCCGATCGCGTTAAACGGCTTGAGTCTTTGATGCAGCACGAAGTTTGGACGGAAGGCGGGGAACGGCTGGGGAAAGTAACCGATTGTGTGTTTAACCTGAAAACGGGCGAAATTACGCATTATCTCTTCGTTTCTAGCGATATTTCTGGAATTCTGGGCAGTATCTATCAGGTTTCGCCCCGATGGATTGGTAGCATTGGCGAGAAGCGAATTTTGCTGTCGGTGACTGCGATCGTTGAACCTTATCAGGAAAGCCTGCCGCAAAAGATTACGAAAACGGCTGAAACTCTGAAAGAAGAAGCGGTGCAGGAATGGCGATCGATCACTGAAAAAGCCACGGGACAGATCAAGCAAATTCGATCGCAGGTGAAGGAGCGAGGTCAGGAAGTTTCAGAGCGGCTGCGAGAAGAGGCACAAACGCTGGCAGAACGGGCGAAAGAGCAGAGTCAGACCCTGGCAGAGCAGGTCAAGGAACAAAGTCAAATCCTCAGCAGACAGCTTGAGGAAGGAATTCAAACCCTGACTGTGCAGGCGGAAGAAATCTTCGATCGCAGCGATGAACCAGAGACGCGCCAGTATTCCTATGAAGAAGCCGATTTCGATTGGGACTGGGATGAACTAGACGAGGAACCTTCTGGCGATTACCCCGAAGGGGAAACTGCTTTGCATCGCAATCCTCAAGACCAATCCGCTTCTCAGCGCAGTCGGGGCTTTAATACGTTTGTCGATGCGGACCCGTTTTCTGTGCAGGGGAATCGCGTTCCGTCTCACTCCTGGCAGCCAGGAACATCGAATACGAGCGGGGTAGAAGATCCCGGTAATCCGTTTGATTCCAATGCGATCGACGATTTTGACTTCGATGATGATTTCTGGAGTGATGAGCCTGCGTCTTCTGCACCCGTCACCCCAAAGCCAGCCTCCGAAAAGAGCCAGCCTGCTGTTCAAGAAGGTCGCCCTCTGGTTCCGCCCCTTGTCCCTCCGCCTCATCCGATGACCCCGAAGGAGGAACAGTTGCCCACTGCCGATGCTGACGACTTGGACGACGAACCCTGGATCTAATGTCGTGAAGGCGGTAAAGTCTCTATGTGAATCTACGCTGCTTCTGCCATGGGCCACGCTTCTTCTACGGTCGAGATCCGCTCTGTTCAAACCCCACAGGATCAGGAATTATTTCTGGATGTGCCTACCAGAGTTTACAAGGGCGATCGAAACTGGGTTCCGCCTTTTCGCAGCAGCATTGCCAAACAACTTGCGCCGGATAATGCGTTTCGGCAGTACGGCAGGCTTCAGCAGTTTATTGCAGTGGATTCGCAAACCCAGGAAGCAGTTGGTCGGATTGTCGCGGCGGTAAATGATCGCCTGATTGAACGCGAAGGGCAACCGATCGGACTGATGGGCTATTTTGAGTGCATCAACGACTTTGACACAGCAGAGGCTTTGCTGAAAGCGGCTTGCGACTGGCTGCGAGAACAGGGAATGACGATCGTGCGGGGACCGATTGATTTGTTTACCCACAATCGCTGCCTGTTTCTGGTGCATGGCTTTGACACGCCGCCCACAATCATGATGCCCTACAACCCGCCCTATTACCCGGAGTTTGTAGAAAAGGATGGCTGGCACAAAGCGAAAGATGCTTATGCCTATGACTTTCCGATTGCAAGCGTTCTGCCGGAGGAGTTTGAAAAAGCATACCGAATCGCCACCAAAGCCGGGATCACGTTTCGCCCGATTCGCACCAAAGGCGCAGCATTCGAGGAGGACGCCATCAGCGTCTACAACCTGACAACGCAAATGTTTGCCAATAACTACAGCACCACACCCCGCCCTCAAGAGGAATTTCTGGAAGAAGCTCGATCGATGCAAACCCTGATCGATCCCGATGTGTTCCCGGTGGCAGAGCATGACGGCAAGATGATTGGCTACTGGTTTGGTTTACCGGACTACAATATCGCCCTGAAGCACGTTAACGGCAAACTCGACCTCTGGGGCACGCTGAAATTTCTCTGGTATCGCCGCAATATTGATCAGGGACGGGTGCTCCTGTTCTGCTGTTTACCTGAATACCGCCGCCAAAGGGTTCCCCTTGCGCTAATTTACCTGGGCTTGCAGGGCGGTCTGAAAAAAGGCAAACCCTATAAACGCGCAGAGCTGGGGCACGTTTACGAGGACAATATGCCCTCCCGCAAACTGATCGAGGCAACAGGCGGCAAAATCTACAAAACCTACCGGATTTATGAAAAAAGTTTAGGGTAGATATGCTGCTCAATCCGCCAAGACGCACTTCTCTAAAGACTCACAAAACTGGGACGATGTTCAAGACCTGGAACATCTTGTCAAAGACAAACGATCTGAAAAACGGGCAGCTTCTGCCAAAGGACATGGGATGTAAAGGTTCGGAATGATGCGTTACGGCTTCGTCTCACCTATCCTCTAGGTTATTCTGTCCAATCGATCGCATTCCGCATTCACTCGACCCTCGCAACTATGAAAGCACTCGTCACAGGCGCAAACGGATTTACTGGCTCTCATCTGGTTCAGGCATTGATCGATCGCGGCTTTGAAGTCGTTGCCTTGGTGCGAAAAACCAGCAATCTATGGCGTCTGGCGAAGCTGCCCGTACAGTATGCCTATGGCGATATTACCGATCGCCCTGCCCTAGAAGCCGCAATGCAGGGAGTTCAATGGGTGTTTCACACCGCTGCCTATGTGGAACTTGGTGTGGTAGACGCAGAGGCAATGGAGCGCATCAACGTCGAGGGAACTCGCGCCGTTCTCGAAACGGCTCAGGCTGCGCATGTTGAAAAGATGGTCTATTGCAGCACGATCGGCGTGTATGGCGATACGCAGGGGCGATCGATCGACGAAACCTTTCAGCGGCAGCAGCAGGGCTTTTCCTCGGCATACGATCGCACCAAATATCTTGCACAGCAGCTTGTCGATCAGGCGGCAGCAAACGGTTTTCCAGTCGTGAGCGTCATGCCTTCCGGGATTTTTGGTGCGGACGATCCCCATTTTGGTCCTGTCCTGAAGACGTTTCGGCAGGGCAAGCTGAAAGTCTGGGCAGGGGGCGATCGCATTACGGGGATCGTTCACGTTGATGACTTAGTGAGTGCGATGTTGCTGGCGGCGGAAAAAGCCCCTTCCGGTTCGCACTACATTATCTCTGCCGGAGAGCTTTCCACCCGCGAAATGTTTGATTTTGTCAGTCAGGAAACCGGGGTGCCTGCTCCGCGTGAAGTGCCCCAGCCAATCGTCCGTCTTGCCGGAACTTTGCTTGACCCGATCGGGCAACTCTTCTCCTGGCAACCTCCGATCAGCCGTGAGCGAGTTCACTACATTTACGATCGCTGTGTGCGGGTCGATGCAAGTAAGGCACAGCGGGAACTAGGTTGGCAGCCGCGATCGGTAGAGGAAACGCTGAGAGATTGCTTGAAGGGTTAGAATTCCAGGAATTCAGAACGGCAATGGATGAAGGTGAGCCTGGCTAGGGAGGTGAAAGTCATCCCATAATTGCAACGCCAGAACCCGCCCCTGCACCTCAGATGTAAACTATCGCATCAGGTGAACTGCCAGACCGGGCTGGTTGTTGCACTGTGACCCTCGCCCAAAATGCCATCCTCTAACGACCCAATGCGATCGGCAACGTCAATAATGCGCGGATCGTGCGTTACCATGACCACCGTTCGATTCGCTTCTTTTGCCAGTTTACGAAGCAGGGTGATGACTGCATAACCGCTTTGAGAATCAAGGGAAGCCGTCGGTTCATCGGCAAAAATAAATTGCGGATTGCCTGCCAGAGCACGGGCGATTGCCACGCGCTGTTTCTGACCACCGGATAAGTCACGCGGCAGGTTTCTGGCTCGGTCTGCCAAACCTACCTGGTCAAGCAGCAGACTGGCTTCCTGGCGAGCGTGCCGTCCTTTAATGCCTTTGAAGTTGAGGGCAACCTCAATGTTTTCTAGCGCAGTCAGAGCCGGGAAGAGGTTAAATTCCTGAAAGATAAAGCCGATGTGCTTCAGCCGGAAGTTGGCAAGCTGCGATCGGCTCAGACGAGTCAAGTCTGTTCCTAGCAGAGATACATTCCCCTCCGTTGGCTTGAGGATACCGCCCAGAATCGAGAGGAGCGTCGTTTTACCAGAGCCAGACGGTCCCATCAAAAGCTGAATCTCACCGGGGTAAATGTCGAGATTGATTTGCTTTAGCGCGTGATAGGACTGTGAGCCGTTTTTAAAGACCATCTCCACATCGCGCACGACGATCGCCTTTCCTCCTGCCCGACGAGTCTCCAGACTGCTATCACCAATTGGCGGCAATCCTTTTGATGATTCCGTAGCATTGACTTCAAAATTAACGCGAGTCGCTGTCATCTTCACTGTAAGCGTTGAGTGGGTGGGCGGTGGATGGAATGGGCAGCACTGAACAGACAGAAAGAAAGCCCGAACAACGAAGCCCGACAGACAGGGTGTGGAGGAGGAACAGAAATTAAACTGGGATCACGGAGCGCTTTGGGATAGCTTCACGGGAATTGATTGCAAATTCGGACAGCATTTTCAAAATGATATGGATTGCCTTTATTAATTGCCTTTAATGAGGAACTGCTTCGCATCATAGAAACAGCCTTAAGCCTTCAAAGATGCATAACCCGCATACAAATGCCCTGAACAATAAGAACGGGAACGAAAAGAGTTATCGGTTGTGATTCTTGATCGTTATTCATATCTTTTAACATCTGTCCTCGCTATCACACCCTGCCTTAAGTAGATTTACGATTTAAACACGATCGCTGGATCAACGCGGGTCACTTTTTGAATGGCGAACAGTGCAGATCCCACACACATTAAAACGGTGATGCCAAAGATGCCTGCGGCAGTGAGCGGCGTAATCAAAATTGCAATGCCCTGAGTAGCGTACGTCCAGGTTCCCAGTCCCCAACAAAGTGCCAGACTGGGGAAATATCCCAGAACTGCCATCCAGAGAGACTGCTGAATAATAATGCTGTAAATGACGCGATCGGCAACGCCCATTGCTTTTAGCGTGGCGAATTCTTTGATGTGGTCTGAAACCGACGAATAGAGAATCTGTCCGACGATCACCATGCCGACAATTACGCCCACCGTTGCCCCCAAGCCCAGGATAAAGCCCACTCCGGTTCGCCTAATCCAGTAGCTGCGAGTGCGAGTTGCCATCTCAGCACGGGTGTAGGCGCGGGTGTTCGGAAGCGTGTTCTCCAGGCGTTGCTTGAGCTGGTCTAGATTTTGTCCAGCCTCGGCACGGACCAGAATATAGCTGATGGGATCATTGGCTGCTAGGGGACTCGGTTTAACCGTGCCATTCCCTGGCGATGACTCATAAACGTTCCTGCAAAGAAACTGTCCGTTATTCATACGACAGTCTAGATTCGCAGTTCGGTTCCCGGTTACGTAAGCTTTTGCATTTTCGATCGAGGTGAATAGAAAGGCACTGGACGCGATCGACTGGGAATCACGGGTAATGCCTGCGACTTTAACGGGTAAGGAACCAAGCGTCGCCGTATCACCCACCTGCCGGACATCCAGACTGTCTAGCCTGCTGCGATCGATAATCACCTGATAAGGCTGCACATCTTTGAGGTCACCAGACAGCATCTCGAAATCGCTAAAGAGCTGCCCGTTTGGGTCGAAGCCGAAAATCCGAACCGAGCTAATGTCACCTTGTGGACTGCGCCAGATGCCGCCTCCTAGTGCGAGGGCTTCTGCCCGATCAACCCCCTTCACCTGCTGAGCCTGAGGCAACAGACTGGCAGGGATCGGCAGGGTCAATTCCTGCTCAACCATGTCCTGATTGGCAACCCAAATATCGGCGGTAGAGCGATCGATCAGCAGCCCAACTGAGCGAATAAATCCGCTCAAAACGCCAACCTGAATTGCCACCAGACTCACCGCAAACATAATCCCAGCTTGCGCAACCAGAAAGCGGGGAATATCTTCAAATAAATTACGGCGAGCGATCGAAGCCATATTAATAAGGAGTATGTCAATAGCTAGGCTAGATGGTTCTAAACGGTATCCTCCTAGTGTCAAACAGTTACTAGGAAAAGACATCATCTTTTCGGAGTCACCCGATCGAATGAGAGATCGCCGAAAAGGAGGTAAACAAAGGAATTAAGCTCCAATATGAAGCTTACTAACAGACTCTACTGTGTTCAAGACAGCAAACTTGCTGACCTTGTGCCACTGACTCGCCAAATTCTTTACGCTGCTGAACTGTCTACTGCCCATCGTTTAAGCAATTGTTTCAGCCCGATTAGCGGGTCAGGCAACGAAGAATACCCAGAAGGGTTTGCGATCGAGGTGTCAGCAGGGTGCGGCGATAGGCATCTGCGGCTTTTTTAATTCCTTCTGCCTGAGTCGGATAGGGATGAATGACGCTGGAGAGCTTGCTCAGCCCCACCTTTCCCACGATCGCCGTCGTGATTTCGCTAATCATTTCTCCGGCGTGTTTTGCCACAATTGTCGCTCCCAAAATCCGATCCGTACCGGGTTGGTAATGGATTTTGACAAAGCCCTCGGTTTCGCTGTCGGTAATGGCACGATCGATTTTTTCAAGGGGAATGACAATGGTTTTAATTGCGATCCCTTGCTGTTGGGCTTCCTGAGTGGATAAGCCAACTCGCGCTACTTCTGGATCGGTGTACGTCACCCAGGGCATGACTAAATCGCTCAGCTTCGATCGCCCAATTCCAAACGGAGTGAATAACGCATTCTTGATCACAATCCGGGCGGCGGCATCAGCAGCATGAGTAAATTTCCAGTTCATGCAAATGTCCCCCGCTGCATAGATTTTGGGGTTGGTTGTTTGCAGATAGTCGTTAGTTTGGATACCCTGCTGCAAGTCATACTCTACGCCGATCGCCTCTAGATTTAGCTCCTCCACGTTTGGCGCACGTCCTGCCCCGACCAAGATTTCGTCCACCGTGACCGAAGCTTCCCTGCCCTCACTGCGGTAGGTAATGACCTTGCCTGCTGCCGTTCGCTCCACCCGTAGCACTTCACCTTCTAGGACAAGCTGAATTCCTTCCTGTCGAAAAACCTGCTGCACGATCTCGGCAGCATCCGGGTCTTCTCGCGTCAACACCTGCGCTCCCCGCTCTAGCAGCACCACTTCTGAGCCAAACCGTCGAAATGCCTGCGCTAGTTCACAGCCGATCGGACCTCCACCAACCACTGCCAATCGATCTGGGCGATCGGTCAGGCTGAAAACCGTTTCATTGGTTAAGTAGCCCGTTGTTTCCAGCCCGGGAATATTGGGGGCTGCGGCTCTTGCGCCCGTGGTGATGACCGCTTTCTGAAAGCGAAGAATTTCCCCTGCTACCCGGATCGATCGTCTATCTACAAACTTCGCCTCGCCCAAAAACACATCCACGCCAAGCGACTGAAAGCGATGTGCAGAATCGTTAGGGCTAATTTGCGATCGAATGCGCCGCACCCGCTCCATCACTGCTGCAAAATCGACCGAGGGTTCGTCTACCCCAATTCCGTAACCTGATGCTTTTTTGAGATCTGCAATGACACGGGACGATCGCAGTAAACTTTTCGAGGGCACACAGCCCACATTCAAACAGTCCCCGCCCATTAGATGCCGTTCAATTAGGGCAATCTTCAACCCCAACCCTAATCCGGCAGCTCCGGCAGCTATGACCAGTCCAGCTGTTCCCGCACCAATTACGACCAGATCATAGCAAGCCTGCGGGGTTGGATTTTTCCAGTTCAGTGGATGCACCTGAGCCACCAGAGCTTGATTGTAGTTGTCGTTGGGGAGAATCAACGGTTCAAAGGGTTGAGCGGCAGTCATGGAATTTTCTGAATGATTCGCTCTATCTATTGTGAGATAGACCTCTGTGGGACGGACATTTTTAGATCCAGGCAGGCAAGGACACCCATCCCAAATCCATTTCCATCCCACAATTCATTTAAGTTACAGCGTTTTTCACTCCTGTAAGGTACGGGGGGTGTGGGGGCTTCGCCCCCACGCAGGGGCACAGCCCCTGCACCCCATTTTTTGTACTTCAATAGCCTGAACAAGGCTGTAAGTCACGATCCTAAGCCGTCGCTGCTGCCAGATTTTGCGCCACGAAGTCCCAGTTGACCAGATTTTCAACAAACGCCTTCTCGTAGTCGGGACGGCGATTCTGGTAATCCAGATAGTAGGCGTGTTCCCAGACATCCATTGTGAGCAGAGGAGTTTGACCCATCGCCAGCGGAGTCACTCCATCCGGGGTTTTGGTGATTTTGAGCGTACCGTTCTCCAGCACCAGCCATGCCCAGCCGCTACCAAACTGAGTGGTTCCAGCCGTAACGAACTGTTCTTTGAACGCATCATAGCTGCCAAAGTCAGCGTTGATTTTGTCCAGCAGTGCCCCGGTCGGAGTGCCGCCGCCATTGGGTTTCATGCAGTTCCAGTAAAACGTATGGTTCCAGGCTTGAGCTGCGTTGTTGAACAGCCCGCTCTGGCTTTTTGCTGCATCACCGTTGAAGGATGTTTTGATCACCTCTTCGATCGGCTTATCTGCCATGCCTTGCTCGGCTGCCATTTTGTTGTAGTTAGTGACGTAGGCAGCATGGTGTTTGTCATGGTGAAACTCCAGCGTACCGGAGGAGATATGAGGTTCTAGAGCCTTGTAATCATAAGGAAGGGGAGCTAGTTCGTAAGCCATCGTGTTCGTCCTCTCGTAAAATTGTTAAGTTCTATGGACTGAAACGTAAGAAAAGGGAATCAAAGGGAGTCGGTGTTTGCTGATCAAAAGCAGTTTCCCCTCGGGGGAATCGCCTCGCCCTTAACACCCAATCAGCCTAAATCTGTGCTGCATAAAATTCTCTTTTGCAGCAAGAAACAAACTATCGAAAGCATTTTATATCAAAAACTAGAGAATATTAGTATCCTGCCGCCCCCGTCGTTGTTTCTCAGTGACCTAAAAGCAAAATTAGAAGCAAAATCGTTCCCTCTACTTCCCTTACCTCCCTACTTACGATTCTCCCAAAAACACCCAAGCGAATCCGCCGAAAATGCGGCTATCATGTTGCATGGGCTACCGATACAGGTCAATATGGGCAGACAACGTTCGATCCTCGCATTTATCTTCGTGCTGGCAATCGCCGCGATCGTCGTACTAATAAAAGTGCCGCTCCAGCTTGGACTGGATTTGCAGGGCGGTTCGCAAATTACGCTTCAGGTCAGAACCACCGAAGCCGTCCCGCAGATTACGCCTGAAAAGCTGGACGGCGTAAAGCGCGTCGTCGAAAACCGAATTAACGGTTTGGGCGTTTCCGAAGCCGTAGTGCAAACGGTGGGTGAAAACCAGCTTCTCGTTCAGCTTCCGGGCGTGAGCGATCCGGCTCAGGCAGAGCGGGTTCTGGGTGGAACGGCGCAGCTTGACTTCCGGCGTCAGCGATCCGGAACCGAGGCCCAGTTGAGCGTAGAATATCAGGTCTTGCGGGGCTTGCTTCAGGAACAGGTTGCTCTGAGCCAGGGCAACGACCAGGAAGCGATTCAGAAGAATAAAGAAGCGATCGATCGCAGCAGTAAAGCGATCGCAGAACTATTTGATAAAACTGATTTCACAGGCGACAGTCTCAGAAATGCCTATCCGCAGCCGCTCGGGCAGGGAAGCAATACTTGGGAAGTGGTGCTAGTGTTTAACGATAAGGGAGCGGAGCAGTTTGCCCAGCTTACAAAAGATGTGGCAGGAACCGGACGCAGCTTGGGAATTTTCCTGGATCAGCGGCTTCTGAGTGCGCCGGTCGTGGATGCACGTTATGCCGAAACCGGAATTACAGGCGGTACTGCCAGCATTAGTGGCAACTTTACGACTCAATCTGCCAACGATCTGGCAGTTCAGCTTCGCGGCGGTGCGTTGCCCGTTCCGGTGGAAGTTGTGGAAAACCGCACTGTGGGCGCAACCCTGGGGCAGGACAGCATTCAGCGCAGCATTTATGCCGGAGTTGCCGGGCTGCTGCTGGTGCTAATTTTTATGGTGATTTATTACCGTCTGCCTGGATTAATCGCCGATATTGCCCTGGTACTCTATGCCCTGTTTACGATGGCAATTTTTGACCTGCTCGGCGTGACCCTCACCCTGCCAGGAATTGCCGGATTCATTCTCAGCATCGGTATGGCGGTAGACGCAAACGTGCTGATTTTTGAGCGAACGCGGGAAGAGCTAAAAGCAGGCAAAACGCTGTACCGATCGGTCGAATCCGGCTTTTATCGCGCTTTTTCCAGCATTCTCGACAGTAACGTGACCACGCTGATTGCCTGTGCTGCCCTATTCTGGTTGGGAGCTGGACTGGTGCGCGGTTTTGCGCTGACGCTGGCTCTGGGCGTAGGCGTGAGTATGTTTACGGCACTCACCTGTAGCCGGACGCTGCTGCTGCTGGCACTGAGTCTGCCCAGTCTGCGGAATCGGAACTGGTACTGTCCGAACCTCTCTGCTTCTCCTTCTCTTCAAGCCGAAAAAACGTCATGACACTGAAAGTCATTCAACAGCGATCGATCTGGTGGGCAATCTCTGGAGTCGTCATTCTAGCGGGTTTGATTGCCATGCTGATTTCCTGGCAGCAAATCGGTGCGCCACTGCGTCCCAGTCTCGACTTTGTGGGCGGAACTCGGCTGCAGCTTGAGCGTGATTGCGCTCAGCCCAATAACTGTACAGAGCCGATCGATCCGGCAATTGTGCGTCAGGTGTTAGAGTCGCAAAATCTGGCAAGCAGCAGCATTCAGATCGTGGGGCAGGATCAGCAAGCCGTGTCGCTGCGAACTTCTTTCCTCAGTCCTGATCAACGTTCCCAGCTTCAAGATGCGCTATCTAAAGAACTCGGCGCATTTGATCCCCAAAAAACTCAGATTGACACCGTAGGGCCAACGATCGGACGGCAGTTGTTTACCTCTGGTTTGCTGGCGTTGGTGCTGTCGTTTGTTGGGATCATGGTTTATGTGGGCTTTCGCTTTCAGCCGGACTTTGCGGTGTTTGCGATCGTCGCCCTGTTTCACGATGTGCTGATTACAGTTGGTGTTTTTGCCATTTTGGGACTGACGCTGGGCATTGAGGTAGACAGCCTGTTTATCGTGGCACTGCTGACGATCGTGGGCTTTTCGGTTAACGATACCGTGGTCATTTACGATCGAATTCGAGAGACAACTCAGATTGACGGCGATCGTTCGATTAATGAGATTGTGGATGATGCCGTGAATCAAACCCTGGCGCGATCAATTAACACAACGCTGACGGCACTGCTGCCTTTGACGGCAATCTTCTTCCTGGGCGGCGATACGCTGAAGTATTTCGCGCTGGCTCTGATTATTGGTTTCCTTGCCGGCGCCTATTCCAGCATTTTCATTGCCAGTACAATGCTTGCTTGGTGGCGGGTGCGAAGTGAAAGAACCGTTCCAGCCACGCCGATCGAAGGGAACTAATGCGTCATGCCCAAAAAACCGATCGCAACCGAACAACGGGTCATCCTGCAAGATGTAAACTGGGCGCAATATGAGCAGCTCTTAAAAGAACTCGGCAAAGAGCGACAAACACGGCTCACCTACTGTCGGGGCAAGCTAGAAATGATGACCCCAATCGACGCACACGAGCGATGCAGTAAGCTGATCGAGTCGCTGCTGCTGGTGCTGACAGAAGAAAAACAAATTCCCTTGACGACGATCGCGCCTGTGCTGCTGAAGCACCCGGAATACGGCTATGCAACCGAAACCGATACGGGCTACTACCTTCAAACCAACGCGCTTCAGAAACGCAAGCCCGCGATTGTGCTTCCTGATGAACCACCGCCTGATGTGCTGGTCGAAGTCTCTCTAACCAAAAGCGCGATCGAAAAACTGCCGCTCTATGCCACGTTAGGGATTACCGAAGTTTGGCGATACCTGACAACCGCAGGCGATGATGTTCTCAAGGGCAAACTCCACATTTATCATCTGCACGATTCAGACTACGTTGAGCAGTCTCACAGCCTTCACTTTCCCTTCCTTCCCGCCGATCGCATTCAGCAATTTCTAGAGCAAAGCGACTCGATGAGTTTGGCAGCTGCACTGCGCGTTTTGCGATCGTGGGTGCAGGAGCTTTCTGATTGAGGCTTTTCTACTCTGGGGGAGAGGCTTCATAATCAAAATAAATATGCGAAAACTACTTTTTACAGACAAAGAAACGCTCAAAGTGCGGGCGATCTTTCTGGGCGAAAGCCTGGAACTTAAAGCACTAGAAACCACCGATTACCTCGGTAAGCTGCCACTAGTCGTTCCGGCGGGTGAGCAGGGTTGTGCCGTCTTCTTTCGCTACGGTGCCATTACCCTGTTTGGGTTGAGTCCAGTCGAGGAGGCTTCCTTCTTAAATAACCTGACGCCGTTTGTCACCCAGCCTTTTTCTAAGCCAGAAACTGAGGAAGCCGTGCTACAGCTCGATGTAGTGAACGGTGGGCGTGTCGAAAATGGCGTGATCTGGGTGCAGGATTTCAGCATTGAGCGACTGCAAATTGTGGCGGAAGTGCTGGCAAAAAGTGTTGTGTTAGCGCACTATGAGTCGGGAACCGCCCGCATTTTCGACCAGCTCGAACCCCTGGCAGATGGGCTTCAGCGCACTACCAAAGACGAACGCTGGGGTAAAGAACTGCTGCGGCAATTAGGCAGAACGCTCTCAATTCAGCACAGAATGGTGGGACGGGTCGAAATTACCGATAAGCCCGACTTGCTCTGGGATGCGCCCGACCTGGAAAGAATGTATCTCCGTCTTGAAGATGAATACGAGATTCGCGAACGCCATCAGGCACTTGAACGCAAGCTCAACCTGATTACCCAAACTGCAGAAACCGTGCTGGATCTGCTTCAGCATAATACGGGCTTACGGGTAGAGTGGTATGTGGTCGTTCTGATTGTGGTTGAGGTGCTGCTGTCGGTCTATGACGTGTTGATTCAGTAGCGATCGCCCCAGCCTAGCTCCAGTCGTCGCGCTGAGAGCCACGGCCGCGATAGACCTGCGCCACTTGATGAATCTGGCGTGTCCGGGTAAACAGCTCTTCCTCGGTCATCGACCACTGCTCTAGAGCACGCTCGAGATCTGCCTGAATATCCCTTGCTCCCGGAAACCCGTTGTACCGAATTCGCAGCCGCGCCAGTTCTGCTAGATTGTAATCCGTTGGCTCAGCGTCCAGTAGGGAATTGACGATCGCCCGATCGCTACTCCAGAGCGGATGCTGCTGGTCTTTCTGCCCTGTGTTCTTTTGAGATGCGTCTGCCATCGTTTGCTGCGGAATATTGAGGTGAAAATTGCCCCTCAAATCTTACCGAATTTCCTGCTGGAACGCCTAGCTCTGAGCAAATTGCTCCTGCAGAAAATCGACCAGCAACCGAACTTTGGTAGACAAATGACGATTAACGGGATAAAGCACCGAGATCGAAAGCTCAGGCGCGTGATAGTTGGGCAATATCTGCTTCAGCGTTCCCTGCTCTAACTCCTGCGACACGATAAACGTCGGTAGTAGGGTAATGCCCAGCCCGCGAATGCCGCATCTCTCAGGACTTCTCCATTGTTAGAACACAGTGCCCCGCGCACCGTCATGGTTTGTTCTCCGTTTGGTCCAACAAGCGTCCACTGATTTTCGATCGCCAATTGCCCGTAATGCAAGCAGGAATGATGGCGTAGATCATCGGGACACTGGGGAATACCATGTGCTTCCAGGTAGGCTGGGGCAGCACAGAGAACTCGTTCAGCGAAAGTGAGCCGATGCGCGATCAGACTTGCGCTGTCCTGGAGTTCTGCAATTCGCACGGTGATATCAAAACCTTCTTCGATCGGATCAACAAAGCGATCGCTCAGGGTGAGCTGCACCTGAAGGTCGGGATATTGCGCCAGAAAGTTTGCCAGGGCAGGCGCGAGGTGCATCGTGCCGAAGGACATGGGAGCATTCACGCGCAGTCGTCCCTTGGGTTCTGCTTGAAGCTGGGTAATCGATCGCTCGGCTTCCTCTAGACTCGCCAGAATTTCTACAGAGCGTTCGTAAAAGGCGAGCCCGGTTTCGGTGGGAGTGACAACGCGCGTACTGCGATGCAAAAGCTGCACGCCCAATTCGTTTTCCAGGGCAATGACGAGCTTGTTGACCGCCGATCGCGACAGTCCCATTTCTCTAGCTGCCGCTGCAAAACCACCTGAGTTCACGACTTGGGTAAAGGCACGCAGGCTATCAAACTTATCCATGCTGACATTGTAGAGTAAATGGATGCAGTGCGTTTATAAAATGATGTATTGTCTTTTGTTTGGATTCAGTTCATAATCATAGTATGCCGAAAAGGAAAGGACGATCAAAACCACGATTTGCGATATCCTTTTCCACGCATTCCAGAAGACCCATTCTAGGAGACGTGACCTATCACAGGAGATTAAACAAATGATTACCCTTCGACCTGCCGAAGCTAGAGGTGCCGCGAATTTTGGTTGGCTTGATAGCCGCCATACTTTCTCTTTTGGCGAATACTTTGACCCCAATCACACGAGCTTTGCAAACCTGCGTGTGATCAACGAAGACAAAGTTGCTCCCGGTCAGGGGTTTGCCACCCACGGACACCGCGATATGGAAATCATTTCCTATGTTCTTGAAGGCGCATTAGAACATAAAGACAGCATTGGTACAGGATCGGTGATTCGTCCCGGAGATGTGCAGCGGATGTCTGCGGGAACAGGCATTTTGCACAGCGAATATAACGCTTCTAAGACTGAGCCAGTTCACTTTTTGCAAATCTGGATTTTGCCAGAGCGTAAGAGTATTGCACCCGGCTACGAACAGAAAACCTTTACCACTGCGGAAAAGCAGGGTCAGTTGCGTTTGGTTGGTTCGCAGGATGGTCGAAATGGCTCGATTACGATTCACCAGGATGTTGACTTGTATGCTGCCACGCTACACGAAGGCGATGAAGTTAACCATCAATTTGAGAATGGACGAGTTGCCTGGTTACAAGTGGCGCGAGGAACGGTTGAGTTAAACGGTCAGCAATTGGCTGCGGGCGACGGTGCAGCGATCGCAGATGAACCCTTGATTATGCTGCGAGGAACGACCCCGAATGCAGAAGTGCTGATGTTTGATATGGCAGCGTAGATGATTGCTGCGGCAATTCAAGACAAGGTTCGTTCAAGACAGGGTTTATTCAAGACAAGCTTCACACTGGGAGCCGACGCATCATGAGAATGCTTGAAAAGTAGGATGCTTGAAAATTCATTTTGAGCGCAGGCACTCGATCCGCGACAGTCCAATCAGAATGAGGGCAAGTAACCCCACCATGAGGAAAGGCGTGAGGAAAGTGCCTAATCCTGCCAGCCCTGCACAAGCGATCGCGGCGATTCCACGTAGCACAATGATGCGCCGGGAAAGCGAGCGTGGAGTCGCCCACTGAACTGCCGTCAAACTCAGCAAATATAACGCCACTCCGCCACCCAAAATCACAGAGAGCGCAGGAGATAGCCCTTCCGCTGCCGCTGCTGCCTCGATCGCCGCTTGAATTCCCACCCCGATCGCCACAATACCCATGAACAAAAAAACATGGCTATAGCCATACACATACGAACGCATCAACGCCCGGCGATCGCCCCGCAAAGCTGAGTGAATAACAGAGTCATCGGCTCGCTCAAAGTACATCCACCACAGACTCACGGCGGCAATAAATCCAGCGATCGCCGTCAACACTTCGTACCACCGCCACTGAAGGTCGGCAACTCCGGTGGCAACTGCAATAATCGCTTCCCCCAGGACAATGATCACGAATAGTCCAAACCGTTCATCCATGTGCGAGACCTGCTGGGGCACAGAACGAATCGTTGCATAGGTAATAGGTCCTGTCATGATTTCAATCAGCAGCGCAATACCCCAGAGCAAAAAGCGAATCGGCGGAGGAAGGACGATCGACACCAGCCACAGCAACAGCGCAACCGAAAAGCTGAGCGTGTACCGCTTTGTTAATTCTCGTGATTGAGGCACCAACCGCCACGCCTGGAAATATAAGCCAACAATGACCAGACGTAGTGCTGTATAAACGCTGGCAAATTGGGCTGATCCCTCAACCTGTAATGCCTCTGACAGTGTTAACGCCAGCACAATCATGCCAAACATAATGCCCAGCATAATCAGGCGATAAAAGCCTTGCTCGACATTAAATTGGTCGGCATAGTAGCTGAAGTCAATCCATAGCCACCAGACCGGGATAAACAGGATCGCAAAGCTGGCAATGCCGCCCCAATCGAGATGGTCATGAAGCAGATGGGCAAGTTCTGCGATCGCCACGACAAATACGAGGTCAAAAAAGAGTTCTAGCCAGGTCGCATGACGTTCTCGATTGCCTTTATGGTCTCCAGCGTAAAGTTGCAGTAATTGCCGTGGAATTGGGTTCATTTGCCTAAGTTCATCTTGCTTAGATTTTGCCTGGATTTTGCTTGAGCTGTATCTAAACTTTTGCCTAAACTGTACCTTCCCCCAGTTCGCTAATTGAGGAGAACATCGCCTCCTCATTTTAAAGTCGCCAAATTAGGGGGCACTATAGAACATTTAACGCTTTCCAAACAGCCTCTTAGGATAGAAGAACAGCTTGGGATAGCCGATCGCTTGAAACCATTTTGGAAATCAGTAGAATCAGGATAGCCCTGAGCCAAAGGCAAAGCTATGACCCAAGCTCGATCGCTTGATTTTCAGTTTCCCGAAGGAGGCATCGCACTTGTCACGGGAGCCAATCGGGGCATTGGACTGGAAGTTGTTCGTCAGCTTGCTCAGCAGGGGATGACAGTGATTCTCGGTTCTCGTGACCCGCAAAAAGGCAAAACGGCAGCCGCAAGATTGAGCGATGAAGGATTACAAGTGCTGCCGCGCCAGCTTGATGTCACAAATTCTGGCACTATTGCTCAGCTTGCGGCTCAGGTCGACCAGGAGTTTGGAAAGATAGACGTGCTGGTGAACAACGCAGGCATTCTGTATGATACCTGGCAGCAGCCCAGCACCGCTGACCTTGATACGGTGCAGGAGGCATTCAACACCAACACGCTCGGACCCTGGCGGATGTGCAGTGCCTTTGTGCCCCTGCTTCGTCGTAGCCAGCACGGTCGCATTGTCAATGTTTCCAGCGAAGCCGGGTCGATCGCCAGTATGGGCAAGAGCACCCCTGCTTATAGCGTCTCGAAAGCGGCACTCAACGCCTTGACTCGTACCCTAGCAGCAGAACTAAAGGATGCTGGCATTTTGGTAAATGCAATTTGTCCGGGCTGGGTGGCGACAGACATGGGAGGTTCAGGCGGACGACCCGTGACAGATGGGGCAGCCAGTGTAGTGTGGGCGGTGATGTTGCCGAATGACGGACCCACAGGCGGCTTTTTTCGAGATGGTAAGCCTTTGCCGTGGTAGGAATCAAACGAAACTCGCTCTTCCGGCGCAACCCCCCAGAATTGACCCCTTTAGGGGACTACCTAACGATGTCACCCTGAACCCTTCATTCCCCGGCGTTGCTGAATCGAAGTATGAAGACATAACTTGAGAGCCTGCATCGCCCCCTAAATCCCCCAATTCTGGGGGACTTTGAGGATCAGTTCCCCCCAATTTTGGGGGGCTAGGGGGGCTAGGGAGGCTAATCATACTCCAATTCAGCAACGCCCATTCCCCGATGCAGCAACACCAAATCGCTTTGCATTGCCGTATCAGGGAGCCTTGGATATCGTTTCAATCTTGCATTAATTCTGCATTCGTTTTTGTACCATCAAGCTCTACATCGAGTTTTGCATGATTCGGTTTTTGCACCATCAGATTTTGCATCATCCAGTTTTACCAAAGCAGTACAAAAGTGAAATATGCGCGATCGATCGGAAGCATTATTCAAAGACAGCTCATGTTTTGCGATTTTGGCTTGATTTTGACCGATTGATTATTGGAGCAGGGTCGGCAGGATTGGTAGCGACGAAACGGGCTGCTACTTGGATGAAGGTAGCGATCGCCGAACAGGATCATTTAGGCGGCGGCTGTGTCCTCTTTGTAAGACGACCACCGATCGGATTACCCAAACGCCAACTGTTCTCAGTCGTACTGAAGCTGCTGGTTTTTTCTTTAATTCTGTTAATTTTGTAACTTCCTGCTCTTCAAAATGACAGTACGGGGGGAGATTGCGACCTCAGGAGTACGGTTATGAGGTTGTTTCGATCGCGGAAATCTCGGTATCGTCGTAGTAGCAGGACAAAGATTATTCTTTTGAACTGGACAGCCCACGTTATCGTCAGGCTTCTCGGCAAGCTTTCCCAGTGTCATTCAATGTCCAGTGTCTCTGCCTGTTTCTTGCCGTCGGTCAGATAGGTAAAGTGTTGTGTATAAGTGGTATCTGCCAACTCTCAGTGAAATTCTGGCGTTGAGTACATCGCCTGTTTCTGCGCCAAATTCTGCGAATCCAAACTCTGTGAATCGCTTTCCGGCACAGCAGCAGGTGCGTGCAGAGCGGGAATGGAGTGGGGCGATCGCTGCCTTAAACGAACTTCTGCAACTCCAGGCTGCTTCAGGCTCTGCTGCTTTGGGCAAAGAAGTGTCAGGGGTGGTGCTGTCGGGTCCGGTTGCCGTGCTGGATCAGTGTTTGGTGCATCAGTTTGCTGCCTGGACGCTAACGGTGAGTTCGACTCAGGAGCGGTTAAAGCTTCCGGCTGCTGAGAATTTGCCGATCGACTCTGCCTATGCCACGCCGCCTACCCTGCCACTGATGGCGAGCGACCCGCTGGCTGCCGAGCAGTTTTGCCTGGTGCTTACCCCGACCCTGAGTTTGGTAATGGCCGTTGGCGAAACCCCTGCCGGAACTCCGACTTTTCTGTTTTCCTTTGAACCCGAAACCGTATGGCAAGCATGGCGATCGATTCAGGCAAGGCTGAAGCTTGCGTTTGCTCCTGCGCTTAGCAATTTGGAATCTCTGGTCGAGCAGTTTGCTCCGGTCGCGCCCGATTATCGCACAGTGATTCAGTTCACGCGGCTGATGCTAACCCACCTTCCCGACCCGGCAGACTTGGAGGCAGACGATCGCAAACGGGTTGAGAGCATTGCTGCACCCAGCGTGAAGCCACCCGCTTACAAAACCGTTCAGCCGATTAAAGTATCTGTGCCGCCTAAACATCACGGGAAGAAGTCAAAGTATCCCGGTGAGAGGGTATTCACCGTTGAGCCGATTCTTTCCCATGCCGCGGAGACGGTTGTTAACCAGGGCAATGCCTGCCCTGATACCGAACTGCTTCAGGCGATCGCCCATGAAGTGCGGACTCCCCTGACTACGATTCGTACCCTGACTCGACTGCTGCTGAAGCGCAAAGAACTCAGCCCAGACGTGATCAAGCGACTGCAAACGATCGATCGCGAATGCACCGAGCAAATCGATCGCTTTAACCTGATTTTTCGCGCTGCCGAACTGGAGACGACCCAAACTCGCGCTCCGCTCAGTCCGCTTTCACCGATTTCCCTGGCACAGGTGCTTCAGCAAAACATCGATCGCTGGCAGCAGCAAGCCACTCAGCATAGCCACACGCTCGAAGTCAGCCTGCCGCAAAAGCTGCCAATGGTCATCACCGATCCCACAATGCTTGATCAGGCACTCACGGGATTGGTCGATCGCATTACCCACAGCCTGCCGCCGGGAAGCCATATCCATGTGTGCGTCACCCTGGCAGGACATCAGCTCAAGCTGCAATTTGAGTCTTACCCGGAAGGCAAATCCAAAGACGGCAAAGAAGAAGGCATGAAGTTTGGCGTGGTGCCGACGCTGAAATCGATCGGTCAACTGCTGATGTTCCAGCCGGAGACGGGCAATCTTAGCCTGAATATGAGCGTCACCAAAAACCTTTTTCAGGTGTTGGGCGGCAAGCTGATCGTGAAGCATCACCCGCAACAGGGCGAGATTTTAACAGTTTTCCTGCCTCTAGAAACGCGGTAAAGGCGATCGCTCTGCTGAGGTGAGTTCAGTTGTTTTATGGGCTTCCAGTTGAATTGGGAGCTGAATTATGAATTCGGTTCCTTCTCCAACCGTCGAGAAACAGTCTAATTTACCACCATGCTTCTCGACAATAATCTGATGGCTAATAGACATTCCCATGCCCGTTCCTTTGCCAATCGGTTTGGTTGTGAAAAAGGGATTAAAGATAGACTGACGAATCGCTTCCGGCATGCCAGAGCCATTGTCCGCGATCGTAATTTCTACCCAATCTGTATTGACAGTTGAAGTACGAATTGTAATTTGATTCGGATGATCTTTTAGCTCCTGATAAGTGCGCTTTGTGTTACTTTCTTCGAGAGCATCGATCGCGTTTACCAGAATATTCATAAAGACTTGGTTGAGCTGTCCGGGATAACATTCCACCAAAGGAAGCTCGCCGTAATCCCGAATTACCTGAATTTCTGGACGGTTGGTGTTCACTTTCAGTCGATGCTGCAAAATCATCAAGGTACTATCCAATCCCTCATGAATATTGACTTCTTTGACCTGCGCTTCATCTAAGCGGGAGAAGGTGCGGAGAGATTTGACAATTTCTTGAATTCGCTCTGTTCCAACTCTCATGGAGGCAAGCAGCTTCAGAACATCTTCTGTGAGAAACTCCAGCTCTATATCGTCAAGTTTGGCTTGAATTGCTGAAGGTGGAACCGGAAATTCTTGCTGATAAAGCTGGATCAGCTCTAAAAGATCCTGGCTATATTGGCTTACATGCGCCACATTTCCATGAATGAAATTCACAGGATTGTTAATTTCGTGAGCAACTCCAGCCACTAATTGCCCCAGGCTTGACATTTTCTCAGCCTGAATCATTTGAGATTGAGTGCGCTGAAGTTCTTGAAGTGTATTGCTCAACTCTGTGGTGCGTTCTTCAACTCGTTGTTCTAGCTGTTCATTGGTTCGCTCTAGCGCAGTAAAAGATTCGCGGAGCTGCTGCGTCATTTGATTAAACGAACGAGCCAAAACTCCTAACTCTCGAACATTCGATGGATTCACAGTTTGATCGAATGCTCCATCTGCAATTGCCTCAGATGCCTGGCTCAAGCGCAGAATGGGTTGAGAAATCCATTTTGATGTATAGATACCTAGAATCGTTGCCGTAATCAGTGCAGCGAAACAGAGCAGAATGGTGGTGCGGGTGTTGGCATTGATTTCTGCCATGAAGTCCGCTTCGGGAATGACCACAACACTGAACCAATTAATTCCGCGCCCGTCTTGAAGCGGGGAGATTTGTACAAATTGACGACCGCTATCCGTTTGAATCTCAAACTGCTGAATTTGATTAATCTGACTGAAACTCCCAAATTGGTCGCTCAAGGCTTTTGCGGTAGCCTGAATGACAGGATTTTCAGAATTTTCAGCTGGAACGAGTTCTAGTTTCTGATCATGTATTTTGAAGGGTTGCTCAACCTTTGAACTCGCAATCAAATTGCCAGTACGATCGACAATAAACGTTTGTCCGGTCTGTCCGACTGCCACGTTTTTTAGAAACTCATGAATTTGTGAAAGGCGAAAGTTGCTGCTTTGCACCCCTAAAAGATTGCCTGTTTCGCTGTAGATGGGTTGAGATAGAGAAATGGTAACTCTTGAGGTTGCAGCCCCGACAAAAATTTCGCTCCAAATAGGCTGACCCGCTTCCAGCGCAGCTTTGTACCAGGGGCGCGTCCGTGCGTCGAACGGCTGAGTTTGCAGTAATTCAGCCCGTCTACCTCGTTCATCAAGGCGATAGCTCTGGCGATCGAGTCGGTTTGCTTCTTCGATTGTGCGAGCTACAATGAGTCCCTCTTCCAGGCGATCTATAAGAATGTTAGTCCCGCTAGGAGTGGCAATCTGAAGGAAATCGACTGTGTTTTGGTTCACCAAACGCCAATAGAAATGCTCTAATGCGGGGATGTCTGTTACATCAGGCTGCCCTCCTGCAATTCCAGCCGCAATCACTTGATTAATGATGTAGGGCTTTTCCAGATAATTGAGAATTTGCTGATTAATGCGATCGCTAATTTCACTGCGTAACTGGGATGTTGCTTTTTCAACTGATTTTTGACCGTTGCGGATCGCGAAATAACCCGTCAAGCCAACTGCCAGAAAGATTTGCAGCACGAAGGGAATGATTAGGATTAGGCGTAATGGTAGCTGTTTGACTATAAACCGCCGCTCCAGAACTTTGATCGCCATAGCTCGATAGACAAAGAAAGAGTGGCTTTATCGTTCCCTAGCGAATGCGACAAATCCCAACGCTTGATCATTTCCTGCTTGCGTGGCATTTCTATCTGGCATTCCTGTCTAGCATTAAGGGATACGGATCACCAAAACCGGGTAGGAGCCGTACTTTTGCAATCGGGTATGCGACCGGGTATGCGATCGGGCGTGATGGGTTTGCTAGGTGATCGAGGTACGATGCCCAACTTGCTCTGGTTAATTGCTATAAAAAATTGCCATAAAAATTGCCATAAAAAAAGGTGGACCAACCGCCCACCTGATGAAAATTAGTCGTAATTCGACCCGATCGGTAGCACTCCTGCGATAGAAGTCAGAATCGAGCTAAATCAAAATCTCTAGATATGAATACCGCACTCGGTTTTGCCGGTGCCGCGCCAGCGTCCAGCCCGTTCATCCTCGCCCTCGCCAACCGGAGTCGTGATCGGTTCATCGCCAATGCTGGGATAGCCTTGATCGTGGAGCGGGTTGTAGATGACTTTGTGTTCCATCGCGTATTCCCAGGACTGTTTGCGCGTCCAGGCTGCTAGTGGATTAATCTTGAGCCGCTGCTGGTTGTCTAGCTCAAAGACGGGCATATCGGCGCGGGTAACTGCCTGATCGCGTCTGCGTCCGGTAATCCAGGCGATCGTATTGAGTTCGTCCAGTCCGCGCTGAAGCGGTTCAATCTTGGTGAGCTGGTGGAACTTAGCGATATCGGTATCCCACAGAGCCTCGCCGTACTTAGCGGCAAAAGCCTCACGCGAATCGACATCTGGAATTTTGTAGGTCTGGAGGTTCAGGCTGTACAGTTCCTTTGCTTTTTCAACCAGTTCCAGCGTTTGCTTGAAGTGGTACAGCGTATCCAGAAAGATGACGGGCACAGGCGGGACGAACTTGAGCTGGCGATACAGAATGTCTGTAATCACTAAATCGTCGATATTGAAGGCGCTCGTCTGCACCAGCCCGCTTGGAATATTCGCAGCACACCAGGACAAAATTTCCAGGGGGGTAGCGGTATCAAAGCGGCGGTTTAGCTCCTCCAAATCAAACTGACTGATATCGACAACGTGCTGTCCAGCGTCGGCTTCAGGGGAATAACTTGTCATAACCCGTTCTTTCAGGCTGATTTACTCTTGTGTATTGATACCTATTTTATCTTAGAAAGGCACATAAGCCGATCGGCTTAGGAGTTTGATAACGATATGCTGAGAGAGATCAGAATTCCTCATGCAACGCGCATGCTTTATCTGTCTCTCTGCCATGATTATTTCGCCAGGATTCCGCCAGAATTTCGATCGCGGCAGTATGTCCCGGTGGGAGAGCCTGGCTAATTGCCTGGCTACTTGTACTATTCCGTAGAAGGTGTGCGTGAAAGATCTGCATGAAAGATCTGCGTAAAAGAGCAAAGTATCTGTGCTGAGGAGTCTTGCCATTTGCAGGAGCGATCGCCTTGCCGGAAGATTGCCTTGCCAGCAAAGATCGCCGCAAATGTTGCCTCTTTTCTTTTGCCTGCTTGCAGGTGGAACAACGTTACCGCAAAGCTTAACTTTATTCTTACGATGAAACTCATTCTTTTTAGCAAGCCGGGCTGTCACCTCTGTGAAGGACTCCAGGAGAAGCTAGAGCAAATCCAGAGCCTGCAATTTGATCTGGAAGTGCGCGACATTACCACCCGCGACGATTGGTTTCAGGCATATCAATACGAAATTCCGGTGCTTTATCTGGTTGCCTCGTCTGACCCAACTCCTGTTCTGGTTCCGCGTATTTCGCCCCGTGCTTCGATCGAGCAAATCGATCGATTGTTGCAAAAGATCCTATTGCAGAGTTCGAAAAATAAGGCAGAATAATCGCAATTCCAGTCCAGGAGGAGCTGTCGATATGAAGCTGAAAGAACTGCTGTCTCACCTTCCCGCCCTGTCTGTGCTGCCCAATCACCCTGCACTAGAGGCTGAGGTCAAAGGATTAACGACCAATTCCCACGCCTGCCATCCCGGAGATGTGTTTATCGGGATGCCCGGAACCCGTGTGGATGGGGGCGAGTTTTGGCACAGTGCAATGGCGGCGGGGGCGGTTGCGGCGATCGTCTCCCCTGGGGCCGCAGAAAAATCAGCTTCAGCCATTGAATCGCACTGCGTCATTCCCTACCCGGATATGTGGCAAGCCTGTGCCCGGCTCGCGGCAGCTTTCTACCAGTTTCCTGCTGAGAAGATGAATCTGGTGGGGGTCACGGGAACTAACGGCAAAACGACGACGACGCATCTGATTGAGTTTTTGCTGCTTCAGGCACGGCAACCGGTTGCCCTGCTGGGAACGCTCTATGCTCGGTGGGCAGGCTATCAGCAGACGGCAGTTCACACCACGCCTTTTGCCGTCGAACTGCAAGAACAGCTTGCCGAAGCAGCTAATGCAGGCTCCCAAGTTGCCGTTCTGGAAGTGAGTTCCCACGCGCTGGCACAGGGTCGGGTCTGGGGTTGTCCGTTTGAGGTTGGCGTATTCACCAACCTGACACAGGATCACCTCGACTATCACAGAGATTTGGAAGATTATTTCAATGCAAAGGCTCTGCTGTTTAGCCCTGATTATTTGAAGGGACGGGCGATCGTGAATCAGGATGATCCCTACGGTCGTCGTTTAATCGAGCAAATTGAGCGCGATCGAGTCTGGACGTACAGCGTCACCGATTCCTCTGCGGATTTATGGACGAGCGATCTGGAATACGAATCCGACGGAGTGCGGGGCGTTTTGCATACGCCTGCTGGAGAAATTGCTTTTCAGTCGCCGCTGGTGGGACAGTACAACATTGCAAACGTGCTGGCGGCGATCGGTGCGGCTTTGCATCTCGGCGTAGATCTTCCGACGATCGCCCAGGCTTTGCCTCAGTTTGGCGGCGTACCGGGACGCATGGAGCGAGTGCAGACTAATCTCCAGCAAGATATTAGTGTCATTGTGGACTATGCCCACACGCCGGATAGCTTGGAAAACTTGCTGCGGGCATCGCGTCCATTTATTTCGGGGCGGATGATCTGCGTGTTTGGCTGCGGGGGCGATCGCGATCGAACCAAGCGTCCGAAGATGGGAGCCATTGCCGCCGAGCTAGCAGACTGGGCAGTCGTTACCTCTGATAATCCGCGGACTGAAGACCCCAATCGCATTCTGCAGGACATTCTCGCCGGAATTCCTGAAACGGTAGAACCCACGGTGATTGCCGATCGTGCCTTAGCGATTGAAACGGCAATTCTGGAGGCGCAGCCCGGAGATGGGGTGCTGATTGCCGGAAAAGGACACGAGGATTATCAAATTTTGGGAACGGAAAAGGTGCATTTTGACGATCGAGAACAGGCGCGGCTGTCCTTATCAATGAGGCAAAATCAGTAAGGCAAAATTAATGAGGCAAAGAAAACTAGATTTGCAGCATTAACGCTGATCAGGGGGAAGGATGGAGAAAGTTAACAGAAAAAGTACGAATTTGTCCAGAGGGCTGCACAATCGGTATAGGTAGCCCCACCCTTGATCTCTTTCCTTTTTCTATCCTCATAATCATGACAGCTTTGCCCCCCGTTAACCGATCGCTTTATGAGTTAGCAAGTCAGGCTGCCTCTGCTTCCTCGCCGCTGCAACTCAGTCCCACGACATTTAAATCGATGGTAGGGCTGATGTTTGATTTTTTGCTGGAACAGCCATCCCCTGCGGCGGTCTGGGTCAAACTGCCAAGAGGAACAGCCTGGCAGGCAGAACTCAATCGTTTTTGCCAGACCGCTCAATTGCCGCATCAGATCTACCTGCTGCAAACCCAGGCTGAAATGGTGCAGGAAGCCGCCCAAGCCAGAAAAGACAGATCAGTTCATGCAAAGCGATTGGCATCGGCTCCGCAGCCTCCTGCTCAACAGATAACCGACTGGACAGACGACATGATGGACATAACCGTCATTGGCGCGCCTGTTTCCAAAGCCGACCCTGAGCCAGCGGGCAGCAGCAATGTCAAGATTTATTCCCTCACGCTTGCCGCCGAGGCCCAGCTTAAACGAGAGTACTTTGTGCTGGCAGCGACGGCTCATTTTTATGGGCTGATTCTGGCGCATCGCCCTCGATTGAACCGCAACAGCAGCATGGATAGGCTGGCATGGAGTGAGCCGGATCGACTGGCAGGAAGACCAGCCGGGATTCAGGATGACGAAGGGCTGGAACGCAAGCATCCGCTCCTGACGCTGTATTCGTTTGATGCTGCGCTGCTGAAGTCCGTGCTTCAAGGGGTGAATCAGGCGGTGATTTGCGAAGAAACCGCTCGATCGCCGGAAGTGATGCCGCTGACCTGGGAGCAGCTTCAGGCACAGGGCATGGCTCAGAGTCTTGATCCCTTGCTGCTTGCCCAACTCCTGACCAAACAGGTGCAGCGACAGGAAGACTTGTGGCGCAGTGGGGCGATCGATCGACAGCGGGCAAAGCAGGCAGCAGAACTTCAGCAGGAAAACCAGCAGTTACTTGCTCTCCTTCAGCAGAAAAATGATTTTGTCCAAAACCTGGGGCAGGAACTCCGTACGCCGCTTGCCACCATGAAAACTGCTCTGTCGCTGCTCAACTCGCCCAGCCTTAAACCGCCTCAGCGTCAAAAATACATGGAAATGCTCAGTCGCGAGTGCGATCGACAAAACTCCCTGATCTCCAGTGGTTTGTCGCTGCTGCAAATTGAAAATACTGCCGAAGTCGCGCAGGAACCGCTGCGGTTGAGCGAAGTCGTGCCGGGTGTGGTCAGCACCTATCAGCCGCTTGCTGAGGAAAAGGGCGTGCGGTTGGCTTATACCGTGCCAGAAGAACTTCCTCCGGTTGCCTGCTCACTCCACTGGCTACGGCAAATTGTGATTAATCTGCTGCACAACAGCATCAAATTTACGCCCGGTGGGGGTCAGGTCTGGGTCAGAGTCAGACAGCAAGACGATCGCCTTTTGATCGAGTTTCGCGATACCGGAGTCGGCATTGCCACCAGTGAACTGCCAAAAATCTTCGATCGCTTCTATCGGGGTCGCCAATCCGGAGAAGATAGCGGTGTGGGACTGGGGCTAACGATCGTGCAGCAGCTTGTAACGCGCTGTGGCGGGTCGATTAGCGTCAAGAGTAAGCCAGGCGAAGGAACCCTGTTTGCGGTGCTTCTGCCCATTTATTCTGGCTCTGCAAAGACGGTTGATGCGACGCAAAATGGCTTTTCTCCCGGTGGGGGCAGCAGCGAACTGTGAAGTGGTTTAATTACGATCGTGAGTCAAACTTCCTCCAAGCCTATTTCTTTTTCTTCTTTTTGCTCTTCTTGGAATTAGCAATTGGCGCGTTGCCAAATCCTTCTGGTTTGTAGGCGCGGTTGGTGATTGCTTTTACGGTCTTCATCATTTGCATCAGTACTTAACGGGCTGGGTAGAGCGATTAAGGCTTATGAAGGCTTGTCCTTTCCTTCGTTTTGAGGATTTGCAGAGGCGATATAGCACAATGGACTAGAGCGAATCCGATTCCCCTACATTCCATGAATCCGATCGGCATGAATCTTTCTAATTCCGCTTCAATTTCCGAACGAGTTCGCGCCTTTATTTTGCGTCAGAATGCCTGTAGCCAGTATGAGCTGCTGCTGTTTCGCCATCCGCGCTGTGTGGAGGCTCCCGTCCAGATTCCGGGCGGCGGGGTTGATCCCGGAGAGTCGATCGAAGCAGCCCTGTATCGGGAAGTAGCAGAAGAAAGCGGTCTAACCGATCTGCAAATTGTTCGCAGGCTGGGAACGGTCGATCGCTGTGACCTGAAATCGAAACGAGTCACTCGCCGTCACTATTACTTGCTGGAAGCTCCATCGACTCTACCCGATCACTGGGAGCACACCGTATTTGGTACAGGGGCAGATCGTGGCATGTGCTTTACCTTTTTTTGGCAGCGTCCGCCGATCGCCTATCCAAAGCTCAACTACTCAATTTTTGTCAATCCACGCGATCTGCCCGAACTGTTTCTGAGGTAGTTTGTTTGCGATCGAAGCAACGGAGCGACTCAAGTTTCAGACGCTTGAGCATGGTTTGACGAGATACCTGAACGAATTTCCGATCGAAGCTCTGGTCGAAGCTTGGGTTGAAGCCTCGGTTGAACGGTCACTTTGCCAAACTTTTGTCAAAATGGAATAGTACGTATATACTCAGTTTGAGCATTCGTAGACCCAGTCGCGTCTGTTTGAAGAATTAGTCTTGTGGCAGCAATGCTATGACCTGATCGACAAACTGCTGATGATCCACCACCGGCTTCGAGATGTAGTCATCTGCGCCGCTTTGCCGAAGGAAATTTTCTCGATCACCTTCCATCGCGTGTGCCGTGACCAAAATGATTGGTAAACTAGCCGTCTGAGGATCGGACTTCAGCATTTGCGTGATCTTGATGCCGTCTACGGGCTTGCCCTGATACATACTGTGTGACAGAGACACATCCATTAGGATAATATCTGCCTCTTGTGCCTGGGCAATTTTCATAACTTCATCCACATTTTCGGTATGTTTAACTTCTAGCCCGCCTCGTTTTGTCAGTATTTTGGAGAATACTCGCGCATTAATCAAATCATCTTCCACAATTAGAACGGTCTTCATCGTTTTTCTCTCTGTTAGCTCTTTATCTAACCTTAGTTCAAGCGTAGAGGATCGTCATGTCCGATCGTCGAATCATCTGGTCGTTTCAATGAATAATTAAATGAAGCAGAGGTGTGAGAAGCCCGCTTCAGAAGGGGACAGTGCCCCTGCTTCCCCAAAACACGCTTACAACTTGCTCACGACCATTGGCAATGCACGCCTCAACCGTCGTGATTTTATGACTCGCGAATTGCAAAGGAATCTGACTCATGGCTGAACAACTCAACATCTTAAATTCAGGACAGGTGATTGCCACCGCCTTGCACACCGAAGTGCAGCGATCGTACCTGGAATACGCCATGAGTGTAATCGTGGGTCGAGCGTTGCCCGATGTGCGAGACGGCTTAAAACCTGTGCATCGACGCATTCTCTACGCCATGCACGAACTGGGTTTAACCCCCGATCGCCCTTACCGCAAATGTGCTCGTGTGGTCGGAGATGTGCTGGGTAAATATCACCCCCACGGTGATCAGGCGGTTTACGATGCCCTGGTGCGAATGGTGCAGACCTTTTCGAGCCGCTATCCGCTGTTGGAAGGACACGGCAACTTTGGCTCGGTAGACGACGACCCGCCTGCGGCAATGCGCTACACCGAAACCCGTCTGGCCGCTGTGGGCAACGAAGGCTTACTCTCGGAAATCGGCGAAGCAACCGTAGACTTTATCGGCAACTTCGACAACTCGCAGCAAGAGCCGATCGTCCTCCCCGCCCAGCTTCCTTTCCTGCTGCTCAACGGCTGCTCCGGCATTGCGGTGGGCATGGCAACCAATGTTCCGCCCCACAACCTGGGGGAACTGGTCGATGGACTGATTGCCCTGATCGATCGCCCCGAACTGCCCGACAACGAGCTATTCCGGCTGATTCCTGCACCCGACTTTCCCACAGGCGGCGAGATTCTCGATACGTCCGGCATTTTTGAGGCGTACCGCACCGGACGCGGCAGCATTCCGATTCGTGGTGTGGCTAAGCTGGAAGAAATCAACCTGGGACGCGGTAGACATCGGCGTTTGGCGATTATCGTCACTGAACTGCCCTTTCAGGTCAACAAAGCAGGCTGGATCGAGAAAGTTGCAGAACTGGTAAACCAGGGCAAGATCGACGGCATTGCCGATCTTCGCGACGAAAGCGACCGAGAAGGAATGCGCGTGGTGATCGAAATGCGGCGGGAAGCGCAACCTGCCCAGATCCTCGAAAAACTGTATCGGCTCACGCCTCTGCAAATGAACTTTGGCGTGATTATGCTGGCGATCGCCGACGGTCAGCCGCGTCAAATGTCCCTGCGCGAATTGCTTCAGCAGTTCCTCAGCTTCCGGGAAGAAACGCTCACCCGCCAGTATCGCTACGAACTGGAAAAAGCCGAAGCCCGCGCCCATTTGCTGGAAGGAATGCTGAGTGCGCTTGAAAATATGGATGGCGTGATCGAAATCCTGCGCCGATCGCCTGATGGTTCCACGGCAAAGCTGCAAATGCAGGAACGGTTTGGCTTTAGCGATCGACAGGCGAGCGCAATTCTCGCAATGCCCCTCAGTCGATTGACTGGCATGGAGCGGCAAAAGATCCAAGACGAATATCAGCAGCTCAACAATCGAATGGAAGAACTTGATCGCCTGCTGAATAACCGCAAGGAGTTATTGAAATCCCTCAAAAAAGACCTGCGAACCCTGAAGCGTAAGTTTGCGGACGATCGCCGCACTCGCTTAGTCTCTGCAGCCGAGCAAGCATCGGCACAGGCAGAACTGGCGCAGTTTGGCGGCGACGAAGAGGCAGCCGAACAGGAAGTCGTACTGGAATTTACCCAGAAAGGCTATGTGCGGCGATTCACGCCCAAGGCATACCAGAAACGGCAGGAAAAGCAGGAAACTCCCGTGACCCAAACCCTGACCGAACTCGAAGACTTCCCGGTGCAAACGGAAACCGCCAATACCGGACACTCGCTGCTGATGCTGACCAAAGACGGTAAGGCATACAGTGCCAGTATTGCCGCGATTCAAGCAACCGCCCGCCAGTCAAAGGGAACGCCTTTAGTGACGCTGCTGCCTGCGACGGCGCAAACCGATCCAGAGGCGATCGTCTCTCAGCTCATCCTGCCTTCAGCGCCCGAAGATTTGGAAGGGCTGGATCTGGTGCTGCTGACCTGCGAGGGACGCATCAAGCGCATGCCTCTGTCAGAGTTCACCAACCTCACCGCACGCGGCATTACTGCCCTCAAGCTCAAGGAAAATGACGAACTGCGCTTTGTTCGCCTGACGCAAGCCGGAGAGCAGCTCATTCTGGCAACTTCAACCGGACGACTGCTGCGGCTCGAAGTCAACGACGAGCAAATTCCTCTGATGGGGCGATCGGCTCAGGGACAGCAAGCCATGCGCCTCCACAAAAACGAGCAGCTCGTAGACTGCATCACTGCCCTGCAGGAAGATGATCTGCTGCTAATGACTGCACAGGGCGATGCAAAGCGTATCCCGGTTTCCACGCTCAAGCTCATGTCTCGCGGTGGGTTGGGCGTTCAGGCAATCCAGTTCTCATCGCGATCTGACACTTTGGCTGCCGTTGGGCTAGCGTTGCCGAATGGAGAAGTCACAGTGCTGACCAGTGACGATCGCCTTGCGAAACTGCCGATCGACAAAGTGCCCCTCTTGAAACGCAGCGATGCAGGTGATCCAGTGCTGAAACTCAGTAAGTCTGAAAAAGTGGTGCGCCTGTTTGAGAATGAGGCGATCGAGCCGGAGGAAGACGCGGCTGGGAAATCCGCCTGAGCTGAATAACTTGATACCAAACAGTAACTTGCACCCAGCAGGGTACTAAACAGGGCACTAAACAGGTAGGTGTGTAGTTCTGCTTAGCCTAATAAGGATGGTTGAAAAGTATCCAGTGTCCTACATTGCCCCCTAAATCTCTCAACTTTGAGGAACTTTGAATTCCTTAAAGCGAGCCAGGTTTCCCCCAGAATTGGGGGGCTAGGGGGGCGGTTCGGGTTCCTCTGTTAACACTTCTCAAACGTTTCCTTGCTGCCTAAAGCAAGTTCACCTACAATAACTAGCCCGTTAGAGCGAGGTGAGACAGCAGAGGACTGAGCTAGATTATAGTTCAGTGGAAGTGGGGAGCTTTTTTAAGCCTTCGACGTTCAATAAGTTCAGTTTTTGCTGAACGGATTAAAGATGGTATCCTTAGAATTAAGTAACGTTAATGATCTCTCTGAACCCTTGAGCAGCGACCCGCCGTTTGAAAAAATTCGTTTTATTGAAGAAGTTGGCTTGATGTTCGAGCTGGTTGGCTTTCCTCGCATGGCAGGGCGCATCTTTGGCTGGCTATTGATCTGTGAGCCGCCCCAGCAGTCTCATAGTGAGCTGGCTGATGTCCTCAAAGCGAGTAAAGGCTCGATCAGTACGATGACGCGGCTGCTGATCCAGATTGGTTTTATTGAACGAATTAGTCTGCCGGGCGATCGACGCGATTATTTTCAGATCAAGCCCCATGCGTGGACGCAGCTCACTAAGCAGCGAATTGTTCAAATTACTGCTTTTAAGGAATTGGCTCAGCGCGGAATGGATCTGATGGGCAATGCTCCTTCTCCGCTGAAAGAGCGTCTTAAAGAAATGCGTGACATTCACGCTTTCTGGGAACGAGAACTGCCTTTGCTCGACCAACGGTGGGATAAAGAGCAGCATTCCAATCAATCGGATGATTAGTTTCCGGTCATTTGGATGATTCCTTTCAGGTTCTTGTATCGCTACCTTGTAGGGCAAGTCTGTGCTGAATCTTTCTAGCTAGAGCAGCTTTATCTGCCCTGGCTTTTTGACTTCACCTTTTTCGTCTTTATTTCTGTATTTCTGTCCTGTATCTGTATTGTTTCTGCTCAAAATACAATCCGCCTACCATGACTATGCAACTTCCTTTGATTGGTAAAGTCCGTCAACCTGCTCCCTGGGCGATCGGGTTACTTGCCGCCGGATTGCTCGGTACAGGCGGAATTACCTATGCAGTCATGCAGCGCAATACAGGAACGCCTGACGTTGCGACCATGACGGTTCCGGTCGAGTCTCAATCTTTGCGGGTGCGAATTACGGCAAGCGGCACAGTACAGCCCATCCAGACGGTGAATCTGAGTCCGAAAACTTCTGGCGTTTTAGCAGAACTGCTGGTGGAACAGGGCGAGCGTGTGCAGCAGGGTCAGGTGGTGGCGCGGATGGAGTCTCGCACCATTCAGGCGCAGCTCACTCAGGCTCAGGCAAGAGTGGCTCAGGCAGAAGCGCGGCTGGCAGGCCAGCGAGCAGGCAACCGTCCGCAGGAAATTGCTCAGGCAGAGGCAAGAGTCCGGCAGGCAGAAGCGGTGGTGAATGCAACTCAGGCACGGCTGCAACTGGCGCAAGACCGGGTAGTTCGCAACCAGCAGTTGGCAGACGAAGGTGCAATTTCCCAGGATGCGCTGGATGAAGTGATCAGCAATGCCGCTAATATTCAGGCAACTCTGGAGCAAAACCAGGCGAGTGTGCAGGAAGCCCGCCGCAGTTTGGATCTGGTGCAAAGCGGCAACCGCAGCGAAGACATTGCCGCCGCCCAGGCAGAACTCCAGGAAACACGGGGCAATCTGGAAGGCGTCGAAGTGCAGTATCAGGATACGCTGATTCGCGCTCCGTTTAGCGGCATTATTACCCAGAAGTTTGCGACTGAAGGGGCATTTGTCACCCCCACCACGTCCGCTTCCGAAGCAACCTCAGCTACTTCAACGGCGATCGTCGCTTTGGCAGAAGGCTTGGAAGTGCTGGCAGAAGTGCCCGAAGTGGATGTGCGGCAGTTGCGCATCGGTCAGGCAGTCGAGATCCAGGCAGATGCTTACCCGGATCAGGTGTTTCAGGGACGGGTGCGCCTGATTGCGCCAGAAGCAGTGGTACGGCAAAATGTAACTTCTTTCCAGGTGCGGATCGAGCTGACCAACGGTTTAGACAAACTGCGATCGGGCATGAACGTAGACACCACTTTCCTGGGCGATTCGGTGAAGAATGCGGTCGTGGTTCCCACGGTGGCGATCGTGACAAACAACGGCGAATCGGGAGTTCTGGTTCCGAACGATCGGGAACAGCCCCAGTTCCGCCCAGTCGTGCTGGGAACCACAGTGGGCGACCAGACGCAGATCTTAGAAGGCGTTCAGCCTGGAGAGCGGGTGTTTACCGACATTCCGCCGGACTCTGAGTGGAATAAGCCGAAACGTCAATAGCGTCAGTCGTGCTGCTGACCTTGGCTCCTGACCTTGACCCCTGACCCTTCCGACTAACTTACCTTCATCAATCCTTTGAGATGGATATTCTAGAAAGCGTCAATATGGCAGTGAAGACGCTAACTGCCAACAAACTCCGCAGTACGCTCACGATGCTGGGCATTATTATCGGCAATGCGTCGGTGATCACGATGGTCGGCGTGGGTCAGGGGGCGCAGCGATATGCGGCAGGACAGTTTGAGTCGCTGGGTCCAAACGTGCTCTTTATTATTCCGGGCAGCGAAGAAGCAAACCGTAGCACGATCGATGTTCCCCGAACGCTCACCCTGGAAGACGCAGAAGCGATCGCAACGCAGGTTCCGACTGTGACTTCTGTTGCGCCGCAGCTTCAGAGCCAGCAGCCTGTGACCGCCGGAAGCAAGCGCAGCAGTATTTTGATTCTGGGAACGACGCCTGCTTTCACAGAAGTGCGAGATTATGAAGTCGATCGCGGACGCTTTTTCACCGAGCAGGACGTAGAGCGCAGTAACCGGGTGGCAGCCTTGGGAGCGGATACTGCCCGCAAGCTGTTTGGTAATACCAATCCGGTGGGGCAGCAGATTCGCGTCAAAAACATTAGCTTTGAAGTGATCGGCGTGATGGAGGCAAAAGGGGCGTTTCTGGGCAATAACCAGGACGATACAGTGTTTATTCCCCTCACCACCATGTCGAGCCGGATTACGGGTGCTCGATCGCCCTACGGCACAGAAGTCACCTTTATCTCGGTCGGCGCAAAGGACGAAAAGACGATTAATGCGGCACAGTTTCAGATCGCGAACCTGTTGCGGCTCCGGCACAAAGTCACTACCGAAGACGATTTCACGATTCGCAACCAGAAGGACGCGCTGGAGATTGTCGGCAATGTGACGGGCGCACTCACCCTGATGCTGGCTGCCATTGCCGGAATTTCACTGTTTGTCGGCGGCATTGGCATTATGAATATCATGCTGGTTTCCGTGCGGGAGCGCACCCAGGAAATTGGTCTGCGAAAGGCGATCGGGGCATCGCAGCAGGATATTCTGACCCAGTTTATGATCGAGGCAATTATTTTGGCAGCGATCGGGGGTGTGGTTGGAACGGCGATCGGAGTGGGGGGTGTGACGCTCATCTCAGCCGTGACTCCCTTAAAGGCAGGTGTTTCGCCGATCGCGATCGTGCTGGCAGTGGGTGTGTCGGGCGGCATTGGCTTATTCTTCGGCGTGTTTCCGGCGCGTCAGGCAGCAAAACTCGATCCGATCGTGGCACTGCGGAGTGCATAGGGAGAACAGATGCAAGCGATTATCCGACTCGAACATATCGAAAAGACTTATGGCGCAGGCGATACGATCGTCCATGCGCTGCAAGATGTGAATCTGGTGGTGGAGTCTGGCGAATACTGCGCGATTATGGGTCCGTCGGGTTCAGGGAAATCTACCGCGATGAACGTGATCGGCTGTCTCGATCGCCCCACGAGCGGCAGCTATTACCTAGATGGGTTGGAGGTGGCGCAGATTGGCGATTCGGAACTGGCGCACATTCGCAACCGCAAGCTGGGTTTTGTGTTTCAGCAGTTTCATTTGCTGCCACAGCTTAGCGCAATGGAAAACGTGATGTTGCCGATGGTGTATGCAGGCGTTCCGACAAATGAGCGCAGAGAACGGGCGGCAGAAGCACTGACTCGCGTAGGACTGGCAAACCGCCTCAACAACAAACCGACTCAGCTTTCCGGCGGACAGCAGCAGCGCGTTGCCATTGCTAGAGCGATCGTCAATCGTCCTGTGCTTTTGCTGGCAGACGAACCTACCGGAGCACTCGATTCCCACACAACGCAGGAAGTTTTGCATATCTTTGGCGAACTGAACGCCAGCGGTATTACGGTGGTGATGGTGACGCACGAACCCGAAGTTGCCCGCCAAACGAAGCGCATTGTCTGGTTCCGCGATGGGCAGGTGATGTACGATCGCCTCACGCCAGCCGATATGGCGCAGTTGGTTATAGCACCATCAGCAAACTAAAAACTGCTGAGCGGTTTCTCCTACTCAGGAAGGGCAGGTTGTGCATCTAATCCATTTCTAAGGTTAGATGCTGCTTATTTATGCAGACCGCTACTGTAAATACGATAAATACGATCGAACTGTGTTCCGAACTCCCTTTGCGGATTCCTCTTTTGGGCGGATTCCCGTTTTGGAATGGGGTTTGCGATCGCCGCTTGGCTACTTGTCCGGCTTTGGGTGATGGGCTGATAGAGGCATGGGAGCGATTGCTTTGATTGCAGCAGGGTCAACTTTGCCGATAACGATCCCGGTAACGATACGACTACAGGACGGGTGCTGCCCACCGGGGTGAATGGCAACATTCCTGCTTCTGGCTCTGATATTTTGCATCTGATATTCTGCATCTGAGACTTTGCAGCTGTGAGTTAACCATCAAGTTAACCAGTTGGCGTTAACCAGTTAGAGTTAACCATCAGTTGAATGTGAGTTAATCGATTGCGCTTGAACCAGAACAACTCGTTTTTGGAGGTCAGTCAATGGGACTCGTAGAAATCCTGGAAGAATATGCCAACGGCAGAAGAGACTTCACCGGAATTGACCTGAGTGAAACTAGCTTGGTCGGCGTCAATCTGAGCGGTGCCATTCTGGATCATGCCGACCTGAACGGTGCAAACCTGAGTCATGCAAATCTAAGCCATGTGCGGTTGCAACATGCCGATTTGAATGGTGCGAATCTGAGCCACACGAATTTGCAGGGAGCCGACTTGCAAGATGCCATTCTCGACGGGGCAATTTTACAGGGAGCCGTGCTTGATCATGCCAATTTGAGCCACTCTGAAATGGCAGTGGCAAACATTACCGAAGCTCACTTAAGCGAAGCCAATCTGAGCCAGGCAAATTTATCTGCGGCAAACCTCGAACAGGCAGACTTGAGCGGGGCGAACCTGGAGGTTGCGGACCTATCACAGGCAAATTTGCACGAAGCCGATCTAAACCAGGCAAATTTAAACGGGGCGAATCTGGAGGGAGCCAATACCGAGGGAACGCTTTTAGAGGGAGAAGGCTGATCCCGTAGCGATCGCGCTAATCCTGATATCTCCTGCTCTCCTGCTTTCACTTACGCCCAAAACGTAAGGATTGCGAGTGACGGCTTGAGTTCAATATGACCTGCTCAGGCTCTAGAAGGAGGTCTGGGCAGCTTTCTGATTCGTGTGAATTGACTTTCTTTGAAGGAAGGCTAGGGAGGATCTGCCGAATCTCACCAGCCACTCAAGCTCTCTTTCCAGCCAGCCGCTAAGAATCGAACTGAGAATCTAATATGATGTCCTAAACTAGGATGTCCAAACTAGGCTGTTCACAGCCTATCCAATGCTCTTTTGGACTCGTTCTCACAGGTTTTCTGTAACGTATGCGTCCTGAACAACCGACTAGTAGAGAAGCTCTGGCTGCCCCAACAGATGCAGAATTACTCATCGCATTAAGCGCGGGTGAAATAGACGCATTGAGCACAATCTACGATCGCCATGCCGGGTTAGTGTATGGGCTTGCGCTCAAAGTGCTTGGCAATCCTCAAGAAGCAGAAGACCTGACTCAAGACATTTTTCTGATGTTGGCCCGAGGCTGTTCTTATGATCCACAGCGTGGCTCGCTCAGGACATTTCTTGCAGTTCTAACGCGATCGCGGGCGATCGATCGGGTACGATCGCGCAGCAGAACCCTTGCATTTCTGGCTCGCTGGAAAGGAAGCCAGGCTGAACGTGCATCCGATCCACTGCTCGAATCCGTATTTCAACAGGAGCAATCCCAGGAAGTGCAGGCTGCGATCGCCCAACTCTCGGAAGAGCAGCAGCAGATTCTGAAGATGGCTTACTACGATGGTTTGAGCCAGTCACAAATTGCCGATCGCCTAAACATTCCGCTTGGAACAGCGAAAGCGAGAGCCAGAAGAGGATTGATTCAATTACGCCAAACCCTTGCTCACCTCACTCGCTAGTTGCCTATGTCGTCTCCAGAATCCTTACAGCGATTGATTGCAGGCTACGTTCTCGGCACACTCGATTCAGAAGAAGCTAAAGAATTGGAGCAGCTCCTAATCGTCGATGCGACGATCGCCGCAAGAATTGCCCAGATGCAAAAAACCCTGGAACTTGCTTATGCGCCGCCCGAAGTGCTCCCCCCCGCTCGGCTGCGATCGGCAATCTTGGCAAAAGCTTATGCGGGTCCTTCTGCAGATTCGTTTGCCACTCCATCCGCTGGCTATTCCTCTTGGCGAACTTGGGGAAAAGCAATCGCAGTCGCCGCTGCCGCCCTCATTGCCGCACTAGGGATTGCCAACTATCGCCTGTGGCACGCACTTCAAACTGCACAAAATGAAACGCAAGCAACGCAAGCTGCCCTGGCTTACTCGCTGCAAGCGACAGCAGCCAACAATCCCGCAACTGCAACAGTAAAGGTGAACCCTGCAACGCTCGAAGGCACGATCGCGGTTCAAAACCTACCGCCGCTGCCACCGGGTCAAACCTATGTTCTCTGGACTGTTCTCCAGCCGAACGCGCCCTTCACAACGGATGCAAAAGGCGCAATTTTAACCAAAGCATTTCAGGTTGACGATCGTGGCAGTTTTTCGCAAACCATTACCATGCCTGAAGTTTATCGACAGCGCAATCTCGTTGCGAAAGTTGCAGTAACGGCTGAGCAGGCGATCGCGCCCCAGCAGCATAGCGGATCGCCCATTTTGCTCAGTGGCTTGTAACCATTTTTGACTTGTAACTGTTTTTAATCCTTTTCCTGACAGCGTTTATTTCACCAGCCGGAATGCTTCCCAGGAAACAATTTTGTGAGTGATTCGGATTCACGGCTTCCCGCTTCAACTCGCTCTGGTCGGTATAATCGATCCTCACCAGCATCATACTCAAACAGCTCAGCATAACTCCCTAATCCACGGCAGTAGCATGATGCGGAAATAATCTGCATAAATAGTAAATCTGGGGTGTTATGCAGAATCATTCTGCCTATCCACCCATTATGGGATCTTATGCGGAAATTTTCAGTCTATTAATAGTTGGTTGCTTCATATCTTGGTGAAGACAGTAAAGAGTACCTGCTAGTAGTTGGGGTGTGTGAAGCATTGTTGGCAAGTTCTATACTGAAATGCTAGAAATCAGAGGATAGTGTCATCAGTCAGGGCAAAATGACAGAAAATTACGAAATTGACCAGGAATATGCAGAGCTTGAACCCGAAGTTGAAGAGGTTGCTGACAAGCCTGATGCTCGTCCTGTCGCCAGTCAGCCCCATGATTGGACTATTTCGACTCTGCGTGATAAGTACGATCGAGGGCAAATTAATGTACAACCTCATTACCAACGTGAGTATGTCTGGGATCAGAAGCCTGAGTTACCATCACGCCTTATAGAATCACTGCTGCTACAAATACCAATTCCACCCCTTTACTTTGTACGTCTTGAGACAGGCAAGATTGAGGTAGTTGATGGGCAACAACGATTAACAACTTTAATTCGGTTTGTCACAAACCAGTTTAAGTTGAAGAAACTACAAAAGCTAAGTAGCTTGAACGGCAAACTGTTTCAAGACTTATCTGAACAGGAGCAAGAGAAAATTGTTGACGCACCCATCCGTAGCATTGTCATTGATGCAGGCACTAATCAGGATCTACGCTATGAGATTTTTGAGCGATTAAATCGCGGATCAATGGCACTGAATGAACAAGAGATTAGAAACTGTGTTTATCGGGGTCTATTCTGTGACTTGCTAGCTGAATTAGAGCAAGATGCCAATTGGCGAAAAATAAAAGGTCATGATTCTCCAGAAGCACGGTTTGTTGAGCGTGAAATGATATTACGTTTTTTCTCGTTTACGAACCGGATTGATCACTATTCAGGAAATTTAAAGCGATTTCTCAACGATTACATGGGGAAATACGCTCCAAAAGATAAAGTACAAGTTGCCGAACTTGGAACGACGTTTCGGCAAACTATGCAAAATGTGAATACTGTATTTGGTGAGAATGCAGGGCGTCTATATTCGGTGGATGATGGTATTTCACAAGAGGGAGGAAGATGGGAGAAAAAATTTTCTATCTCTGCTCTCGACATTCAAGCATCGGCACTTATAGGCCATGCACCCTTAAAAGTTCAACCTGTAGCGAAATCTATTCTTGAAGCCTACAAATTCTACATTGCAACCAATCCTCAAATTCGCACTGCAATTTCGCGCCGTCCAGCGGGGACAGAAGCTACAAAGACGCGATGGTTTGGTTTCAAAACTATTGTTCAAGAAATTCTCAGTAGTCCTGCTAATGTAGGAGAGGCGAATGATCCTTTGTTTGAAGCAAAAATCCTTTTTAAGACTGGTTACTTTCCTGCGGCTGGTGCAATGGCTGGCGTTATCCTTGAGCAGCACTTAAAAGCCTTGTGTGAAAGCCAAAACCCACCGCTCAAACTACGTGGCAATACGATTGATCCATTAAGCGAAACGCTAAAATCTGCTCAGATTTATGACCAAACGCAACATCGTCGTATTCAAGTAATGGGTGATATTCGCAATCGTTGTAGTCATTCAGTCGCCAATCCTGCTTCAAAGGAGGAAGTTTGGGAGTTGATCGAAGATGTCAAAAATTTTATGAAAGGCTATCCAGTTTCATAACGTAAGTATAGCCAGTAGCCCAATAACCTCAATGCACACCGACCGTCGAGAGGTTATCTGTGGAAATTAAGGACTATCTGCGGCGGGTGATTGGGATCGTTATGCGGCTGCGTTCTGCTTATCCTAATGCATCCCTAATAATTCAAGATTAATAGAGGCAAGCTCAGTGCTGTTTCGAGATCGACGTGGGGATATTTAAAAAATTCAACGTCTTTGTCGATATGCCTTGGGTGTAACCCCTGTTAGCTTGCGAAATTGATGGGTAAAATGACTCTGATTATTGAAACCACACTGAATAGCAATCTCTGAAATTGAAAAATGGTGCTGGTTTAACAATTCCTTTGCATGTTCAACTCGTTGCTGCATGACATATTGCCAGGGAGAAATTCCCATAGAGTGTTTAAAAAGACTGGAAAAGTAACAGGGGTTGAGATTTGTTACTTGCGCCAAATCAGCTAGCTGGATCTCTTGTTCAAGATGAGCATCAATGTAGTCTAATACCTGGTTTAACGCCAACTTCCCCAGCCCCGGTTCAGGCTTTGATCGCCTCAGGGGTTGTGATGTGTAGTTTCGGAGCAGATGAATCGCTAAAAGGTTCGCTAATGAATCTAGATATAATCGGTTTCCCCAATCTGCGATCTGGATTTCCTGTTGAATGGATTGTGTAATTCCTTCAATGTGTGGATCGCGATGTTTAAAGGTGCTGATTAGCTCGATCGCATGAGGATAATCGGCTTCTAGCGACAATCGTTCTAAAAAAGCTGGCTCAATGGTGAACGCTAGTACTTCGTCTGGTGTTGCACAGGCAGCAGAAAAAGGAACCCCTGCGGGAATTAACAGAAGATCGCCTCGGTGCAGTGAGTCATCATGCGATCGCCCATCCATGCAGAATATTTGTCGTGAAACGTTGCTCAATTCAAGCAGCAGAACGTGATGGGTTAATCCGCCTGATACATCACATTCGCCAGCAGGCTGAATCTGATGTTCAATGATAAATTCGCCTGAGTGGAGGCTTTGGCTAGATATCACCCGCTCTGGGCGAGTTAGCTCCGCTGAATGGCAATCTGATTGGGGAGACATGTCTTTGATCTCACTGACACATTGGCATAGAACATCAAGGAATTTCGATAAATTTCAAAAGAATCTGACAGACAACTGTTTAGCAACATATCGATAATAGACACCTTTGGTTGAGTTCACCAAAGACACTAGGCGATCGCAGGTAGAGTTATGCAAAAAACTGAGTTTATCAAGAGACTTGTGCTGCTGATTACACTCCTCAATTTGACAAGCTGCCAACTCTCTAACCCTTCCCAAAGCAACAATCAGCCGCTAAAAGTTAACGATGCGACATCAACTGAGGAGACAGATGTTTCCCTCAATTGGTTTACAGATTCGCAACTAAAGCCGACCGATACCGTTTCTGCTGCTGAAGCAAAAGCATTTGTTCATAACGTTTATCAAACGATCGACGATCAAATCTTTGATCCTGCCTTCAAGAAAGCAGAGCGTAACCAGCAACAGCAAGACCTCTTAGCGACGCTCGATACTCAATCAGGTTGGTCAAGGGCAGAATTGACTGAACGTATCAGCAATGAACTGAACAAGCTTTCAGTATCTCACTTGAGGATTTTAGATCCGACAGCAGGTGCAACACTATTTCGCATCTTTGAGCAAAAACCATTACCTGATGCCACACCGACTCCATCAGTTTCCGCCGAGATGAGGGGGGAGGTTGGAATTCTCCGAGTCGAAAGCTTCATTGTTCCTCTCATTACCAAGGCAGAACTTGATCGAGCTAAGGCTCAACTGGCTCAAGCCCAAGTCATTCTCATTGATGTTCGTGCAAATGGGGGAGGTTTTGGGTCCAGCGTTAGTTATTTGGTTGAGGATATCATTGGACCTGACAAAGTAGTGTCAAGAGACAGAACTCGCGAGGGTTTAAAGGTGCAGGAGCCGTACATTTTTCGAGGGTATTTTGATGATGCGATCAACGCAGAAGCCAAGGCAGAAATTGAGCTTTCAGAAACCCATCCCTATATCGAGTGGCGGACACGGTTAAAAGCCCAGGTCGATCCAAGACCTCACTTTATTCTAGTTGATCACCAGTGCGGATCAGCGTGCGATTTGTTTGCAGGAATTATCAAAGACTATGGCTCCGCCAAAATTTTAGGAGTCCGGACAATGGGTGCCCTGTTAGGAGGTGATGCCCTCAGATTGAGATGGCAGGGCTTTGCCCTAATTGTTCCAATCTCTCAGGTTATCTCACCCAAAGGGCACCTGATTGAGGGAGTAGGCGTTCAACCCGATATTGAAATTCCTGAATGTGCAAACGGTGGGAACCAATGTCTGGAAAAGGCGATCGAAATTGCAAATGCGGCAATCTGACAATCATCCTCCGATTGAGGAATACTTGAAGATGCGATCAAGACGAGTTAAATCGATAAGGATGGCGTTTTTTGCTGTAACGACAGCAATGCTGCTCAACCTAGTAAGCTGCACGGGTAGTAGATTTACCCCTTGGCAGTCATCACAACCTTCAGTGCAATCTTCCATGTCTCAGGATACAGAGGAAGACGTTTCATTAGACTGGTTTACTTCATCAACGCTAAGCGATACAGATCCGGTTTCTTCCTCAGAAGCCAAACTGTTTGTCAATGACGTTTATCAAAAACTGGATGCCAATATTTTTGATCCGACCTTTAAAGAGAATCTTCGAGAACAAACCCTCAAGGAATTAATTGCTGAAGTTGATACGAAATCAAGCTGGTCAAGGGCAGAGTTAACACAACTCACCAACCAATATTTGGAGAAGCTTGCTATCTCTCATGCGAGAGTATTCGATCCGGTAGAGGGCGAACAACTGTTTCGTCTATTTACTGAGGAATCTCCATCAACACCTGAAACGGAGGTTGTTTCAGCACAGATAAGCAATCAAGTTGGAATTTTGCAGGTCAAAAGTTTTGTTACGCCTCAAATTACCAGACGTGCAGTTGAGCAAGCAAAAGCTGAACTTTCTCAAGCGAAAGCAATTCTCATCGATCTACGTGGAAATGGTGGCGGTGTTCAATCTGCCATTAGTTATTTGATTGAAGACATCATCGGTCCTGACAAAGTGTTTGCAGTAGAGAGAACGCGAGATGGAATTGGTATGCAGGAACCCTATATTTTTCGAGGATATTTTGATGACTCTGTGAAAAACATTGGTCTTGCTGAAATCAAGTTAACTCAGGAGAAGAACTTTATTGAATATCGAACGCGATTTGAAGCCAAACGTGATCCAAGACCTTACTTTGTACTGGTTGATCACCGATGCGGATCTGCCTGTGAAGTATTTGCGGCTGCCGCTCAAGATCATGGATCTGCTCAAATCTTAGGGGCTCGGACCAGTGGCTCAGTCTTAGGGGGAGGGGTTTTTAAGTTGAGATGGCAAGGATTTGTTATTCTTGCTCCGATCGCTTACACCGTCTCACCTGAGGGCAATGCGATCGAAGGCAAGGGGGTACAGCCCGATATTGAAATTATTGAATGTGAAAATAGTGGCGATCGCTGTTTTGAAGAAGCAGTGGAAATCGTTCGCAACCGTATGTAAGTTTACGGAATAAGCAGGATGCAATGGTTTGTTCTACTCTTTGGACTATTGATTGCAGCAATTGGATTTGGGGCTTATGCTACTCCGTCCCGTTTCAAAGCAGTAAAAGGTTGTGAATAGTCCTAGACATGGTTATTGATGAAGCAATTGCTCAAGCTGCTCTGACCCAATACGATTTGCCGAGTGTTCAACTGACATTTTTGGGACAAAGCCAAAACACAACATTTCGAGTTGAGACAGCAACAGAAGACAAGTTTTTGCTTCGCCTTCATGCTGGTATTGAGGCTGCTGGCGAGGGTTGGCAAGAGGTTTGGAGAGCACCATCCGCGATTCAGTCTGAATTGCTATGGTTGAATGCGATCGCTCAAGACACCGAGTTGACAGTGCCTCAACCCATGCAGAATCGTTTGGGTGAATGGGTAACGAGCATTGCTGGGGCAAAATTAGGGGCTTCAATATTCTGTTCATTATTGCAGTGGGTAGAAGGTGAACATCTCAATGGTGAACCGACAGCACAGCAAATCCGACAGTTGGGTGTACTAATGGCGCAATTGCACCAGCATTCAAGCAGTTGGTTGTTGCCAGTTGGCTTTTCTCGCCCCACCCATGATGTAGAGCAGCTAAAAGCCGCAACGTCTCAACTTGGCATGTTGGTGCAAAACGGCACAATTTCACTGGACGATTACCAAGTGTTCCGAAAGGCTGCTATGCAAGTTCAAGAGTTTATGCATAGTCTTCATCGAACGCGCGACACTTGGGGCGTAATTCACGCTGACTTGCACCAAGGCAATTACGTGTTTTGTGGTAAAGAAGTTCGCCCAATTGACTTTTCGCGCTGTGGCTTTGGTTTTTACCTTTACGATATTGGTCAATCGCTTGGAGATGTTGAGGCATCATTGCGTTGGCATTTCTTCGAGGGTTACTCCAGTGTTAGGACATTACCAGCAAATTATCAAAGCGCTGTTGAAGCATTTTTTGTCGGTTCAACAGTGGAAAACTTTGCTTTTCTCAGTGCCAACCCACAGGAACATGAATGGCTCTCTCGTGCTGTGCCTTATGTTGTCGAGAACCACTTGCACCCATATATGCAGGGTGAGACGTTTCTGCTCCTTAGGTAAACTAGACAATACTGGCATAACAATCCGGTCGGAGCGGACTGCCGAAAGTTCTTGGTTTGGATGCAAAAGCTACTAGCAGCCACTCAACCGGAACGCTAGCCTGCCTTCCAATCGATCGGGAAATTTTACTTTATGTTTGAGATTCAGCTCATTTTGTTCTCACTTTGGCTCCTGTGCTAGGGTTGAGCCATCAAGTTTGAGTGAGATGAGCGTAAAAATCAATGATTGAGCGTGTTGCTTTGCTTCACTGTAACGCCTGCTGCTGATAGTTCATTAACTCCTTAATTCCCTTCTCGGCAACATCCAGAATTTGATTGAGCTGGCTGCGGCTAAAGCTTCCTGCTTCTGCGGTTCCCTGAATCTCAATGAGGTTCATCTGATCATTCATCACCACATTACAGTCAATCTCTGCGGCGACATCTTCTTCGTAGTTCAAATCCAGATAAGGCTGACCTTCCAGCAAGCCAACCGACACCGCTGCGATTTGATGGCGAATGGGCGATCGTTCTAATTCTCCCGATTCGAGTAGAGAGCCGATCGCATCACAGAGAGCAACATAGCCGCCTGTAATTGCCGTTGTGCGGGTTCCGGCATCGGCTTGCAGCACGTCAGCATCTATGGTTAGCGTCCGTTCTCCCAGTGCCTGCATATCCAGGGCTGCCCGCAGGCTTCGCCCAATGAGTCGCTGAATCTCCTGGGTGCGTCCCGACAGCTTCATAAACTCTCTTGCCTGCCGCTGCTGGGTCGCGCTCGGCAGCATTCGGTATTCGGCGGTGAGCCAGCCCTGTCCGCTGCCCTCTAGAAAGCGAGGAACGCCTCGCTGGATGCTCACAGTACAAAGTACCTGGGTATGGCCGCAGTGTGCCAGCACAGAGCCAGCCGCATAGCGGGTAAAGCTGCGATCAAAACGAACGGGACGGAGCTGATCGGCTTGCCGACCATCGGGACGATGCAAAGTCATAGAGAAGTGCCTCACAATTCTTAATCAGGATACTCGTGATTGAGGGGGAAGGATAGGTGGGTCGGTAAGGGGGTGAGGGGATGGGGAGTAGTTTTGAGGGTGGTTTTGGGTTGGGAAAGTTGCCCGGCTAAGTTTTTATAAGCGTGATGAATGAATTATATGTAGCGTGGGTTGTTGGAATTCTAATTTGAGATACGCTATATTTGTTCCGCGATCGATTGTCTCTGGTCAATTTCATCGTTTTGTACTAAATTTGTACTAAGCTTGATGTGCTTTGAAATCAGGGTGAGAAGGATCGATCGTGCGTTAGCCCTTGCCGCATGACTGTTTAACGTTTATTCCAGAACGACTCATGGTTTCCCAACTCGAAGTCCCCGCCCGTGACAGTAATCATTGCCTGCCCCATACGGTTGAAGGATTGGTGCAGGTGTTTACCTCTCCGCACCGTAGCTTTTTTACGAGTGTTATGGCACAAGCCCTGCGAATTGCTGGACAGGGAACCTCGGTGCTGATTGTGCAATTTCTTAAAGGCGGGATTCGACAGGGCTATCAGCATCCGGTACAGCTTGGGCAGAATCTTGACTGGGTGCGGTGTAACTTGCCGCGCTGTATTGACACCCCTGACCTGGAAGAATCTGAAGTCGTTGCCCTGCGTGAGCTGTGGGAACATACGCGCTTGATCGTCGCTGAGGGCAAGTATTCGCTGGTGGTGCTGGATGAACTGAGCTTGGCAATCCACTTTGGTTTAATTTCTGAGGCAGAGGTCGTCGAGTTTCTAGAGAACCGTCCTACTCAGGTTGATGTGATTTTAACGGGTCCAGAGATGCCTGCTGCGCTACTCGATCGGGCAGATCAAATTACGGAGTTGCGGCGAACTCATCGTCCTTGAAGCGGTTTGAGCCGAATGATCTTCCCTACGTCGCCCCCTAAATTCCCCAATTCTGGGGGACTTTGAGATAAGAACTTGAAGTGCGATCGAAAGAGACCCTACCGATTCGATCGCGGGTCGATACTATCTCGTAGACCATCACCTAGCAGGTTAAACGCCAGCACAATCAGCGTGATCATCAGTCCTGGCAGAATGATAGTCCAGGGGGCAGAAAGGGCGTAGCCGTTAGTGAACGAGTCAGAGAGCAATGTGCCCAGCTCCGGTGTGGGAGGTTTTGCGCCCAGTCCCAAAAAGCCTAAACCTGCGGCTTCGAGAGTGGCAGTACCGATCGCCAAAGTTGCCTGAACGACCAGGGGAGCAAGACTGGAAGGCAAAATATGGTTAAAAATAATTCGTCCTGGCTTCGCGCCAAATGCCCGCACGGTTTGCACAAATCCCTGTTCGCGCAGAGACAGCACCATGCTGCGGGTCAGGCGAATGAAGATTGGAATCTGCACCACGCCCACCGCAATCATCACGCTCTGCAAACTGGGTCCGACGACGGTTGCCACCGCGATCGCCAGCAGAATCGAAGGAAACGCCAGCAGAATATCGCTCATCCAGCTAATTACCCGCTCCAGCCAGCCGCGAAAATAACCCCCAATTAGCCCCAGAAACGTGCCGATGATCAGTCCCAGCCCGACGGACACAATACTGATCAGCAGCGAAATTCGAATGCCATACCAGACTAGGCTCAGCATATCTCGCCCCAGCCCATCGGTGCCGAAGAGGTGAGTGCCGCTGGGTGGACTTAGCCGGGCCGCAAAATCCCTTGCCGTTGCCGGATCAAACGGACGCAGCACTGGAGCTAAAATTGCCAGCAGAACGATCGCCACCGTGAGAATTAAGCCAACCCGCGCCGAAATCGATCTGAAGAACCGCTTGCTGGCTTTTTGAAACGAAGATTGATGAACGATCGGACGAGCAGGCAGAGTTTCCATGAGAATAAACCTGTGAATCGACCGGAGATAATTTTGAGAAACTGTAGACTGTGTTAGGCAAAAGCTCTAACCTATTAATTTGAAACAGTGAAGCTAATTGAAACAATGAAGCTAATTAAAATAATGAAGCTAAGAAGTAATCAAATGAATTGATTAGATCAAATTAGATAAATCTTTTTGAACGATTCTGAATGTGAGACATTAAACTCTGAATGTGAAATATTGAACCTTGAAACTGATGCGTTACGCTGTACTGCCACATTCTAGGATGAATAATTTAAGAATCATCAATTATTTATACTGAATGCGCGGATCGAGAAAAGCGTAGGAGATATCAACTAAAAGATTAATGAGTACAAAGACGATCGCCACAAACACAACGCCTCCCTGAACAACCGGATAATCACGGGTGAGAATGCCGTTATAAATCCAGGAACCTAAACCGGGCCATGAAAAGATCGTTTCGGTGAGAATTGCGCCGCTGAGCAAAGTGCCAAACTGTAAGCCGACGATCGTGACCACAGGTAGCAGGGCATTTTTTAGCGCGTGTTTATTGATCACCCAGCGTTCCATGAGTCCTTTTGCTCTGGCAGTGCGAATGTAGTCCTGCGACAGCACTTCCAGCATGGCACTGCGGGTAATCCGGGCAATAATCGCTAAGGGGATTGTGCCTAGCGTGATTGCAGGCAGAATTAAATGCGCGACGACATCGCTAAAGGCACGAAAGTTGAGCCGCAGCAGCGAGTCAATTAAATAAAATCCGGTAATTGGCTGAAGATCGACGGCAACGCCCAAACGACCGCTTGGCGGCAAAAGCTGCAAATTTACCGCAAACAGATACACCAGCAGCAGCCCCAGCCAGTACACAGGCATCGACACGCCCAACAGCGATGTACTCATGGCGATGTTATCGATCCAGCCATTTTTCCGCACGGCTGCAATAATTCCCGCCGGAACGCCGAGGACGATCGCCACAATCATCGCCGCGAGCGACAGCTCAAACGTCGCCGGAAAGCGGGTAGCAATTTCCTGAGTAATCGGAATGCCGCTAATAATGCTTCTGCCCAGGTCAAACCGAATCAGGCGACCCAGAAAGGCAAGATACTGCACCGGCAAAGGCTGATTCAGTCCTAGCCGCTCCCGCAGTGCCTCAATCTGATCCGGCGATGCCCGTTGACCCAGAAGAACGATCGCCGGATCGCCAGGAATGAGCTGAAGGAAGAGGAAGACGAGGAGCGTGATGCCCAAAAGAACAGGAAACAGATCGAGGAGGCGTTTGGCAATGTAGCGGAGCATTTGGGGGAGCAGGGTGGAGGGGTCGGGAGGTTAGGTGAGTGGAGGGGTCGGGGAGTGGGTGGCTGGATGGAGTGTTAGATGCGATCGCAGGTTGGGGTAGAGGTTAAGTGGGGCTGAGTTGCTTTTTGTTCTGTCCAATATTGCCAGGAATACGGGCGGCACAACTCCCTGATGTCTCACTCCCTCACCTCCCATCTACTCATTCACCCATCCACCCATTCACCTCTTTAGCTCTTCTCTACAGTTTCAAACGACTCTGAACCCAGTGGACTCGGTGACCAACCGTTGACATTCGCTCGCTGAGCGTTCAAAGGTTCTGAGTGAACGATCGGGACGCGGACGGCTTCGTCGGCAATGAGTTTTTCCGCTTCGCCGTAGAGTTTAGCCCGCTGTGTCTGGTCTGCGGTTTGGCGTGCCTGATCGAGGAGTCGGAAGACCTGGGGGTTTTGCCAGTTGCCGATGTCCTTGGTGCCGCCTTTGCCGAAGTGGTAGTAGAGGAAGTTATCGGGATCGCCGTAGTCACCCGTCCAGCCCAGCATATAGGCTTGATAGCCCGGTGGCTTGAGGCGATCGTCTAGATAAGCCGCCCAGTCTTTTGTATTCAGCTTGACCCGGATGCCCAGCGTACTCAGATCAGACGCGATTGCTTCGGCGATCGGTTTCGGCGTGGGGAAATAAGGGCGAGACACAGGCATATACCACAGTTCCAGATCAAAGCCGTTCGGATAGCCTGCGGCGGCGAGCATTTGCTTAGCTTTATCAGGGTTGTACTCAAAGTCCTTGAGGCTGACATCCTGGAAGTTCTTCAGCGACGGGGGTGTGAAATGTGCGTCGGTGGTTGCCAGTCCCGACCAGAAAGCATCGACGATCGGCTGTTTACTGATTGCCATCGCGATCGCCTGCCGCACTTCTTTTTTCGCCAACGGCTCATAGCTGGGGTTGAGTGCCAGATAGCCGACGTTGAACGGCGGACGACGAACTTCGGTCAGGTTGGTGTCAGATTTTAGTTCGTTGAGCTGATCCGGCGCGATATCCACAGTGAAGTCAATGTTGCCTGCGCGCAGTTCGGCTAAACGTGCCGAAGGCTCTTTGATAAAGCGAAAGACAAGGGTATCTTCTTTCGGGAAGCCAGACTTCCAGTAGTTGGGATTTCGGGTCAACAGAATGCGATCGCCCGTGCGCCATTCTTTGAACACATACGGACCCGTGCCGACTGCTTGGGCGCCTGCAATGCCGTAGTCTGCGCCTGCTTTCTTGATCGCATCCGGGCTGGCAATGCCAAAGTAGCCAGAGGCGATCGCTGCCGGAAAGGCGGCAAATGGCTGATTGAGAACAAACTGGATTGTAGAATCATTTACAACCTTGATGTCTCTTAGAATCGAGGCATCGCTGCCTTTGTAGCCGCCAAATAGCCCTTCCCACACTGCATAGGTTTTGCCTGCGTTGCGGAAGCCCTGGGGATCTTGAGGATCCCACCAGCGATTGAAGTTAAAGCGAACGGCTTCAGCATTCAACGGAGTGCCGTCGTGGAAAGTCACGCCCTCGCGCAGCTTAAACGTCCAGGTTTTGCCGTTGTCGGGCGAAGCGTATTCGGTTGCCAGGGCAGGTTCCAGCTCGGTGGTTCCGGGTTTGTAGTCGAGCAGGCGATCGTAGATCTGGTGCTGCACATAGATCGAGTTGCCGTCCTCAATGTTGCCCGGTTCCAGATTTGCCGGATCGCCGCCTGAGCCAAAGACCAGCGTGCTGGCCTCTGACGTTTGGGCTGCCGGGCTGCCTGCGCCAGAAGTTGCAGTGGGCTGCTGAGTCGCGCAGTTCGAGAGGGTAACGGTCAGGGCAGCCGTGAGGACAATCAATGCTGCCTGCCATCGTTTAAATCGTTGGATCATGCGTTTGTCCTTATCAAGTAAAAAATCAGGTGAAATTTACTGCTTGGTAATTGCCGCCCAGGATTCTGAGCCAAACGGGCTTGGTGTCCAGCCAACCAGGTTCGATCGCTGTGCTAGCAGCGGTTCGGAGTGGACGATCGGCAGCCGCACCGCTTCCTCAAACAAAATGCGATCGACTTCGGCGTACAGCTTTACCCGATCTGCAGTGTTGGCGGTTGTCCGTGCCTGGCTCAGCAGGCTGAAGACGCGATCGTTTTTCCAGTTGCCGATGTCGGTTGTGGAGCCTTTGCCAAAGTGGGGGTAAAGGAAGTTATCCGGATCGCCGTAGTCACCCGTCCAGCCCAGCAGGAATGCCTGGTATCCGGGGGATTTAAGACGATCAGCAAGGTAGCCTGCCCAGTCTTTGGTGTTGAGCTGAACGCGGATGCCGATCGAACTCAGTTCTGCTGCCATTGCTTCGGCAGTCGGTTTTGGGTTGGGAAAGGATGCGCCGTTAATCGCGGGATACCACAGTTCCAGGTCAAAGCCGTTGGCATAGCCAGCATCTGCCAGCATCTTTTTCGCTTTGTCCGGGTTGTACTCGTAGTCGCCCAGGCTAGCATCCTGGAATTCCCGCATTGAGGGGGGCGTAAAGTGTGCGTCCGTGGTTGCCAGACCCGACCAGAACGCCTCCACCAACTGCTTGCGATCGATCGCCATCGCGATTGCCTGCCGCACTTCTTTTTTTGCCAACGGCTCATAGCTGGGGTTGAGTGCCAGATAGCCCGTGTTAAACGAAGGACGACGCAATTCCTTTAGATTGGGATCGCTCTGAATTTCCTGCCGCTGCTGGGGCGAGAGGTTTTCGGAAAAGTCGATCGTGCCTGCTCGGAGTTCTGCCAGTCGCGAAGAGGCTTCTTTGATGGTGCGAAACACAACCTGATTTGCTTTCGGTAAGCCTGCCTGCCAGTAATTGGGATTTTTTTCCAGAACCACCCGATCGCCTGTGCGCCATTCTTTTAGCTGAAAGGGACCTGTTCCCACTGCCGGAGATCCTGCAATGCCATAGTCTGCGCCTGCTGCTTTGATCGCGTTCGGGCTGGCAATGCCGAAATAGCCAGAGGCGATCGCTGCGGGAAATGCTGCAAACGGCTCTTTCAAGACAAACTGAAGCGTTGTGTCATCTACCACTTTCAGGTCTTGCAGCAGTGAATCAGGCGATCCTTTGAATCCGCCAAACAGGCTGACCCAGGTTTCAAAGGTTTTGCCTGCATCGCGGAATCCGAGCAGGTCTTGCTCGTCCCACCAGCGATTGACATTGGCGCGGACGGCTTCAGCATTAAAGGGAGTGCCATCGTGGAAAGTCACGCCTTCGCGCAGCTTAAACGTCCAGGTGCGTCCGTCTGGAGAAGCGGAGTATTCGGTTGCCAGTGCCGGAGCCAGCTCGGTTGTCCTCGGTTGGGCATCTAACAGGCGATCATAGATCTGCTGCTGCACAACGATCGAATAACCATCGGTAACGTTGCCCGATTCCAGCGTCACGGGATCGCCGACCGAGCCAAACACAAGCGTACTGGCATCGGCGGCAGGACTGCCCCCCGGATTTGCAGCCGGATTTGCAGCAGTTTGAGGGGGAGCCGTCCCGCAGTTAGAAAGCGTTACGGTCACGGTAGCGGCTAAAGCAAAAAGGACAAGCCACCCTCGTTTAAGTCGCCCAATCATAGAAAGTAAAATCCTGCCGAAAGGCGTTGTATTATCTCAAGCGTTCTCAAAACACAAAGCCGAAACACAAAGCCGAACCTAAGCAACCTCTAAGCAAATTTGATATACCTAAAGTTTGATACACCTGAAAACAGTAGCGACTGCGATTCACGTCAGTCTAAATTGCAGATATTTTTTTAAGGTCCTGCCCCAATAAACTGACAATCTGTTACAAAAGCATCAGTTTATCGGAATGATTGAGGGACGATCGCAACACCCCACCCAATCTACTTTCAATTTACTTTTAATCTGCTTTTACCAGTATGCCGTAAGCTCAAACCCAGCTTAATTCTTAGCAATAATTAAACAAAAACTGGTGCGTTAGGCTTGCGTTAGGCTATTACTGTAAGCGAATTTCCTGGTAAGGCAGGTCGGTTAAGGAATTCAGGCTTGTCGATAGAATCTCACATTCACCAGGGGGAAATATCTCTTTCAAAAGATAGATTTCTAACAGTATTGTGTCTGCTTGCAGATTAGAATTCCTGTCGAAATCGCTCTTTTGCTAATGTTAAGAGAGTATTAAATCTTGTGATTTCCTGACAGGTCTAACCGTTTATTTTGTCTTTTACTCTAAATTTTTTACTCTAAATTTCTATGTCCACCCCGATTCTTGATATTCGCAATTTGTCTGTTGATTTTCGGCAGGAAAAAGATTTGATTCCTGCTGTTCAAGATGTCTCTTTTCAACTAATGCCGGGAGAGACCGTTTGCGTGGTTGGCGAGTCAGGGTCGGGGAAATCGGTCACGTCGCTGGCAATTATGGGGCTACTGGTTCCCACTGCTCAGTTGCGCGGCGAAATCTGGTTTCAAAATCCGAATCGAAATGCGGCTCCCGTGAATCTGTTGGGCTTGCCACCGGACGATCGCCGGGCTTACCGGGGCGGACAAATAGCCATGATTTTTCAGGAGCCAATGACTTCGCTCAACCCGGTTTATACCTGCGGCTCTCAGGTGGTGGAAGCGATTCGGCTACACAGTCCTGTTTCCGAGGAGGAAGCCCATCGGCAGGCGATCGATCTGTTCCGCGAAGTGAAGCTGCCGGAACCCGAAGCGATGATGGAACGCTATCCGCACCAGCTTTCGGGCGGACAAATTCAGCGCGTCATGATCGCAATGGCACTCAGCGGCAACCCGGCGCTGCTGATCGCAGACGAACCCACAACCGCACTGGATGTCACCATTCAAGCAACAATTCTGGAGCTACTGCGCGAAGTTCGCTCTCGCCGTCAGATGTCGGTGCTGTTTGTGACCCATGATATGGGCGTGGTGTCTGAAGTTGCCGATCGCGTCGTTGTGATGTATCGCAGCAAGGTGGTGGAAGTTGCTAACGCCTACGATTTGTTTGCCCAGCCCCAGCACCCGTACACCAAAGGCTTGCTCAACTGTCGCCCCACGCCCGAACGTCGCTTGCATCGGCTGCCCACGGTTTCTGATTTTATGCAGGTAAAAGCGACTCCAGAGGGCACAGTTCAAATTGAACCCCAGCCGCGCAGCGTCATCGATAATAATCCGCGCTTTACGCCTGTCTCTGCTGCCGAGCAAGCCGATCGCTATCAGCAATTAATTCAGCGATTGCCCCTGCTGTCTGTCCACCATTTAAGCAAAAGTTATCCGGTGCGATCAGGCTTGTTTGGTCGCAAGACTTTCTTTAATGCAGTCGATGATGTCAGCTTTGATGTATATCCGGGGGAAACGCTCGGTTTAGTCGGCGAGTCGGGCTGCGGTAAATCGACGCTGAGCCGTGTTCTTTTGCGCTTAGTAGAACCGACCGCAGGCGAAGTAATGTTTGACGGCAAATCGGTGTTTCAGCTCAACGAGTCCGAGCTGCGAAAACTGCGCCAGGAAATGCAAATTGTTTTCCAGAACCCCTACGGCTCAATGGACCCGCGCCAGAGTATTGGCTCTGCCCTGATCGAACCGATGATGATTCACCATATCGGTCATAGCCATCAGGAACGTTACCAAAAAGCGGTAGCTCTCCTGGAACGAGTCGGCTTAGACGAAAGCGCAATGAGCCGAATGCCCCACGAGTTTTCCGGCGGACAGCAGCAGCGGATCTGCATTGCCCGGACGCTCACCTGCAATCCACGCTTTATTATCTGCGACGAGTCGGTTTCTGCGCTGGATGTCTCGGTGCAGGCACAGGTGCTTAACCTGCTCAAAGACCTTCAGCAAGATTTTGGATTGACCTACATTTTTATTTCGCACGATCTGAGCGTGGTCAAGTTCGTGAGCGATCGCATTATGGTGATGAACCAGGGCAAGATCGAAGAAATTGGCACGGCTGACCAAATCTATACTAGCCCGACCCGCGACTACACCCGCCAGCTCATTCGCGCCATTCCCAGCGCAACGCTTGATGAAATTCAGGAGCGATCACGGTTGATCAACGCTTAAGTCTGCAATCAGGGTACAAATTGCCCATTAAATTCAATCAGGATTAAAGTTAATGAGCATTAGAGTTAACGAGCATTAAAGTGCAGTTCCCTAAAACACGAAATTCCGCCGCTCGATATCATCAAACTCCACGTTCTCCAGCGTTACCAGCGTTTTGAAGGGTGCGTCGCTGCCATTGCCGTCTGCGTCCACCCGGATGATTGTGACATCCTCATCCTCGAGCACGACAATTACATAGTCCTCAAATTTATCAGAGCTGGTGAAATCGTCGCCCTGGAACAGACGGCTCAGATCCAGCACATCGCGACGGCGATCGAAATCCACGATCGTATCGCCCCGATCCTCGAATGAATTGTAAGCAAAGCGATTGCTTCCACCGCCGCCACTCATGCGATCGCGTTCCAGTCCGCCCACGATCAGGTCATCACCGCGTCCGCCCAGCAGCACATCTCTCGCGCCCTGCCCAAACAGTCGATCGCTGCCCCTCCCTCCAGATAGGGTATCGGGACTCGTTCCGCCTTGCAGCAAATCATTGCCCGCATTGCCGCGCAGATCATCTGCATCGCTGCCGCCCAGGAGCTGATCGTCTCCCTGATTGCCCACCAGCCGATCGCGTCCAGCTTCGCCAGAGAGGCGATCGTCCCGCCGTCCACCAAAAATGCGATCGTTGTCAGTGCCTCCGAGCAGCTCATCATCCGAGCCTTCACCGAAGAGGCGATCGTCGCCTGCCCGTCCTTCAATGCGATCGGCGTTGTCACTACCGCGCAGTACATCGTCACGTTGGGTTCCAATCAGAGTAATACCGGGAGGGCTGGGAGGTTTCGTTGCCAGGGGTTGGGCGACAAGCAGATCGCGCTCCTCATCGCTCAGCAGATCCTCTGCGGCGGGCAGTCTAGCAAGCGTCTCCGCATCGGCATCTTGGATCAGGGGGGCACGATTGGAAGAAAAGCGAGATACAGGCATCTTTCTGGGAATCAATGAGTGGGGTGAACGATCGGACTGCGTCACTTCCGCCGACCGGAAAGATGCAGACCCGAAACACAGAGATAAACAGGGATAAAACGCTGGGGCTTAATATCAGCCTTCAGACTTTAAGACTCGCAAAGTTTACCACGTCGAGCTGTCTTGGTTGCGGCTTATCCTGGAATCTGACGCGGAGCAGCACCCAGAAGTTTCTTTTGCTATGATGAGATGCCTCGATACGGATTTCTCTGTTCTGTTATCGACTGATCACGCCTGGTAAATGGCTACTCTCGGTTAAGGGGTGAGTCCTCGGTCATGCAGCTCCCGATCTCGGCTGGAACTGTTTTACAAAATCGCTATCGCGTCCTCAGCATTTTGGGACAGGGCGGCTTTGGACGTACCTATCTAGCAGAAGATCAGGGACGATTTAACGAACGCTGTGCCCTGAAAGAATTTATTGCACCCCACGGCAGCGACTACGCCCTCAGTAAGTCAAAGGAGCTGTTTCAGCGCGAGGCGGCGATTCTCTATCAAATCAGCCATCCTCAGATTCCGCAGTTTCGCGCCACCTTTGAGGAAAATGCGCGGCTGTTTCTCGTGCAAGACTATGTGGATGGCAAGACTTATCGCACCCTGCTCAGCGATCGCCGCGCTCAGGGTAGAGCTTTTTCAGAAGCAGAAGTGCTTCAGCTCATTTTGAATCTGCTGCCCGTGCTGGCTCATATTCACAGCAAAGGCATTATTCATCGGGACATTGCGCCCGATAATATTATTCTGCGTCAGACGGATGGGCTGCCCGTGCTGATCGATTTTGGCGTGGTGAAAGAAATCGTCACCCGCGTTCAGGCACTAGAGCAAGCCGCCGAAACCGTTTCGCCGACGACGGTGGGCAAACTGGGCTATGCACCGATCGAGCAAATGCAGACCGGACGCGCCTATCCCAGCAGCGATCTCTATGCGCTGGCAGTCACCTCTGTCGTGCTGCTGACCGGACGCGAACCGCAGGATTTGTTTGACGATCGCACCCTTGCCTGGAACTGGCAACCCTGGGCAAAAGTGAGTCCCGGCTTAGTGCAGATCATTAACCGGATGCTGAGCTATCGACCGGGCGATCGCTACCAGTCTGCCGCCGAAGTCGCCCAGGCACTCCAGACGTTCGCCAACCCCGCAACCGTAATTCAACCCTCGACCCTCTCGACTCCCCCTCCACAAAGCAGCCCTCCCTCACCCCCCTCTGTCCCAACTCCCCCTACCTATCGCCCCACCCAGCCTGCCACCCCAACCCCGCCCCCCGCTCCAAACGTTTCTCAGGTTCGCACGATCGCCGTTGGTCGCCCCCTGGAACCCACCACCAACTATCAAACCTCCAATTATCAAACTGCTGCACCGCAGCCAAACCGGGGTGGACGAGCGATTCCGCAGCCTGTCGGGTCTTCTGCCTGGGAAAATCCCCTCGCGCTGATTGGCATGGGGCTAGCGCTGGCAACCGTGACCGGAATTGCTGCCTGGGCGATCGTCAGTGCGGTTCTCAACAGCTCTCAGCCGCCACAGCCATCGCCGACCATTGCCCCTACGGCGACCGCCTCACCCACTGCTACTCCCACGCCCAGCCCGACTCCGGTGGAATATAGCCAGCGCATTGAGCTACCGGCTACAGGCGAAACCCGTGTGCTAGAGGGCAACCTGAAGGCAAACGATGTCGCGACCTATCTGTTTCCGGCAGAGCAGGGGCAAGCTCTCACGGCGGCTCTGGAAGGCGAGGGAATGCTGCTCAGTGTCCTGGCTCCCGATCGCCAACCCGCAGACGATCGCGCTGATCGTGTGTTGTCCTGGCAGGGCAGCCTTCCGGTGAGCGGGGAATATGCGGTGCAGCTCAGTCCGGTGCAGGGTGTAGCTCAAAGTAACTTCAAGCTCAATCTCAGCCTTCAGCCCGTTCCCGCTCCCGAACCTTCGCCCAGTCCCTCGCCCAGTCCTTCTCCGGTTGAGCCAACGATCGAAACGATTCCGGTGAATCCGACGGTAGGCACTCCGCTGACTCTAAGCGATCGGGCGAGTGAAGCGGTGATTAAACGCTATGTTGTGGAAGTACAGCCCGGACAGGTGCTAAGTGCGGCGGTCGTAGACGGGATCGCTGTCACACTAAATATTCGTTATCCAAATGGTCAACCCATCCCCGATGCGGAACGAATTGTGAATTGGCAGGGACGAATCACTGAAGCAGGGGCTTATCAAGTCGATGTCCTGTCTCCCACTGCAACTAGCTTTACGGTCAGTATTACAATTTCTGATCCCGATCTGCCGCCCGACGGTTCTCAACCCCCATCTCCTTAAATTTTTAAGCCATGATTCCTTCTCCTTTTCGCCCCGGACGCGCAAGTGATTGGGCGATCGATCAGCTTCCCGGACTCAGCGCCGAAAATTGCTCGCACCTGCAAGCGCAAGGCATTGAAACCACGCGCCAGCTTTTTCAGCAGACCCGCACCCCCAGACAACGACAGGAGCTTGCCACGCGCCTGCAAATTCATCTTCAGCACGTCAATAAATGGGCAGCCCTGGCAGATTTGTCGAGAATTCCGGCGATCGGCTGTCAGTTTTGCGGCTTGCTGCTTCATGCAGGCATTAGCTCGGTCGATCAGCTTGCCGAAATGCCCCTTCCCCGATTGCAGCGGCTAATTATGCGGCTCCAGGTCGCAAATCTGCGGCGACAGGATCTTTGTCCCTCTTTGGGACAGCTTTCGACCTGGATCGAGCAAGCAAAGCAGTTCGCGAAGCCCAATCGCGCTTAGTCCGCGCCTAGTCGGGATACCAGAACATCCCCTTGATGCCTTCCGGGTCAGACATAAAGCCCAAACCCCGGTAGAACTCAACCACATGGGGGTCGGCAAACAGGGTAATGTTGCTGATGTCTTCGCTCCGCAGTTTTTTGATCATCTGGCGCATCAGTGCCTTGCCCAGCCCCTTGCCCTGAAAGTCAGGGTGGACGACCACATCCCAGATTGTGGCGTTGAAGGCGTGGTCTGAAGTTGCCCGTGCAAATCCGACTAACCGTTTTTGTGCGCCGCGCTGCTCCCACATGGAAACCACAAGGAAGCTGTGCTGAATTGCTTTTTTGACTTTACGAAGGGGACGGCGAGACCAGCCCACCGCATCACAAAGTTCTTCGAGTTCGTACAGGTCGATTTCTCGATCGGTGCTAAAAAAAACGCGGGAATTGCCAATCATGACACCGGGCGTTCCCTGTCCTTCTATTTCAGTGGGTTGTGATGAGGCAGCGTCAGAAGTGCTAAACAGGCTTTTCCAGAAACCCATGTAAGCGCGGTGAAAGTAGTACAGGTTTGATCGCAGTAATAGTTAGTATAGTGCGTATCTTTAGATTCCATTCGTGTCTGGGCGATCGGTCTGAATAAATCTTCAGGAATCCGGGAACGCTGGGATCAGAAGATAAAGCTGGGGCAATTCGTGCGTCTATCCATACCGCGATTGCTGTTTTTTGTGATTCACTACTCTCAACCAAACGGTATGGCTCCGGGTTTAAAGTCGTCCACCCTAGAACTCTTAAAGCGATTTAATCGATCGTTTCCTCAGTTTTATGAGCAGTTTGTCAGCAGTGAGATCCAGCTTCAAAATTTGCGGCTTGCCTACCAGTTGTTTAAAACTCGGCAGGCAGTGATCGAGCTCAGCCCAGAAGGAAGTAAAAGCGCGCTGCATTTTGCCTACCGCAATCAATCCTTTTTGCTGAGCGATATTTTTGGTGTCCTGGCGGCGTATGGGCTGACAATTCATAGCCTTAGTCTCTATGGGCAGGTTGATCCGCCCATGCTGGTTTTTATCAAGCTGGTGATTTCGCGAGGCGGCAAAGCCCTCACCGACAAAACCGCAGAAAACGTCAGTCGGGCAATCCGCGAAACGCTGGCAGGGCGGTTTGAAGTTGAAGAAATGCTGGCGGTTGAGTTCAACCTGGATGCAGGCTTGGAGCAGGTCGAAACCGAGTTTTATGTCGATCCGGTGTTCCACCTGCCTGCCTTGCTGATCGAGGCAGACAACCAGCCCGGGCTTTTTTATAAGGTGATGTACGCCATCTGGCAGGAAGATCTGCTGGTGGTAAATGCAAATTTATTGGTCTGGCGGGGGCGGACTCGCCTGATTCTCTACCTTTTGGGTCCGAACGAGAATTTGATTCCTGAGTATTTGGGGCAGAAGATTGCAGATGGGGTGAAGCAGCGGTTGTTGGGGCGGAGGTTTTAGAGAGTAGGTAGGTAGGTGAGGGGTTGGGGGGAGTGCAGGTCGATCGCTTCGCTGTTTCCCAAAGCGGTAATCGTTGAGCAGAATAGAGAGTTCTTGTGTTTCAATGGTTCGGTTAGCTCTCTCGATAGAACTGTGACCGATCGATCGCCCCTCCTAAAACAATTTGCTCCGATTGCTGCTGTTGCCACCACCCCGCAGGCGGTTCAGAGACTCAAGCCGCTATGGGAAACGGGGGAAGTGACGCTTTACGTTACTCCGGGGTTGGCGAGTGAGACAAATTCGCCGTTTGTGAAATCCTATGGAGAGTCGCTGCGGGAAATGCTGCCGCTGCTGTGGCAAACGCATGGAGCGCTGGTATTTTATCTGGCGATCGGGGCAGTAGTGCGCTTGATTGCGCCGTTGGTGCAGGACAAAACCCGTGACCCGGCAGTGGTGGTGGTTGATGGGGCAGGCCATGTCATTAGCCTCAGCGGGGGGCATCAGGGCGGAGCCGATCGCCTGACGCGGACGATCGCGCCTTTGCTTCAGGCAGCGCCGATTCTGACCGGGGGCGCAACCGATCTTAATCTGCCGGGGGTGGATGTGCTGGGTTTGCCCTTTGGCTGGCAGAAAGGCAGCGGTGACTGGACGGGTATCAGTGCGGCAGTCGCGCGTCAGGGACGGGTGCAGGTGATCCAGGAGGCAGGCTCAACGCTATGGCAGCAGCTTCCAGAGGGACATCCGTTTGTGTTTGAAGCCAGCGATCGGGCAGGAGAACGCCCAGACGGGCGCATCTGGATCAGTCCGATTCAGCGACGCTTTGCCCCAGAGTCAGATTTTCCCAAGGTGCAGTGGCATCCGCGTGTGCTGTGGGTGGGCGTGGGCTGTGAGCGGGGGACTTCTCGATCGCTGATTGAGTTTGCGATTCAGGAAGCTTGTCGTGCAGCGCATCTGGCAGAAGGCTCGATCGCCGGAATTGCCACAATCGATCTCAAATCCGACGAAGCAGGCATTCTGGAACTGTGCTGCGATCGCCAGTGGGCACTGCGCTGTTTTTCTGCCGAAGCCCTGCGATCGATCGAGGTTCCAACGCCTTCTGCGATCGTGGATGCCGAAGTGGGAACGCCCAGCGTGTCTGAAGCAGCGGCAATTCTCGCCAGTGAAGGTCTTTCGGATTCTGCTCAACCTGTCGAGCGGCTGCGCGTCACCAAAAAGGTTGTGCGTCAGGAAGGACAGCCTGGAGCAGTCACTGTTGCGATCGCCCAGGCAGAACGAGAATATGTCGGGCGTACCGGACAACTCTGGCTCGTAGGCATCGGTCCTGGTGAGCTCAATCAAATCACTCCGGCAGCACAGGCGGCAATTACCCAGGCAGATGCCGTCATTGGCTATGGTCTTTATGTGGATCTCGTGCGATCGCTTTTGCGTCCGGGGCAAATTGTGGAAACACTGCCCATTACTCAGGAACGCCAGCGCGCCGAACGGGCGATCGACCTGGCACAATGGGGTCTAACGGTTGCCGTAATTTCTTCAGGTGACTGCGGCATCTACGGCATGGCAGGTCTGGTGCTAGAGCAGCTCAGGGCAGGCGGCTGGGATGGCAAAACACCGAACGTGCAGGTTTTCCCCGGCATTACCGCCCTTCAGTCCGTTGCTTCTAGAGTCGGCGCGCCCCTGATGCACGATTTTTGCGCTATTAGCCTCAGCGATCTGCTCACCCCCTGGGCTGTGATCGAGCAACGGTTGACTGCTGCTGCCCAAGCCGATTTCGTCACTGCCCTCTACAATCCCCGATCGCAAAGCCGCACTCAGCAAATGACGATCGCCCAGCAAATCTTTTTGCAACACCGTCCCCCCGAAACCCCGGTTGCGATTGTGCGATCGGTTTATCGCCCCGAAGAACAGATTACGCTGACGACTTTAAGTGAACTGAAGCCTGAAGCGATCGATATGCTCACCACCGTTCTGATCGGTAACCGCAGCACCTGCCTTCACGAGAACTGGATGATTACTCCACGTGGTTATCTTGGTTTTGGGGATGAGGGCATGGGGAGATAAGGGATATAGGGATAAGGCGATGAGGGGAAAACACAGCTCTCGAGCAAATGCTTCGTCTTCCTTTACTGTCTTGACAGAGGTTTATTCTGTTTCCCCTTCCCTTATTTCTGATTTATTCTTTGCCTCTCTACTCCACTTCTTATCTCCCTACTTAGCCCCACTCTAAATTAATTTTTGTATCGGTCTCACTCAATTTCTGCGAGTTTCCTGTCACTTCTAGTAAAACTTCTTCAGACAAGCTTGCTACAATCCACCCACAGTCTTTCCCTGACGTAACAGTTTGCGACGCTGGGGGAACCCTGACGCTAGGATTGAAGCAACAAAAATCCCGTTCCTCAATGACTGCTACTTGACAGGAAGTGAACCCGTGACTGCTCAGAAAGCGCAAATTGAATCGCTGATCCAGGAAATTGATGAGGTGCTTAGCAAAACGGCTCCCCGGTTGCCCTGGATAATGTCCGCCGATGCAGTGCAGCAGCGTCAGGTGTTGGAGCAAACGCGCCGATATCTTTTGTCGCTTCAGGAGGGAGGGGCGCAGTCGATCGCTTCGCAGCCCCCGGCAGGAGGAATCGAGGCTCCGGTGGGCGAAAACGGTTTTGATTTCAGCCGGGCTGATTCAAGTAAAAGCGTCAGCGAAACCGGGATAGAGACCCGTGAAGCCGCTCCGGCGATCGATTTTCCCCCCGTGAAAGCAGCGTCGCAGCAATTTGTGCCGCCAGCTCCACCCCAACCCGCTCCAGCCTCTGCCCAGACCGAAGCGGTGGAGTCGGCTCAGCAGGCATTGCAGGCGGTGGTGCAGGAAATGAACTATCTGCGATCGAACTTGTTGCAGCCAATGCGATCGGATTTGGATGGGTTGCGGCAGCAGCGAGAAATGCTTTTGCAGGAAATCCGGCAGCTTGAGGCACAGCGACAGCCGTATGCTCTGCCCCAGCAAAATCAGCTTTTGATGGAGTTTTTGCAGGCGGCATTTCGCCAAATGCAGGAAAACCTGTCGTCGCAGGTCACGCAGATGATTTCGACCCTGCCCCAGAGTTCAGGTGCAGCCCTGCCAGAAGGTTCATCGGGCTTATCCAGCAGCGATCTGATGGCACTGAGTCCGGCGCAGCGACTTGAGCAAATTCAGCGCGTGCAGACCCAGTCTGATCAGCTTTTGCTAAAGCTGGATTCCTCGCTGCAAATTATTTTCAACTCCCTTCAGCAAAACGTCCAGACTTATCAGGACTCGCTAGAGCAAGGTTTGAGCCGGATGCACAACCTGGGGCAGCAGGGAGAAGCGATGTTTTCTGCTCTGGTAACGCGACTGGCAGAACAGCTTGGACGAGAAGCCTCTACCTTTTTGCAGACCTCGATCGAGCCGGGAAACTGGGAGCCTGCTTTGCCCCCGGAAGGATTATCTGCGGCAGAACCGTTCCCCCAAGCTGCCCCGTCATCTCGTCCGGCAGAACCGGAGCAAACCGAGGGAGACATTACCCGCCTATTGGATGAACTCAACGAGCTAGATGCTGCCCAGCCCGCTCAAGTTAATCACCCCTTTGTGCGCGATACATCATCGAGTGATACATCACCACTGAATGCCGATGACCTGGACTCGCTGGATCTGCTTGACCTGGAGCTAAAGCAGCTTGACCTCGATAGCCTTTCCCCAGAACCGTTTGCGATCGTCGATGAGGACTTAACGCTGTTTCAGGATGAGCCGCTCAGCTCCTTTTTGTCTACAGATCTAACGGTGCTGCAAGATGACTCAGAACCCGAAATTCTCCAGTCGCTGGCTTCTACTTCCGTCGAAGAAAACGCCTTCACAGAAGTTGATGATGATCCTTCCGAAGTGCTGGATCTGCTGAATCAGCTTGACGTTGAAATGCAGGGCACCGAAGCAACCGAGCTGCAATCAAACTTGGCGATGCCCTCTTCTGAGACATTGCAGCCCATTTCAGAAGCTGCCTCAACCGCGGAACTGCCCCTGGTTGCCTCCCCAGATAACCTGTACGAGGATGAGTTTTACCAGAGCTTGTTTGGCGAGGCCAATTCCCAGTCTGTTGTTTCGCAGTTTCCTGAAGGAGGAATCGCCACCGAAGATTTGTTTGCGGATGTGGAGCTTTTCGAACCAGGAGAAGCGGCTGCAACCGTTGACCCCGCCGATACGCCCGCCCCGGATCCGGCAGAAATGCTGCCCAATCCTTCGATCGAGGAAGATTGGTTTGGCGGTTTCCCGGAGGCAGTATCCTACTCTGGAACTGTGGCAGAGAGTGAGGACTTGACGATCGTTGAAGCTCCAGAACTGCCGCAAACGGCTGAGAATGTTTTGCTACCGACTGCAAACCTTCAGCCGCCAATCCCTCAGTCGCCCCCCCAGCCGCCGATATCGATCGAGCTCGACCCGCCTAGTTCGACTCCTGCTGAGGTTCCTGCTGAAGCGGTCACGATTGCTCCCCCTGCTGAGGAGGAATCTGCTCAACCAGCTGACGATGCGATCGAAACTATTAGTTCGCTGCTCGATCTGGTTCCCTTTGAGCTGTCATCCGATGTTTCTACTGATGTTTCTGTTGAGGACTTAGCCAAACGAGAAGCAGGACCAGAAGAGCAAGCCTTTGAGCTGGCACAGCCCGAAGAGGATCTCCTGGCAGATGAACCCTCGCACCCGGACGCACTGCTGAATCTCAAGCTACCCGTCGATACCCTGGAGCAACTCGCACAGGATCTATCGAGCCTGGAAGGAGGTGACGCAAACTTTACGCTGGAAGACGCGGCGGATTGGATGCTACCGGATGTTGCGCCCGTGCCGTTCATAGATTTCTTGGAAGAGCCAGTCATTTCCATCGAATCGCCTGAACGATTGGCTGAGCAGCCAACTGAGCAACCGACTGAGCAATCAACTCAGCAACTGTCCGAGCGATCGTCTGAGGAAGTCTCTGCGGAATTTGTAGACCCGGCAGCAGCAGACCCGGCAAGAACGATCGCTCAATGGTTTGACCCGAATCCGCCAGAAGCATTGCAGCCCACCTTTCCCGATCCGATCGCCGCTGAGGAAACTGCTTCCGATGAGCCGTATGCTTCGCAGTTCTCCGAAGAAGGAATCGCTTCACCCGTGATTGGGCAGAGCGAAGAACCGATCGAGGATTTGTTTTCAAATTATTCTGCGCCGCTTGAGTTGGCTGCGGACTTATCTGGTTCGGCTGAGGATTGGTTTTCTGATGATTCTGATTCATCTGCTTTGCCTTCTGATTTGTCTGCTTTGCCTCCTGTGGATGAGTCTACCGAGCGGCATCTATTTGATGACGCTTCCGATCAGCCTGCTTTTGCGGAAACGGCTGCGGCAGATCAGCCTACGAGCCGCGATGCGCTAGAAACGAACCCCTCCAACAGCAATTCCTTCACCCTAGAAGGACTGGAAGGACTGTTTGAAAACTTGCCTTCGATCGGCTCAGCGCGCCCAGTTGAGCCAACGCAGCCAATCCCAGATGCCTTCGAGGAGTTAGAAGTGGCATTATCGCTGCAAAGCAGTTCTGCCGATCAAGTCGCGCCTCAGGAGGATAGCGAAAAAAAAAAGTCTTAACTGACTCTGCATCGCCAGACAGTTCACTCCCCCTGGAACTTGATGCAGAGTTAGATTTACTAGAATCCGAGCCTCAGCTAGAACCTGAAGACGCATTGCTGGAAGGAACGCTCTTTGACGGCACATTAGGAGATCTCGTTGCTGATTTGCTTCAATCTCCGCCGCTGACTGAGCAACCCGCTGAAGCGTCTGCGCGTGAATGGTATCTGGGACTCGACATTGGTACGACCGGAATTTCTGCTGTTCTGCTGAATCGATCGATCCAACAGCTTTATCCAATCTACTGGCAAGCCCCTTCCTCTGCAATCGAACCAGAGACCGCTCAGGCATCTGCTCAAAACCGGACGAATCAATCGAGCGAAAAACAGTTTCGCCTTCCCCTGGCAGTTTCTCTAATGTCTGGTCAGTCGGATGAGGCACAGGACGCCCTGATTCGCGACTTTAAACCCTACCTGAATCTGACACTGCCTTATGATGCGCCCCGCTTCTGGGATGCTTTGCTGGGCAGTCAACCCGTGTTGTCCTGGTCAGATGCGCTGCCAATTCCGCTCATGACGCTGAGGCAGTCACTTCAGGCGTTAATGGCTTCGCTGGCAGTGAGTTTTCCGGAGGCTTTTCTGCCCTGTGGTGCAGTCGATCTGGAAGCGGCAGATCTGGCGATCGCGCTTCAGCAGCTTGTTGGCGTGATTGTTAGCTTCCCTACTGGATGGTCGGAGGCGTATCAGTTTAACGTGCGCGAAGCCCTGCTGTCTGCCAAACTGGTTGGCCGCCCAGAGCAGATTTTGTTTTTGGAAGAGCCGATCGCCGCGATGCTTGCCGCCTTTGCCGGAAGTTCCCAGTCTTCTCTGAAAATGCCGCAGGGGCAGACTTCCCAGGATATCGACTGGCAGGGGAACACGCTGATTCTAAGTGCGGGGGCAACCCAGACAGAACTGGCTTTGGTTCAGCTTGCCAACTGTGATTCTGAAGCGCAGCCTTCCGAAACCAATCCACCTGCGATTACCCACGCTGACTTTCATATCCGCACGCTTGCCTATGCGGGAACGGCGATCGACCAAGACATCATCACTCAATTGCTCTATCCGCTGTTGCCTGCAACGGACCCAGTTCGGAATGATCTGGAGCAAACTGCATTTCCAGCGGTGGGTGAACCAGACGGGCAAAAGCGCGAGGTTCTTCAGCAACGGCTGCGGCGTACCAAAGCAGGACGATCGCTGATTGAAACTGCCCGTGCCCTGAAGCTGAATCTTCAGCAGCAAAATCGCTTTGTGATTCAAATTGCCCAGCAGCAAACAACGTTGCTCCGACAAGACTTGACCACCAAAGTGCTGTTGCCCTACGTCCAGCGGCTCAACCGAGAACTTAATGCGCTGCTCAACCAGACCCAGGTTCCTGCCCTGAATGTGCGGCAGGTCGTCTGCACAGGCGGAACAGCCTCGCTAGGGGCGATCACGCGCTGGCTTCAGCAAAAGCTGCCTAATGCCCTGATTCTGCAAGATGCCTATCCGTGGGTTCGGTCGCTGGACTACATTCCGACCTGTAGCCGCATTGCCTATGGTCTTGCTGCGCTGCCGCTTTATCCATTTGCTTTAGACCAGGCAAAACACCAGTACAGCGATTTCTTCCTGCTGCTGGAACTGATGCGCGGTTTTCCCGACCAAGCGATGACCCTGGACGAAGTGCTGGAAATGCTTCAGCAAAGAGGCATCGATGCAGTATCTTGCCGATCGCGAATTCTCGCCATTTTGGAAGGACAGCTTCCCCCCGGTCTGATTCCTGCCGAGGCGGAAAGGAATTTACTCACGCCCCAATCGCAGCAAAACCCTGAGTATCAGGCGATCGATCACGCCCCGTTTCATCAGGAAACTTACCCGGACGGTAAAGCGTACCGGATCGATCGCAATCAGCTTGCCGAGCTACACCGCTATTGGGAACTGCTGCGTTCAAACACCTACCAGCAATTGACTCAGCCTTACTCGATCGTGCTCACTGCACATTACTCCGCCTGATTTCGGTCAGCCAGGATCGCTAAAGGTTCTACGGCAGCTTCGGCTTCCTGCCACGCTTCTTCTTTCCTAAAGAGGGACAAGAGCTGGTCGCGCTGATTAATTAAATAAATACTAACCAGCGTTAAACCAACGCCAACCCACTGCAGCGGATTGAGCACCTCGCCCAAAAACAGATTGCCAAACAGCAGCGCAAAAACAGGGGTGAGAAAGGTGAGCGAACTCAGGCTCGTCAGGCTGCCGCTTGAAGCGAAGTAAAAGAATAGCCCGTAGGCGATCGCGCTGCCAAACACCGTAGAGTAGGAGAGCGAGAGCCAGTCAGAGAACTGCAACTGCGACCACTGCCCGACTTCCAGCCAGCCTGAGCCGAAGAACAAAGGCAAGCCGCCCAGCACCATGTGCCACCCCGTCGCGCTTACCGGATCAGCATAGCGACAAACATATCGCACCATCACCGTTCCGACTGCCATCGACAGAGCTGCCAGCAGCATCAGCCATTGCCCATTTTGCAGAAGCTGCTCGATAACCCCAAAGAGGGAACCGCTTTGCATCGCGTCCGCTGCCGAACTAACGGAACCCCCTTGTTGAAACAGGCTGAGCAACCATTCCTGGGGTAATCCCAACAGGCTAATGCCCAGCACACCAAACCCTAACCCGATCCAGCCCCACAGCCCTACCTGCTCCCCAAAGAGCCAGCGTGCCATGAGTGCAACGGCAAGCGGCTGAGAGTCGATCATCACGGAACCTAATCCGGCTCCGGTGCGTGTCAGCCCTTCTGCCAGAAAGCCTTGAAACAGTGTGCCATCTACCAGTCCAAACAGCGCGATCCAGAGCCAGGCTAGCCAGCCTTTGGGTTGGGGTCGTCCCATCACGATCGCTGCCAGCAAGATCATTCCCCCGGCTGGAGCAAGCCGCACACCTGCCATAAAGAGTGGTGTCGTATGGGGAATCGTTCCCTTCATTGCCACCATTGCCGTGCCCCACAGGAAAAAGGGCGCAATCAGCAACATCGAAGCGAAGGGAAGACGAGACTCGGTGAGCTTGATTTGCATGAGCAAGTAGGCAGAACGATAGAGTTTCAATTATTCTAATCAATTATTGAGTTCTGTTAAGAAATCGGCTTGACCGTCTAATCACATTTTGCATCTGATCCCATTTCGCAGCAGATAAAAAAATGCCCTACTCGAACGCGATCGCTGTAGGGATAGGTCGTAAACTTGCTTGTCGGGGATGTTTGAGCAGTATTTGCTCTCCTACATTGCCCCCAATCCCCCAATCTTTGAGGGACTTTGAGCCGCTAAGGATTCTCTCATGACAAAACTACATAGCCACTTGCGGCGTTGCCGTCTTTTGCTCTCTTGTGCTGCCCTGTGTGCCGAGCTGGATTAGCTCTACTTTGTAACCGTCCGGGTCTTCCACAAACGCAATCACCGTTGAGCCATGCTTCATCGGTCCCGCTTCACGAACCACTTTGCCGCCGCGCTGCCGAATCATGTCGCAGGTTCCGTAAATATCATCCACGCCGATCGCAATATGCCCATAAGCATCGCCCAGGTTGTACTGCGACGTGCCCCAGTTATGGGTTAGCTCCAGCACCGTGTGGTCTGCCTCATCGCCATAGCCTACAAACGCCAGCGTAAACTCTCCGCCCGGATAATCTTTCCGACGCAGCAGCTTCATTCCCAGCATATCGCAGTAAAACTTCAGAGATTCATCAAGATTGCCAACACGCAGCATCGTGTGAAGGAGTCGCATAAGGTCTTTATCTCACTTGCTTCTTTCCTATCCTGCCACGATCGTCTCCCCAACTCATCCCCCTTCTTACCCATCCACTGATCCACCCATCCATTCACCCCTCTCTTCCCCGCCTTTTATTAAAATGAAGAAAGAAATTGAGAAATATAACGATCGAGCAGGAATAAGAAGCGCATGGCTCCAGCAGTGCTGATTGAAAAACTTCAGAAGCGATATGGCTCTGTCGAAGCCGTTAAAGATGTGTCGCTACAAGTTGAACCGGGCGAAATTTTTGGCTTACTGGGACCCAATGGAGCCGGAAAGACGACAACGCTACGCTGCCTCTGTACTCTGGCAACCCCCGATGCCGGAACGATCGAAGTTTCAGGAATTTCAGTTTTGGAAAACCCACGATTAGCGCGGCAAAAATTGGGCTATGTGGCTCAGGAAGTTGCGCTCGATAAGGTTCTTACCGGGCAGGAACTGCTTCAGCTTCAGGCAGCGATCTACCATATTCCGGCAAGTCAGGCTGCCGCTCGAATCGACCAGGCACTCTCGCTGTTAGGACTGCAAGACTGGGCAGACAAGCGAACCGGAACTTATTCGGGCGGTCTGAAAAAACGAATCGACCTAGCAGCCGGACTGCTGCACCAGCCAGATGTTCTCGTATTAGATGAACCAACAGTCGGATTGGACATCGAAAGCCGCGTGATTGTCTGGGACTTTCTGCGACAGTTGCGATCGAATGGAACTACCATTTTGATTACCAGCCACTATTTAGAAGAAATTGATGCACTTGCCGATCGCGTCGCCATTATCGATCGGGGTGTCGTCATCGCGGCGGGAACTCCTTCGGAACTCAAAGATCGGGTAGGGGGCGATCGAGTCACATTACGAATTCGCGAATTTACCCCCGTCGAAGAGGCAGAGAATGCGAAAACCATGCTGCGATCGTTGCCCTTTGTGCAGGATGTGATTGTGAATGAAGCCCAGGGCAATTCCCTCAATCTGGTGGTTGATCCCCATAGCGAAGCGTTGATCACAATTCAGCAGGCACTCAAAGCCGCTGGACTGCCCACGTTTGGCATCTCGCAGTCGCGCCCCAGTCTGGACGACGTTTATCTGGCTGCTACCGGACGCACCCTTCTGGATGCAGAACTTGCCGCTGCCGGAACCCGCGACCCGAAGCAGGAGCGTAAGCAAAATATGCGCTAAACCTCTGCGTCGCCGTCATCTATCAGCGTTTCTACGTCCTGGACAATGCCGCGCAAAAGCTGCTTCTCGGTTCGGCGTGAGGGGCGGCGATATTTTTTTGTTTGAAGCTTTGGTTCGACTTCGATTTGTCCTTCTCCGCCAATTTTGACTTTAGTGGTTGATTCTGGGTCGCCTGTTCGATCGATCGCCTCCTGTCGGGCAATCACTTCTTCAAGGAACATCAGATACAGGTCATACCGCTCCCAGTCGCCCCGAACGGCGCAGTTTGGCTCATCTCGGTGCAGGCAATCGCTAAACTGACACCTTGCTTCGCTCAGACGTTGACGGCATTCTGGGAAAAATTGGGCTAATTCGCCCGGAAGACAGTCCAAATCGGGTTGATTAAATCCGGGCGTATCGGCAAGCAATCCCCCGCCAGGAAGCTGAAATAGTTCGACGTGGCGAGTAGTATGGCGACCGCGCCCCAGTTTACCGGAGACTCTGCCCACCCGCAGATCGATCGCCGGAATCAAGGCATTAATTAAACTCGACTTCCCTACGCCGGATGGTCCCGAAACAACGCTCATCCGATCGATTAACCTTGCTTCCAGATCTAGCAAGCCCAAGTTACCCCGGACACTGATCATCACCGGATCGTAGCCCCAGTCGTGCAGCCGATCGCCCCATTCTGCTCGTTCTGCTTCGCTCACCAGATCTTTTTTGTTGAGACACAGGCAAACGCCCAAGCCCGTTGATTCTGCCTTCACCAAAAAGCGGCTGAGCTGCACCGGATCGAGCGTGGGTTCGGCAATAGCAAACACCAGCAGAATTTGGTCGGCATTGGCGATCGGCGGACGATCTAGCTCAGTCTGCCGGGAAAATACTTCGGCAATTGCGCCCCGTTTTCCTTCCCAGTCGGGTTCCTCGATTCGGACTTGATCGCCCACCATCACCTGCTGACCAATTTTTTTCAGGCGAGTTCGGCGGGTACACAAAAGCTGCTCGATCGGCGGGTCAGAATCACCCTGGGGTTGGTCGAGCTGCACAAAATAGAAATTTGCCTGCACTGCTAGAACAGTTCCGGTCAGGGCAGATTCATCAGAAACGGGTGCTGATGGGGGCTCTGATGCGGACAATGGCTGATTCAGCTCAGCACTCATATCAGCACTCATAAGAGATCACTCAAGAGATCACTCAGTCGATGTGGCTGGACGACGCACCCTCAAGGCAAAAAACTCGCTGCGGTCTTCGATTTGCTCAATGCCGTACCCTTCCATTCGGAGGCTATCAGGAACCTGCTCGATCGGCTCGCCCGGATCAAGCCAGACTTCGAGCAGCGCACCAGGAGTCATGCGCTCTAGTCTGAGCTTGGTGCGAACGAAATTGAGCGGACAGGGTGTTCCCCGCAGATCCATCTGAGCGTCAGGCTGAAGGTTCGTCGTCATCCGCGAAATAGCCCTCCAAGAAACCCTTCAATGCCGCCGCCTTTGCTGAGCCGATCGCCCCGGATTTTCACTAGCTTATCGAGCAGTTCCCGTTCCTCGTGGGTGACACGGGTGGGAATATCAATCTTCACCGTCAGCAAATGGTCGCCTCGGCTATCGGGATTACCTAGCCTGGGAACACCGTGCTTTTCCAGGGTAACAACGGTATTAGGCTGAGTTCCAGGGGCGATCGTTACTTCGGTTTTGCCGTCTACCGTATCGACTTCGATTTTGTCGCCCAGGATTGCCTGCAAATAGCTAATCTTTACTTCTGAGAGGATATTGATGCCGTCGCGCTGGAAGTGGGGATCTTCATTCACAAACAAATAGACATACAAATCTCCCGCCGGACCGCCGCGCTGTCCCGAATCGCCTTCACTCGACACTCGTAGCCGTGTTCCGTTATCGACCCCAGGCGGAATCGAAATCTTCAGCTTCTTGGCTTCCTGCTTCTGCCCGTTGCCGCCGCAGACTTCGCACTTCTCCTCAATGACCTGCCCGTTGCCATTACAGGTTGGACAGACTGACACTTGAGTAAAGCTGCCAAAAGGGGTACGGGTTGCTCGACGCACTTGCCCTGCCCCATTACAAGTCGAACACATCCGGGCTTGAGTGCCGGGTTTTGCCCCCGTTCCACTGCACGTCTCGCAGCTCTCCAAATGGTTAATGCGAATTTCCTTATCGCCGCCAAACACCGCTTCGCGGAAGTCCAACCGCAAATCGAGCCGCAGGTCTTCGCCGCGTACGGGTCCAGTGCGCCTGCGCGTTTGCTGTCCGGTTGCGCTGCCCGAAAAGCCGCTAAAAAAGCTTTCAAAGATATCGGCAAAGCCACCAAAATCGCCAAAGTCCTGGAAACCTGCTCCTGCTCCAGAGCCTACGCCTGCTTCACCAAAGCGATCGTACATTGCCCGCTTTTCCGGCTCCGACAGAACTTCGTATGCGTGGTTAATTTCCTTAAATTTCTCTTCGGCTCCAGGGTCTTTGTTGACATCCGGGTGATACTTTCGCGCCAGCCGACGAAAAGCACGTTTAATTTCCTCCTTGTCCGCGCTTCGAGAAACACCAAGGATTTCATAGTAGTCCGCCATAGGGCACTGCTCTAGAGAGTAGAAAAGGAATTGGAAATTGACAGAGATGGATTCAGGCTAATGATACCTGAGATTTGAGCCATTTCAGCGACTCCCTTTACCATCCTAAATCACGCACCTAGTCAACTGCCTCATAATCTGCGGCGATCGTGTCATCATTTCCAAAATCGCTGCTGTAGCTGTCCATCATTTCGGTTGCTGCTTCCTGACCGTTTGCCCAGGGAGACGCGCTACTGTAGGCAAAATCTTCGGATATGCCTGGGTCTTCAGTAATATCTGCCCGCTGGTAGACAGACTGACCGATCGACAAAAGTGCTTCCTGGAGTGCATTCAGACAGTTCCGCATGGTTTCTACCGTGACTGATCGATCGGCGATCGCAGCCCGAAGCTCTGCCACCCTTTGAGCTGCCATCTGCTTTTGGGCATCGTTAATCAGCTCACCGTTGTCCCGCAACGTTGTTTCGTAGTTGTAGAGCAGCACATCGGCCTGATTTCGCAGTCCTACAAGCTGCTGACGGCGGGCATCGTCTTCGGCAAACACTTCGGCTTCCTGACGCATCCGCTCAACCTCGGCTTCGCTCAAACCGCCCGTATTGCTAATTCGCACACTCTGGGCGCGTCCTGTTCCTTTGTCGCGGGCAGCCACCTGCAAAATGCCGTTAGCGTCGATCTCAAAGGAAACCTCGATCTGGGGCACGCCCCTGGGCGCAGGCGGAATTCCCGCAAGCTGGAACTTACCCAGACTTTTGTTGTCCTTTGCCATTGCCCGTTCGCCCTGGAGGACATGGATTTCCACCGAAGTTTGTCCGTCGGTTGCGGTTGAGAAGGTCTGGGTTTTGCTCGTCGGAATCGTCGTATTGCGTTCGATAATGCGGGTGAACACTTCTCCTAGCGTTTCGATGCCCAGGGAAAGGGGCGTCACATCGAGCAGCAGCAGATCCTTAACTTCGCCGCCTAAAACGCCTGCCTGAATCGCGGCTCCCAGCGCGACCGCCTCATCCGGATTAACCGATCGATCGGGCGTTTTACCGTTAAAGCAGTTCCGAATTGCCTCTTGCACTGCGGGCACTCGCGTCGAGCCGCCCACCAGAATAATGCGATCGATATCATCGGGAGTGAGATCGCAGTCTTTAAGGGCTTGCGTCACGGGGTCGATCGTCATCTGAATCAGGTGTCCGACCAGTTCTTCAAACTTAGCGCGGCTTAGTTCAGCTTCCAGGTGCTTGGGTCCGGTTGCGTCGGCAGTGATAAACGGCAGGTTGATCGTCGTGTTCAGCATACTGGAAAGCTCAATTTTGGCTTTCTCTGCCGCTTCGCGAAGTCGCTGAAGGGCCATTTTGTCCTGAGACAGATCCACGCCTTCCTGTTCACGGAAATTGTCGATCAGCCAGCGCACCAGCACATTGTCAAGATCATCGCCGCCCAGGTGGTTATTGCCCGAAGTCGCTTTCACTTCAAACACCCCATCACCAAGCTGAAGAATGGAGACATCAAACGTGCCCCCGCCCAGGTCGTAAACGAGAATGCTTTGATCTTTGTCCTGTTTGTCTAAACCATAGGACAGGGCTGCTGCAGTTGGCTCGTTAATAATGCGAAGCACTTCCAGTCCGGCGATCGTGCCTGCGTCCTTCGTTGCCTGTCGCTGTGCGTCTGTAAAATAAGCGGGAACGGTAATCACCGCCTGGGTTACAGGTTCCCCCAAATAATTCTCGGCATCCTGCTTCAGCTTCTGCAGGATCATGGCTGAGATTTCTTGAGCGGTAAAGTTGCGTCCCCGAATCTGAACGTCCACGGTGTCGTCTTTGCCGCGCACACAGGTATAGGGAACGCGCTGCCGCTCTTCCTCGGTGTCATGCCAGCGGCGACCGATAAACCGCTTGATACTGAACACCGTATTTTCTGCATTGGTGACTGCCTGCCGCTTTGCCAATTGCCCCACAAGGCGCTCACCCGATTTGCCAAAGCCAAGGATACTAGGAGTCGTCCTTCCGCCTTCAGAGTTTGCGATGACGACGGGTTTTCCGCCTTCCAGGACTGCAACGCAGCTATTGGTTGTGCCCAGGTCGATGCCGATAACTTTTCCCATAATCCGTGGTTACTTACTGAGAGTGCGAGTAAATGAACGCATCAAATAGAGATGAGGAAACCCGTGGGGATGCATTTGAGTTTCTTTTCACTCCTTGCTCAGTATTCCGCAATTTTCGGGAAATACGATCAGCTCTTTACCAAATTGTTGAAGAGCAGCGATCGGTTGAGCACTGGCTTTGCTTGAACTCAGCCTCTTTTCAAAGGAACTCCAGACGGTGCGGACGGATCAGCAGTTCATCGGAAGATCATGAAGCCAGCATTTAGCCCGCCGTAGATTCCTCGCCGAGTCCCTCTGGCGCAGCCGCAACTTTCACCATCGCGTGACGCAAGACTTGATCGCCAATGGTATAGCCCCGCCGCAGTTCTTCAACGATCGTGCCTTCGGGAACGTCTGCGGTGGTTTCTCGCATGACCGCTTCGTGCAGGTTGGGGTCAAACGGCTCATTTTCAACGCGCATCACCGCAACGCCCACTTTTTTGAGGCGATCGACCAGATCTTTGTAAACGCCCTGATAGCTTTTGTGGATTGTCATCTCAGCATCGGTTTGGGGCTTGATCTGCGATCGGGCACGCTCAAAGTTATCTACAACAGGCAGCAGTTCCTTGATCGTGGCGCATTTGATCGTTTGTTCCAGGTCTTCTTTTTCTTTCTGCGTCCGTTTGCGGAAGTTGTCAAAATCGGCAGCCAGCCGCGCATATTGGTTGTTGCGATCGTCGAGCTGAGTTTTGAGCGCGTCGAGCCGCTGCGTTAACTCCTGAATCGTCGTTTGAAGCTCAGACTGAGGTTCGGCGGCAGCAGCCTCGCTAGGGCTAAATGAAGGATCTGGATCAAGGGTAAAGGTTTCGGTTTCAACGCTCGGTTCAACCGTCACTTCTTCTGGCTGAGTTTGAGTATTCAGAGGATCAAAGGGTTGGTTCACTTCAGCAGACATTGGCTTATTTTCCACTTGCTCTAAGGTTTTCAGAGTTCAGCCAATTCGTTCTCCGGCTGCTTCTCCTCTTCCGTCGCCTACGATTGTGCTTTAGCAACAGAGTCATATCGTATTCTAGCGGTGGGAGGTATCGGAAGCTATGCGGGGATTACGACAAGCGATCAGTTCGGCAAAAATTCAAAAATTCGGGCTAACTTTTCAAATGTTCTTTTGAAACGATCGATGCAAGCAACGACGAGCTCAGGAAATTTTCTTTTAGAGAATACAAAAGCAGGGGGAACCGCTTGAGAATTTTATTGGTTTCAACGCCAGTCGGGGCATTAGGGTCAGGCTTGGGCGGCGGGGTCGAGCTAACCCTAAGAAATATTGGGCTGGCACTTCAAGAGCGCGGACATTCGATCGTAGTTATGGCTCCACAGCATTCGGTTTCGCCTGGCTTAGAGATCTTGCAAATCCCCGGTGAAATGCAAACCACCGCTCAGACTCAGGGACGAAATGCCCTCGTTACCCTTCCGGCGAACTCAGTGCTAGCTAACCTTTGGGGAGCAGCGTATCAGCAGCAGCGCGATTATGACATTGTGATCAACTTTGCCTACGATTGGCTGCCCTTTTACCTCACGCCGTTTTTTAATCGCCCGATTGCCCATCTGGTGAGTATGGGATCGCTGACGGACGCGATGGATCACGTCATTGGGCAAACCCTCGATCGATTTCCGGGCAGCATTGGCGTTCACAGTCGGGCGCAGGCAGAGACGTTTCCGTTTGGTAGTCAGTGTCGGGTGCTGGGCAACGGCTTGGATCTGTCGCTGTATCAGTTTTGCGCCAAGGCAGAGGATGAGTTGGGCTGGGTCGGACGCATTGCTCCAGAAAAGGGAATCGAAGATGCGATCGAAGCCGCTCAGCAAGCCGGACTTCCCCTCAAAATCTGGGGCGCGATGCCTGACCCAGACTACTGGCGATCGATCTACCAGCGTTATCCGAATGCCAGCTTCAGCTATGAAGGGTTTCTGACCACAGGGGAACTTCAGCAGGAATTAGGGCAGTGTTGTGGACTGATCATGACCCCAAAATGGGTGGAAGCGTTTGGCAATGTGGCGATCGAAGCTTTAGCCTGCGGTGTACCCGTGATTGCTTACCGTCGGGGAGGTCCTGCGGAGATTGTGCGGGACGGGGAGACGGGCTGGCTGGTGGAGCCGGATAGCGTTTCAGGTTTAGTTGCCGCAATCCAAAAGCTTGATAAAATCGATCGCCAAACCTGCCGTCAGACCGCTGAACGAGTATATTCGATGCAGGCAATGGGCGATCGGGTGGAGGGGTGGTTGCGGGATGTCTTGGAGAAGTGAAGCTTATGCAATGTCAAGAACTGCAATGTCAAAAACCTGCTCCTTTACAGCCCGGCGATTTACTGCGGGTGATTGCTCCCAGTGGGGCACTGCGGGAGTTTGAGAGCTTTCGGCACGGGGTGGAAATCTGGCAGTCACGCGGTTATCGCCTTGAGCTGAGTTCAGGCTATGACGATCGCTGGGGCTACCTGGCAGGCAAAGATGAAGGGAGACGATCGCAGCTTTTAGAGGCACTGAAAGACCCGGACTGTCGCGGTATTCTCTGTGCCAGAGGTGGCTATGGTGGGGCGAGGCTGCTGGAGAACTGGGGCGGCTGGCTCGATGACCCCAGATGGCTGATTGGATTCTCGGATATTACCAGCTTGCTCTGGAGCCTTTGCCGTTATGGAATTTCAGGCGTTCATGCGCCTTTACTCACGACGATCGCGGCTGAGCCAGCCTGGTCAATTCAGCGATTGTTTGATTGGGTCGAAGGGCGCTCGATCGAACCGCTTCAGGGTACAAGCTGGGTTGAGGGAACCGCGAGCGGAATTCTGCTGCCTGCGAACCTCACCGTTGCCACCCATTTGCTGAACACGCCCGAACAGCCTGTCCTCACCAATGTCATTCTCGCGTTTGAGGATGTGACCGAGGCTCCTTACCGAATCGATCGAATGCTGACCCAGTGGCGGATGAGTGGGGCATTCAGTCAGGTGAAAGGGATTGCGGTGGGACGGTTTAGCCAGTGTGATCCGCCGCCGAATGTGCCTAGTTTTAGCGTGGAGGAAGTGTTACGCGATCGCCTGGGCGACCTGAAAATTCCAATTCTGGCAGAGCTTCCTTTTGGGCATGACGGGGTGAATGCAGCCCTGCCTGTGGGGGTAATGGGCAGGATAGAAGGCGATCGATTGTGGGTGGAGGAATCGAGTGGGAATGATGGGAATTAACAGTGAGAATTAACAGTGAATTGCTATAGCTCTATTCCAGATACAGCAAAAGGGGCAGTCTGCAAACTACCCCCAAAGAAAGCTGTGATTTTATTTTAGGAAATGGAATGCTCCCCCAAACATAATTTTCAGAAGATTGAGGATTTCAAGAACATCCTTATCCAATGAAGTTTTGTTCTGCTAATCGCTGAAGCGCGATCGTGGCAGCCGCAGAGACGTTGGGATGGCTGTCTTTTTCAAGGTACTTCAAGGCAGAAATGCTCTTGGGAGCGGGCAGGTGTCCCAGTGCCTCTGCCAGTCTTTGGCGCAGAAGCCAATCGTCGGACTGAGCAAAGCGCAGCATTGAATCGACTGCATCAACAGCTCCGATTTCGCCGAGTGCCGCGATCGCTGCCTGGTGTACAACGCCTTCAGGACTTTCCAGCGCATCCAGCAGCACATCACGGGCGCGGGGGTTTTTGAGATTGCCCAGGGCAACGGCAGCACTGAAACGCACCAGCCAGTCGGTGTCTTCATAAAAGGCCCGAACCAGCGGTTCAAACGCACGGGGGTCTTCGAGGTAGCCCAATGCTCCGGCTGCGTCTGCGCGAATGCCGTAATCGGGATCGGATTGCATCAGGCGAATCAGGATGGGGTAGCACTCTTCGGTTTGCTTCACACCCAGCGAGAACACTGCCATCGATCGAATCTGAAGACTTTCGTCGTCCAGCACTTTTTTAATCAGGGGAACCGCGTCTTCTGGCGGGACATTTCGCAGCGATGCCAGAGCAATCATGCGGTCCTTGGAATCTGCGCTTTCAAGTTGGGTGGCAAGCTGGGTCAGGCTGGGATGAGTCATGAAGACTTCCTTTTACAAAACTTTACGTCTCTCTCATTCATTATATGGGTGGCTCCCTGGTTCAGCATTGGGGGACAACCGTACAGCCGCTGAAAGCCCCCGATTCCAGCAGGCTTTGAACCCTGGAAGAGTTCAGCTTCTTCTTAAAATTGGGGTGGCTGAGAGCAACAGATCAACGAATTTGAGCGACCGTAACCCCGGTGCCGCCATCGGTGTGATCGGCCAACTCAAAGCTTTCAACCTGCGGGTGGCGTTTGAGAAAGTCCTGAATGCCCTGCCGCAGCTTGCCTGTGCCGTGTCCGTGGATAATCCAAAGCGACCCTGAATCTGCCCGACCGATCGCCTGATCGAGATCTTGTTCGGCATCGGCGACCCGTTTGCCGCGGAGGTCGATCGTATTGCGAGAGGTGCGGACGGCAGGAGCGGGGGGAGAGGGAGAGGTAGGAGGTTGGGGAGAGGGGGTGGGAGTTGGCTTGGGCTTTTCAGGAATTTCTGGTTTTTCGCCCTGGAGCGATTCGATGTCTGCCAGGGTGACGGTCATTTTCATCAGCCCAAAGCGGACTTGCAGCTCGTTTGCGTCGTTGGGAGCAGTCAGGACTTCGGCGGTTTGTCCCAGTCGCGGAATGCGGACCCGATCGCCTACCTGGGGACGGAAGCCTGATTTCGGCTTGGGTGGAGCCTGACGAGAAGGCAAGCGCTGAGCCGCGATTTGATTCAGGTTATCCGTAGCGCGCTGGGCATCTTGTCCGGTGGGTGTGCCTTTTTGCAGACGGCGAATCACCTGGGCAATTTCACCTTTTGCCTGCTGAATTGCCTGCTGAATTGCCTGTTCTTGCTGTGCCTGAAGCTCGCGCTCCCGGTTTTGCAGCATTTCGGCTTTGCGAGACACTTCCCGATAAAGCCGCTCGGTCTCAGTGACTAACTGCTGAGCGGTTCGCGCTTTTTCTTCCTGCTGCCGTCGTTGTGCTTCCAGTCCGGCGATGACTTCGTTGACTTCCGCCGTTGCGCCCATGCCAACCTGATTTTGTGCGGCTTCTACGACTTCAGGATTGAGACCAAGCCGTTTGGCGATCGTCAGTGCGTTCGATCGTCCCGGAATGCCCCAGAGCAGGCGATAGGTGGGTGACAAAGAAACATCGTCGAATTCCACGGAGGCATTTTCAAAGCGATCGTCTTGATATTTGAGAGCCTTGAGTTCGCCAAAGTGAGTGGTGGCGATCGTGAGGGCAGCGTGATCGGCAAGATGGTTCAGGAGCGCGATCGCGAGGGCACTGCCTTCAGAGGGGTCAGTTCCGGCTCCAACTTCGTCGAGGAGAATGAGGGCGTTGGCGAGGGAAAATCGGTGAGTATCAGTCGCCCGATCGCCCCCTAAATCGCTCAAGTCTGAGGAACTTTGAGCTTCAGTTTGACTGTTCTCTGAATCCCCTGATTCTGGAGGACTTTGAGCTTCGCTTTCGTTGGCTGGCTCGGGGGCTGAGTGGTGGGTCGAAGAGGGTGTTTCGATCGCATCGCTACCCAGTGCCGCCAAAATGCGGCTGATGCGGCGGATGTGCCCTGAGAAAGTGGAGAGGCTTTGCTGAAGGGATTGTTCGTCGCCAATGTCTGCGAGGATTTGCTCAAACCAGGGAATTTCCACAGGTTCGCGGGCAGGAATGAACAGGCCCACTTTTGCCATCAGTGCCGCCAATCCCATTGTTTTGAGCGTGACAGTTTTGCCGCCTGTGTTAGGTCCCGTGATCGCAACAACGCGCAAACGCGGCTGAATCACCAGATCGATCGGCACAACAGATGTTCCCTGTTCATGCTGCTGCTGCCAGACTAGGAGGGGGTGACGAAGCTGGCGCAGCGTGATTTGTGCTGGAGAATCTGAAGATGAATCCTGTTCGGTGAAGGGGATAAACCGGGGCGGGTTTGCTTTCAGCCAGTAGGAGTAGCGAGCGCGAGCGGTTGCCAGATCCAGGGTGGTGACGATCGCCAGCAGTCGTTCCAGATCCTCCTGAACTTCAGCAATTTGCTCAGTAAGTACTCGCCGCACTTCTTCTTCTTCGCGCTGTTCTTGGCGCACTAACTGACGGAGCTGGTTGCCCTGATTCACGATCGAATGCGGCTCCACGTAGAGGGTTAATCCGCTGGTTGAAGTGTCGTGAACCACGCCGGGAATCGCATCTTTATGAGAAGCCTTCACTGGAATCACAAACCGATCGCCCCTCTGCGTAATCAGCGGCTCCTGAATCGCGTTCGACTGGCGTTGCAGGGTGCGGTGCAGCACTTCATAAATTCGATCGCGGGTACTGCGAATTTGCTCCCGGATGCCTGCCAGCTTGGGATTGGCACGATCGGTAACTTTGCCGCGATCGTCGATGCAGCGATGAATTTCCTGCTCAATTTCAGGGTAGGTTCGCAGCTCGGCAACCAGATTATTGAGTACAGTCATGTCTGGCTGGTTATCGATGACGCGGCGGATTTGCCTGGCTCCGTTGAGGGTTGTGGCGATGTCGAGCAATTCCTGCCCTGCCAGAATGCCCCGCAGCCCTGCTCGCTCTAGCGAGTCGCCGATGTCCTGCACGCCATCAAACGACAAACCGCCCGACACCAGCGTTTCGAGCTGATAAACCTCTTTGGTTTGGTCAAGGAGGGTCTGGCTCTGGGCGATCGTCTCTGGAATGGGAAGTTGAATTGAGGCTGTTTTTCCGAGTTTCGTGGCGGCAAAGGTGGCGAGGTGCTGGCACAGTCTTGACCATTCCAGCAGTTCCAGGGTTTCGGCTTGGATCAAGGGCTTTAACGACGTTAATTGTTTTGAATCTTGCTGTCTCTATTTTAACTGAAGCCTCATTCTCAAGGGGCAGAATCCTTCTGGGGAAGGACTTAACTAGAGGTTAAACAGCCTTAATCCGGCAATCAATTTCGCTTAATTTTGCTGTGGGATCGTCAGGAAGGCAATTTCCCTATTATTCACGCCCAATCCTTCCTTAAGCTTATGCCGACGAGACTGCAAATCCTCCATGCCTCTGATTTTGAAGCTGGAATTCCGGCGATCGATGATTCGATTCGGTTTTCGGCAATCCTTAACTACTTAAGAACTTCCACGACAGGACCGTTTGCGGCTCCGGCAGATGCTTTAGCCAATACGCTCACCCTGTCTTCGGGCGATAACTATCTTCCGGGTCCGTTTTTCAATGCTTCCAGCGATCCGCGCCTTAATGGAGTGGGAGGATTGGGAACCAGCAGCGCCCCCACGATCGGACGGGCAGATATCGCGATCCTGAACAACCTGGGCATTCAGGCATCTGCCTTTGGCAACCACGAGTTTGATCTGGGAACGCGGCAGGTTGCAGATTTAATTCGATCGGGCAGCGGCAATCCGGGCACGAATTTTCCTTACCTCAGCTCAAACCTGGATTTCTCGACCGATGAGAATCTGCGCGGTTTAGTGGCTGCCAATCCCATCACCGCCGAAGCCAGCACGATCCGACGGCAGATTGCCGAGAGCACGGTAATCACGCTGCCAAACGGCGAAAAAGTTGGGATTGTGGGCGCAACAACTCCTACGCTTCGCACCATCTCTTCACCCGGAGGTGTGACCGTTCTCCCGTCTAGCCCTACTGACTACGCTGCCTTGGCCGCCGAGATTCAGCAAACTGTGGACGTTCTGAAGGGACAGGGCATCAACAAAATCGTTTTGCTGTCGCACATGCAGCAGCTCAACATTGAGCGAGATGAACTGGCTCCCCGCCTGCGAGACGTAGACATTATTATTGCGGGTGGTTCTCATACGCCCCTGCTCGAAGCCAACGATGCGCCGCGATCGGACGGAGGCAACCCTCCGGTACAGGGCTATCCAATTCAGCGAACTTCCGCTTCGGGTCAGCCGGTGCTGGTGCTCAATACTGACGCAAACTATCGCTATGTCGGTCGATTAATTGTCGAATTTGACGATCAGGGTGTCCTGAATCTCAATAGCCTCAATCCGGTGTTAAACGGTGCTTTTGCCACAGACGAAGCGGGAGTCGATCGCCTGTATGGCAGCAATGTTGACCCGCGTGCGGTAGCAAATCCCAATATTGTGGCGATCTCGGATGGACTGAGAACGATCATCAGCAGCAAAGACAGCACTATCACCGGAAAAACCAAATTCTTCCTGAACGGAACCCGCAACGACGTGCGAACTCAGGAAACGAATCTGGGCAGTTTAACCGCTGATGCTAATATCGCCTATGCTCGGCAGATTGATCCCACCGTTACGCTGTCTCTGAGGAACGGCGGTGGCATTCGAGATAATATTGGCTCGGTGTCTGCGGCTCCCGGCGCAACAGATGCAGACGATGTGCAAAAGCTGCCGCCCCAGCCCAACTCGCTCGCGCCCAACAAACAGGCAGGCGATGTGTCCCAGCTGGATATTGAGAACTCGCTGCGGTTTAACAACGGGCTATCGCTGATTACCGTTACCACTGCCCAGCTTAAGCAGTTGCTTGAACATGGCGTGGCGGATACTGCACCGGGCGCAACTCCGGGACGCTTTCCCCAGGTGGGCGGCATGGTGTTTAGCTTTGACCCGAATCTCGCAGCAGCCGAAGATGGGAACGGCAACGGCACGCTGGATTCCGGCGAAGACAGAAACGGCAACGGTACGCTCGATGGCGGACGGCGAATTCGCAATGTTGCCTTGGTAGATGAGCAGGGCAGAGTCACTAGCACGCTCGTGCAGAATGGGGCGATCGTCGGCGATGCAAACCGCACCTTCCGCATGGTGACCCTGAACTTCCTGGCAGGCACGACAGCCGGATCGGCATCGGGCGGCGATGGCTATCCCTTTCCACAGTTTGTGCGCGCCAATCCGACCCTGGCGAACCGGGTGGATCTGACCGGAGAAACCACGGCGGATCTCAATGGCAATGGTGTGATTGATGCGGCTCCCACTCTGCCTGCGGGACGCTTTGCCTTTGCGCCCAGCGGAAGCGAACAGGATGCCTTGGCAGAATATTTGGCACAAGTTGGCTCTTTCAATCAGCAGGATACCGATCCGACGCAAGACACCCGGATTCAAAACCTCAGCGTGCGGAGCGACACAGTCCTGACTCGCGGTCGTCGCTTCACTGGAACAGGTCGAGCAAATACACTGCGCGGAATTGCAGGCGACGATCTTTTGCTGGGCTTGGGTGGAGCCGATCGCTTGTTGGGCGGTAGAGGCAACGATGAGCTAGAGGGCGGCAGAGGCAACGACCAACTGGCAGGGGGCCGAGGCAGAGATATCCTGAAAGGCGGCTTGGGCAGCGATCAGCTCACGGGCGACCAGGGCAGAGATTTCTTTGTGCTGGAAACGGGCAGAGGCCAGGATACCATTCGCGACTATCAACGAGCCGATCGGCTTCAACTCAGCGAGGGACTCCGATTTGGCAGCCTGACGATCGAAGACACAGAGGCTGGAACGCTGATTCGCTTACGGAATGATGTTCTGGCACTGGTACGCGGTGTTTCTGCAAATCAGATTACGCGAGCGGATTTTAGCAGTCCGGCGTAGGAAGCGAGGTTGACGAGAGGGTAGTTTGAGATGTCTGCTCAATCTGCCCTTATTTTGCCTCTGTCCTTAATCTTGCCCTTATTAAGAATGCACCTAAGAATCCATCAAACTGGATTTGCAAAGCTTGCCAGCGTGAGCTTGGTCAGCGTGAACTACAATTCTCCCAGCGTTGCCGGATGGGGTCGGTCGATCGGGCGATCGTCAAGCTGGCAATAAGGGCGAGTGTAGCAAAGCGGCGTTTCCAGGGCGTGCTGTTCCAGAAATTCGCGATCGTTCATCACCAATTCGGTTGCGCCATCGTACACGATTTGTCCATTGCTGAGAACCACCGTGCGGCTACACAGCTCTACCGCTAAATCCAGATCGTGGGTGGCGATAAGCTGGGTCAGGGGAAGCACCCGCAAAAGCTGAATCAACTGGCGGCGAGAGCGGGGATCAAGCTGAGCGGTAGGTTCATCCAGCACTAAAACCTGCGGCTGCATTGCCAGAACGCCTGCGATCGCGACCCGCTTTTTTTCGCCGCCCGACAAATTCATCGCGTTGCGGTTGGCAAATCGATCGGGTTCCAGTCCGATCGCGTGCATAGCGTGCTGCGATCGATGGGTAAGTTCCTTGCCGCGCAAGCCCTGATTCATCGGACCAAAGGTGATATCTTCCCAGACGGTCGGCATGAAAATCTGGTCGTCAGGATTTTGAAACACAACGCCGACAAAGTTTCGGATTGCAGTCAGATTTCTCTCAGTGACAGGTAATTCGCCAATGACAACCTGCCCGGTTTGGGGCAGCAGCAGCCCGTTTAGATGCAGCAAAAAAGTGGACTTGCCAGAGCCGTTTGCGCCGACGATCGCCACTTTTTCGCTAGCACGAATAGATAAGTTAATGTCTTGGAGAGCTTGTGTGCCGTCAGGATAGGTGTAGCAAAGCTGCTCAATGCTAATTGGGTTATGGTGCATTCTTACGGTAAATGACGTTGGGGGTGAACGCAGCAGATGAATTTAGAATCCGAGCAAAACTGCCTGACCGAGCAGCAGCAGCAGAATCATCATGGTAATGGCGATCGTATCGATCCGACCAGGGCGGGGGTGTTCCTGCAGGGGCGGTATGTTTTGATAGCCGCGAGACAGCATTGCCTGATGGATGCGATCGCCCCGCTCATAAGTGCGAACAAACAGCGATCCGATCATGTTGCCGAATACAAGTCGCTGCCTGCCCCGATGATTTAATAGATTACGGGATTGTGCCGCTCGTCGCATCGTGTTAAATTCATCGACCAGCACATTGATGTAACGATACATCGACGCAATGATCGCAATCAGCAACGGGGGCATTTTCAGGTCAGCCAGGGCATTCAGCAGTGCGGGGATCGAAGTCGTCAGCACCAGCAAATTCAGCATCAGCAAAGACAGCAATGCCTTCAGTGCAACGCTTCCCAACACCGTGAGTCCGACCGTGGTCACCTTCAGCCAGCCCCACTGCCACAGCACCGTTCCCCCCTCGCGAAACAGCGTTCCCACAATCACTACACCCACAAAGGTAAACTCGACCGCCACCCGTCTGAGCAGAACAGGCAGGGTCAATCGTGCCGTCAGGATTAAGCTCAATAACCCCAGACCATACACCAGCCAGGTGAGCCAGCGTCCGTTGGGGGTGAGGGCTGTGGCAAACACAAACAGCAAAGCGCAAATTACCCGTGTTCTGGGAATGAGCCGATGCCAGGGGGTCGTTTGCTGGCTATCAATATCCAGATGAAATGCGCCAATGTGGAGCAGCATTCAGCGAAATCCTAGTGAATCGAAGGGTGGAGCAAAGGGAGATTGGGGACTGCAAACAGGCTACTCATCCCCAGGCGGAATTCGATCGATCGGAGCAGGCGCATCGCCTTTGACCAGCAGTTTGCCCATGCTCCAGGCAATGCCAAAGGTTGCCAGGGTTCCCAGCAAGCCTGCCAGCGGTGTAGCAACAGCATCCGGCACTCCGCGAAGCGCGTATTCTTCAAAAATGGAATAAAAGGGTAACCTATGAGCCGGGGGATTTTCAGCCGCTTTTTGATCAAAGCCGTAGTCCTGTGAAACGCGATCGAGTCCGTCAGGATTGCTACTGGCAAACGGCGAGAGAAACACGGCAATCAAAAGAGCCACGCTGAGTCCCAGTACGGTGAAAGCGCGATTGCGAGAAGACTGACGCATAGCAATATTTCCTTCAAACACTCAGATTGAAATTGATAAAGATCGAGTTAGGCGGTGAAGCGCAGAGAATGGGTTGCGATCGTTAGCGAGGAGAAATCGCACGAGGCATCGTATCCATTGCACGACGACGGGGCGGGTCAAACAGCAGGTCTGGGCGGCTGCGCCAGATATAGCTCAGCACGACCAGCGTAATCAGGGCTTCGCCGATGCCGATTAATACGTGCCAGCCTGTCATTGCCGTAAACGACACGCCCAGCGGCATTGTGCCTGACAAAGCAAGCTGAAACGCACAGACGATCGCCGCCACAACGACGCTGATCCAGGCAGCCCCAGCAGAAGCAACTGACATCCCTCGCCAGTGGTTCATGCCGATACTGGAGCGAATTACTTTGTACAGGTAGTAGCCTGCAAAAGTCCCAATCAAGCCCATATTGAAAATGTTTGCGCCCAGCGCGGTTAAGCCTCCATCTTGAAACAGCATCGCCTGCACAATGAAGACAACTGACATCACTAGCGATCCTGCCCAGGGACCCAGCAGAATGCCTGCCAGCGTCCCGCCCATTAAGTGACCCGAAGTGCCGCCCGGAATCGGAAAGTTAATCATTTGAGCCGCAAAGATAAACGCAGCGCAAACGCCCATCAGCGGCACGGTTCGCTCTTTGTATTCTGCCTGTACTTTATTTAGCGACAGCGCGATTAACGCGATCGAAACGACCCAGGTGATTAGGGTAACAGGCAAATTCAGAAAACCATCGGGAACGTGCAGGGCTAACTGCGGGTAATGAGAAAAGCCAATGAAAAAAGGTACAGCTTGAACCATAAATCTGCTGAGACAATTGAAAATATTACGGGTAAATTCGCAAATTTAGCAATTTAATTCAATCCCCTCCTGGGGGACTTTTAAGTAATCTTAAGGAGAACTAAAGGAAAGGAATGCGCCAGAAGTTTAGTTTTAAGTAGATACAGCAAGAAATATTTTGGAGTGAGATTGGTGAATTGCCTTTTATGTATCCGTTTATTGCGTAATTCTAAAAAACATCCATCTTTTAGAAGATTTTAGAAATCCATTCTGTTGCTCAGATTGAACGGCTGCTTGAATTGTTAAAAACCTTGTTGATTTGTTCTGAAAGACTGACATTTGCCAGTGACCGATCGTGCTGCTGCAAATGGTGTGATTCTCAATTCTTTGGGAAGGATGTCTATAGAAAGCTTCCATCCTGATGGATCACCATACAGAAGGAAATTCATAGCAGGAAGTTTATTGTCAAGCAATCAAGAATACAGATGCCATGATTCCTGCTACGTTCTCTAGATTACTTTGAGTTGGTTATGAAAATTTGCCCTGTTGAGCCCAATGCTAGTTCTATCACGATCGGTAAACATCATCGCAGTCCATCAAGCCCTGCTTACTCCTGTCGTTCCTACCGTGCCAGAGCGAGGATTCTGCAGCGGAACGTTGCAGCGCAGTTCCTCCTTGCAAGCAATCGATGTCTAAACGCCTGCTGGCACTCTGATCAAGAGCGAGGGGACGGTTCTCGCTGTCTGGTCGCCTGCTGGCAAGCCGACACGATGTGAATCGGGCAGGTTTTATTCCTGTTCCTGAAACCTGAGCAGCAGCGCACCTAGCGATCGATCCGAACCTGAACCCTCTGAATTTGAACCCTTCGCAGTAAACGCCACTGTCTGCAAGCTTTCGAACAGAGGCTTCACCGTTTGCTCTAGACGCTGCACGATCGGCTGATTGCCATAGCGAGCGCGAAGCTCAGTCCAATCCAGATAAATCTGCGAACGACCCTGACTCGGCGCACCCGCATCTTCAAGTTGGGCGATCATCTGCTGTAAGGAAGCAGGAGTCTCGGCAGTGCTGGCTTCGATGACCTGCCGCATCACTTCAACTGAAGTGGCAAAAACCTGATAATTGCCAAGCTGGGTGTGTAGTCCTTGAACCGTTGCTTCTAGGGAAAGGTTATTTCTCCCCCGGAGCGGCGTGAGCTTTGTCCAGGCAAACACCTCCTGTTCGCCAAGCTGAAATGTGCCACTGCTAAGTCCTTGCTGAGCGGCGATCGCATTGAGCTGCTCCAGTCCTGCTTTTATGTTGGGTGACTGCTCAGTGATAAACGCTGCATCGAACTGCTGAAGCAAAGCCGTTTTGTCAGCCGCATTCGCACCTTGATTTCCGCTGCGGGGAACCAGTGCTAAAGCAAATTCTCCCGGCATCCAGGGAAACAGATCGGCGGCAAACTCTACGCCCCATTGCTGCTGTAATCGATCGATCGCCTCCCGCACCGGAGTTGCCCAGGACGCACCCGACTTCTGGAACTGTTCCCAGGTCTGTCCGATATTGACCCCGCTCAACGCAAAAGCACTGGTTGCAGGCAGGTTTTTCAAAATCGCTTTTGCATCCGCCGCAGAAGGAGCGGGCAACGATGCTGCTGAGTCAGAGAAATCGAGCAAACTTTCGGCGAACCCTTGTGCGGCTGAACCGGGGGCTGAACCGGGGGCGGACAGCAGGCTCAGCTTTGCTAAAATGCCCTGGGATGTGGGCTGCAATGCTGCAATCAAACGGATTTCGCTCGGCTCAGGACGCTGTGCCGTCAGCCAAGTGGCAAACTGGGGCACGTTCACAAACGCCACCCCGATTCGGCGATCGCTCAACTGGTCAATTGCCTGCTCATAGGTGCGATCGGCATTCAAACTCAGCTCTGTCGCCTGCACATTGTTCAACGCCTGCCGCAGCACCTTAGGATAATTGGCAAACAGCACAAATCGATCGCTGACGAGCGCAGTGGTTAAAGACGGCAGTTCCGGGGCTTTGTCTGAATCCGATCGGTGGCGCGGCTCTGGCTTTGCATAAGTCAACTCCACCCCCGCAAACGTCTCTTTTACCTGATTTTGGGCAGACGCTTGACTGCGCCAAAACCGTTGCAGTGAGGCTTTTGCCTGAGTGGGGTCAGCGACTTCGACTGCCAGCAAATAGCCCGGCTGCTGCCCGTTCTCAAAATCGCGATCGACATCAGGATTCATCAAGGCCAGGGTCATTTCATCGGCTGCCCAGGGCGCAATGTCATCGCCATAGCTCAGCTTCGGTTCCCCCAGCAAGCGACGCTGCCAGCGATCAAACTGTGCCTGTACCTGTGCCCGTTGCCCGATGCGAGTATTGGTTAAGCGATATGCCTTGAGCCGATCGGGATTTACCTGAAGCGACAGCATTAGCGGAGCCTGCCGGGAAACAAACAGCGCGGCTTCCGGTTTGCTCGAAATGCGCGTATCGTCGAGCCGCAGCGGACTCTGGCTCTTGAGCCACACTGCCCCAACCACGCTGGCAGAAATCAGAACAAACACGATCGCCAAGAGAACGGTGAGAAAAGGACGCAGCTTCATAGGGAATTTAACGGCAGGGGGCTAATCAAAAGACGCTAAAGACGCTTTCGCATCCTGGAACCGATGCCAAAACTTAGTTTACTCTCGCTGCAAGGCTTTTTTCCTGAATTGCCCGCAATTCCTCCTTCCGGGTTCGACCTACTCCGTTGGAAAGAAGATATCTCACGGTTCCCTTCTTACGATCGGAGCAATCGAAGCGGTTCAGCCATTGACTTAACCGATACTCAACCGAAAACTGCTTCGCGTCATAGAGCGGCAAGCGCTCTATCTCACAGCTCTATTTCATCGTTCTATCGTCATAGTTCTGCGGCGTCAACGTTCGATCAGCAACCTGGAGGGTTCATGCGAATTCATCATCTCAATTGTGGCTGTATGTGTCCTTTGGGTGGGGCACTGTTTGATGGCTTCAGTCGGGGTCTGACGGCTCATCTGGTTTGCCACTGTCTTTTGATCGAAACAAATCAAGGATTAGTGCTGGTAGACACCGGGTTTGGACTGCGCGACGTGCAAGCTCCCCACTCCCGTCTCAGCCCATTTTTTATCTATTTTAATAACATTCAGTTTAAGCAGAAATATACGGCGATCGATCAAATTGAGCGGCTCGGCTTCTCAGCGCGAGATGTGCGCCATATTGTGCTGACTCATCTAGATTTTGATCATGCTGGCGGTCTGGAAGATTTTCCCGAAGCCACCGTGCATCTGATGCAAAGCGAAGCAGCTGCCGCTCGAACTCGGCACGGCTTTATTGGCAAGCGGCGATACCGTCCCGGACAGTGGGACGAAGTGAAAAACTGGAAATACTACGCAGCGGGCGGCGATCCCTGGTTTGAATTCGAGGCAGTCCGCGATCTGGAAGGCTTGCCCCCCGAAATTCTCTTAATTCCCCTGGCAGGGCACACCCCTGGTCATGCCGGAGTTGCAATTCAAACCTCAGACGGCTGGCTGCTTCATGCAGGCGATGCTTATTTCTACCGTCACGAGATGGACGGCGCAAATCGCCAATGCACTCCTGGTCTCCGCGCCTACCAAACCATGATGGAAGTCGATCGCCAAGCTCGCCTCCATAATCAAGACCGTCTGCGACAGCTTTCACGCAATCACAAAAACGAAGTTCGTCTTTTTTGCAGCCATGATGCGATTGAATACCAATCCCTGGCAGAAAAGTCTCAAACGAATCGCTTGATCGAACGTTGACGCAATCAGTAAAACGTTGACAAGATTCTATCTATCATTCTGTTTTTCGATTGTAGAAGCACATTTCTGATCGTGTTCAATCAATCTCATTTCGATGTGCGATGTGAATGGGGCGAACAGGGAATTTTCCATCTAGCCTCTATTAGCGATGTCATCGTCATCGTTGACGTGCTTTCGTTTTCAACTTGCGTTGAGATTGCAAATTCTCGAGGGGCAATTGTTTATCCCTATCAATACAAAGATGATTCAGCAATAGCATTCGCTGAGTCAATTAACGCGAAACTAGCAAACCAGCGTGGTGGCAATGGCTATTCCCTCTCTCCTGCTTCTTTGCTGTCGGTTCCCAAAGGTTTGCGCCTCGTACTTCCTTCGCCCAACGGTTCAGCGTTGAGTTTATCCACTGGAACGACTCCAACCTTAGCCGGATGTCTGAGAAACGGTCGCGCTGTTGCCTTAGCCGCAATGGCTTACGGGCGAAAAATTGCGATCGTTCCAGCAGGCGAAAAATGGAGTGATGGCAGCCTCCGGCCCGCTTTTGAAGACTGGATCGGAGCAGGGGCAATCATTCATTATCTAAGCGGCAATTTGTCCCCTGAAGCAGAAGCCGCCGCGATCGCCTTCCAGGGACTCCAGCACCGTCTAACGCAGCTCATGCCGCAGTGCAGCTCTGGCAAAGAACTGATTGAACGAGGCCTCCCGCAGGATGTTGAACTTGCCGCAGCATTCAATGCGAGCAATTGTGTTCCAACCCTGATTGATGGAGCCTATCTTCATCCTGATCGATCGCAGTAAACACGACTCATCAGTTTGCCCCCTCGCAAAAACCAAAACCCTGCTGCCAGCAGTCCAGCAGTGATCAACAGAGCTAGGAGAAGCGGTACAGGGCGTTTCTGAATTGGAGTATGATTCGCCCCCCTAGCCCCCCAAAATTGGGTGGAACTGATCCTCAAAGTCCCCCAGCATTGGGGAATTTAGGGGGCGATGCGGGGTCTTAAGTTGTGTCTTCATACTTCGATTCAGCAACGCCGCGGTACAGTCTCCTCTGCGATCGAGCCATAGAAAATTTACACGCTTACATTGAAGGCTCTTACTTCTCAATAAATACCAGATCCTCAGGTTTTTCAGTTAACCTCAAGGTTTGACCGTTGACTTCAATCAAATTATCAAACCCCGTAATCTTGCCTTCAGGCAGGACAAGAACGCGATCGTCGTTACTATTGAGGTAGTCGATAAATCCAGATAAATCAACACTGTCATCGTTAATTGCCAGGTAGCTAAGCAAGCGGCGAAATAGCTTCGGCAGAATAACAGCCTCCTCAATGATGGTTTTCAGACTTTCGAGTTCAAATCCGCGATTGGTCACATCTTTTGTCCACAAGCCCAACCCAGCAGAGCGGGCTGATTCAGTTGCAGCTGCCAGAGCCTTTCTCAGGTCAATGTAGAGCTTTGAATAGAACGTGGGATATAGCAAACCCTCGGCAACAAGCTGGTAATTTGCACTCTGCTTCAGGAGATCTTCAGTGACGAAAACAGAGGCTCCATCGCTTTCATCGAGATCTCCGGCAAAAGCAAAGGCGATCGCTCGTCCGTAGATATCAGCAAAGCGAGTCAGAATGTATCCATTCACTGTGTTGGGAGCGGCATCCTGCACAATTTCCTTCGGTCCTCGCCGAATCGTTTTGCTATCAAAGCCCAGCAGATCGAGCAGATGAGCAGCAGCTTTGTTACCGAATTCTTCGGGTTGACGCTGGGTTCCAAATGCACCGACTCGCGCTTGAAAATGGGTTTCCAGTGCGTCGATCGCATCAAGGCGCAGCTGTACCCCTCCTAGGCGATTGGCACGTACTCGGTTTTCTAGCTTTCGCCATAGAGCGGGATTCTTGGGAATAAATCGAACAGAGTCACCGTCAGGGGCAGTTCCTTTAATGGAAAAAGTTCCTTTGATGAGAATAAGGGGCATGGCAACCTCCTGGTAATTGTTGGAGTTGTTAGGAGAATCAGGTAAAGCTTATTGCATTCCAGAAGGAAACCTAAATATGACAGTATCACCTAATAAAAATTTAACTTCTGGTGAATTGATAATAGATTGACAAACTCAATTTAATCTAATGATAATTTGACGACTCACTGATAAAGAAACTATATTTTTCCAATAATCCCTTCTACTATAAAGTTGAATTATAATTTATAGTTCTGGCTTGTTTGGTTAATCAGTTTTTGTTTGCCAGATAATACTGGTTCGAGAGCTTACCTGAACGGCGACACGGCAGATTTTTTGATATCGGCGTGGATGAAACTCATCGTCACAGCCGTCAGTCGATCGATTATTGAGCATTGAGCGATCGAAATTCGATCAGTACAGTTAGACGGAGGACAGGTCTTCTGCCTCTGTTGCGTTCGCTTGAGATACTGAATCGAAAACAAATGCTTAACCTGGAGGACTATCGAGCTGAGGAATATGTCAGCTAAGGGTGGTCGAATGCGGTTGTCGAGTTCTGGTGCGTTCAAGCAATGACTATCGCTTGTTTGGATTGCGCTCGTCGAGAACATCTGATAATTCTTCCAGTAAGTGACGAAGCTGAGACATTTTACGCTGCCCTAATTGTGCTGCCCACTCCGCTTCGACTTGTCGGCTGATTTGAATCGCCATTTGCTGCACTTCTTGTCCTTGATCGGTGAGGCGAATTAACTTTGCTCGTCCGTCCGTTGGATCTGGAATCATCTCGACATACCCATGATTGTGCAAGTATTCAACCAGATAATTCATGCTTTGTTTTGTCATTTGGGCGTTGTCTGCCAGTTCTGTCAGGCGAGAGCCATGGGGTGAGATGTAGCGAAATACATTGCCATGCGCCGGACGAATATCCTCAAATCCGCTCGTCACGACTTTGGAGTAAACTCGATCGAGCAAAACCTCAAAGGGGAGTCGCAGTAATGCACCGATTGTTTTAACCTGCTCTGTCACGTTTTCACGCTGCTCCATTTTCATCATCAACAGTATTGAGTTGAATTAGCGTGGCTCACCCAGTGGTTCACCCAGTGCTTACCCAGTAAGGTGAATCGATCGGGCGAATCAGTAGTCAGTTTGCCTGACTAATATGGTCAGAGAACCTGATGATATTCATCAATGCTACTGCAAGGAGAAACCGTTATGATGATTCACCACATTTCAATTCCGGCAAGTAACCCGCTACACGTTGCTCAGGTGCTAGCAGAAGTTTTTGATGGAAAAGTTGGAATTTTTCCACCGAACCCTGACAGTTACATGGTGGTGGCAGGTGATGAATACGGCACGCTCATTGAAATTTATCCGTCCGATAGCGTCATTGTTCCAGGGCAGGGCGATGGCCAAGCCTGGTTTCAAAAAGATGCTCATGCGGCAAGCTACAGTGCTGTTCATGCGGCAATTTCTGTGCCGACTAACCTGGAGCAGATTGAACGTATCGCTGCACGAGAGGGATGGCGGGTGTTGCCCTGTAGCCGAGATGGCTTATTTGATGTGATTGAGTTTTGGGTTGAAAACCAATTGATGTTGGAGTTGCTAACCCCCGCGCTCGCTCACAAATATCTCAATGCAATGCATCCCAACAACTTAGAACAACTCATGCTGGATATCGCTCAGGTTGAAGCAAGGGCTTAGCGAAGTATGAAGACACAGCTTGAGACCCTGCATCGTCCCCCAAATCCCCTAATGCTGGGGGACTTTGAGGATCAGTTCCCCCCAATTTTGGCTGGCTAGGGGAGCGAATCATACTCCAATTCAGCAACGCCGAAAATAGCTCTAATTGTCACTGAAATTGAACATGAATTTAAAGCTATAAGGAGGAACCACGATGCAAACACAAGCACAAAGTGATTTTTAACTGCACACTTAAACAAATTACTGAACCCATTTTCGACTTTAACAGCAATCGATTCAAAAACTGGCTTGCTCAGGGTAGACACTTCATTGTCCAATACTTAACGACTCAAGATGAACCCAAAATTGGCAATCCAATGGTTGGTTTGGGTATTCCTGGTCGAATGTTTACCTTCCCAAAACAGGGCAAACGGTTCGGTTGACCTTTGAAGCAGAAGTTTGAATTTGGTTAGAAGAGAACCTGCAATTTTGAGGAGGACAATAGCGATGACCGTAGAACGTAAGATTGCCAACACGTTTCACATGGATGAGGAAACCTGGGCACGTCATGCCAATCCCTGGAGCGTTTGGACTCGTTTCACTGTCCTGCCGATTCTGATTTTGGTAATCTGGAGCCGTGTCTGGCTGGGTTGGTGGTCATTAGTTCCCATCGCGATCGCCCTGTTCTGGATGTGGATCAATCCCCGCATCTTTGCGAAACCTCAATCCACTAATCATTGGGCTTCTAAAGGCGTATTGGGTGAACGGGTCTGGTTGAATCGAGATACCGTTCCTGTTCCAGAACACCATCAACGGGTTCCCAATGTACTGAGCTTGGTTTCAGTGATTGGTATGGCGGTTGTGATCTGGGGATTAGTCACACTTGATGGTTGTCTCACGCTTCTGGGATGTGCCCTCGTTTATCTGAGCAAACTGTGGTTTCTTGACCGTATGGTGTGGCTCTATGAGGATATGAGACAGGCTCATCCCCAGTATCAAAGCTGGCTTTACTAGACATTAATGCTTTCTTCCACGTGCGGGTCTGGCGACGCATCTCCTATACCGGCAGAAGACTCAAGGCTGGAGGAAACCGTGGGGTGGATGGAAAGACATAGAAGCTAACTAAATTCAAAGTACGGTATCGATTCCCGATAGGGAGGAGGATCTCATGACCTCAAACGAACTGCACGTCGTCATTGGAGCGAGTGGTGGAACGGGGAGTGCGATCGTGCGAGAACTGGTTGCACGAGGAAAACAGGTTCGTGGCGTGAACCGCAGTGGTCATGCCAATTTTCCCTTCGATATCGAAATCCTCAAAGCCGATGCAACAGATCCCACTCACATACGCGAAGTCTGCCAAGGGGCAACGGTGGTCTATAACTGCGTCAATCCGCCGTTTACTCAATGGACTGAGCTATTTCCAGCCGTGATGGAAGCGACGATCGCAGGTGCCGCTGCTGCCAATGCCAAGTATGTGTTTGCAGATGATACCTGGATGTACGGCAAAGTAAACGGACCAATGACTGAGGACTTACCTTGCAGACCCGTCAGCAACAAAGGGGTATTACGTGCCTGGTTAGCAGAAATGCTGCTTGCAGCTCACAGCAAAGGTCAAGTGCAGGCAGTGATTGGTCGTGGTGGCGAGTTATACGGCCCACTGGTTGAGTCAGTGCTGGGGCAAAATTTGTTCGGAGCCGCTCTGTCAAGCAAGCGAGCCACGTGGTTTGGCAATCTAGATCTGCCATTAACACCGCTCTTTATTGATGATTTTGCTAGAGGGTTGATAACCCTGGCTGAGCAGGATGAGGCGATCGGGAAGGTCTGGCATATTCCTACCCCTGAGCCGATTACAGGGCGAGAGTTTGTCCGCCTGATTTTTGAGGAAGTGGGAAGAGTTCCGAGAGTCATCGCTTATGGCTCTAGAGTCGTGAAAGCACTGGGGCTGTTTTGGTCTTTAGCGCGGGAAGGGGCAGAAATGATCTATCAATTTGAACAACCCTTTGTTATTGACAGCAGCAAGTACCAATCTGCCTTCGGGAAAGCCACAGTGACTTCTTACCAGGAAGGAATTCGCCAGACACTCGATTGGTATCGCACTCAAACTCAATCTCGATCCAATGAACCGCGTCAATCACACCCAAACAAGACAAATTGGGTTAATACAGCCACGCTTAAACCCTGACTTTCCCATCAGGAAGTTTCAAAATGAACGCATCAAAAATTTTAGTTACAGGGGGGACAGGCTCCCTCGGTTCTCTAGTAGTCGATCGCCTGCAAACTGCTGATTGTAACGTCCAGGTGCTCAGCCACAGTAAACGTCCTGGCACTGTTCAAGGAGACTTACTGACGGGTGAGGGATTGGAGCAAGCCGTTGAAGGGATTGATGTCATTGTCCATTGTGCTTCAAGCCCCACCAATCCCCGTCAAGTCGATGTTGAAGGGACAAGGCGGTTGCTTCAAGCAGCAGAACGCGCAGGGATATCTCACATCGTTTATGTCTCGATCGTCGGAGTCGATCGCAACCCCTTCTACCCCTACTACGGAATGAAATTTGAAACTGAACAAATAATCGAACAGGCTGCAATTCCCTGGACAATCCTCAGAGCGACGCAATTTCATGAATTTGCATTGACGCTGATTCAATTCCTCGATCGTCTCCCGATCATGCTCATGCCTAAAGGCTTCCTGCTTCAGCCCATTCAAGCAAGTGAAGTTGCCGATCGCTTGGTGGAACTAGCTCTTTCAGCTCCTGCCGGACGAGTGACCGACATCGGTGGACCCGAAGTTTGGACAGCAGGCGATCTTGCTAGAGCGTATTTCAAAGCAACTGGACGGAAACGGAACGTTGTAGAAGTTCCCATTCCTGGCAAGATTGCGCAAGCATTTCGTTCAGGAGCACAGCTCTGCCCTACCCAGAAGTACGGCAAAGTTGGCTGGAATGAGTTTTTGCGCCAACTATCCAAAAAAGAATAACCAGGAGAGACAAAGCATTTCACTGAATTAGAGGAAATATCATGAACGAGATTGTATTTAAGTCCGCTGTTGAACTGGCTCAAATGATCCGCGATCGCCAAATTTCTGCGGTCGAACTTCTGGACGCTCATGTGGAACAAATTGCTCAACACAACTCGAAATTGAATGCTATCTGCACCCTTGATGCGGAAAATGCCCGAACTAGAGCAAAGCAGGCAGATGAGGCTCTTGCAAAAGGTGAAGATTGGGGCGCATTACATGGAGTTCCGGTCACGATTAAAGACATTTTTGAAACAGCTGGACTCCGCACAACCGCAGGCTATATTCCCCTTAGAGATTACATTCCCAAGCAGGATGCGACAGTCGTTGCCAAACTTAGAGCAGCAGGAGCAATTATCCTGGGAAAAACCAACGCAGCCGAACTCGCAGCCGATTACCAGAGTATTAATTCTCTGTTTCCGCCAGTCAACAATCCCTGGAATTTAGCCTACACGCCTGGAGGAAGTTCAGGGGGCAGTGCTGCCGCGATCGCTGCAGGTCTTTCACCCCTTGATCTGGGAAATGATTTTGGCGGGTCTGTGCGTCAACCTGCTCACTTTTGTGGTGTCTATGGACTTAAATCCACCGATCGCCGCATTTCCACCGCCGGCATGATTCCTGAAGTTCCTGGTATGCCCTTGTGTGTTCGACAGATGATGACCGTTGGATGTTTTGCGCGATCCTTGGAAGACATTCGGCTTTGCTTTTCGCTGATTGCAGGAGCAGATGTGCGCCGTCCAGATGTTCCTCCGGTTCCCCTAGATACGCCTTCTGGCAAAGCATTGTCTGATCTCAAGATTGCCTGGATTGATGAGTGGAGTGAAATTCCAGTCGCTGCTGATATCCGAACCGCCATGCAGAAAACAGCTCAAACGCTGGCAAATGCAGGGGCGAAGGTAGAACGCTGGCTTCCCCAAGGCTTTGATACCTCAAAGATGTTGAACCTGTACATGCGAGTTGCAGCCTATAACAACACCTATGCTCAACCGAGAGATCGCTACAACATTCGACGCAGTTTAGGGTTGATCGCTCGTACAGCCACCCAAGGTGACAAGAAACTCAGACAATTGGGAGACTTCAGCCGATTTCTTCCAGAGCTACTTAATCCCAGTTTGAAGGGATATTTTGAAACGCTGACCGAGCGCGATCGCTTCATTGCTCAACTGGATACGGCATTAGAGTCATGGGATGTTTGGTTAGTGCCAGTGGCTGCAACGGCTGCATTCACCCATCGTCCCCCCTGGAGTGCCGTTGAGGTCGATGGCAGAGCTTACCCATACGGAGTTGCCAATGGAGCGTACACCATGCCGTTTAATTTAAGCGGGCATCCAGTCATCGTCATTCCCATTGGGCAAACGCAGGATGGGCTACCGATTGGAATCCAGATTGTGGGCAAGCGGTGGAGAGAGATGGAATTAATAGCGATCGCTCAACAGCTTGATCAGGTCATTGGCACATTTCAACATCCTCCACGTTATTGAAAGTATGAACAGCAAGTTCGATCAACATTTAATGCGTGGTAGTTGGATTCAGTGGGGTTTATGGCTCCTAGCGGTTGTTCCTCTATTCATTGGCTTCTGGGCTTTTTTGGCTCCCTATCACTTCTATGAAATCTTCCCGCTCCCTGGTAGAAATTGGGTTTCAACTCTGGGGCCCTACAACGAACATCTAGTTCGGGACTACGGTGCAAACAATCTTGGCTTCGGGGTACTACTGGCTGCGGCAGCAGTTTTGCTCGAACGACAAATCATCCAAGTTGCACTGGTGAGTTGGTTCGCCTTCGCAGTGCCGCACCTCATCTTTCACCTGACACAAACTCACCACTTCTCGCTATTCGATAATGTGACACAGCTCAGCTCTCTAGGACTTGTGGCGTTGCTCCCGATCGTCTTGCTTTTCTTTGTGACAATGCAAAAGAGATGAGTTTCTAGGAAACCTTGATTGACGTATGGAAGTAAGATTGTTTCAAACACAAGATGCTGAACAGATTGCACGGTTGTTTCATGAAACAGTACGTGAAATTAATGTGCGTGATTATTCAAACAGCCAAGTCAAAGCATGGGCACCTGAAGATATTCAATTTAGAAATTGGGTAGAAGTGTGCTCAAATCGATTCACCTATGTTGCTGACGATGATGGCGTAATTGCGGGATTTGGAGAGCTAGAGCCGAACGGGCATATTGATTGTTTCTACTGCCATAAAAACTATCAACGTTGCGGAGTAGGCAGCCGAATTTATCAAGCCATTGAAGCAAAGGCGTATGAACTGTCCTTGAATCGGTTATTTGTTGAGGCAAGCATTACCGCAAAACCATTTTTTCAACGTATGGGGTTTGCAGTGGTCAAGGAGCAAGAAGTGATGCGCCGGGGTGAGGGATTCATAAACTATGCAATGGAAAAGCTTTTGTAGAATGCACCTATTTCTATAGGCGTTTGCTGAGGTCAATCAGTTGATCAGCCGTGAATTTTTACTGTTCTGGTAGCTTGCACCCGTGAAAAGTCACTGCTTATTGAGATAAATTTGGCTCGACGATCGCCGGAAAATTCTCAAAGTTTCGTTTCACCCAATCCATTCCAACTTCGTTATTGAGTTTGATACGCTTAGGGCTATTAGGATAGAGCTTGCTTAAAATATCAGTATCTTGTTCGACAGCGGTTCCTACCAGTTTTAGAAAATTGTGTTTTGCTAAATTGGCGATCGGATACTTTGCTTTTCCAAACATTAAAACATAAGTGCGGGTATGCGTTTCGGATTCAGGAACAAAGAGATGGCATTGCTTCACGCTTCCGAGCGAGGCGTCTTCGTGTAGTATGACGATCGCAGGAAAAAAGTTTTCGACATGAATATTCAGAACTTTTGGCAGTGCTAGAATAGCCGGATGCTTTAAGATGTCCTGAAATTTGTTTTTTGCTCTTGGGGTGTCGTAGTAAGCATGGGAATGTAGCCCGTTATCAATAAACTTTTTGAAGTGTACTTCTTCAATTTCAAATAATGCACGATGGGTTCCGTTGGGGTGATTGTAGTCGTGCATAATTAATAGCATCGACAGCAAATCAGTCTTAACGCTCCAATCAGCAACAAAGCCAATAAAATCATATTCGGCTGCAATTTGATTCAGAATATTCGGAATCGAAATCTTTGGCTCGACCCCACCATACGACCAAACGAAGTCCCCTTGAACAATTAGCTCTAACGGCTTCAGCAGCGATTTTATAGGTTTGTTTGATCCGGGTAAAACTGTGCATCCGGTATGGTCAAACTCTAAAGCATGAAATGGGCATACGATCGCACTGCGCCCATCTGAACGAGAAACACACCAGCCTTCAGAGAGCATTGCGCCCATGTGAGGGCAGGCGTTGGGCAAAGCACTGATGTTCCCGTTGTCATCCTGCCATAAGACGTAATCGTTGCCATACAGCGAAACTTTCATAGGCTGATTTGGCTTCAGCATCGATCGATGAGCCAATAGCCACGGAGTACCTTGTAGCATCGTCATAATCTTCTCAAGTTTGGCTAATCATTAAGAAAATTCTTTTGAGCAAGATTGACCAGCCCACTATATACCCCTAAGATAAGTTTCCTGTCCAACAAGATGGGGCGACTCCCCCTGGAGTAGGAAACATTTGTTGGGTGATTGCGGATAGTTTCGCTGCCGTGTTCACTCAGATCAGACGATTCGGCGTAATATCAATACGCTCAATGCGCTAAATTTTGACTCGCTGCCCATCCTTCAACTGCTGCAAAGGATATAAAGTGCCGCGCCAAACAATGCCCTGCTGTTGCCAACAGGAGAACGCTGAACGCAGCAGGATAACCGAGAGAATGAGCTGCCCGACTGGAATCAACAACATGCCAAAGGTAAAACGCCTTAGCTTAGCCCACACCGCCCAAGCATAAAGCAGCAAACATCCATAGGCAGCAATCCCAAATCCCCACAGCCAGGATCCTGGTTGCTGTAGAATTGCAACAACCCAACCCAGATTAAGCAGCCAGAGCAGCACCACCGTGATAAACAAACTGGAATAGCGATAATGGGCAGCCGCACCAAAGAGATTTTTCTCTAAGCCGCGCACCATTGTAGATAAAGAGGGATACCAGGTTAAACCAATCTCATCAGTTCCGAACACCAAGCAGTTCCGCGCTCCAGCCTGCTGCATCATCAGCGCAAGTCCTAAGTCGTCAACAACTTCCATTCGCAGCCAAGCAAACCCAGCGGTTCGATCAAAAACAGATTTCCGCACCAGGTTAAAGGCTCCATTGCCAGCGAAACTGTCCGATTCGGGTTTGCCGATCTCAGAGGCGTTGATACTATTCAAGAACAGGAGACCGAAGGCAGCCAGCGTTACATCAAGCCAAAACGACTGGCTATAAGCCTCAGCTGCTACGGAAAGATGGTCAAGCTGCTCTTCAAGGCATAAGGCGATCGTCTTCTTCAAAACACCCGGCTGAAAATGAACGTCTGCATCCGTAAAGAGAAGCCAATCTCCCGTAGCCCTCTGACTGCCAAGATGCAGCGCATGAACTTTTCCCAGCCATGCTGGAGGCAGATGAGTGATATGCACAGGCACGATGCGATCGTCTTGGCTCGCTAACTGGTCAACAATGTCGCCTGTGTTGTCGGTGGAGCGATCGTTAATGAGGATGATTTCTAGATTGGGATAGTCCTGCTTGAGAAGCGTCGTCAAGGCTTGCCCAAGGGTGTCACCTTCATTACAAGCTGGGATAATAATACTAAGCCTTGGAAAGGTTTGAGGCGATTGTGGTTGCAACTGCTTGAGCAGTCGTATCGATCGAACTCCATGAACCGCTTTGAGGTAGCTTAAGCCCCAAGCAAGGCAAGAAAGCACTGCCCAAGTTGTAAGTATCCACTCGATCGCGCTCATTGAATTTCCAGTTAAGACATCAGCAACTTCATTCACAGCAATCCCTTTTATTGTTATACAGCATTGTTATAAAACTGTTGCAGGATCAATTTTTGCAGGAGCAGTAGTTTGAACATCATCCCGACATCTATCGCTTTCCGTCTCGCATTGCTCTTGCGTGGTTTGCTATGAATTGGTTCTTATAAATTAGTTCTGACGTGGGGCGAAATTGCTTATCAAAGAATAATTTCATCGAGCCGCACCAGTAAATCTTTTTTCTGAGTCAGTTTCGCTTGGCGTTTTTCCCAATTCCAAAATTTAGATTGGCTTATGTTTTGAATTCATTTGCTGAACGTTCGTCGTTTCGTTTTACAGCGCGATCGCCAGCACAATTCACAAGCTCTCTCTTATCCCATACACTCGCTTATTCCAAACCCTTTTGTCCCAAGCTCTTTCATGCCAAACCCTTTTATCCCATCGCTGAATCGATTTGAAATCATTCCTGTATTCATTTTCTAATCAAGCTGTAAACCAGTTAATGCCTTCGCGGGCGATCGTCCCAGGTACAGTATGAGGACCATCAAATTCGCGATACACCACGTCATAGCCTGCTCGCTGCAACTGCGGCACAATTCGACGACTGCATTGATCGATCGGCAGCACCGTGTCTCGATTACCGTGGGAAATAAAACAGCGAGGCATTCCGTTCCGCGCGGCAGGAGTCATGAATCCGGGTGAAAAGGCAAGAATGTGGGGAAATAAATCGCCGTTCGTAATGCCGACGGAAAGGGCATAGGACGCGCCATCTGAAAATCCTGCGATCGCCACCTGATCTGGGTTGATTGCATACCGATCGAAGGTTTGAGCCAGTGCACGATCGAGAAAGGCAATATCAGGACCGTAATCGTTGATAATCACATCCCAGGTTTGCTGGCGTGAGTCTACCGCTAACACAATCATTCCAAAAGGATCTGCTAATTCCCGAACGATTCTCAGTGCCCCTTCTGCGTCGCCACCTGCACCATGCAGCATGAGCAATAGCGGGGCGGGCTGATTTGCTCGATAGGTTGGCGGCACATAGATTAATCCGTCGCGCTGACGCTCTAGATTTAGGGGATGCAGTCCGGGAAAACCTGTTGCGGTGGGCTGAGTGGGGCGAGCCTGTAGCCGCCCTGCTGTCGCGAAACTTTCTGGTCTCACAGTTTTCATTGGGAATCTGTCTCGTTTTACATAGCCGATGAGATGAGAAGGGATGCTGCAAAGCAATTCCTCCTTAAGGGCGATCGCCAAAGCAGCCCCAATTCCACATTGGAGAAAACTACGCCTTGTCCAGTAAGAAGCCAAAATGATTACGGGAGTGCGATTAAGCTCTTTATTTATGCTAAGCCACTGGAGAATTGAATTCACTCATCTTAAGGATTAAAACGGTTTAGCAATTAATTTTTAGGAAATTAAAAACGATGACGCGAGTATTAGACAAGAAGATTCTCTGATAACCCTTTAAACTCCTTCCCCAGATCAATGAATGGCTTTGTCAAGTCTGTAAAAATATCGCCAATGCAAAAAGATGAGAATCAGTCTTTATTAATGCAGTTGATTGAGTCCGGAGGAGAAAATGGTTTTAACTCAGCAAAAACGTGCAATTGGCATATTCACGAAACGTGAGGACCTTGAGGAATCGCTAAATCACTTGAACGATTCTGGTTTTCCAATGAGCCAGGTTTCAGTGGTCGGAAAACACCTGGAAAACAAAACAGTTGGTGAGGTTGAGATTAGCGACCATCTGGGAGACACCAAAGTTAATAAAGCAAACGCGATCGTCGGGGATACTGCGACGATTAGTGCGACCGGGTTTACCCTATTAGGGCTATCGAGCTTAGCTCTCCCTGGACTTGGGGTTATCATTGCCGCCGGAAGTTTAGGAGCAGCGATGGTTGCCACGGTAGCAAGTACAGGAGTTGCGGCAGTTGCAGCGAATCAGTTAGTTCAAGCACTCATTAAGATGGGAATTCCAGACGAAAAAGCCCGGGCATATAGTGACGAACTGCAAGGCGGTAAGTACCTGATCATGGTGGAAGGAACTGAGGACGAGATTCGCCCGGCAGAAGAAATCCTTAGCAATCGTGGAATCTCAGAGTGGGGAATTTATCAACCCGCTGAATCCTGATCTCAATTTTATCTAATTTTCTAATCTGTTAAACCTGATGAGCATTGCCTTCCCCGGAGCATTTAACGTTTCGGGGAATTTTTTGTCTAACTGCTTTCACCCGGCATCGTAATATCACACCTGTGCAAGCAGCAGCGGTAAGGGGCAGAATGGCATCGATATCTCGCCCCTCTACCTAATCTCTTGCCCCCCTACCTAAAGATAGATTTGCACGATCCGGTAATAATAATTATTCTTTAAAGACCTTGCTGCCAATCGGATTCCGTCATTGGCTGATGGGTTGCTTCAGTGAACCCGCGAATAAACAGAATCACGCTGAGAAAGATTTGTTCAGCAACATTTAACCGGTTGTCCAACTTGCCAAACTGAATTAACGCTCGATCGATTCCCCCACTTCTCCGCCCGCTATGGATACTGCTTCAATCTCCAACAATCTGTTTGCCAACGGTGGCGAGATGGGGCGCCTGATGCGCCAGATGGACTGGTCAAAAACGCCATTGGGTGAGGTCGAAACCTGGTCACAGAGCTTAAAAACGACGCTGCGGATTGTGCTGACTTCACGTCAACCCATGTTTGTTTGGTGGGGCGAAGACCTGATTAATCTCTACAACGATGCCTACCGAGATTTTCTCCACGCCAAGCATCCCGCTGCGCTGGGACAGTCTGCAACTGAAGTTTGGCGCGAAGTCTGGGATCAGCTTGAACCCCGAATCGAATCGGTGATTCACAAAAACGAGGGAACGTTTGACGAAGCCTTGCCCTTTATTATGGAGCGCAAAGGCTACCCGGAAGAAACCTATGTGACGTTCTCCTACAGCCCCATTCCGGGCGATCGTGAGGATATTGGCGGGCTGCTTTGCGCCTGTACCGACGACACTCAGCGAATTGTGGGCGAACGTCAACTCGCACTGCTGCGAGAACTCGCTGCAAAAACAGCAGATGCCCGCACCTTTGACCAGGCTTGCAGTCTCAGCATCGAAGCTCTGTATAGCAATCCCTATGATTTGCCCTTTGCGATGATTTATCTGGTCGATCCCGACCAGCAGCAGATTGTTTTAGCAGGGACAAGCGGCATTGATCCGGGTCATCCTGCGGTGCTGCAAACTGCTGATCTAGACTCTCCCTCTGCTTGGTCGCTTGCTGAAGTGCTGGCAACGCAAAAAAACGTTTTAATCCGTGACTTAACTGCGAGATGGAGTCATCTCCCCACGGGAGCCTGGGAGCGTCCGCCCCATCAAGCCGTTGCCGTACCCATTGCCCCTTCTGGACAAACCGGACGAGCGGGAGTCTTAGTGGTTGGGCTAAATCCTCTGCGGCTATTTGACGATAGCTATCAGGGCTTTATCAATCTGGTGGCGGGTCAAATTGCGGCGAGTATTGCCAATGCTCAGGCGTATGAGGAAGAACGCAAACGGGCAGAGGCACTCGCAGAAATCGATCGCGCCAAAACTGTCTTTTTTAGCAACGTCTCCCACGAATTTCGCACACCCCTGACCCTGATGCTGGCTCCGGCTGAGGATGCGCTAAACGATCCAGACGAACCCTTGTCGTCAAACCAGCAGGAGCGCATTCAAACGGTGCAGCGCAATGGGATGCGATTGCTTAAGCTCGTCAATACGCTGCTAGATTTTTCCCGGATCGAAGCGGGACGGGTGCAGGCTTCCTATGAACCCACCGATTTAGCGACCTTCACCGCAGAATTAGCCTCAGTGTTTCGATCGGTGATTGAGCGGGCAGGAATGCGGCTGCTGGTGGATTGTCCGCCGCTCCCGGAATGGGTGTATGTCGATCGCGAAATGTGGGAGAAGGTGGTGTTTAACCTGCTCTCAAACGCCTTGAAGTTCACCTTCGCAGGCGAAATTGCGGTTAGCTTACAGTGGCAGCACGACCACGTTGAACTGCAGGTGCGGGATACGGGTATTGGCATTCCCGCTGCCGAGCTACCCCATTTATTTGAGCGGTTTCATCGCGTGAAAGGCGCACAGGGACGAAGCTTTGAAGGTTCGGGAATCGGGCTTTCTCTGGTGCAGGAATTGGTGAAGCTTCATGGTGGAACGATCGCCGTGAGGAGCATCGAAGGACAAGGAACCTGCTTTACCCTTTCTGTTCCCACGGGAACGGCTCATCTCCCATCCGAACGCCTACAACACAGCGAAGCCGATCGCCTAAGCGCAGCTCGCACCCTGGTCTCGACGGCACTCAACTCGAACCCCTACCTGGAAGAAGCCCTTCGCTGGCTATCGGAGGTAAGCACAGGCAACGAATCAGTCATAACCCTATCTCCCCCACTCTCCACCGCCTCACTCCCCATTCCCCCCTCTTCCCTTTCCCCTGCCGCTGCCGCTCGCATTCTCCTTGCCGACGACAATGCCGATATGCGCGACTATGTGCGGCGGTTGTTGAGTCAGCAGTACGAAGTCAAAGCAGTCCCAGATGGGGCATTGGCTCTGGCTGCAATTCGTCAGCAACCTCCTGATCTGGTTCTCACGGATGTCATGATGCCCAACCTGGACGGCTTTGGTTTGCTGCAAGCCTTGCGAACCGACCCACAAACCAGAGAAATTCCCATTATTCTGCTGTCTGCCCGTGCTGGGGAAGAGGCTCGCATTGAAGGACTCGAAGCGGGAGCCGATGACTATTTGGTCAAGCCTTTTTCTGCCCGTGAATTGCTGGCGCGCGTGGAGGCGACTTTGAAGCTGGCACAACTGCGGCGAGAAGTCTCCCAAACGTTAGAACGAAGTGAAGAACGCTATCGAGCCTTTGTGCAGCAGAGTTCAGAAGGCATTTGGCGTTTTGAAGTCGAGCAACCCATCGAAATCGATCGCCCTGAGGCAGAGCAGCTAGAATGCTTCTACCAACACGCTTACCTAGCAGAGTGCAACCAGAGGTTTGCTGAGATGTATGGCGTTGCCTCTCCTCAAGATCTCATTGGAGCAAGGCTAACGGATTTTTTTGCGCCAGCAGACTCTCGCAATCTGGAGTATTTACGTGCCTTTATTCGCGGCGGCTTTCGGCTCAGTGATGCAGAGTCTTACGAGGTCGATCAACAGGGGAATCCCAAGATTTTTTTGAATAACCTGATTGGCATCATTGAAAACCGGAAATTGGTGCGTGTCTGGGGCACTCAGCGGGACATTACCGCTCGTAAACAAGCCGAGCTGGAACGTGAAGCTTTACTGGCGCGTGAACGTCATTATGTAAATCAGTCGCAGGAGCTCACGATCGCCGCACTTAGCATCAATTCTGCTCTTTCGATGCAAGAAGTCCTGCAAGTCGTCACTGATCAGGCGGCTGCGATTATCGGTGCTCACCAGTCTGTTACCAGTCTGACCATCAACCAGAACTGGGCACAGGCAATTACTGCCGTTTCCCTGTCAGAGAAGTATGCTCAGTGGCGAGACTACAACGAACTGACCAATGGAACGGGCATTTATGCCTGCGTCTGTCATCTGAATCGCCCGCTGCGAATGACCCAAGCCGAACTAGAGGCTCACCCGCACTGGAAAGGATTTGGCGAAGCAGTAGACCGACATCCCCCCATGCGCGGCTGGCTCGCGGCTCCCCTGATCGGACGCAACGGACAGAACATTGGATTGCTCCAGCTTTCGGACAAATACGAAGGCGAGTTTACCGAAACCGATGAGTCTATCCTGGTGCAGCTTGCCCAAATGGCATCGATCGCCATCGAAAATACCCGGCTCTATGAAGCCGAACAGCAGGCGCGATCGAACGCAGAAATGGCCCGTGAAGAAGCACAGGCAGCAAACCGGATCAAAGACGAATTCCTCGCGGTTCTCTCCCACGAACTGCGATCGCCCCTGAACCCCATTCTGGGCTGGGCAAGGCTGCTGCAAACGGGCAAACTGGATGCTGCTAAAACTTTCCAGGCACTCAGCACAATCGAACGAAACGCCAAACTCCAGGCGGAACTGATTGAAGACTTGCTCGATGTCTCCCGCATTCTTCAGGGCAAACTCAGCCTCAATGTCAGTCCAATCAATTTAGCTGCCACGGTTCAATCAGCGATCGAAACAGTGCGTCTTGCCGCAGAAGCAAAATCTATTTCAGTCGCAGCCCATCTGGATACTGAAGTCGGGCAGGTCTTTGGGGATGCTACTCGCTTGCAGCAGGTGGTGTGGAACTTGCTCTCGAATGCCGTCAAATTTACGCCTGCTGGGGGACAAGTCGAGGTGCGATTAGAACCGGTAGACGGTCAAGCGCAAATCACCGTTCGCGACAGTGGCAAAGGCATTCCGTCAAATTTCCTGCCTTATGTGTTTGACTATTTCCGCCAGGAAGACGGTGCAACCACCCGGAAATTTGGCGGGTTAGGACTGGGATTGGCGATCGTGCGTCATCTGGTCGAACTCCACGGTGGTACTGTAAAAGTCGAGAGTGAGGGTGAAGGGTTGGGCGCAATGTTCACGGTGAAGCTGCCGTTGATGTCTTCTTCGCCAACGGCAAGTTCCGATCGCCCCCTTACTGAATCATCGCTGAACCTGAATGGAATCCAGGTGTTAGTCATTGATGACGGAATAGATTCCCGTGAATTTGTGACATTTGTGCTGGAGCAGGCAGGCGCAACGGTAGCAACTGCCTCAACTGCTAGCGAAGGATTCTTAATGTTCACCCAATCCCCGCCGGATATGCTGCTCAGTGATATTGGCATGCCGGATATGGATGGCTATATGCTAATGCAGCAAATTCGATCACTGCCCCTAGAGCAGGGCGGACAGGTTCCCGCGATCGCCCTCACCGCCTATGCCGGGGAAATTAATTATCAGCAGGCAATGGCAGCAGGCTATCAGCGGCATCTTTCCAAGCCCATTGAGCCAGAAAATCTAGTGCAGACGGTCGCAGAACTGCTTCAGAGTTAGCCAATTTCTGCATCTGGAGGGCGATCTTTCATTGCTCGGAGCTGCACCTGATTCACCAGTTGATATCACGGGTCTACTCTTGTTTCTGCCGCCGCCAGAAGACGCTGGAGAACTTGCTGTAGGGTTTTGGCTTCTGATTCACTGACATGAGCCGCAAAGTACTCGACGATGCCCGCTGCATAAACTGACCACATTTGCTCCTGCATCGACAGCCCAGCAGGAGTCAGCGCCGCATAGGTTCCCCGACGATCGCTGGGGCAAGATTTACGACAAAGCAACTTTGCCTGCTCCAGACGATCGACCAAGCGAGTCAGGTTACTGCGACTGAGCAATGTTTTGTCTGCTAGCTCACTCAGGCGGAGCTGATGATTCGGAGCTTCCTTTAAGCTCAGCAGCACATCGTACCATTCCAGTGGCGGCAACTCTGCCTGAGCTAATTGTTGCTCAATCTGGTCAGATAGTCGTTTGTGAGCAGTCAGAAACAAACGCCAGACCGAGCTATAAAGCTGATTGAGTTGAGGTTGAGTGTTCATACGCCCAGTATGCCAAAAAAATAGTTGCACTTTCAACTAAAGGGTGTTAACTTAGTTTTAGTTGCAAATGCAATCACTCCAAATGCAACCACTCCAAACGCAATCATCAAATCTGGAACTACTCTATCCACCCCTTTTTGGAGGCATTCAATCATGACTACGAATCTGGAAACAACGGTTGATCTCAAAGCTGCCTTCGAGGACATCAAAAATCTAGTGCTGTCAGGCAAAGCAATGGAAGCCTTTGAGAAGTACTACGGGGATGATGTTGTCATGCAAGAAAACGAACATCCGCCCACGATCGGCAAGGACGCCAACCGTCAACGAGAAGAGGAATTTTTTAGCAAGATTGTCGAGTTTCGGGCGGGCGAACTCAAGAATGTTGCCTTTGGCGAAAACGTCATTATCTCCGAGTGGTTCTACGATTACACGCATCAGGATTGGGGCAAGCGCACTTACCACCAGGTCTCGGTGCAGCAGTGGAGAGACGGCAAAGTATTCCACGAACGGTTTTATTACGGAGCGTAGGAGGTGTTGTCCAGATGCTCAACCTTAAACTCATCCGCCCCCGGTTCGGTTTCGATCGCCAGCATTCAATCGTGACGCGCATGGAGAAATCCAATTCTCTGGATCGTGAGTCTGTTAATTTCGGCAATCAGCCAACGTGTGTGCCAACCCCTTCATCCAACCCAACCTCTTCATCCAATAGAGTACCGCTTTTGCTTATTGATGGAACCATTTTGTTCTAGTCTGCTTTGATTTGTGCATCGTTGAATCAAATTGCGATCGCTTTAACTCAAACGATGACTGTACAACTTTAGCCCACTACACGCTTTCCAGTTGCAGTGCGTCAAACCAGAATCTCTTTTGCGATTATTTCCGTTTGAAATTATGTCATGAGAGTGAATCGATCACTTATCAACTCAGTTTATCCTTTTGAATCTACATTCAATTCAACAAAACCCAAGGGGTATCAATCATGAGACGTTCTATTTTTGCAACACTGTCTGCGATCGTTCTTGTCTCTGCTGCAACGCCCGCATTTAGCAATTTCGTTCATTCTGGAGCAGTTTCTCAGACGATCAGCGAAGGACAACAAGACCAACTCAACGCCCGTAATTCCCGCCGGGAACAAGAGCGGAATGAAACGCTGAATGCTCGAAACTCGCGTGCCCAGCAAGAACGCTACGAAACGCTAAATGCTCGAAACTCTCGCTGGGAGCAAGAGCGGAATGAAACGCTGAATGCTCGAAACTCGCGTGCCCAGCAAGAGCGGAATGAAACGCTAAATGCTCGAAACTCGCGTGCCCAGCAGGAACGCTACGAAACGCTAAATGCTCGAAACTCTCGCTGGGAGCAAGAGCGGAATGAAACGCTGAATGCTCGAAACTCGCGTGCCCAGCAGGAACGCTACGAAACGCTGAATGCTCGAAACTCTCGTGCCGAGCAAGAACGCTACGAAACGCTGAATGCTCGAAACTCTCGCCGGGAACAAGAGCGGAATGAAACGCTGAATGCCCGAAATTCCCGTGCCGAGCAGGAACGCTACGAAACGCTTAACAGCTAATTAGCTTAAGAGCTAATCGATCGTGTGGCCACTGAGTGATGACGGTTGGGGATAAACTCGTGATCGTTGCAAGGCAGTTTCTACCCGAATGACTCGAAGCTGTTCTCCCAATTGTTTGATTCAGTGCAACATTCCTGGTTCAGTCACAAAAACAGATTAATGGTGTGGGAGGTAAGCCTGGACTTGTCTCCCTACCTTCCTGTATCTGGCATTAATTAACTCCAGCTTAGGAGAAACAGCACACTCAGCAGTAGCTCTGTGACAACCCCACCCAGGTTCTTAACGGTGACGCTACGATCGACCACACTAGACATTAAGCGGACAATCGCAGCTCCCAGGGAAGCAACCCCCAGAACCGTAAATGCCTCCGCCGACTGTAGCCATAAACAGGCTACGGCTAACCCGATAAAAAAGCTCCCCAGCGTCGATCGAATTTCAGAAACGCCAATGGGGGCAATGGGTTGAATGCCGACAAACGCAGCCATCGGTTTGGGAAAGAGCAACGCGGCGGTTCCGAGAAGGAGCAGGAACACGGCGGCAAAACTAGGGGCAAGCTGGATAAAGGTTTCCACAAGCAGAATTAAGAAAAACTATCTCTATTTGGGGCTGTCTGTGCAGGAGTGAAGGACTGTCGATCGATAGAACTCCTGATTGAACTTTTACTTCTACTTCTTATTTCCACTTCTTACTTCCACTTCCGGCGGTTAATCCTGCCTGCACCATTGCCACTTCCTCCGCTCTGTACCTGGTATCTACCAACATTGTGGCTTGATGGTCTAGAAAGTTCGAAACTATAGGCGAAATTATAGGGGAAGGCTGTTGCTATAAAGATAAAATCCGCCTTCTAAATTGATGAAATATTAGCCCTTCGCAAGCTAGATCTCACGCGATCGTTAGTCCTCCATTTGTCAGATGTATTTCTAGTTCTGCCTGACTAGATTAGAAGTATCTAATCATTAATGTGATTTATTGTTCGTGGAGTTGGGCTGTGTTTCCAGAGAAAATTGCTTCTCCAGGGTTAAGCCATATTTAACAGGAGTGCTAAAGCCATTTCACAGCACCAGCTTTTGCAATCCACTGCAATCTACAAGGCAGCTTTGCTTATCTGCGGTATTGGTTGCTTTAAGAGGCAAAGCATGAAGCTGAGAATGAAGTTAGGAATAACGTTTCTCCGGGTTGCATCAAGATAATTCGCTGTCTTGCTATCAGAAGTTCGGCTTCGATTCACCAAATAGCAAGCTTTTTGCCTGGAAGAACCCTCTGGAAGATAAGTTGAAGTTTAATATGAAGCCTATTTTGCATAAAGTTCAGAAGAAGATTTCCGAAACAGCTTCCGATTTTAGCTATCGGTTGGAGCAGGTGAAATATGCTCAAAAACTGCCCGCTCTATCTCCGGTTGATCGCCAGATTGTGGATGAAATTAATCATGAGGGGGTTGCTGTTCGATCGCTAGACGATTTGTGCTTTTCTTCGACTCCATCCCTGCAAGAAGCATCTAACCGTTTGATTCAAAATCTGGGAAAATCAGCATTCGCAAATCCGGAGGAGATAGAATACGAAGAGGGTTTTCGGCATTGCGCTCCGGTTAATCCCAGCCGGATTGCAAAGGAGTATCCAGCGCTTTATTTGTGGGGGCTGGACGATCGAATTCTCAATATTGTCGAAAATTGCATTGGTTTACCTATTGCTTATCATGGGGTCATTGCCCGAAAAGAGGCGAATGACGGGAAGCAGGTTGGCACAAGATTATGGCATCGAGATCAAGACGATCGAAATATTATTCGCATCAGCATTTATCTCAATGATGTTGGGATTGAGGATAGTCCTTTTGAATACATTCCCAAATCTTTAACTCCCTCAATGCGCTCATTCAAAGCCTCAAATTATGTTATTGATGATGACGCGATGGCGGCAGCCGTTCCGCCTTGCCAGTGGAAAGCCTGTACGGGTTTAGCCGGAACCATTATTTTTGCCGCAGCCGCTCAGGTGTTTCATCATGGTAAGGTTCCGCGCTCGAATCGACAGCGAATTGCAGCCTCCTACCATTACACGAGCCGACAGCCCACTAATCCGCAACTCTGTAAAACTTTCTCTTTCAAATCAGGGATTCCTTTCATGGATCACCCATTTACAGCGCGACAGCGAGAAGTGCTCTGGGAATATCAGAACCTTTTACCGCAGCGAAAGCAGGAGAAAGCTTATTGCCACTCTTAAAGCTCGTGCTGCCCAGAATTCCCACCGCGATCGTATTAATCTGTTGTACTACTTTGTTGTACTACTGAGCAGCGGATCCTTAGCAACCGATACGGAGCTAATATAATACAGAGCCGATATAGTTAAAGTCGATACAATAGGGACATTAACAGCGTTTGAAGTGTTTGAGTAAATCTGGGGAACCAGAAGCAGGAGTGCGACCGATGCTCTGCCTCAAAATCCGGTCTGGAATGCGATCGCTCCGTTACCGCACATGACTCCCGCTAACTCCCATCCCCTGCCCTCGTCGCTCTTTATGACCGATACCCTGCCGTCCACGCTTTCCACTCCTATTCCTGAAAATGAAACCGAGCGGCTGGCAGCCCTGCATCGCTACAAGATTCTTGATACGCCCCCCGAAGCCGCTTTCGATCGCATTACCCGCCTGGCAGCACGGCTATTTGAGATGCCGATCGCCCTCATTTCGCTGGTTGATGAGTCGAGAGCCTGGTTTAAGTCCTGCGTTGGCTTTGGCGCAAGTGAAGTGCCGCGAGATGCCACGTTTTGCAGCTTTGCCGTCTTAAACGATGAGCCGCTGATTATTCCCGATACGCAAAAAGACGCTCGCTTTGCCTGTAATCCCTTTGTGCAGAGTGAACCGGGGGTGCGGTTTTATGCAGGTGCGCCGCTGATCAGTCAGGATGGTTTCCAGTTGGGAACGCTTTGTTTGCTCGATGGCCAGCCCCACGAGCCGTTGACTGCAAAGCAAGAAGCGACTCTGGTAGATCTGGCAGCAATGGTGGTGGATGAACTGGAATTGCGACTGGCAGCGCAAAAAGTTGCTCAAGTGGACAACGCCCTGCTGGAGATTACGCAAGGACTTGCATCGGTGATGGGTGAAGCGTTTTTCGAGGCATTGGTGCAGCATTTTGCCAGGGTTCTCAACACTGATTATGTCTACATCGGTGTGATTGATGAGAATAGCGCTCATCAGTTGAAAACGATCGCCACCTGTGCCGGGGGACAAATTGTTGATAATCTCCAATACCCGCTGCAAGATACGCCTTGCTGGGAAGTGATTCGGCAGGGCAGAGTTTGCTGCTATCCGCACCATGTGCAGGCTCTCTTTCCCCAGGCGCCCTTGCTGAAGCTGCTCTCGGTCGAAAGCTATGCAGGGGTTCCCTTCTTCGACTCGAACGGTAATCCACTGGGATTGTTGAGCGTGATGGATGGCAAGCCGCTAGAGGACGTTCATCTGACGAAATCTCTGTTAACCGTTTTTGCCAATCGCATTGCCACCGAGCTAGAGCGTCAGCAGGCGGAGATAGACCTGCGCGAATCCGAGGAAAAATACCGCAGGCTGTTTGAGTCAATCGACGAAGGCTATCTTCTGGCAGATGTGATTTTCGACGAAAACGATCGCCCAATCGATGTTTTTTATCTTGAAGCAAATCCGGCTGTGCAGCGCCTCACCGGACTGGATTTCGTAGGAAAACGACTGCGCGAGCTTGACCCAGGGTACGAATCCCAATGGTGGGAAACCTATGGAAGAGTTGTCCAGACTGGTATTGGCGAACGCCACCAATTTTATACCGAGCCGCTGAAAGGCTGGTACGATTTCTACGTCTTCAAAGTAGAGGGGGCGCACCACCATCGAGTTGCGATCATTTTTAATAACACTACCGATCGCAAAATGTCCGACCAAGAGCAGGAGCGATTTTTTGCCGTCGCGTCTGATTTGCAGGTGATTACAAAAACAGACGGCTACTTTCAGTGGGTTAGCCCCAGCTTTGAGCGGATGCTGGGCTGGACGCAGGCGGAAATGACTTCTCGCCCCTGGACTGATTTTGTTCACCCCGACGATATCCGCCCCTCAGTTTCGGAAGCCGACGCCCTTTTCTCCGGCAGCGAAACCTTTGCCTTTGAGAACCGCTATCGACACAAAGACGGCTCTTATCGATGGTTGCTGTGGAGAGCGCAGCCCTATCCTGAAGAACAGGTTTTTTACGGGGCTGCTGTCGATATCACCGTCGCAAAGCACCTCGAACAGGATCGCAAACAGTCTGAAGCCGCCTTACGAGAAAGTGAGGAGCTAAAGGATCGCATTCTAGAGAGCAGTCAAGACTGCATCAAACTTCTAGCGTTAAACACCGAAATTTCCTATATCAGTCCGGGAGGGCTACGGCTACTGGAAATCGATGATTTCTGTTCGATTTTGCATACCCGTTGGCTGGAGCGATGGCAGGGCGAAGATCGGGAAAAGGCACAAGCGGCGATCGCTGCCGCCACAGAAGGAAATGTCGGACAATTTCAAGGCTATCTTCCGACTGTGAAAGGCACGCCCAAGTGGTGGGATAGCGTGATTACGCCAGTGCGAGATGCCGTCGGGCAAGTTGTGCAGCTTGTCGTAATTTCGCGCGACATTACCGCCGCGAAGCAGCATGAAGCCGAGCGCCAAAAAGCTGAACAAGATCTGCGAGAAGCCCATGTGCAGCTCGAAGCAGCTTTAGTGGCAGGCGGCGTTTATACCTGGCGGTGGAATATTTCTGCCAATCGGATCGTTGTGAACTCGGCGTTTGCTGGTTTATTTAACGTAGATGTTGCGATCGCCACGGCAGAAGGATTGCCGATCGAGTTCTTTATCAATTCGATGCACGAGGAAGACCGTCCTCACGTTTCAGCGAAAATTCAACAGGCGATCGAAACAGGTGAAGTGTACACGGCAGAGTACCGAGTTCAAACCGCGGCTGGCGAAGAGCGATGGGTTAAGGCACGGGGTCAGGTCGAGTATGCCCCAGATGGCACGCCGATCGCGTTTCCGGGAGCACTGGCAGATATTACCGATCGCAAACAGGCAGAAGCGGCGATTCACGCGAGCAGTGAACAGTTTAAACTGTTGGCAGAATCCGCCAGCAATTTGCTGATTGTCGAAGACCCGAAGGTTTATTTAGCGACATTGTTTGAAAAAATCGCAGCGCATTTGCAGCTTGAAGTTTACTTCAATTACTTTTTCCAGGAAGAGCAGCAGCGATTAGAATTGCATACCTATGGCGGAATTTCAGAAGACCTTGCTGCCGCCGCTCGATTTTTAGAGTTGGGTCAGGGAGTGTGTGGCAATGCAGTGCAGCGTCGCTGTCCGATCGTGGTTGAAAATGCCCTGGAAGCCACCGAACCGCTTGCCTTACCGCTTCAGTCGTTGGGCATCAGAGCCTATGCCAGTCATCCGCTCATCGTAGGCGATCGAGTGATGGGTACGCTGGGGCTGGGGACGTATCAGCGCGACCGCTTTACCCCCGACGAACTGGAGTTAATGCAGGCAGTGGCAGCTCAGGTGGCAGCAGCTTTAGAACGATCGCGCCTGCTCACCGAGCTACAGGTTCGCGCCGAAGCGTTAACTCAGGCAAACCGCATCAAAGACGAGTTTCTCGCTGTGCTGTCCCACGAGCTGCGATCGCCCCTGAACCCCATTCTGGGCTGGACTCGCCTGCTGCAAACCGGCAAACTCGCCCCTGCTCGCCAGGCTGAAGCTTTAAACACGATCGAACGAAATGCCAAACTGCAATCGCAGCTCATTGAAGACTTGCTCGACATTTCCCGCATTATGCAGGGCAAGTTATCTCTTACAGCGGCTCCGGTCAGTTTAGCGTTTGTGATTTCGTCGGCGATCGAAACGGTGCGGCTGGCAGCCGAAGCCAAAAACATCGACATCTTGCCTGACCTTGATTCGGCGATTGCTCCGGTTTCTGGCGATGCAGCCCGTTTACAGCAGGTGGTGTGGAACTTGCTGACGAATGCGGTTAAATTCACGCCAGCGGGCGGAAACGTGACTGTCGAATTGCGTCAGCTCGATCAGTTTGCGCAAATTCGAGTGATTGATAATGGCGTGGGCATTCGTCCATCCTTTCTGCCCCATGTGTTTGAGTATTTCCGACAGGAAGACGGCTCAACCACGCGCAAATTTGGCGGACTGGGGTTGGGGCTGGCGATCGTGCGGCAAATTGTCGAACTGCACGGTGGCACAGTGCAAGTTGAAAGTCCTGGAGAAGGGTTGGGAGCGACGTTTACCGTCAAACTGCCGCTGTTAAGGAGTGGGAGAGATGGGGAAACGGGGGAACGGGGAGCAACCCATTCCCTCACCGTCTTATCCCCTCATCCTCTCAGCGGATTGCGCGTCCTGGTGATTGATGACGAAATGGACTCGCGAGAATTTGTTGCGTTTGTTTTGAAACAGGCAGGAGCCAATGTCACGACTGCCTCGACTGCAACAGAAGGATTTTTGGCACTCACGCGATCCCCGCCGGACGTGCTGCTCAGCGATATTGGAATGCCGGAGATGAATGGCTATATGCTCATGCGGCAGATCCGGGCACTTGCACCCGCTTTAGGTGGACAAATTCCGGCGATCGCCCTGACCGCCTATGCCTCAGAAGGGGATCAGCAACAGGCACAACAGGTCGGATTTCAACGCCATATGGCAAAGCCGATCGAACCAGACCTTTTGATCAGCGGGATCACTGAATTGTTGAACGTTGAAGCATAATGAGCAGCTTTAACCGGCTAGGATTAAGACAGCACCATTGGGTCAGAAGTGGCAAGAATCGCGATCGTTCTGTCACCTCCCCTGTTCTCCACGATTTCTTATTCTGTGTTACCGTCTTAGGTAAGGCTTATTTTCGGGCGTGTAATTCGTTCCACCAGCGTTTCTCCGAATCTAATTCTCTACATTGATGGTTTTGGAGAATCTTTATGTCAATTTATGTGGGCAACCTATCCTACGAGGTCACGGAGGATGGTTTGAATCAGGTTTTTCAAGAATACGGAACGGTGAAACGAGTTCAACTTCCGACCGATCGCGAAACAGGTCGGCTCCGTGGATTTGCTTTTGTTGAAATGGGAACCGATGCAGAAGAAACTGCCGCGATCGAAGCACTTGACGGCGCAGAATGGATGGGACGCGATCTAAAAGTCAATAAAGCAAGACCCCGTGAAGAAAGAGGTTCTGGCGGCGGTGGCGGCGGCGGTTGGGGCAACCGGGGTAATTCTTCTCGACGCTACTAAATTCGGGAATTAAAATCATCGCTTTTTGAACGCTCAAGTCTAAGGCTGGTTGGTGGCTTTTTAGAAGCAAGCATTTTTCTTCACCAGCCTTAGTTGATCTAATTAAATAAGGAAATTGAATGACCCAAGTTATTCCTGGTGAGAATGAAGGAATTGAGTCAGCATTGCGTCGATTTAAGCGAGCAGTTTCCAGAGCAGGAATTTTTCCAGATATGAGGAAGCATCGCCATTTTGAAACCCCAATCGAAAAACGGAAGCGCAAAGAGCTTGCAAAGCATAAACAGCGCAAGAGAAAGTTTCGACCATAATTGGGAATTGAGTTTAAGGGCGATCGAATTCATTTATTCTGGAAATATTTGACTATGAATACTAAAGAACTTTGCAGCCGCTATTCAGCAGGACAACGAGATTTCAGAAACCTGAACCTGATGGCAGCAAATTTGAGAAACCTGAACCTGGCTGGCATTAATCTCAGCGGTGCCAATTTAACAAAGGCAAATCTCACCAAAACAAACTTGAGTCAGGCAAATCTCACGGGTGCAATCCTGACTGGGGCAAATTTAACTGAAACAAATTTGACAAGCGCAAATCTGGTGGATGCCAACTTAAGTGACACCAGCCTGGCATCGGCTAAGCTGAATCGAGCCTGCTTGCGTGGAGCGACGATCCCGAAGGACATGTATCCCAGTACACCTTCTAATCCTCTCAATGTTTCTCTGTCTTAGGAGCGTACTCGCTCGGCACCAGAGAGGCTACATTATTAATTAATGATTGCTGATTAATGATTGCTGATTGAGAGTCGATCGTCTTTTCTGGGTCGATCGTCTTCTCTGTAGTCAGCCCAGTGATCTGCTTAGTGATGTGGCCAGTGATCCGCCCAGTGAATTAATCAACTTCTGGGTGTGTCCCTGATGACAAATAACAGAGTAATTGTTCTTGCTTTAATTGTTCCTGCTTTAATCGCTCTTGCTTTAGCAGTGCAATCGCCTCAATTTCTAGATGAGCTTTAGTAGCACAATCCCTAAGTCAGCTAAAAGCGTAATCGATGAACTAGACAGAGTAGTAATAGGATTTTCATGACTTTCAATATTTCTAATGCTGATCAAAAGAACGATCAGTCACTTATGCTCAATTGGACGAGCATTGCATTTTTTGCGGCAATTCATGGTCTGGCTTTATTAGCCCCCTGGTTTTTCTCCTGGTCAGCTCTGGGAGTTGCCCTCTTTCTGCACTGGTTGTTTGGCAGTATTGGCATTTGTCTGGGATATCATCGCTTACTGACGCATCGCAGCTTTCAGGTTCCGAAGGGATTGGAATATGCGATCGCCCTTCTGGGGGCTTTGGCACTACAGGGTGGTCCGATCTTTTGGGTTGCGGGGCATCGTCGGCATCACACCTACACTGAAGACATTGACAAAGATCCCTACTCTGCAAAACGGGGTTTTTGGTGGAGCCACATGGGTTGGCTATTTCGCAAACGTCCAGAATTTTTTGAGTACGAATCCAACCGCAAATTTGCCCCGGATTTAGCAAAAGATCCGTTTTATCGCTGGCTCGATCGCAATTACCTGCTGCTGCAAGTTCCGCTTGGAATTGTGCTGTACCTGTTTGGGGGCTGGTCGTTTGTGATTTACGGACTTTTCTTCCGATCGGTGATCCTCTGGCACAGCACCTGGTTGATTAATTCTGCAAGTCACATCACGGGTTACCGCAGCCATAAGGTAGATGATAACTCGCGAAATCTGTGGTGGGCAGCGATTCTTACCTACGGGGAAGGCTGGCACAACAACCATCATGCCTATCCCAATGTCGCCAAGGCAGGCTGGAAATGGTGGGAAATTGATATGACCTGGTGGGCGATCGTGAGTCTGAAGCAGCTGGGGCTGGCGAAGAGAATCATTCTGCCGCCGACCGCAGGATAACGCTCAGGATTAAACGCAGGCAAAACATTTGAGTGCTGTATGCAAACGGGGTAAAGTTACTGCCTTAAGCGACAGCACTCGATTTTTTAATGAACAGGTTGATTATCAGGCGAAGGTTGCCTAAACTGAAGTGTAAACAGTGTAAACGTCTATTTCAAAATCTTAAAAGAATCTAAAACAGAACAAGAGAAACTTAACTTGACCCGCAGTAGTCGATAGGGTAGCCGATAAAGTAACGTTTAGGTTTACTTTCTAAGTGACAGGTCTGGATAACAGGTTTGAATCACAGGATGATGAGGCGAATTGAGAATGCTACAAATGTTGATAACAAAGACTGAATAGATTGAACCGGGACTGAACCGGGATTAAACCGGACTTGAACCGGACTTGAACCGAGACTGAACAAAGATTGAACCGAGATTGAATTGAGTAAATTATTATGCGAGTTTTATTACTGTATCCTCTCTTCCCCAAGTCGTTCTGGTCTTTTGATAAAGCTCTGGAACTGATTGGGCGCAAAGTCTCTCTTCCCCCGTTAAGCTTGATTACCGTTGCCGCAATTCTGCCGCAATCCTGGGAGTTTCGGCTGGTCGATCGCAACGTTGGCTATGAAAGTGAAGCCGATTGGTATTGGGCAGACCTGATTATCATTTCCGGCATGATCGTGCAAAAAGACGACATGCTGTATCTGATTGAGAAAGCAAAACGTCGTGGCAAGCAGGTTGCTGTAGGTGGACCCTATGTAACTTCTGTTCCTGAAGCCGCTCAAGAGGCAGGGGCAGACTTTTTGGTGCTGGATGAAGGGGAAATTACCCTGCCGCTTTTTGTTGAAGCACTGGAGCGAGGAGAAACATCGGGTGTGTTTCGTGCCAATGGTGAAAAGCCAGATGTTACCTTTACGCCCGTTCCCCGCTTTGACCTGCTTGATCTCAAGGCCTATAGCGATATGTCGGTTCAGTTCTCGCGCGGATGCCCTTACCAGTGCGAGTTCTGCGACATTATTGTGCTGTATGGGCGGAAGCCGCGAACAAAAACCCCGGCTCAACTGCTGGCAGAGTTGCAGACTTTGTATGACCTAGGCTGGCGGCGATCGATCTTTGTGGTAGACGATAACTTCATTGGCAATAAGCGGAATGTCAAACTGCTGCTGCGAGAGTTAGCTCCCTGGATGGCAGAGCGGGGCTATCCGTTTAGTCTTTCGACCGAAGCTTCGGTTGATCTAGCGCAGGATCAGGAACTCCTGGATCTGATGATTGCTGCGAATTTTACGGCGGTCTTTTTGGGCATTGAAACGCCCGACACCGACAGTTTATCGCTGACGCAAAAATTTCAGAATACCCGCAACTCGCTGATCGAATCGGTGAAAACCATCAACCGAACCGGGCTGCGCGTCATGGCAGGATTCATTATCGGGTTTGATGGCGAAAAATCGGGTGCAGGCGATCGCATTATCGATTTTGTAGAGGCAACTGCAATTCCGCAGGCACTTTTCAGTATGCTGCAAGCGTTACCCAACACTGCACTGTCGCATCGTTTGCAAAAAGAAGGGCGTTTGCTGGACACCGGAAACGAAGCGAATATTCACCAGACGACGTTGATTAATTTTGTTCCCACTCGCCCGGTTGAAGAAATTGCGCGTGAATACATTCGATGCTTCTGGGATTTGTATGAACCCGATCGCTACCTGGCGCGGGTCTATCGTCACTTTATTGACATGACGCCTCAGCATCGCAAGAAAAAGTTTAAGCTGCCTGAACTGGCAGACCTGCGGGCACTGTTTCTCATTTGCTGGCGACAGGGGTTAAAGCGCAATACGCGCTGGCAGTTTTGGCAACAGCTCTTTTCTATCATTCGCCATAACCCAGGCGTGTTTAAGCATTACCTGACCAACTGCGCTCACTTAGAGCATTTCATCGACTATCGTCAGATTGTGCGCGATGAAATTGAAACTCAACTCACACGCTATATGCTGACTGAGTCAAGAAGCACTGAATTAGCTGCAAGTGAATTAGCTGCAAGTGAATTAGCTGCAAGTTGAGCCGATACCTTTACCTTGGGTGAGCGTCCGGCACGATAAGCCTTGGTCGTTCCTGGCGTTTTGGTGAATGCCCTGGCTCGCAGATGAAGCGGCGTGAATAGCGATGTTTCAGGAGGAGTCACCAGGTTCTCTGCCTGTCCTAACAGCAAGAATCCGGTTTGCTCTAAACTCTGATGCAAGCGAGCCAGCACCCGAAGCTGGGTTTCTGGGGTGAGATAAATGAGCAGATTGCGGCAAACCAGCAGATCGATCTGAGGCAGGGGCGGATCTTGAATCAGGTTATGAAGCTGAAAATTGATCGAGCAGTGAAGATCTTGCCGCCAGCAGTAGAGATCCTGACGATGCTCAAAATACTGCGCTTGTAGGGCAGGCGGAATCGCTTCGATCGCATAAGCGGGATAATAACCCTGACGCGCTTGCCGAATGGCATCTGGGTCAACATCTGTGCCGTAGATCTGTACTCGCTGCTGAAATTGCTCGATGCCCAGGGCTTCTGCGAATAGAATCGCCAGTGAATAGGTTTCTTCTCCTGATGCACAGGCCGCACTCCAGATGCGGATCGGTTCGTGGGGTGCTTTGTTCGCAATGATCTGCGGGATAATCTCATTTGCCAGATAATCCCAAACGAAGCGATCGCGAAAAAAGCCGGTGAGGTTAATATAAATGGTGTCTAAGAGCTGGGGCACCTCATCGGGCTGCTGCTCTAGATAATCAAGATAATCTTGATAATTTTCAACCTTGAGGCACTGCATGCGCACCCGTGTACGACGCAGGAGTGTAGAGCGTTTGTAGCCTCTGAGGTCAACGCAATGAACCTGGCTGAGATAAATCAGCAAGTCTTCTAACTCAGTTGCTGCTAATGTTGGAACCATAGGCATGTAGGAGAATCAAGTATCGGAGAAAACGCCAACGTCATCTCTTTCGGGAGAGTAAAAGGGTTCAAGCATCAACAAGATTGACAACGCAATTAGTTTCAGATCTTGACTGAGGTAGATTTTACCCCCCCCCGAAGAATAGTCCCTCTGCAAGCAAATTTCAGTACGGTATCGGACAAAGGAAAGGGTCAGGTGAAGGTCGGATGCGCTTTCTTCAGTGCATTTTGCCTTAACTCCTTCCGCTTCGGATGATAATCTCTAACCGGAGTGCGGGGTCTGCTTTCTGACCACAAGATAAGACATAATATAGAAGATACAGAAGATATAAAAGATACAGAAGAAATAAAAGATATAAAAGATACAGAAGATATAAAAGATACAGAAGATATAGAAGATGGAGTACAAAACGTGATGAGGACTAAAAATCGCTTGCTGAATGCGATGCCTCAGGCACTATTTAACAAGCTTTCTCCTTTTTTGAGAGAGGTCACGCTACAATCGGGCGATCGCCTCCACGAACCGGGTTATGAGATTCGCCATCTGTACTTCCCACTCAATTGTGCGCTGTCAATTACGATCGTTATGTGGGATGGTACAACCGCTGAAACTGGCATGGTTGGCAATCGAGAAGTGTTAGGCATCAATAGCCTGATGGGAGGTCAAGAAACCACGCAAACGACCTATAATGTGCAAATTCCAGGCAAAGCTTTAAGAATCGATTCTGAGATCTTGCGTAATGAGTTTGATCAGAACAAAGACCTGCGCGATGTGATACTGCGCTATACCCAAGCCTTTATTGCCCAGATCTCACAGACAAGTGCCTGCAATAGTTTGCACCAGATAGACCAGCGGTTGGCGCGTTGGCTTCTGGAAGTGCATGACCGGGTGGAGGGAGATGACCTCGCCCTGACGCAAGAATTTATTGCAAATATGCTGGGGATCCGTCGGGCTGGGGTAACGCAAAGGGCTCAAATTATGCAAGAGAAAGGTTTCATTCGCTACAACCGGGGGCACATCCACATTCAGGATCGAACAAGGTTAGAGGCATACTCCTGTGAATGCTTTCAGACCTTAAGAGAAGAATACGATCGCCTTCTACCAGTGAATTCAGGTATGGTACCGTAGCATTGATTACTGGAGCATGTGTTAATAGAGTATTGATTACTGGAGCATGTGTTGCTGAAGTAAGGTCGCGAAACTGTGAGTCAGAAGCAATCCATTTTGCCAACTATTTTGCTGGTTGAGCCAGATGACAGCGTTAGACCTATTCTCATCGAGAACCTTCGTAATTGGGGTTACAATGTCATCGTGACGCTCGATGTAGCAGACGCAATTCAATGGATCAGGGGGAAAGGCAAACTTTTTGACCTGCTTCTGATGAATCAATTTGGGCGATCGATCGAGGAGTTTATCGACATCGGGCGTAACATTCGCCAAGAGGCAGACGTTTCTAGCACCACCCCCATTGTGATCATGGCAGAGCAGTATGGCGTTGAGCTAGAAGGGCAAAACGTGCAGATGGGTGAAAGCGAGTATGTGACTTATCTGGAAGATGGGCAGCAGCTCCGGCAGCTTCTATACCAGCTTTGCCCGGTTTGCCACAGCTAATTGGGCACAACTAATTTGGTACAACTAATACACTGCCAGGGGTAACGATATCTGAGCTATTTTGTTTGATCGTACGAAACCGTACCGACTCCGCCCTTGTTAAGAATTATTCTAAGTCTAGGGTGTAAACCTTATCGCCTTATTGTGGAATCCTGGGGAATGTGCGTCTTGTCTACATCCGTTGTACTAAACCCTTTTGCTGTGAAAATATTCCCTGCTATGTGGAGTCTAACCGGGTTACGGAGTGGTCTGCGAGTGCTCGTGGTCGATAGTAATGCGGACTCCAGAGACCTATTAATAATCTTATTTGAAGAATACGGGGTTGAAGCGATCGCGGCAGATTGCGTTAGTGAAGCGCTCAAGATCATGCAGCACAATCCCCCCGATCTTGTGATTAGCGAGCTTGCTTTGCCCCGTGAAGATGGCTACTCTCTGATACGCCACATTAAAGCCCTTGAACTTGCTCACAACCTGCACATTCCGACAATCGCCCTGACTGGATGCACCACTGCAAACAATCGGATACAATCTCTTGCTGCTGGCTTTTGCAAGCACTTATCGAAACCCGTAAACCTTGATGAGTTAATTGCAGCCGTCGCTTGCGTAACAAACTTCGGTCAGGTAGCAACTGCTTATCAATAACCCAATTTCTCTCAATATTGAGATATGTTCTTTATAGAGCCTCTCAGTGCTCTTTTTAAAGCTTCCAAGACTTCTAATGACCGCTGAAAATCAAATACTGGCGATTCTCTCCCCTGCTGTATTCGATCGACTTGCCCCTCATCTGGATCACGTCACCCTGGAGCAAGGCAAGTTTATTTATACCCCTGGAGAACGGTTAACCCACCTTTATTTCCCGATCGACTGTCTGCTTTCGGTCACGATTACGATGCAAAATGGTGCAACCGCAGAAGTCGGAATGGTGGGCAGTCGAGAAGTGCTGGGCATTCATGCGCTATTGGGAAACGACGTAGGAACCCAGACCGAGGTTGTGGTACAAGTTCCAGGCAGTGCGATCAAGATCGACGTTCAGATTGTGCGAGAGGAATTCGATCGCAATGGTGAACTGCACGACCTGATTCTGCGCTGTTTGCAGGCATTTCTGGCGCAGGTTTCCCAAACGGCAGCTTGCAACGCACTTCATACGCTAGAACAACGCCTTCCCCGCTGGCTACTCGAAACGCAGGAGCGAATTCACTCTGATCATCTGCTGCTCACGCAGGAATTTATCGCAACGATGCTGGGCGTACGTCGGGCAGGCGTTACGCAGATGGCTCAAAAGCTTCAGGAACGCAAACTGATTCAATATCGTCGCGGCAATGTGCAGATCCTTGACCAGGCTGGGCTGGAAGCTTCTGCCTGTGAATGCTTTAGAAGAATCAAAACAGAATACGATCGCTTGTTAGGGCAACAATAACAAAGCAGTACAAAACAAAGCAGTACAACGAAACAATAGATTCAGGCTATTAGAAACTCAATCGATAGACATTATAGGCTGTAGCCTATATTAGGCAGTCGTTCTAACGCATTTTGTAGCGCAACCCGTAACGCAACAATTCCTCAACTCTCTGAAAACCATGCGCTACACGCTAACGCATCCTAAAAAAACTTCTCACCTTAAAGATCTTTAGGTCGCTAGACCTACATAAGTCAATCGTAACAATCGCTACACTGAATTAATAAGCTTAAAATCAACAAGCTTAGAATCAACAAGCTTAGAATCAACAGGTTTAGAATCAACAGGTTTAGAATTAGCAAGCTTAAGAAGTTTACCAATTCCTGCTGATCAGTTGATAGATTTTGATCTTTAACTCTTGAGATGAGTTCTATGGAGAGCCTCTCATCCATTTTGGAGCCTCTCGTAAATGATTCCTGAAAATCGGATACTGGCTGCCCTCTCCCCTGCTGTATTCGATCGACTTGCCCCTCATCTGAATCATGTCACCCTGGAACGGGGCGAGGTTATTTATACATCCGGAGAACGGTTAACCCACCTTTATTTCCCGATCGACTGTCTGTTTTCGGTCACGATTACGATGCAAAACGGTGCAACCGCAGAGGTTGGAATGGTGGGCAGTCGAGAAGTGCTGGGCATTCATGCGCTGTTGGGAAACGACATAGGAACCCAGACCGAGGTTATGGCACAAATTCCAGGCAGTGCGATGAAGATCGACGTTCAGACTGTGCGAGAGGAATTCGATCGCAATGGTGAACTGCACGACGTGATCCTGCGCTGTTTGCAGGCATTTCTGGCGCAGGTTTCTCAAACGGCGGCTTGCAATGCCCTCCACCCGCTAGAGCAACGGTTGTCTCGTTGGCTGCTGGAAGCCCAAGAACGGCTCTATGTCGATAATTTGCCGCTCACGCAGGAGTTTCTCTCCACGATGCTGGGTGTACGCCGGGCAGGAGTGACGCAAACCGCACAAAAACTTCAGGAACGCAAACTGATTCAATATCGTCGCGGCAATGTGCAGATCCTTGAACAGGCTGGGCTAGAAGCTTCCGCCTGTGAATGTTTTAGAAGAATCAAAACAGAATACGATCGCTTACTGGGACACCAGTAGCGAGGGAGTGCTTCAGTTTTGCCCGGTTCATTGACACTGCTGTTGCTGAATTAGATCTGCGATCGCTCGAATTAATGTCTCTGGCTCGATCGGTTTAGTCAGGTGTTGCTGAAACCCGGCTGAGAGTGCTTGCTGAGAATTAATGTCTCCGGCATAAGCCGTAAGCGCGATCGCTGGAGTTTGTCCCCCTTGCGCTGGGGAAAGCGATCGCACTTGCCGCATCAGCATGTAGCCATCCATGTCGGGCATCCCAATATCGCTCAGCAGCACATCTGGATGCGATTCGGGCAACAGGGCTAACGCTTCGGTGGCGGAAGTTGCATGAATCACTTTGGCTCCAGCTTGCTCCAGCACAAAAGCCGCAAACTCTAGCGCATCTGGCTCGTTATCGACCACTAAAATTTGAGTGCCCTGTAGATTAAAAGCATCCTCGGAGGGTGGGTTGTCTGGAATCGCGGCGGGTTCAGCAAGCATCAGCGGTAGCGTGACTGTAAACGTTGCGCCCTGCCCCTCTCCTGGGCTTTCTGCCCACACCGTTCCCCCATGCGCCTGCACCAACTGACGCACGATCGCCAACCCCAGCCCCAGTCCGCCAAATCGACGAGTCGTTGCGCCATCGGCTTGCCGGAAGTAGTCAAACACATAGGGCAAAAAGTTCGGATGAATGCCGATGCCCGTATCGCGGACAATAATCTGAGCCTGGTGATTCGCCTGTTCTAACCAGACTTCGATCCGTCCTGCTTCTGGTGTAAATTTGACCGCATTTGAGAGCAGATTCCAAACGACTTGCTGTAATCGGGTCGCATCTGCCATCACGACTGGAACTTGCGGATCGAGCCTTGTCTCTATTTCGATCGCCTTCGCCTGGGCTGCAACCTGTACCGTTTCAATTGCAGCGCGAATGATTGCTGCCAAATCCGTCTGTCCTACGTTAAGGCTCAGCTTGCCGCGAAGAATGCGCGACATATCCAGCAGATCTTCAACGAGCTGGGCTTGCAGTTTGGCATTGCGCTCGATCGTCTCCCAGGCTTTTGCAGTTTTTGCGGGGTTTAAGTTCCCTTTCCGCATAAGCTGTATCCAGCCCAGAATTGGGTTGAGGGGCGATCGTAGCTCGTGCGAAAGCACTGCCAAAAACTCGTCCTTCATCTGGTTGGCTTCCTGCGCCTGCTGATACAACCGGGCGTTATCGAGTGCCAACGCTGCCCGATGTCCCAATTCTTCTACCAGTGCTAGATCGATCTGCGTGTAGTGGCGATTCGAGCTTGCGGTTGAACAAACGGTTAACGCGCCCAGCTTTCGACCATGCGCGATCAGGGGAACCGTAATCAGCGATCGCAGCTCACACTCGCGCATAAATTGCAGATGGTCAGGATCGATCGCGGCTGTTTCCATCCATGCATCAGTCACATGAGAAACCAGATTTGCCTTACCCGTGACCAGAACCTTTATGATTGGGTGGTTCTCCCGCTCCTGGGGAGGAGTATATCGCTGGAGCTGCTCAAACCAATCTCGCTTTCCCGGATCGCGGTGATGCCATGCCACTCGTTCAATCTGCTGACGGGTGCTGAGGATATCAAAGAAGCAAAAATCAGCCAAAAACGGAACTGCGAGCCGCGCAATGTTAAACAGCGTGGTTTTGTAATCGAGTGTCCCGGCTAATACCGCACTTGCCTGAGACAAAAACCGCTCCCGCTCCTGTGCCTGGTGCGTTTGGGTGATATCTTGCAGGATCTTGACCAATCCCTGAACCTTGCCCGCTTCATCACGCAGTTGCATCATCAAGCCACTGGCAAAGAAACGGCTCCCATCTTTGCGAAGATGCCAGCGTTCATCCTCTGCTCGTCCCTCATTAAGCGCCGTCTGAAGTTCCTGGTCGGCTTGTCCAGTCTCTCGATCTTCGGGCGTAAAGATGATGTAATTCGGTTGACCGATAATTTCAGACTCTTCGTAACCCAATATCCGTTCGGCTCCGGGATTCCAGCTCGTGACGATGCCATTAAGGTCGAGCGTAAAGATGGCATAGTCTTTCACGCTTTCAACAATCAAACGAAAGCGAGATTCGCTCTCCCGCAAGGCGGCTTCTGTTTGCTGGTGGATGACTTTGTCTTGTTTGCGCCCCGTAATATCTCGAAAATAAATACTGAAGCCTACCTTACAGGGATAAGCATGAACCTCCAGCCACATCCTGGAGGCATTATCGAACGTCTCAAAGTGGGTTGCCCCCGACTCTGCGGTAATTCGATCATAGGTTTGTTCAAGAACGGCCGCGATTACCCGATCGCAAGAATTACCTGGCACTGTGCAGGGATCTGTGAAGGTCTGCATTTCCTGGCGCGACTTTCCAAGCAGTTCTTCGGGTTGCAAATTGGCTAGCCGAGCGGCTTCCTGGTTGGCATAGGTGATTCGCCAGTCCTGATCCACACATACAAAGGCATCAGTAATGCTTTCTAGAATCTCAATCGCTCGCTGTGCCGATTCATCCAAGGCTTGACGGGTGGCTTCGGCTTCTCGACGGGCAGCTTGCTCATGCTGCAAAGCAACCTCTGCTGTTTGACGCAGATGCAGATTCTGCAAAGCAGCAGCGGTAAAGTCGGCGAGGCTGGTCATGACACGCACATCTTCGCGATCAAACTGCCGGGTTTCGTCATGCGACACAATCCAGATCGCGCCAAATGGCTGATTTGCGCCTATTAACGGAATTACCAAACCCTCAACGATCGTCGGTTTCGCTTTCTGAATATACGTGAAATACCGCTCAGGATAGGAATACAGTTGCGGCGATCGGTTGTCCAAACAGACTCCGCAGGGACTAAAGTGCCTGGGTGCTGTGCTCCCCTCATAGTCTGCTAATGTTCCAACCACGGCAACCCAGCGAAAGACTTCCTCCCCATCGGGCGTCACTTCCAGTAAGCTGACTCCGGCGGCTTCTGCCTGGCACAGATCTTTCGCCACCGTCACCAGTGTCTTGAGCAGGGTTTGGGATTGTTCTGCAAACTGCCGCGCCAATGTATGTAGGGCTTGAGTCTCCGCTTGTAGGTTTGGGGTTCGGGGCGACCTTTGTGCTAACGCTGCTGTAATCAAAATATCGTTCAAACCCACAGAGCATGACGTTTCAGACATCCGATTTCCCCTCTGGAAAATACTCCTCCAACAAGGCTTTCCCCGCTTCGCCGATCGTTTTCAACAAATCTTCGATCAGCTTCAGTGCCATTGGTGAAGGCAGTGAATGCCCCTTCTCCCAGCGATTCACCGTCTTAAAAGAAACGCCTAATTTTGCAGCAAATTTTTCCTGAGACAGGTTGAGATGCTGTCGCAGATGGCGAACTAAGTCTGCGATGGGTAGAGATGCGGTAGGCATTGCTGCGATTGTCACTTGCTCCACAAGGTCACTTATTACACCATAGGACACAAGGGATAACCTGTTCTACACTCCTAAGGAAGAGGAGGTAGAAGGAAGAGGAGGTATTGTTCTTAATCTTTTTTTAATCTGTTGTTACAGTCTGAATGACTAGTCCCTAGAAACTTACACAGGTTTAGAACACTACCCTATTGAGAATCGGGATTTGAGTACTCAGTTTTGACACTTTCGCAAAAAAGCTCTCCTGAAGATGCACTAGGAAAATTCACGATGCGGTAGGCACGCTAAACTAGCAAGAGGATCAGCAAATATACTGTGTTCGCCGTCTCTGCAAGTACTTGCTCGTCAGAAAGAGGAAATCTCAGCTTGCCAATTCCTCACGCTTGCTTTTGAAGTTAAATCTTATCTATGCGGACCAGTCAGCAAATTGCGACAGAAATCGGTAGTGCATTAAATAATGGTGGGGTAAGTCACAAGATCATGCCAAGTCCAAGGTCGTTGCGTTAATCCTGCTCGCTGGGCAGCAGTAGTCTTTAACCGGCTATGCTGCCAAATCCAGTTGAAATAACTCACCATTAACCGCGTCGTCACCTTCGTTTGTTCCCATCGCTTGCCAAACTTGTTCTGTCTGCGATGCCATCTGTTTAAGTGACGGCAATTTCTGCGATTCTTTGAGCAGGATCATCGGAACATCAAGCGAATTGTGAAACTGATGATGGGGTTTAAGTCGTTCAACAGCGCGAGAAGAACGTTGAGCGGGATTGAAGCGATGAATATGATCCGCAAAGGACAAGTCAATGGCATCAATCGAGGGGGTATTGTATCTCAGGTCAGATTTATCGAAGCACTCTCTGGAGTAACTGCTTAAGACGATGACCTTGATAGATATCGTTTGTCTTTAAAGAGTTTTTGTGACACAACCCCCTTAACGATCGTCCTTGCTCCTAATCTTTTGGCAGCAACGAAAAGTTACTATATATCTGATTATTTGTAGCGATCAACACAATTTTGCAGGACATCCTCGAGCATATATTATATTGAATCTTCTAATAATTACTCAAGCTAATCTAACCTCTTTAAAGCCAATCTCAAGTGATTACTATCGCCTCTAGGGTTCCGGCTGGGCAGAATTGCAAGCAGCGCTGGTCCGAGAGAGGCAGGCTGGCATAGTTGTATCTCCGTACAACGGAGCTAGCTACACGGCGGGATAAAAGCCCGGGAGAAGCCAGACATCTTGCTTAAGGTGCAGCTCTCTTGGGCTTTGTTGTTTGATCAGGTTATTGCACTTAGCGTTCATTTCTCTTTATCGAGGTATTGCTCATGAATTCATCCCTACAAACAAACGCAGTTGAATCAATTAACTTCATTCTGGATTGTCCTGCACTAGGTGATCTCAATGTTCATTGGATTCATGGCTCCATCTCAGCGAAGCATAATACTGATCCCGATATCCAGGTTCATGCTTACAACGAACACACCTATATTTTGCGGCAAAACATGGCAGTGCACTATGAAGCGCCGTTCATATTTTTGTTGTTTGGCAACAATCACGCTATCTTGCTAGATACTGGAGCAACCCGATCGCCAGAGTTCTTTCCCCTGCGGCAAACGGTGGATGACTTGATTGACCGGTGGTTAACCAAATATCCGCGCGACAACTATACTCTGGTGGTGGCACATACCCACTTGCATCGCGATCACTTTGAGGGTGATTTTCAGTTCTTCGATCGCCCCAATACAATAATCGTGGGTCATAGTTTGGCTGAAACAATCGCGTTTTATGGGTTTCAGGACTGGCCCAATAAAGTGGTACCGTTTGACTTAGGGGGACGGGTGCTGCAAGTGATGGGAACCCCTGGTCATGAAGATGCAGAAGTCTCGATCTATGACCCCTATACACAACTCTTTTTTACGGGTGATCTGCTCTATCCGGGGCGGCTCTACATTCGTGACTGGGACGCCTTTTGCAACAGCATCGATCGCATGATTGCCTTCACCGATACCCACCCTATCACCCACTTGCTGGGATGTCATGTGGAAATGTCAATTTATCCACGATTGGATTACTTAATCCGTACCAACTACCAACCTCATGAACGTCCCCTGCAAATGACCGTAGCGCAGCTGCATTCTGTGAAAGAGGCAATCGCCCAAATTAACGGAGCTCCCGGTATTTACGCTTTCGATGACTACATTATCTATAACAGTATTCCCGATCGCTACTTCAGCTACGAAAACATGGACCCTAATGCTGCCCCCGGTGATTTGCGTCCGGCTTAATAGCATTGAGCGCTTCATGTCCTAACCATTCACTCATTGGAATCACTCATTCGAACCGCTCCCCTTAGTTTCCTACTCTTCGAGGAACTGCAAGCGTCTAAATAAAAGGGGAACCAAGACACTATTCACTATTGAAGGAATTTCCTCTATGTCTCAGCCTCGCCGTCTGATTCTGCCTCGTCGTAACGTGATTCGTGGGTTGCTTTCCGTTGGAGCTTTTAGTATCACTTCCCAAATTTGGACGGGGTGTACTTCTTCCTCTTCTTCCACGAGTGATTTCCCCAGTCCATCCTCTTTTACTGCTGGTAGTACTGAACCAATGACGATCGGGTTTATCTATGTGGGTCCGAAAGACGACTATGGCTACAACCAGGCCCATGCGACAGCAGCAGCGCGAATGGCGAGTGATTTTCCCTGGATCAAGTTGGTAGAGGAGGCAAGCGTGCCTGAATCCACTGCTGTGCAAGAAACCATGCGCAACATGATTGAGCAAGATGGAGCCAAAGTAATTTTCCCTACTTCCTGGGGATATTTTGAGCCCCACAGTCTGAAACTGGCTCAAGAATATCCAAAGGTGCAGTTTTTCCATCCCAACCACCCCTTAGAGCCATCTCATCCCCAAAATGTCGGTTCCTACTTCAGTTCCCTGATGGAACCCGCCTATCTTACAGGGATTGTAGCAGCCTCCATGTCTAAAACGGGCAAGCTAGGATTTGTCATTCCCAAACCAATTCCAGTGGTGCTGAAAGAGGTGAATAGTTTCACGTTGGGGGCAAAAAGCGTCAATCCGAACATTGTGGTACAAGCCATTTTTACTGGAGATTGGTCACTGCCGCTTAAGGAAGCCGAGGCAACTAACAGTCTGGTAGACCAGCAGGTAGATGTAGTGATTACGCGAGTAGACAGCCCCAAAACGGTAATCACAACTGCTGAACAACGAGGAATTTATAGCTGCGGATATCACGTTAATGAAAAGGACATTGCGCCAAAGGGATTTTTAACGGGTGTGGAATGGAACTGGGAGCAAATTTACAAGAACTATGCCGAAATGTTTCAAAACGGTAAAACCTTGATGAATGGCGGCGTAGCGCAAGTAGTCACCGGCGGATTGAAGGAATCCTTCTCCAAAATTTCCGACTACGGGACAGCAGTGAGACCAGAAGCAAAGGCAGCCGTAGACAAGGCAAAGCAGCAGATTCTGTCTGGGCAATTGACGATTTTCAAAGGCGAGCTAAAGGATAACAAGGGCAATGTGGTAATCGCCGCCGGGGAATCTTACCAACAGGGTGACCCACGGCTCAACGCGATCGATTGGTTTGTAGAAGGGATAGAAGGAGACGTTAAATCGTAGAAGGTTAAGGTATCAGCACGATAATAGCCACACTGGATCATTTGTACCGTATCGCACTGGCAATAATTTAGCAGGGGGAAGGGGGCTAATTCTCGCAGAGCGTGTGCCCAATCGGTAATCGATAGGAATGTGGATTAAATAAGGTGTAATTGGGCATTGCTTAGCATTGGATACTGTCAGTGAATTATTTTTTCGTGGCTAAACCGCCCATTCCGTCGTTGTTCAACTTACAAAACCCAGTGAGTTTCAGCCAGCGAACGACGAAGATTCAGGTCCTTCAGTGCGTTAAGCAATGTTTTGCCAACAGTGTCAGCCTTGGAAGAAAGAACAACTCTAAGACTGGAATCTTTACGCAGCAAAGGATAATCATTTGCATCCTGACTACCTTTCTCTCATTCCATTCGCAAACTCGTTCATGAGTTCATCAACTTCCGCAGGAAAATTAGCGTCTAACCCTTCTTAGGCTGATTCAGTTCATCCGCATTTTTGTCGCTCTCCTGCATAATCTTATTGATGCGATCGGACGTCATTTCATCATCCACGGCATCAATTTGCTGCTGTAAGGTTTGCAATTCACGATCGATCTGCTGTGCCTGCTGCCGAGCTTTATCTGGCTGATTATCGGGCTGATTATCTGGCTGATTCAGGGTTGGCTCACTTTTTGGGTTACTCTCTGGGCTACTCTCTGGCTCGCTCATATTATTAATCCTGTGTTTGTCCTACTTTGTGGTTCATTCTTCGATTTTTATCAGCTTCGCGCTTCGTCATCTTTCTGCCCTCTATCTCCTGCCTGAAAAAAATCCGGTGAAGGATTGATACTGAATCAGATTCCTCACCGGGTCCATATTCTCGTGCAAAAGCGTTAGGGTTTAGCGAACCAGCGGCACAGCTTCCCGTTCTTGAGCGGTGTCAGCCGATTGTGTCTTGCGCTGCATTCGCTTGAGCTGGGTAACTGTCAATGCCGTCACTAATGTACCGATCGCAATCGCCACCACATACAAGCCGCCATTGCTGATCGCATTTGGAATTGCCAGAACAAAGATGCCGCCATGAGGCGCACGCAGCGTACAGCCAAACAGCATCGACAGCGCACCTGCTATGGCTGACCCAGCAACGCAAGCAGGCAAAACGCGAACCGGATCTTTTGCTGCAAACGGAATCGCCCCTTCAGTAATAAAGGAAATGCCCAGCACCGAAGCCACTCTGCCCGCCTGACGCTCATCGTCGGAGAACTGCCGTTTAGAGATCAGCGTCGCTAAAGCTAAGCCCAGCGGCGGCGTCATTCCGGCTGCCATCACTGCTGCCATCGGCGCGAACACATTGCTTGCCAGCAAACCAACCGCAAACGTATAAGCCGCTTTGTTAACGGGTCCGCCCATGTCTACTGCCATCATGCCGCCCAGGATCAAGCCCAGAATCACAGCGTTGGTTTGTCCCATGTTTTGCAGGAACGCTGTCATGCCATCCAGAATTGCTTTGACCGGACCACCAAACACATAAATCAGCAGCAAGCCGACCACCAGCGTCGAGAGCAGGGGAATCACTAGCACAGGCTTTAAGCCTTCCAGATTTTGCGGCAGGTTAATTTTATCTCGCACGAACTTGGCAATATAGCCCGCCAGATAGCCCGACACGATTCCGCCTAAGAAGCCCATGCCCAGATTTGAGGCAAGCAAACCGCCCACTAAACCGGGAGCCAAGCCCGGACGATCGGCGATCGAAAAAGCAATGAAGCCCGACAAAACCGGAACAATCAGCGCGAAGGCAGACTTACCGCCAATTTGTAGCAGTGCATCTCCGAGCGTTCCTGGCTCCGGCGTTAAGCCAAACACAAACGACAGCGCGATGATCAAACCGCCTGCGACAATCACGGGCAGCATATAAGATACCCCGGTCAGCAGGTGCTTATACGGACCCGATCGCTGCGCTGACTGATTTGCCTTTGCCTGCCGCACCGATGCCAGATAGTTTGCTTCACCGTCTTCTGCCGGGTCGGGATTGGGCAGTGCCAGGGCAGATTGAATCACGCCTTTCCCATCTTTCAGGGCATGATTGGTCGAGGTTTGGTAAAGTCGTTTGCCGCCAAAGCGTGAAGTGTCAACATAAGTATCTGCCGCGATCACGACTGCATCGGCGCGATCGATCTCTTCACCAGTGAGCTGATTTTTTGCGCCAACCGATCCCTGAGTTTCAACCTTAATGTCATAGCCCAGATCTTCCGCACCTTTTCGCAGAGCTTCTGCCGCCATAAAGGTGTGGGCAATGCCCGTGGGACAGGAGGTGATGCCTACCAAATATTTCGATGTTCCGCTATCGGCGGGTGCGCCAGTTGAGGATGCACTGGTTGACGCTTCGCTGGTCGGGGCACGAGATGGAGCCGACTGTTCCTGTGCCTGCATAACTGCCAGTTCTACCACCCGGCGCGTATCGCGGATTGCCGTGCTGGTCGAGACTAAATAGAGCGGTTTGCCCTGAAAGCGATCGAGATTAACGTGAATATCTGCTGCGAGGATCACTAAATTCGCCGCTGCAATATCCGCATCTGATAGCGCGTTTCTAACGCCGTCTGCTCCTTGGGTTTCAACTTTAATGTCATAACCCAGCATCTCAGCCGTCTTCCGCAGTGCTTCTGCTGCCATCACCGTATGGGCAATTCCGGTTGGGCAGGCAGTCACCGCCACAATTCTTTTAGGTGTTACCATTTTGTTTCCTTCTCATTCACAAAAATCTTGCTTGCATTCCTGATTGCATTAACGACTGATTTAAGGCTCTAAATCGCAGATTTAATTCAAAACCTCAACGCTCACCTGATTCACAAACGACTCAATTACCTCCTTTGGGGAAAGACGCGGACCGACCTGACTTAACGCACCGATCGAAAAAGCGGTCGCTAACCGGGCACAGTCGGATAAACTCAATCGACGCAGTTTCGCGGTCACAAATCCAGACACCATCGCATCCCCTGCGCCCACGGTGCTGATCACTTCAATTTGGGGTGGACGTGCCCAGACTGCCGATGCGGCCTCAACAAACAGCGCACCCTCAGCCCCCAGCGAAATGACCACCGTCGAAATGCCTTGAGCCAATAGCTCTCTGGCCGCTTCCAGGCGATCGTCCAGCGTGGAAAGCGATCGTCCGATTGCCTCCTGCAACTCTTCGAGATTGGGTTTCACCATAAATGGAGCCGCCGGAATTGCCTGCCGCAGACTTTCACCGCTGGCATCCAGTACCACGGTTTTGCCCTGTGCCTTGAGCCGCTTGATCAGGTCGGCATAGATCGAAGTCGTCATTCCTGCTGGCAGACTGCCCGACAAAATAAACCAGTCATGGGTTGAAGCTAATCGATCGATCGCCTCATGCAATCGCTGCACGTCCTCAGCTTCAGGCAACAGTCCCGGAAAGTTGATGTCTGTGACCTGATCTTGAACCTCATCAATAATTTTGATATTGGTGCGAGTGCGTCCGGGGACGGTGACAAACTGATTGCCAATGTTTTTGCGATCGAACAAGCCCTCAAAGATGGCTGCGTTTTCCTGACCGAGAATTCCGGTTGCCGTAACGGAAAAGCCGAAATCCGCCAGAAACGAAGCCACGTTAACGCCTTTGCCGCCGGGATCAGCCTGTTCCCACGCGACTCGATTCACTTCCCCAGCCCGAAAATTTGAAATGGCTGCCGTGTGATCGATCGCAGGATTTAAAGTAACGGTGACGATCGCAGGATTCATTGACTTTAAGACCTATCTCAGTGCCCGAACTTCTTGAGCCGTCCGACAGCGCAGTGCCCGACGCGCCAGATCTTGTGCCTGGGAGAATGCCAGACTGCGAAGCTTTGCCTTGACTGCCGCCACGCTGGGAATGCTGACGCTCAGTTCTGTAACGCCCATTCCGGTGAGGATCGCTGCGCCCAGAGGTTCACCCGCAATGCCACCGCACACGCCCACCCATTTGCCCTCAATCTGAGCTGCCCGCACGGTTTGTTCAATCAGCCGTAGAACTGCCGGATGCAGTGCGTCTGCCTGTTTTGCCAGTGCCGGATGTCCGCGATCCATTGCCAGGGTGTACTGCGTCAGATCGTTTGTGCCGATCGAGAAAAACGCCACTTCCTTCGCAAACTCTGCTGCCATCAGCACCGCCGAGGGAACTTCGATCATCATGCCGTAATCGACCGGATCAGCCCCAATTTCCGATCGCACCGATTCCGCGATGTCACGCGCCTGAAGAAACTCCTCCAGCATGGCGATCATGGGAAACATAATTTTGATTGAGCCGGTTTGGGAGGCGCGGAAAATGGCACGAAGCTGGGTTCGGAATAAATCCGGTCGCTGTAAACAGAGCCGAATGCCCCGCACTCCCAGAAAAGGATTTTCTTCCTCAGGCAGATTCAGGTAGGGAATGGCCTTATCGCCGCCGATATCCAGCGTGCGAACGATCAGGGGCAGTCCGTTGAGTGCCTGGGTCATCTGGGAATAGGCAGCAAATTGCTCTTCTTCGGTCGGCGGCTCCGATCGATTCAGAAATAGAAACTCGGTTCGCAGCAGTCCGATTCCCTCTGCGCCTGCATTCACTGCCCGTTCTGCCTCCTGGGGTGCGCCGATGTTTGCCACCACTTCCACCCGCAGTCCGTCTTTCATCAGGGCAGGCTGATAGCAGTTCAGTCGTTCCGCTTCTCGCTGTGCCTGGAGGTCGCGCTGTGCTGCTTGTGCCGTTGCCAGGTCTGCCTCACTCGGATTCGGGTACAGATTGCCGCTTTCCCCGTCCAGAATGCACTGCGTTCCGTTTGCCACTTCCAACACCGATGGGCCCACCCCCACGATCGCCGGGATATCAAGCGATCGGGCAATAATTGCTGAGTGAGAAGTCGTGCCGCCGTAAGCCGTACAAAAGCCCAGCGTCAAAGCCGGATTGAGACTCACAGTATCCGAAGGAGTCAAGTCTTCTGCCACCAGAATCACAGGCTGATTAGGCATCTGCGGCACTTCCTCGACCCGATGGGCTAATAGCCGCAGCACGCGCTGTCCCACGTCGCGCAAATCAGCGGCTCGTCCGGCAATGCGGGCATCGGCAAGCTGCTCAATTCCTTTTGCTTTTTGTTCATAAGCCTGCTGCCATGCCCAGGCTGCACTCCGATCGTTTCCTAAATTTTCGATCGCCGCATCCTGCAATTCCGGGTCTTCTAGAAGCTGCTGCTGCGCGAGGAAAATGGCTGCCTTTGCCGCTCCTGCCTTCTCTTTCACCGACTCATACAAATCCTGAAGCTGGAGCTTTGCCGTGACGATCGCCTGCTGAAGTCGATGCATTTCTGCGTTGCGATCGGTTGCGGTCTCAGCAAATTCTAGTTTGCCCCGCCGAAGCTGATAAACGGGCGCGATGACAATACCAGGAGATGCGGCAATACCGGGAATTGGCGGCGTGGAAAAGGTGAAGGACTGAGACAAGCGAACAGGAGCCGCAGCTGAATCTGATTCTGCCTCGTCTTCTAACCCGGATTCGATCGCCTGCTGAAGCTCAGCAACGGCGCGATCAGCATCACTTCCTTTCGCAAAAATCTGAATCGTTTCTCCGCCTGCGACACCTAGCTTTAGCAGTGAAACTAGACTTTTCGCGTTTCCGGTCTGCCCCCGATAGCGAATGCCGACCTCTGACTGAAACTGCTTTGCCAGATCCACCAGAACCGAGGCAGGACGAGCATGGAGCCCAAGTTTACCGGGAAGGGTCACCCGCGTCGCGCGATCGAAGTCTAGCTCTGATTCTGCGTCTGCTGCTGGGGAGGCGTGACCGTTTTGCGATCGGGTTTGGGTTCCATTGGTAAGACGCTGCACAATCTCGATCGGCTCAGTCGTATGGGCAAGCTGCTGCACCGCTTCCTCATCGCCCAAAACCTGCGTCAGGTTCGCCAGAATATCTAGATGCTCGTCTGACTTTGCTGCAATTCCAATCACCAGATGCACCGTCTCCCCCGGATTCCACTCCACGCCGTTGGGAACTTGAAGGACAGCAATTCCAGTCGATTCGATCAGTTCTCGATCCTGGGGTAACCCGTGGGGAATGGCAATGCCGTTGCCTAAATAAGTATTCGCAACTTTTTCTCTCGCCATCATGCTGTGAACATATCCGGGCTTCATGTGCCCGGTATTCACCAGCAACGTCCCAACCTGCTCGATCGCATCCGCTTTGTTGGTGACAGACGCACCAAGCTTGACACCGTTTTTTTCTAGAACGAGCATATCTCGCAGTAATTAATTGTTATTTTTTTATCAAAAGCCCAATTAATCTCAGCTTAGTTTCTGAACTTGTTTTCTGGGAAAGTCGTTAACGATTTGATAGATTGTTTTGAAAACTGAAACGGAAACCGCAGAAATTAAGGATTTCTTTTGCTTTTCTACGTCGATCGGTTGATTCAAAGTTAATTAAAATGCGTGACACTATTGGGCTAAATTAAAAATTTATCGATGTCCTGGATAGAGTTAAGAATTCACACCACGGCTGAGGCGATCGATTGGGTGAGTACACTGCTTGCCTCGATCGATTATCAGGGCGAGATTCACACTGCAAAATATGACGCTTTGCAGGAGCAAAACAATCCTCAACGATGGGTGTTTACAGTCTGTCTTTACTTCCCGGAACAGGGTGGCAGTCAGGCACAAATTAATCGCATTGATGATTTGCTGTTTCCGCTTTATCGCACCGGATTAACCACCCGCGCCGAATTCGCTCATGTTGAAGAAAAGCCAGCCAGTCACGAAGCAGCTCTAAACCAGATTCAGCGTGTCGGACAACGCTTTGTTATTGTGCCGCTCCAAAGCCCCTCTTTCATAGATTCCACAGAACCAAATTCCACAGAACCGGATTCCACAGAGCCAAATTCCATAGAACAAACTGCTGCCCACTATCTGCCACAAACGCCCAACGAAGTGATCTTAAAAATGGGCACGAGTCTTGCCTTTGGCAGCGGGCTTCACCCGACGACCATGCTCTGCCTGCAACTGCTAGAGCGATACGTTCAGCCCGGAATGAGCACGCTCGACCTGGGTTCTGGCTCTGGCATTCTCAGCATTAGTCTGGCAAAGCTGGGGGCGCAGGTTTTGGCGATCGACAATGACCCTGTTGCAGTCCAGGCAACCACCGCTGCCGCACAGCACAATCAAGTCACCGCACAAATTCAAGCAATGGCAGGCAGTTTGGGCAGTGGCAGCGAGCTAGGACATTGGATGGGCGGCGATCTTCCCCAAGCAGTGCCTACGCTGAATCCTCAAAATGATTTTGATTTGATTGTCAGCAATGTATACGCCCGAATTCAAACCACACTGGCAGACAGTTTTGCCCAGGCACTCCGGCACACCTCGCCTCAAAATGGCATTTTGATCACCTCAGGCTACACGCTGGACTACCAAGAACAAATTGACGAAGCGATGACTGCTGCTGGATTAGAAGCGATCGATCGATTGCAATCCGAAGAGTGGATCGCGCTGGTGCATCAGCGACGTAATTAACGCCACATCAAGAGAATTGTCTGCGTCTCCCCTATCTAAGGAATAATGGTTCTGATTAGACGCAGAGAATCTATCATGGCAACGATTAACGACAATTACCTTAAGCTGAAGGCAGGCTATCTGTTTCCAGAGATTGCGCGGCGCGTGAATGCCTTTGCGGAGGCAAATCCAGACGCAAAAATCATTCGATTAGGGATTGGGGATGTAACCGAACCCCTGCCCGAAGCCTGCCGCACCGCAATGATCAAAGCCGTTGAAGAAATGGGCGATCGATCGACCTTCCAGGGCTATGGTCCTGAGCAGGGCTTTGGCTGGCTGCGCGAAAAGATAGCTCAGTTCGATTTCCAGGCTCGCGGCTGCGGCATTGATGCTTCCGAGATTTTTGTCTCAGATGGCTCCAAGTGCGATACGGGCAATATTCTCGATATTTTTGGGGATAGTAATACGATTGCCGTTACCGATCCGGTCTATCCCGTGTATGTCGATACCAACGTTATGGCAGGACACACGGGCGATGCGAACGAGCAGGGCGAATATGGCGGACTGGTGTATCTGCCTATCACCGCCGAAAATCACTTCACTGCTCAGATTCCCGATCGCAAGGTTGATCTGATCTACCTCTGTTTTCCCAATAACCCCACCGGAGCCGTCGCCACCCGCGAACACCTGGAAGCCTGGGTCAACTATGCGCGATCGCACGGGTCGATTATTTTCTTTGATGCAGCATACGAAGCCTTTATCACCGATCCATCGCTGCCCCACTCCATTTATGAAATCGAAGGAGCGCGGGATTGTGCGATCGAGTTTCGCTCTTTCTCTAAAAATGCTGGATTCACCGGAACCCGATGTGCCTTTACGGTCGTGCCCAAAACGCTGAAGGCAAAAGCGGCAGACGGCTCAGAGGTCGAACTCTGGAAGCTGTGGAACCGTCGCCAGTCCACCAAGTTTAACGGCGTCTCTTACATTGTGCAGCGCGGTGCAGAAGCAGTCTACTCCGAAGCCGGACGATCGCAAATCAAAGAACTCATCCACTTCTACATGGAAAATGCTCGCATTATCCGCGACAAGCTGAGTCAGGCAGGTCTTTCGGTTTATGGCGGGGTAAATGCGCCCTATGTCTGGGTGAAAACGCCCAACGGGCTGTCGAGCTGGGATTTCTTTGATAAGTTGCTGCAAATTTGTAACGTCGTCGGCACTCCCGGATCGGGGTTCGGTGCAGCAGGCGAAGGCTATTTCCGCATTTCTGCCTTTAACAGTCGGGCAAATGTCGAAGAAGCGATGCGCCGGATTACCGAGAAGTTTCAGGCGTAGGCGATGCAGTTCCCCTCTGGGGTAGTCAATTTTTAAATTCTCCGGGGTGGGCACTGAAATTTAGCTTCTGTATCGCCCCCTAAATCCCCTAATGCTGGGAGACTTTGAATTCTGGTTCCCCCCAATTTTGGGGGGCTAGGGGGGCGTATCATACGCTTATTCAGCAACGCCGATTATCCCTCTTCTGTCCCATTAGCCTGTAAGTATCCAGCGCTGCCAATTTCCGAACAGCAAATTCAACCCTTTCTTTGCACTAGCGTCCAAATTGTTTGCAACAGTATTTCTGGCTCAATCGGCTTGGTGATGTGCTGCTGAAATCCGGCTGCGAATGCTTCCTGCTGATCAATTTCTCCAGCATACGCAGTAATCGCGATCGCCAAAATGTTTCCGTTCTGGTCAGGCGATCGCTCTCTAATTTGGCGAAGTAATGTGTAGCCATTCATATCTGGCATGCCGATATCACTCAGGAGCAAATCAAACTTTGCTTGCTGTAACTGACTTAAAGCTTCGTTAGCGGATGCGACCTGAGTAACATTGGCTCCATACTGTTCCAGCAAAAAGGTCACTAGCTCTCGTGAATCTTTTTCATCGTCAACGAAAAGCACTCGCAATCCATCGAGATGAAAATCTGAGGAATTGTGAGAAGAGGGATGATCTGAATGCAATTTTGAGACAGCGATGATAGGAAGCTTCACGGTAAAGGTTGAACCTTGCCCTTCTCCCAGACTCGCTGCCTGAACGGTTCCTCCATGTAGTTCAACTAAATGACGGACGATCGCCAACCCTAACCCTAACCCTCCAAAACTTCGAGTAGTGGTGCTGTCAGCTTGCCGGAAATAGTCAAAGACATAGGGCAAAAAGCTAGGGGTGATACCTTTGCCAGTGTCACTGATCGTAATTTGAGCATAGGTAACGGAGCGATGCGGGGATACGTTAGAGAAACAAGCAGCACTGGCGTATGCCTCTTCTTTTTCTTCGACTTCCTCAACTTGCTCTAACCGCACCTGCACGTTTCCGCCTTGGGGTGTAAATTTAACAGCGTTGGAAATTAGATTCCAAACAACCTGTTGTAAACGGCTAGAATCTCCTAAAACTTGCCCAACATCGGGTTCAAAAGCGGTCTGAATTTGAATAGATTTTGCTTCAGCCGCGAGTCGCACCGTCTCAAGTGCCGCTTCAATCGTAAACGGTAGACCGACTGGACCGATGTTTAAACTCAGCTTGCCCTGAAGGATACGAGAAACATCGAGCAAGTCTTCAATGAGCTGTGCTTGTAATCTAGCATTTCGCTCGATCGTTTCAAGGGCATACTGCGTTTTTGCTTTATCTTGCTGTTTCGTTTGCAGTATTTTTGCCCAACCCAGAATGGGGTTCAGCGGCGATCGTAACTCATGAGATAACACCGCTAAAAATTCGTCTTTGATGCGATTTGCCTGCCTCAGTTGATCCGCTTGCTCACGAGTCGTTTCATACAGTAAATCCAGACGTTGATTGCGCTCTTGCAGAATCGTCTCTGCTTGCTTGCGTTCATCCTCGATCTGCTTGCGATTTGTAATGTCTACCAGAATCAGAACAGCACCCGTGAAGGTTCCAAATTCATTCAGAACCGGGTCCATTGTTTTGGAAAACCAGCGTTCTTGACTTTGCAGTTCTATCACTTGACGCTGGTGCGTTTCTTTAGCACGGTAAAAGCAAGTGCCGTCTCCCACCCCCAAGATGGTACTCATTAACTCATAGTGAACTTGCCCTAAAATCGCTTCAGCAGGCTTACCAAAAAGTCGCACTGTTACCTCGTTACAGCGCAGAATCTTACCCTGCTGATCGAGCAGACAGACACTATCATTGATGGCATCAAACGTCGTTTGCCACTCCTGTGCTGACGCCAGAGCCATCTCCTCGGCCTGTCGAATTCGGAGTAGCGATCGCACCGTTGCTAGCAATTCAATCGGTTCAACGGGTTGCGCTAAATAACCATCAGCACCGCTGTCTAATCCTTCTGCCTTATCCTGGCTTTTGACAAAGCTGGCTGAGAGATGCAGTACCGGAATAAAGCAAGTTTGAGGGTTAGACTTGATCTGACGACAGACTTCAAAGCCGTTCAAATCAGGCAATCTCACATCTAGAATGACCAGTGCCGGTTGATGTTGAGCGATTGCCGCTAACCCTGCGGCTCCTGTTGCCGCTTCTACGACGGTAAACCCTGCATTTTTCAAAATCCGCGTCACGACGTAACGATTAGCTTCGTTATCATCAACATGCAGAATAGTTTCCTGTGGTTCAAACATGACACATCCTCAAGCATCTAGAACGAGTCCAGCTTTAACGAGCGCTTCTCGAAGGTGAAAGGCCGCTTCTGCTTGAGACGTTTCTTCTTTAGAAACAATAGCGACACCTTGTTGAGTTAAATGGCTCTGGGTTTCTAAATTCAACTGTGTCGATGAGTAGATGATAACAGGAATGGACTGAGTAACGGGATTGTGCCGAAGCTGATCAAGCGCATCAAATCCATTCAGCTCTGGCATTTCAAGGTCAAGCAAAATTACAGTAGGCTGTTCACTCTCTGCGACTGCCAATCCTTCTCGTCCGCTTGCAGCTTCTAAAACTTGTAATGGAATATTCGTTAACAACTGCTTCACCACATATCGGTAGACTGGGTCATCATCAATGACTAAGAGTTTTTGAGCTTTACCCCGACTGATTAGCATATTGAGTTTGGTAAGCAAGGGTAGTCTGTCTACAGGCTTAATTAAAAATCCATCGGCTCCTAATGCAAGTGCCTGTTTCTCGTTATCCACAACCGTAATGACCAGTACGGGAATGTTGCGGGTTGCTCCATCACTTTTGAGTTCTCGCAGAAATGTCCAGCCGTTTTGCCCTTCTAACAAAATGTCTAGAACGATCGCCACGGGTTGAAGTTGCTGTAGGGCTTGTCTGGCTTGAGCCAGGGTGCGGGTGGCAATCAGTTGATATCTTGACGCTTGCAGGTGTTTTTCGTAGATAAATAGCGTTTCAGTATGGTCTTCGATCGCCAAAATGGGCAGTTGGGTTGGGTTAAGGGAGGTAATGGGTTTCAGTGAGTCTGGCAGTTCTGCTGCTTTGGGATAAACGATCGGAATGCAGACCGAAAAGGTGGAACCTTGACCCGGTTCACTTTGAACGGAAACGCTGCCCCCCATTAGCTCTGCTAACTTGCGCGATAGCGGCAGTCCTAACCCCGTCCCTTTTACTTGCTTTTGCAGGTGAGACTCAATTTGCACAAAATCCTCAAAGATGCGCCCTTGGTCGTCCGGCGCAATACCGATTCCTGTATCAGACACCGAGAGTTGAATCATCTGACCGGCTTGTTCTGCCGTGACGCGCACCTCTCCCCGTTCCGTAAATTTGAGTGCATTTGAGATAAAGTTTCGGAGAATTTGAGCAATTTTTCCCTCGTCGCTATACAGCGAAGGCAGCCCATCCGGTTCCACAAACACGAGTGAGATAGAAGATCCCTGAACCAGCAGCGGACGCAGCATTCCCCGCAGGGTTGCAAACAAATCACTCACTTCAAAAGAACTGGGATGCACCTCTGTTTTGCCTGCTTCCACCTTTGCCAAATCCAGCAGATCGTTCACCATTTCTGACAATCCATCGGCTGCTTTCTGGATGAACGTCACCTGCTTTTCTTGCTCTGAGGACAGATCCCCATCCATGTGAGCCAGCAGCATTCGAGATAGGGACAGAATCGAGTTGAGCGGTGTGCGGAACTCGTGGCTCATGTTGGAAAGAAAGCGAGTTTTTAACTCGTTAGCCTGTTGTAGAGAGCTAGCTTTCTCATCCAATTCGGCATACAGAGCAATCACGCCTCGATTGGTATCTTCTAACTCGTGGTTGAGGTGAGTGAGCTCTTCTTCTCGCTTGCGAAGTTCTGCCATCGTCCGCAGCAATTCCTGGTTCTGGCGTTGGATTTCGTCGTAGGGGTTTTGGGGCGATCGCTTTGCGACTGCATCCCGGATTTGCTGCAACTGTCGGTCTGTGAGAATGGGCGATTGCTTTTTTGGTAAGGTTTTGCCTATCCGCACGGTAGTCCCCTGCCCTGTCGATTCCACCTCAAAGGAATCCATCAGCCTGCGCGTGCCAGTAATTCCTAGCCCCATGCCGGTCGAGGAATGATAGCGTCCCTCTAAAACATCGCTCAAATGCGGAATGCCCCTTCCCTGATCCTGAATTTGAATCAGAAATGTTTGGGGGCTTTCTTCCACGTCAAATTGAACCGTTCCACCCTTCGCATACTGAAACGCATTGCGGGCAATTTCTGAAACGGCAGTTGCCAGCCGCGCCTGATCTTGCACGTCAAATCCCAGATGTTCTGCCAACTCGCGGGTTCGCTGCCGCGCCTGCACCACATCCTGTTCATAATGAATTTCCAGGGTGAAAAGGGTTGTCATGCTCCCGTTCCTTTCGCCACTAACACGGTTACATCATCGCGCTCCCGATGAAAATCGCGGTATAAAACGCCTGCGATCAAGCTGGGATGTTTTTGGCTTAAGCCCGGATAGCGATCGAGCTTCCACTGGGTACTGATGCCATCGGAATGCATAATCAGTAGCCCGTTGCTATACCAGGGGTAGGTAAACTCGTGAATTTTACGAACTTCATGCCCCACGGTGCCGTTGTAAGACATCAGGTTGTGATGTTCGGTTGCGGAAGAAATGCTGGCAGCAATATTGCCAATGCCCGCAAAGCGAACCGTCTGCTGCTCAAAATTGATTTCAGCGATCGCCAGCACTGCCCCTCTAGTGCTCTTTAAAGCAGCATGAGCCGCTTCGACAATGCGTTCAGGCGACTGATGCTGATGATCGTGAAACACTCGGATGGCAGCTGAAGACGCACTGGCAGCCGCAGGACCGTGCCCTAAACCATCTGTCACTAGAAACAGGCTGCGGTGATCATCTCCTTCCCAGGCCCAGGCATCACCTGAAATTTCCTCTCCCGGCTTGGGTAAACCCACCACACCGATTTCGATGCTTTTCTTTGACGAACGCATCGGGGATTTTGCCCAGAGATGAGCAAGAAGCGCAGTTCCCTTTTTTGGCAGCGAGTAAATTTCAAAGAAGTCAGAGAGGCGACGAATTGCGCCCAGCCCATTGCCCGATGTTCCGGCAGTAGAAAAGCCATCTTGGAGGCACTCCTCTACGTCCATCATGCCAGAACCTTGGTCTAACCCCAGAACCTCGATGCCGATGCTGTCATGTTGTGCGATCGCCCGCAGCACAATCACTCCACCGCCTGCGTGCTGCACGAGATTATTCGCCACCTCCGTCACCAAAATTCCAACCTTGCCCCGTTCGGTTTCCTTAAAGCCAAGACGGTTGGCTAATGACAGAGAGGCTCGCCGTGCTTCCCCAGTTTGACTTTGCTCTGTAACAGCGATCGCCGTAGATTCCTTCAATTGATTCCCTCATGTTACCTCCAGCGTACGATGATTATGCGTGTTCCCTCTCCCACCACAGACTCAATTTCAAATTCGTTAGCAAGACGTTTTGCGCCACCCAACCCCATCCCCAGACCGCCCCCGGTGGTAAAGCCATCCCTGAGTGCCATTTCAATATCTGGAATGCCCGGACCCTGGTCTTCAAAGGTTAGCCTGAGACCCCGCCGCCCACCGTCCTGAAGCATTTCTAAGGTTACGGTTCCCCCTCTCCCATAATCCAGGGTATTCCGAGCTAACTCGCTGGCAGCGGTCACAATTTTGGTTTGGTCTACTAAACTAAAGCCAACCTCAATCGCAAACCGACGCACGGCTTGCCGAACTAAAACCACGTCAGCAGAGGATTGAATTGTCATTTCCTCAATCTTCTGCATTGTCCTCAGCATCCCATTCTGTGGCAATGACCTCAGCCTTGGTAGGTGCACCCAGTGACGATCGCAACAGTGCCATCCCCTTTTCCACATTCAATGCCGTGCGAATGCCTGTCAGGGACAGCCCCAACTCCACTAAGGTAATCGCAACAGCAGGCTGCATCCCGACGACCACCGTTTCAGCATCCATGACCCGCGACATTTTGGCAATGTTGCTTAAAATTCTACCAATGAAGGAATCAACGATCTCTAGCGCAGAAATGTCAATCAGAACCCCATTTGCCTGGGTTTGGCTAATGCGATTGGTCAGATCATCCTGCAAGGTCATTGCCAGGCGATCGTGCATATCGACTTGAATCGTGACGAGCAGAAGTTCGCCCATTTGAAGGATGGGAATGCGCTCCATAAGTCTCTCCTCTAACCTACTTGCGGGCGATCGTGGTTCCCATGCGCTTTAATGCGATGAGAAAGGCATCAGCTAAGGTTGCTTTCGTAATCACATCGGTTAAATCAATGCCAAGATACACGATTGTTTGGGCAATCTGAGGTCGAATACCGCTGATAATACAGTCAGCTCCCATCAGGCGAGCGGCTGTCACTGTTTTCAGCAGGTGTTGAGCTGTCAACGTATCGACGGTCGGAACCCCAGTAATGTCAATAATGGCAACTTCTGACCCAGTTTCAACAATTTTCTGCAATAGCGACTCCATCACCACTTGAGTACGGGCACTATCAAGGGTGCCAATAATCGGTAATGCTAGAATGCCTTCCCAAAGCTTGACCACGGGGGTAGACAGTTCCAGCAGTTCTTCCTGCTGCCGCAAAATTACCTCTTCCCGCGACTTCTGGTAGGCTTCCATCACTAGCAATCCCAGATGATCGAGCAGGTCAGTTGCTCGCCAAACCTCTTCACCTAGCTCAGTAAAGTCTTGCAATTGCTGCCGCAGCCGATCAAACAGTGGTCGCTTGAATGAAAAGACAAATGTAGCGGTTTCCGTGGGGGTGAAGCCTTTTTGAGAACGCGATCGCGAAATGCTGGTCAACATTTCCCGAACTTCTCGCCATTCTGATGTCTGAACATTGCTCAAATTACCAGATTGAGCAGCGACGCGAAGCAACCTGAGAAATTCCCGGCACTCTTCCTGTAGCTCTGCTTCTTTAATTAACCCTCTTCGGGTGTTCGTAGCGGTTAACTCCTGATTCCACTCCAACAGCAAGTCTGCCTCATGGGTTTTTAGTATCTCGGGTATTTTACTGCTGCGAGTCATTTCCATGAGGCATTTTCCTTCATCAAGTCATCCATCAAGACCAGTGTATGACGATTTCAGCCTGATAGTTTTTCAGGAAAGCGATCGGGGGTTGTGTTGCAAAAGGCATTACGATTTGCAGTGTATCTGCTGCTGGGGATGGTGAGCTGAAAACTGACACACGCTGTATGAAGGATTCCCGATTCTTGCCGAAATTCTTGACGAATTGGTTTCGAAACCACTGGCATTTCCCACCCAGAAGCGACTGGTTTGCACTGCTGTTGCTCCTATTTTGTGGCGTGTACCTCCCGCTTCAGGCATTTGTGATTCTGGCACTGAAAATTTGGCAGCTTGAGGGTGGTTTAACCTGGGAAGTGCCGCTGATGATCACGATTCACAACGCAGCAACCCCAACGCTCGATCGCATTGTAGTCGTTCTCACGCAATTTGGCTCGGTCAAAACGATCGGTCCGATCGCCTTCCTGATCGCGGGAGTGCTGTTCTCTCAAAAACGCTGGCGATCGCTGGTTTACCTGACTCTGACGCTTGCGGGATGCGGTGCAATTAACTTGGCTGCAAAATCCTTCTGGCATCGGGTGCGCCCCCAACTCTGGGAAGGTTATATTTTGCCAAAAGATTTCTCGTTTCCCAGTGGTCATGCAATGACGAGTATGGCGTTTGCTGCTGTGGTGATCATGCTGGCGTGGCGCGGTCGCTGGCTTGGTGTCACCACAATGCTGGCGATGGTCTATGTCGTGACGATCGCTTGGACGCGCCTTTATTTGGGCGTGCATTATCCCAGCGATATTCTGGCAGGATGGATGCTGTCGATCGCCTGGGCAATCGGAATTAGTATATTCGTGAAGCCCGCCGCAAACGCGGTTTCAGAAACAATTGCAGAAATATCTGTGAGCAACCAAAATGATGATCAGGAGAATATATCACAAGAAAAAATTTTGTAGTTTTATGGAATGTTTCAGGCCAACTACGATGCATTAATTTAGAAGCTTGAACATCACGTTGAAAGATATTTCAGTCAATACTAGGGTAAATGCCAAGGTCAATATCAAGATCAATGCCAAGCGTTTTTCTCAAAACATGGCAATAGAGTAGATCAAGCAATAGAAAGGAACGCCCTATGATGTTCGATGAGGAGCAGAAGTCATTGAAGAACTGCCAAATATTTCGCTACAGTTTTGCTACAGCTAGGATTAAGCAATCGTTTTAATGCGGCTATGTTTAGCTTGGCAGGAGCAGGAGCGGGGGCAGCACCTGATTCGCGTTTCTGCTAAAAGGGAGAGGCAGACTATTTCTCCCCCAACCCGATGACAGCCACCCTCAACCCCTACCTTGCCGATAACTTTGCTCCGGTTCAAACTGAATTAACGATCGATGACCTGCCAGTTCTGGGCGAGTTACCGCCTGATCTCAACGGCATGTTTGTTCGCAACGGGCCGAATCCTCAGTTTTCGCCGATTGGTCGCTACCACTGGTTTGACGGAGATGGAATGCTGCACGGTGTTCATATCCAGGGCGGCAAGGCAAGCTATCGCAATCGCTACATCCGCACTCAGGGATTCCAGCAAGAGCGGCAGGCAGGGCAGGCATTGTTTGGGGGAATGCTGCAACCTTCACCCAACGGCTCCAAAAATGTGGCGAATACGGCTCTCGTCTGGCATCGCGATCGTCTGCTTGCCCTTTGGGAAGGTGGTGAACCTCATGCGATCGACGTGCCCAGTTTAGACACGATCGGGTCACACACCTTTGGCGGTAAACTCGTTTCTCCGGTGACTGCCCATCCCAAAGTTGACCCGACTACGGGTGAAATGATGTTCTTTGGCTATTCGCTGGCTCAACCGCCCTACCTGAGGTACAGCGTCGTTTCTGCCGAGGGAGAACTGCTGCGAACGGTTGGGATCGATCTGCCTGTGGGTGTGATGATGCATGACTTCGCCATCACCGAACACTACACAATCTTTATGGACTTGCCCCTAACGTTCCGGCTAGAACGAATTCAGCGGGGAGAACCTGCTTTTGCCTTTGAACGCGATCGCCCCAGTCGGTTTGGCATTCTGCCTCGGCACGGCGAAAATCGCATGATTCGCTGGTTTGAATCACCCAGTTGCTACATTTTTCATACGCTGAATGCTTACGAGTCGGGGGATGACATTATCCTGATTGCCTGTCGGATGGGCAGCACCAGCATCCTGGGTGCGTCTCCGGGTTCCCATGAAAGCGATAATCGCGCTATTAGCAGTAATGTGCCGCTGCTTTACCGCTGGCGGTTCAATCTCAAGACTGGAACCGTACAGGAAGAGACCCTCGACGATTGCCCCTGCGAATTCCCACGCATCAACGAACAGTATTTAGGACGGCCTATCCGCTATGGCTATGCGGGCAAGAGTGCGCCTACCGCAATGCCCAAGTTTAATGGCTTACTCCAGTTCGATCTGGCGCATCAATCGGTGCAAACGCACTCCTTTGGGACAGGACGCTATGGGGGTGAAGGCGTGTTTGTGCCAAGACCCGGTGCGACGACCGAAGACGATGGGTGGCTGATGACGTTCGTACATGACGAAACTCAGAGCACCTCTGAATTGATCATTGTCGCAGCCCAAGCCATGACCGATGAACCAATTGCCCGCGTCTTGATGCCCCAACGCATTCCCTATGGTTTTCACGGCACCTGGATTGCGTTTGTATAAGACCTGCTACGGCGATCGCACTCAACACCAATCAATTTCCGATCGCCCCGCGCCCAATCCGCAGTTCAGCGTCACGGGAAGAGGAGGATAACAGCGTAGATCTAGAAGCATCGATCCCATCAGGGCCGTCTATGCTAGAACTTGATTTTGTCTAATGATTTTAGGGAGTATGCGATCGCTCCTAAAGGCTAAAAGTTTATGTTTGGGATTAATCGTCTTGGTTTGGCGTCGGAGCCGCAAGAAAGCCTTCTCCCAATCCAGCATCGCGCAAACGCTGTGCCCCAATATTGCGACTCAGAACCGCTAAACCTGCCAGATGCGCCTGCAACCCTGCAGTACTGGCACAGCAATCTGTTAACACAAGTGGTTCGATGCCTCGGTCAAACAAATCCATCGCAATTTTTAAGACACACATATCGGTGTCGATTCCAACTACAGCAACCTGCTGAATTTGATGGTCACAGAAATAATCCACGAGTTCAATAGGCATCCCGCATAATCCCGGTTTACTAAAGACGAATTGGGATTGAATGTAGGGAGCTAAGTCTGCCGCTAGATTGGTTTCAGGTTCCCCATGACAACCGTTCCAGTTGAGCAGGCGAGTGTAGGGACCATCGGATAAGTTAATGAAACGAGTAAATAATATCGGAGAATAGATTTTCTGCTCAATTAAGCGCACTACTCTGGGGGGAATGTGATGTGTAAAGTCGTTAATAAATCCTGTTTGCACATCAACAACCAGTAGAGGAATAGTCATAAAAGGTTTTAATGAGCTTTTCGCTTTTACGGTTAGTAATACTTTATATAAGGCCTAACTGCGGATCTTAACACCCCCTTTGGAAAGAAGAGAAAAGATGAACTGCAATTAGATTCACGAGTGGGCTAGTAAGCCTGCGATCGATCCTTCCACAATATAAGTTTGTCGCCTTTCAAGTGAATTCATCAGTTTTCTTATAAACCTCACCGAAAATATCTCGTTGGTTTCTTTATTGATGTTGTCTAATGTCTTATCAGCGACTCCAAATAGTTCTACCAATTTAGATCTAAATCGACAAAAAACGTTTAATATTCCACTCGTAAAACTTTGTAAGATTACCGCTTCGTGAAATAAACAGGTTGCCAAAGGAGTAGGGGGGAACCAAACCATCGCTTGTCTTTCTGCCTGCTGAGGGAGTCTTTATTGATTAAAGCAATGTGATGCTGCTCATGGATGGGGTCGGAGATCGGGTAGAGTTTAATGCAGGTGGGAAAGTGAGGGTCAATGAGGGGATGGAAACAAGGGTAAAAGGGGTTTGGGCGATCGGAGAAATTCGCAATCCCCCGTTCAGGGGCAGTTGTCGGAGCTGGCAATGGCTATGTTGCAATAATTCTGATTGACCGCTTTCCCAATCGGCGAAAATGAATTCAACCTAACTGAGATTCTTCTGAGCTATGACTGTGATTCAAACGAAACCGACGTTACTGGACGCCATGCTGCAATCCCCGGCGGTCGAGAGCCGTGTGGCTCAGATTGTTTGGACGATTTCTCGAGTGGCAGTAGGCTTACTGATGATCCATAACGGATTTAGCAAGCTGGCGGATGTGCAGGGCTTTGCCAACGGCGTTGTCAGTTTTATTGGCTTGCCTTACCCTGTGTTTTTGACCTATTGTGCTGCCTACGCTGAAATTGGAAGTTCGATTCTGCTGGTGCTGGGATTATTGACTCGGCTGAATGCTTTGATATTGCTATTCACCATGTTCATTGCTCTCTTTTTCCATCTTAAAAAAGACGGTTGGCACATTCCCCCTTTGGAAACAGCTTCCCTTTATGCCCTGTGGTTTAGCTTCTTCCTGACCAATGGCGGTGGTTTATTCTCGCTGGATACGGCGATCGCAAGGTGGCTGAGAAAATCCTGATCTCTGTCAACCACAATCCGTTTCCAACGGCGGAGGAGTTAGGGGCGATCGCCCGCCTCATCAGACTTGATCCCGGACGGATGCGGGAGATGTTGCCCCAGCAAGAAATGACGTTACAGCCTTGCCCGATTCGGCTTTGTGGAAGCTGCTATGCTGAGGTGCCTTGTCACCGGATGGAGTTATAACAGTGACGAGCAGCCTATCAATCTTCCTATGCCCAAACATAAGCCAATCAAAGTCAAAGCCGCCAGTGCAGGGTCAAATGCGAATGCTTCTGGCAAGCTAACAGAACATATTATTAAGTGCGTATTGGAGTGTGTTGGCTATTCAGTACAAACGCAGTATAAGCCTGGAATCAAAGACATCTTTGGCAAATCAATCAGAATTGATTGTTTTGTTGAACCGTGCGAGACCTTTCCCGGAGGGCTAGCGATCGAATCCAAGTGGCAGGATGCCTCTGGTAGCGTAATCGAGAAACTACCTTTTCTAGTTGAGAATATCAAGACTGTCTATCCTTGCCCTTGCATCATTGTTCTAGACGGAGAGTATATATGCAACTCCGATGTGGCAGCAAAAGCAATCGAGTACCTGAAATCACATAAGGACGGCGAGCGATTTCTTGAGGTCTTTTCATTTCAGGAGTTTATCTCATGGGCAATTAACGAGTTAAAGCATGGCTCGTATTCTCCTGCACCACTAACCAAGCAAATCAGCTTTGATTTTTGAGGTCGGTTCAAACTTTGGCTTTTTCTTTTTGCTGCTACAAATATGACTTCTACTGAAGAATCTCAAGCGCATTCCAAATTACTACTGTACAAAGCCGGTGATGAGATTTGAACTCACGACCGCTCGATTACGAATCGAGTGCTCTACCACTGAGCTACACCGGCAATCGCCTTACCTAGTATAGCAGGTATGCGATCGAGGACTGCAAGCAAAACAAAATTACCCTGAAATTATCCGGTCACGAGATTTAAGAGCTGCTGATCCTGCTCGGACTGACGCTTTTCAATCGGCACATAGGGCGTACCCCGCATTCCCGTATAGATTTGAGTTGGGCGGAAAATGCGGTTTTCGTTGAGCTGCTCTTTCCAGTGTGCCAACCAGCCAGCAACACGGGCGATCGCAAACACGGGCGTAAACAGGTCGGTGGGAATGCCCATTTTGCGATATACCAGACCCGAGTAAAAGTCTACGTTGGGATAAATACCTTTGTGTCCCAGGCGTTCTTCGACGGCTTTTTCTAGGGTGATCGCAATATCGTAATAGTGGTCGCGTCCAAACTTCTCGAAAAGCTGCTCTGCTAGCTCCTGCAAAATTGTGGCGCGAGGGTCTTTCACTTTATAAACTCGGTGCCCGAAACCCATAATCTTAGCTTTGCGCTGAATGCAGCTTTCCAGGTAAGGCTCTACGTTTTCGATCGAGCCGATTTCTTCTAACATTTCGATCACTTCTTCGTTTGCGCCGCCGTGGAGCGGACCTGCCAGCGTTCCCACTGCGGAGGCGATCACAGCATAAGGATCGGTCAGCGTGGAAGCCGTGACCATTGCCGAAAAGGTAGAAGCATTGATCGTGTGTTCGGCGTGTAAGGTCAGACAAATATCAAAGATTCGGGCGGCGAGCGGGTCCGGTTCCTGCTCGTTCAGCATATAGAGAAAATTGGCGGCATAGTCCAGGTCGTCGCGGGGCTGGATCGGGTCGTTGCCCTTCCGCATCATTTGAAAGGCAGCCACCATAGTGGGAATTTTTGCCAGCAGCCGCACTACCGCTGCCCGAATATAATCCGGGTTGTCGAGTGCACGCCGAGAATAAAACAGGCCCAGTGCTGCCGCGCAAGCCTGAAGCGCATCCATCGGATGACCGCTCTCCGGGAAACACTTCATCATGTCGCGAATGCGGTATTTCAGCCGTCGGTGAAAGCGAATCTCATGCTCAAACTCGGCAAGTTCTTCCTGAGAGGGCAGGCTGCCGTAGATCAACAGATAGGACGTTTCTAGAAAGGTGCTATGCTGTGCTAACTCTTCGATGTTGATGCCCCGGTACTCTAAAATTCCGCGCTGACCATCCACAAAGCTAATGCTGGACTGCGTCGCAGGAATTCCCTCCAACCCCGGTCTGTATTCACAAAACGTCATAATTTCACCGTAAGACCGAAATAACTTGAACTTTTAAGCGTGGCACTTGTTTGCCTACTGTTTTGTCAGCTTCGCAGCAGTTCTGACAGAATCATCCTGTAGGCTACGGTAATTGCGTTGAGTTACGCAAGGGTTACTTCAAAATTGCTTTGCTGTGCCTGATGTCTCAAACCGTCAACACTTCAAACTCCTGCTCATAACCCACGGGGGATTGAGCGCAAATCAGGTCGATTTCTATTATCTCGCGATCGATCAAGACTAAGAGCTAAGAATTAAGAAGGATTAACACGCTCTGTCAGAGGCGGTTTGAGCAGGGACGAGAGTTTGAGATTGCCTCCTAAATTCCTAAGCCTGAGGGACTTTGAAAGCCGAATCAGACTTGGTTTTCCCAGCTTGCGCTAGTGCTTGCCTTTCTGCAGAAGCGGTTCTCACTAGCGAGGCAGACGCGCCGTTTTACTGCGGGAGGCAGATTTGGCGGCAGTTTTAGTCAACTGAGGCAGATGAGCGAGTCTTGCTTTTGCCGCTTCGTCCAGCAGAGAGTCTGCAAACTCGATCGCTTTCTGGTCGGATTTGCCGCCTGCAAGCTGTGCCAGTTCTTCCCGTCGCTGCTGCTCGTTCAGCGGAATCACCCGCACCACGGTTCGGAGTTCGTCTTTGGGGGAAACTTCCGTTGGCTCAGGATCAGCTTCAGCCGCTTTGCCTTTGCCGCGCTTGCGCTTTGCCGGAGTGCCTTCGCCTGCCGAATCAATCACTTCTTTGGCAACACGATAGTGGTGGTCTGCCATTGCAGCAACGATCGGCTGGTGAGTCACACAAAGTATCTGGTGCCGCTGGCTCAACTGGTGCAACTTTTCGGCGATCGCCTGCGTGACCCGTCCCGACACGCCCACATCGATTTCGTCAAACACCATTGATCCCACCGAGTCTACCTGTGAGAAACAGGCTTTTAGCGCGAGAAGGAAGCGGCTCATTTCTCCACCAGAGGCAGTCTCTGCTAGGGGTTGCAGCGGTTCGCCAGGGTTAGGGCTGAATCGGAAGGTGATGCGATCGGCTCCAAAAGCACTCGGCGCAACCGAATCGATCCCGACGTTAAACTGCACTTTGTCCATTGCCAGCGGCTTTAACTCGTGCACCAGCAAGGCTTCTAGATTCTGAGCGGCTTTTTGTCTCAGGGTGGTGAGCTGGGCACAGGCTTCAGTGAGGGCAGCGAGTTGCTCTTGGTAAATCTGCTCTAGCTCCTCAACGGACTGCGCGCCTCCGGTCAGGTCTTCGAGCTGCTTTTGCAAACTTTCGCTATAGGCGATCGCTTCTGCCAGGGTCGGACCGTATTTGCGGCAAATTTGCTTGAGCTGGGCAATGCGTTCTTCGACTTCTTGCAGCCGCTCTGGGTCAGTTTCCAGGCTCTCGCCGTAGGCGTTAATCTGCCGTCCGGCTTCTTCGACCTGCGCCATTGCCTCCAGCACCATGTCTAGAATCGGCTGAAGCTGCTCGTCGTAGCGAATCATGTCCGTCAGGGTATGCTCTGCTTCACCTAGCAGATCGGCGCAGGCATGGGAGCCGCGATCGTTCTGGTAAAGTGCTTGATACACCTGATAGCTCTGCTGCTGAAGTTCGACAGCGTGGCCGAGCCGCTGATGCTCTTGCTGAAGCTGAGTCAGTTCGTCGGGGTCATGCAGATTTGCCGATCGCAGTTCTTTCGCCTGGTATTCAAACAAATCGAGCTGCTGAAGCCGCTGCTGCTCAAACTGGCGTTTCTTTTCGAGGGTTTGCAGTGCCTGCTGGGTGGAGGCGTAGAGTTTGCTGACGCGATCGCGCTGCTCAATGACCGCACTGCCGCCAAAGCCGTCGAGCCAATCGCGCTGAATGGCAGTCTGCCCTAACTGAAGCGTTTGCCCCTGGGCAGTAATTTCCAGCAGTCGCTCGCGCAGGGATTCCATTTGCTGTTTGTTGACCAGCACCCCATTCACCCTGGAACGGCTGCGGACGTTTCCCCGGTTAGCGGTAAGTTCGCGGCTGCACACCAGCGTCATATCGTCTACCAGCTCGATCTGCTGCTCAGAGAGCCAGTGAATTAAGGCAGGGTCGAGGTCAAAGGTGGCTTCGATCGTCGCTCGTTCAGCCCCAGTTCGAACTGCTCGGCTGGTCACTTTGCCGCCTAAAGCCGCATCGAGTGCATCTAAAATAATCGACTTTCCCGCCCCGGTTTCTCCAGTCAGGACGTTTAGCCCTGTGCCAAACTCCAGGTCTAACTGGTCAACCAAGGCAAAATTTTCAATCTGAAGGGAGATCAGCATGGAGCAAAATTCGCTTTGACCTGGAAATGCAAGATTTCAAATCGCTTTTTTCAAGCAGCTACTACCAGTGTAGTGGGACTAACTCTGGAGCGGATACCTGATAGAGAACATTTGAATTACTCTCTTCTAAAAACTTAGCCCCAAGCCCCGTTTCTGTCATCTATCAGATTTGCAAGGCTTAACATTCTTTACCCGCTTTACCCTATTCGCTTTATCCAGTAGAGATCAGTCAACCCAGTGTCTACAACCGAATACGGTCAGGTGCGGATTTATCGCCTGGTTAAATTTCAAATTCAACAAAGGGTAGGGTTACAATACTTTACATTAGCCGTTGCAGTCTAAGCCTCCGCCGATCGCTGAAGCTTCCCCCGATTCTAAAGTCGCTCCGAAAGTCGCTCAGAGGGTGGACGGCTCTGCCTAAAGCAGATTGTTACGCTATTAATCTGTCTTCTTGAGACAATCTCCCATGCAAACCCTTCCTTCTTCACCGAACGCGAACGCTGCTTCTGGTCTTGTCGTTGAAAGCGAACTGTTTCCGGCTCCTCAAGAGCATCTGAAATCAGTTCAGCCAAACGCCATGGAAGCCCAACAATACGACCCACTCGCGATCGCTGCTTACTACGGTCGCCGTCCGTTTCAGGTGGTCGGGCGACTGCTAGCGATCTTCTGGTCGTTTTTTGGATTTGCGCTGTCGCTATGGTGGGATCGGCAAAGGGGAAAGGGCGAGCGCAATCAGCATAGGCGCGCAGTACGGCTGCGAGAAATCTTGACTTATCTTGGTCCGGCATACATTAAAGTAGGGCAGGCACTCTCAACCCGTCCTGATCTGGTTCCGCCCGCGTATCTGGAAGAGCTGACTCGTTTACAGGATCAGTTGCCGCCTTTCCCGAATGAAATCGCGTTTCAGTTTATCCAGGAAGAGTTAGGCGATCGTCCCGAAAATATCTATGCGGAGCTGTCTGAAAAACCTCTTGCGGCTGCCTCTCTGGGACAGGTGTATAAAGGCAAACTCAAGAGCGGTGAAACCGTTGCAGTGAAGGTGCAGCGTCCCGGATTAGCACAGCAAATCACGCTGGATCTCTACATTCTGCGTCAGCTTGCCGCCTGGGCAGGCAGAACCTTTAAGCGGATTCGCAGTGACCTGGTTGCCATTGCCGACGAGTTTGGTGCACGCATCTTCGAGGAGATGGACTACACCCAGGAAGGACGCAACGCAGAGCGGTTTGCTCAGCTCTACGGCAATCTGCCCGATATTTATGTCCCTCGAATCTACTGGCACTACACTCAGCGGCGCGTGCTGACAATGGAATGGATTACGGGCACAAAACTCACTCAGCTTCAAGAAATTCGGGCACAGGGCATTGATGCCAGCTATCTCGTTGATGTAGGCGTACAGTGTTCGCTCCGGCAGCTGCTAGAGCATGGTTTTTTCCATGCCGACCCGCATCCCGGAAACCTGCTGGCGACTCCTGAAGGCAAACTCGCCTATCTCGATTTTGGCATGATGAGCGAGGTAATGCCGCCGCAGCGATATGGCTTGATCGAGGCGATCGTCCACCTGGTAAATCGTGATTTTGACGCGCTGGCGCAGGATTACGTCAATCTGGAGTTTCTCACGCCCGATACTGACCTGACGCCGATCATCCCTGCTTTTGCTGCTGTTTTTAATGAAGCGCTGGGCGCAAGCGTTGCCGAGATTAATATCAAGAGCATTACAGATAAACTCTCGGCATTGATGTATGAATATCCGTTCCGGGTTCCAGCCTACTACGCGCTGATTATTCGATCGCTGGTAACCCTAGAAGGGATTGCAATTAACGTCGATCCGAATTTCAAGGTGCTGAGCAAAGCGTATCCCTATGTGTCAAAGCGGCTCCTCACCGATCCGGCTCCGCAATTGCGTAACTCGCTGCAAGGCTTGTTATTTAAAGATGGAACCTTTCGCTGGAATCGCTTAGAAAACCTACTGCGAAACGCTCGCGATAGCCAGGACTACGATATTAACTTTGCTCTAAATCAGGCGGTTGAGTTTATCTTCTCAGAACGGGGCGAGTTTATTCGCGAGTTCCTGGTGACTGAGATTATCAACAACGTTGATACGGCTGGACGCAGCGCGATCGATCAGGTCACAAACAATCTGCGATCGTGGGTCGGGCTCCAGACCAAACAGCCCAAAAAGCTGGAAATCCCCGGTAATGCTGAACACCTAGCGCGGGTAATTGACCTGCTGCGAAGCACACCCGGATTTGATCCAGCTCAGCTTTTGCCGATCGTCCCCCGTTTGCTGGCAAAGCCGGAAGCGCGAGGCATGGGACAGGAAATCATCGGCGGATTGGGTCAGCGGGTGGCAGCCCGGATGATTCGAGAGCTATTGCTGAATGGTCGAGAGTTACCAGAGAGTTCAACCCCGACGGAACTGCCTGAGCAACGGGCTTTGCCTGCGGTTGCCCGTTAGATTGCTGCCTCTATCCCCAATTTCCACTGCATGAAAACTCCCGACGAATGTACCAACATGGCAGAAATTCGATCGGAAATCGATCGCATCGATCGCCAAATCGTCGCGCTTCTCGGTCAACGCTTTGCCTATGTGAAGGCAGCTGCTTAGTTTAAGACCAGCGAAACTAGCGTCAAAGCACCAGAGCGGCTAGAGGCAATGCTGGTAGATCGACGAGTCTGGGCAGAAACAGAAGGACTGAGTGCAGACGCGATCGAAAAGATGTATCGCGATTTGGTGAGCTACTTTGTTTCAGAAGAAATGCAGCACTGGCAGCGATCGGATAGCGTTCAAAGCTAAGATTCCGGCTCCGGCGGTGGGCAGGGTTTTCCGTTTAGATTGGCTCGAACCTGAGCTGCCATTTGCTCTAGCTTTTCCTTTTCAATTTTCAGATTTTCTTCAAGCTCCTGAATCTGATCGCGACGCGCCTCAATTTCTAGGGCACGGCGACCGAGCTCCTGGCTTTTTAGCGTGAGCGACTGCCGCCACTGTTCCGCTCGCTGCACTTCTTCCTGCAACAGCACGGGGGTCATTCCCACCGTCAGATATTGCTCAACCAGGGCAAGTATCCAGTGGGTCGCGTCTTGAATCTGCTGAATTTGCCGCAGGGGGGAAAGCTCAACCAGCACCAGCGCACCCTCGTTGTAATCTGCCTGCTCGATCCAGAGGCGATTTTCCGCGTCGTCAAGCAATGCCCAAGCGTGTTCAGCTTTTTGTTGAGCCAGGAGGCGAAGCTGCATCCTGCCCTCTGTATCTTTTTGTGTCACCTGAGCCAAGTGCATCATTCCTGCAAGGGTGAACCCGTTCTGGAAAGAGTATATCTTTTTATCATTATGGATTAGATGATCCTCTGCCGTAGGGCAGATTAGGATTTGATGAATTGCTAGAGCTGATTCAGCCGATCGCGCAAAATCTGCGCCTGAGTCTCCGCTTCTGCCAGCGCGTTTCTTGCACCCTGCACCACATCTGCCGGAGCTTTATCAACAAATTTGGGATTGCTCAATCGTTGAGACAGAGACGCAATCTCAGCTTCGGCTTTGTTCAAGTCTTTTTGCAGCTTCGATCGCAGTGCCTCGACATCGACCACGCCCGCTAGCGGAATCGAAACCTGCACTGTTCCCACCACCCCTACGATCGTTTGACCCTCGGTTTGACCTGCTGCGGGTAATGTCAGGGGAGTAGCTTCGGCTTCCACATCCACGATCGCGTCTACTACATCTTCAAACTGACCAAATACCTCTTTAGTAAAGGCTTGTAGGTTATCTCCGAGTGCCTGTCGGTTCTCAGCAAACAAGAGATTCTGATAGGCAAACCATGCGCTACGACCTAAACCAATCAGCGTGAACAGAGTAGGCAGCAGCGGCAGGCTATTAATCTCACTTACAACGGCATAAAGCACCTTTGCTGCAACAAAGAGGGCGAAGAGTACCCCGATATTCACCGCAGCCCGCGTGTATTTTTGGCGAGGCGTGCGTTCTGGTTTTGCCTTCGACGGTTTTGCAATCGGAGCCAGAGCTGAGGTTTTTGTGGAAATAATCGGCGCAGGTTCAGGCTTCAGGATATTAAGCTGCTCGACCTTTGCCAAATCTTGAATGTAGGGCTGGGCAGCGGTGAGAATTTCTCGTTCGCGATCGTTCTCTGTCTGGAAGACGGTTGTGACTTTGACTCCGGGCTTGATGTCTGCCTCAGCGCGCAGATTTCGCACCGTGCGAATGGTTTCGATGATCAGGTCAAACTGCTGCTCCAGGTCGGGATTGATCAGCGATTCGTCCAGCGTTGGGTATACCTGAAGCGCAAGGTACTGGTCATCGCCCGATTGAGTCAGCGTATGCCAGACTTCCTCGGTAATGTGGGGCATAAACGGATGCAGCAATCGCAGTGTCCCTTCGAGAACGTGGGCAAGAACCTGCTGCGCTACTTTTCGGGAAGCGGAATCCTGATCTTGCAGACGCGACTTGACCAACTCGATATACCAGTCGCAGAAGTCGCCCCAGATAAACTCATATAGCCCTTTCGCCGCTTCGCCCAAGCCAAACTGATCGATATCGTTTGCGGTCTGGCGGATCACTTGATGATAGCGGGACAAGAGCCAGCGATCGCTCAGTTCCAGCTCATCCAAAATTGGGAAGCCAAGCTGATCCGGCGTTTGTCCGTCCAGGTTCATCATCACAAACCGGGAGGCATTCCACAGCTTATTCGTGAAGTTGCGCGAAGCTTCCACCGAGACGGATTCATCAGTCTTGCGGTTGTATTCCAGGCGAATGTCCTGTCCGGCTCCAGCAACGGCTTTGACCAAGGTATAGCGCAGCGCGTCTGTGCCGTATTTGCGAACCAGAATCAGCGGATCGATGCCATTGTTCTTCGATTTGGACATCTTTTCGCCGTTTTCGTCCAGCACCAGCCCGTGGATATAGACGTGCTTAAACGGCATCTTCCCGGTGAAGTGTCCCGCCATCATCGTCATCCGGGCAACCCAGAAAAAGATAATGTCGAATCCGGTAACAAGGGTGGAAGTGGGGTAGTAGAACTCCAGATCTTTTGTGTCGTGGGGCCAGCCCATTGTGGAGAAGGGCCATAAACCCGACGAAAACCAGGTATCCAGCACATCTGGGTCGCGCTGAAGCTGCACCTCTTCCCCGAATTGGGCTACTGCCAGCGATCGGGCTTCTGCTTCGTTCACTGCGACTACAAACGGTGTATTGTCTGCGATTTCGCCATTAGTTTCACTGACTGCATACCAAGCCGGAATCTGATGTCCCCACCAGAGCTGGCGCGAGATACACCAGTCCTTCAGATTCACCAGCCAGTCGCGATACACCTTTGTCCAGCGTTCCGGCACGAAAATCGGCTCGTCTTGGTTATTCAGGAAGTCCAGCGCCTGATCGGCTAAAGGACGAATTTTGACAAACCACTGGGTTGAGAGCAGCGGCTCGATCGGCACTTTACCGCGATCGCTGTAGGGAACGGTGTGTTTGTAGTCTTCGATTTTGACCAGGAAACCTTCTTCCTCTAGCCGTTTGACCACATTCTTGCGCGCCACAAACCGATCCTGTCCCTGGAAGTCTCCGGCGTTTTCGTTCAGCGTACCGTCTTTATTAAGAATGTTGATAAACTCTAGATTGTGCCGCATTCCCATCTCAAAGTCGTTTGGGTCATGGGCAGGCGTGACTTTGACGCAGCCCGTGCCAAAGCTGGAATCGACGTATTCATCGGCAATGATGGGAATTTCCCGATTCATAATCGGCAGGCGAATCGTTTTGCCCACCCAATGCTTGTAGCGATCGTCTTCGGGGTTCACTGCCACGGCTGTATCCCCCAGCATCGTTTCTGGGCGGGTGGTAGCGACTTCCAGGTAGCCTGACCCATCGCTGAGCGGATAGCGGAAATGCCAGAGGTTGCCCTGCACTTCTTTATTTTCTACTTCCAGGTCAGACACCGCCGACTGGGTGGCAGGACACCAGTTCACCAGATACTTGCCCCGGTAAATCAATCCTTCGCTGTACAGCCGCTTGAATGCCTCTACGACTGCCTCAGACAGCCCCTCGTCCATTGTGAACCGTTCGCGAGTCCAGTCTACCGACACGCCCAGACTTCTAAGCTGACCGACGATCGTGCCGCCTGACTCTGCTTTCCATTCCCAGGCGCGCTCCAGAAATGCCTCGCGTCCCACATCAAAGCGGGTTTTGCCCTGCGATCGCAGCTCTTTGTCTAGAATCGCACTTACGGCAATACTGGCGTGATCCGTTCCCGGTAGCCACAGCGTATTGAAACCCCGCATGCGGTGATACCGCACCAGCACATCCATCAGGGTATTGTCGAAGGCGTGCCCCATGTGCAAGCTGCCCGTCACATTTGGCGGCGGAATCACGATACAGTAAGGCGTACCGCCGCGATCGGGGTCTGCTTTAAAGACCTGATTCTCTTCCCAGGATTTCTGCCACTTGGCTTCAGTGGCAAACGGGTCATACTGGCTAGCGAGGGTGGAAATCGTTGCAGTCATTGGAAATTCTGAGGAATCACGGCGTTTCACTTTCTAAATTCTGCCATGTGAGCTTGCGGATGCGTCATTTTTAGGAGGCGATGTAGCACCTTAAATGCGTTTCAAACGCGTTTCAAACCTTCTAAACACCCATCCTCGATCGCCAAAACGCCACACCCAGCCCACTTCCCAACAGTCCCCCAAGCGCGATACTAACTGGCGCGATCAAGAGAAAACTTAGATCTGCTTGAGTGTGTTTGGGATAACCGCCCAGCCCAATGGCTATAAAGAAACACACGATCGCGCAGGCAAGGGAGCTGCTAATCATCCAGGGCATTACGCGACGGGAATGCACCAATAACGCAGTCAGCAACGCCGCACCGCTATAAAACAAACCAATGGCTAGCCCGATCGCTGCACCAAACCTGATCAAGCCATCAATCTGACTGAAACCGATGACCGAACCCCCAATCAAGCTCAGGATCATTCCAAGAAAAATCCAGCTTACTACACCGATTCCTGCCCAAAACAGTTTTGCTCGCATTTTTAATGATCAGGTTAATGATCGGGGCAATCGGTTGAGATATTTTTCGACTGCTCCACGTTTCTGCTTCGATCGGCGGCATGCCCAAAAAGTTCCTCAGTGCTAGCGCAATTCCGGGGAGCAATCTGAAGAGCCGGAGCCGTTTTAGGGCTGCGCTGTTTCGAGCCAGTCAAAAATGCGATCGAGCTGTTCTAGCGTTACCAAGCCATATTGCCAGAGGATCATCGGCAGAGGTCCAGGATCTTGCTCACGATAGCGCATTGCGATCGCGATTGAAGCCGCAGACAGGGCCAAATCCTCCTGTAGAAATCGAATAAATCGGGAGTATTTCGTTGGATTCATTCGTAAAACTCACCTCCTGGAAATGGGCTAAGCAACATCTTGAAGTTCAACTTGAAGTTCAGCGTTGGAAATTAAGCGAAAAGCGAAGCGACGACTGTGTTGTGGAGAGAGCAATAGTTACCTGCAATAGCTACCTGCAACAATTACCCAAAACAACTGCCTGTCCGCAGTTACCCAAGGTCATGATCTATTTAGCTGGTGGGTCTTTCAGTCTTCGCTCAATGCAATCGTTTGAAGTCGCTTAATCGTATAAGTAAGATAACGATGGCGTGTGACAAACAAATTAAGCTGAAGTGAACTTTCGACTGCCCTTTATTAAAGCCTTTAACTCTGTTTAGCCCTGTGATGGAATTCACAGCGATCAAATTCCCAGCGTTATAAGCAGTGAATTAACTCAGCCCCACAGAGTTTCTGTTGCTTTCCGTATCCTTATCAAAGTTTGTCTATGTCCGTATCGAGTATCCGTTCTAAACATAGATACCAAGCATAGAAGAAATACAGAAAGTCGGACTACATCTACGGAAAGAATACATTAATTTTTTCTGAAATTCCTTTGGACGGCTATAAATTTGTTTTGTGAAATTATGCAGCAAATGTAAAGTTTTCTTTGCTGCCCGTTCTGTGGTTGGCTCTGCTAAGTACAAAATCTTGAGTGCAGAATTTCAGCCGCAGCGAGTTACAGGTTGTTTGAGGAGTGGGAAAAGTTGTCCATTGCCCCTCCCTCCTCCTGAAGCAGGAGATTTGACAACGTGATGAAACTCAAAGCAGGTCGCAGGATGTCACTGACAAGATGTAGCTTGAATGACATGGTTTGAGACACGAGATTTGCCATGATGGGGGCGATCGCCCCATTCCCAAACTGACCCGAGCCTGGAGTTTGACCTGAAGCAAAAATGTCTACTGCTGCCCCCCAACCCCAACTTAAACGCGAACTCGGAGTTTTAGGGGCGACCCTTATGGGGCTAGGATCGATCGTCGGCACAGGGGTTTTTGTCAGCATTGGCATTGGGGCGAACTTAGCCGGGCCTGCGGTGATTTTGGCAGTTTTAATTGGGGCGATCGTCGCAATTTGCAATGGGTTGAGCAGTGCCCAGCTTGCAGCCAGTCATCCAGTCAGCGGTGGAACCTATGAATATGGCTATCGTTATCTCACACCCTGGCTCGGCTTCACAGCAGGTTGGATGTTTTTGGTGGCAAAGGCAGCTTCGGCGGCAACGGCGGCGCTGGGGTTTGCAGGATATTTGCTGAACCTGCTCGGACGTGACCTCGGCGGTAATGCTGTGCCGCTCGTGACGATCGCCCTGATTGCCGTCGTAACGCTCACCGCGATCGTGCTGAAGGGCATTAAGCGATCAAATGCAGCGAATACGGTAATTGTGGCAGTAACGCTGCTGGCACTCGGCTTTTTTGTACTTGCTTGTTTGCCGTTTGCGGTGCAGAACGGCTCACAGAACCTGGTGCCTTTTTTCACGACATCGCCTACGGGCGTGCTGGAAGCGAGTGCCCTCATGTTTGTGGCATACACCGGATACGGCAGAATTGCCACGATGGGCGAAGAAGCTCGAAACCCGCGCCAGACGATTCCGAAAGCAATGCTTGTGTGTCTCGGACTCACTCTGCTGCTCTATAGCACGATCGCCACCGTTGGAATTGGGGCAGTGGGCGTCGGTGGGCTAAGCGGCACAGCTCCCTTGGAAGCGGCAATCCGTCAGGTCGCGGGAGCCGGCGGTTCGCTGGTGTTAGCGATCGGCGCAATGACGGCAATGCTGGGCGTGCTGCTCAATCTGATTTTGGGGCTATCGCGGGTGCTGCTGGCAATGGGACGGCGATCGGATATGCCACATTGCTTTGCTCAGCTCAACCGAACACAGGCAACTCCAACCTGGGCAGTTTTTGGGGTAAGTGGGGCGATCGGGCTATTGGTGCTGGTGGGCAACGTGAAAACCACCTGGTCGTTTAGTGCGTTCAGCGTTCTCATTTATTACGCCATTACCAACGGGGCAGCTCTACGGCTTCCGGTTGCAGAAAGGCTCTATCCTGCTTGGGTGTCGATCGTGGGCTTATTGTCCTGTCTGCTGCTGGCGTTTTGGGTGGAGCCGATCGTTTGGCAAGCTGGGTTGGGGTTAATTGTTGCAGGACTGATTTGGCACGGGCTAAGGCGGGCAATTCGGTAATAATGCAATTTGCCATAATGCAATTCGGCGATAATGCTGTCAGTGCTGCCCTAACAGTGCTGCTTCAAAAATCCGGCAATCAGAAAAACCAAGCATGACGATCGTAATTTGTCCGGGATATCATCCGCCTGAGCTGACGATCGGCTTCCTGAAAGGGTTAGGACGAACGAGCATCGGACGCAGTTCTGGTGAAGTGTGTTCTCCTCAAGAGCTGATTTACCCTGCCGATCGCTACCCGCCCTATTCCGGTCTGCATATGTTCGCTTTTTTGCAGCAGCAGCTTCGCATCCGACAGTCCGAAAAAATACATCAAAATGTCAATTCACTGGTGTTTATCGGGTTTAGTGCGGGGGTCGTTGCGGCGATCGGGGCTGCGCAGCAGTGGCAGGCAGCAGGGGGAACGGTCAAAGCTGTGATTGCGATCGATGGCTGGGGGGTGCCGCTCTGGGGCAATTTCCCGATTCATCGGCTGAGCCATGATGCCTTTACTCACTGGAGTTCGGCATTACTGGGCAGCGGTGGCGATAGCTTTTATGCCGATCCGGCTGTACGTCACCTGGATTTGTGGCGGGCACCACAGCAGATCTGTGGATATCATGTTAAAACTTTGTGCAGAACTGTCGTGAGTTCCCCCCAATTACCCGATCGCTATCAGCGCACTACGGCTGCTGAACTGTTGAATCACTGGCTGCACCAGTATGGCGAGGGCAAAATTACGTAAATTTTCAAGGATTCGGGTTTAAAAATATTTACTTTAGCAGATTCGCACCTATACTATTGGTGTTTCAACCATCACGTGTATCGCCGGAAACCAGCATGAAAAACCGACGCGACGCTCACGGCAAAAACAGCAGGGACAAACGGAATCTTTACTATGAGATGGAATTTTTAGGTCAGGTCCCTCCTCCACCCCCGCCACGACGCAGGTTGCCGGGCAGAAGGCTGCTATCGCCTGTATTAGGAATTGCTTTGATGGGAGCAAGCGTTGGGTTTGCGATCGTCGTTGCCACGCAAGATCTTCGATTAGGCAGTAGCCGCAGTTTTGCCGCAGCCCAGGCAGAGCCGTTTCGATGGGCAGTCAATCGGGCAGTGAGCGCATCTGAACTCACGCAGCAGGCAAATTCCGTCGAAGAATGGAAGATAGTTGCCAAGTGGTGGCAAGAAGCGATTGACCTGATGCGTCAGGTTCCGATGTCTTATGCTCGATATGACGTTGCTCAATCGCGGATTCCGCAGTACGAGCGCAATTTGCAGTATGCTCAGCGCAAAGCCGAAGAATCAACTCAAACCGCTCCAGGGGAGGGTCTGTGGTCAGCGGGATCGCGCCGAGCCGAAGTGATTGGCATTCAGGGTAAACCTTCCTCGACCGATCGCTATGACTCGATGTGCAAAGAAGTGCTGCGCTACGGCAAAAGTGCGGTTGAGCTGCGAAATGGGGTAGTCATCCGCTATGAAGACTTCGATCGCAACTTGAGAGTAACCGCGCAGCCCGACCATTCATTCAAAAAAGCCGCTTCCTTCTGGGGATTGGGTTCTACCAAGGAAGAAGTTTTTGCTGTGCAGGGAACCCCCTCGCGTGTGACTCAATACGAATACTCCAAAAAAGAACTGCTCTACTACAGCAATAGCACCATCGAGCTAACTGATAATCGCGTTACCGGCTATCGCAACTTCAGTAATAACCTGTACGTGCAGACCCTTCCCGTTGGACAGACTTCTAACCAGCCCTACTGGACGATGAACTCGATGCGGGAGGACCTGTTCCGCATTCAGGGCACACCCACCCATGTGGAGCTAGACGACCCTAGCTGTACCGAAACGCTGAGCTATGGCAACAGCAAAATCGAGCTAAAAAATGGATTTATCACCGGATACGATAACGTGGACAACAATTTGAAAGTCCGGGTCGAATAGCCCAAAAACGCTGATCATCAAACCAGGGTTCTTCACTAAAACCGCCTCTTGAGGGACGCGAATTCGACAACAGCCTCCTACAATATCGAGATTATTCGTCTTAGGTGGCATTCATGGCGAACGCTCTCTTTAATCGAGTGCAGGTGGCAGTTCGGATGCGCATCGCCCTTCGGGATCGTGAGTTGGGCGATCGAAAGCTCTATGCCGAGATCGAGCAGGTTTTGCCCCAGCTTAGAAATCGGGAAGGGGTGCAGGATGTCACCCTGGTTGCGGTGAAAGTTGCCCCCGAAATGCCGATCGGAATGATGCCGCGCAATATTAGTGGCTTTTTGCCGGCGGTGCTGGAAGCCGAAGTGCGATTGCCCTATCTTATGCAGGTACTCGATTTTTTGCGCGATCGACTGTTTGAAAATCGAATGCTGGAAATCACGCTGAAATCCTCAGACGGCAGAGACTTCAGCAGCCAAGCCAGCAATCCTGAGGAGCTAGATTTCCTCATGCAGGAAGCGGAGTCTTTCTTCCTGCCTTCCAGCGAAAAATAATTGCTCAGGGCATCCAGTGAGAACATGATGCTATCGGCAACGCAGTGAATCAAAAACCTCGATCGCCCGATCTTCTGCCCGTTCGCCTAAAGCAGAGACGATCGCAATATAGGTATGCGCTTTGAAGTTGGCTTCCCCCTGATAGCGCACAGCCGGAATCGAGGGTGCACCTGCTGCTACGGTTAAATGTCCAGTCTGAATCGTGACGGGAACACTTGTGCCGCAGAGAAGCCGATTTTCCGTTCGGGCACTGTGAATTTGAAACGTGTCCACATCCTGATAGGAAAAAGAAAATCCTGAGAGAAAAACGCTGCTATCCCCAGTGATATCCTCTTCAGAACTGGGATCAGTTGCGCCTTCAGTAATCGGAATTCTTGCCAGAAAGAGTTCAGTTTGGGGTGGCGCATTAGTTCCGGCGGGCAGGGCAGGCAGAGCAACGGGAGATAAGCTATTCATCACTGCCAGTTTGCCGCCGCCCAGATTTGTGCCGAAAACGCCCCTCGAACCGCCCGCAATTTGATAATCAGCAATGCTTTGAGCCGTTGCCTGTGCCCGACGCGGATCAAACGCATTGTTCAGAGCTTTAACGCCCAGCCCTGCTAAACCGACTGCAACCAGAAGAACAGCTCCCGCCGTAATGGCGATGCCTTCCCAAACGCTGACTGTATATTGAGGAGATTGGGGAGAAGAAGTCATAGGCATTCACGAGTCAGGAACATTCAGGATTCCCCGCTTCAGGATTCCCTGCTTCAGGATTCCCTGCTTCAGGATTCACGGCGGCAAACAAAGCGGAATAGTCTGCGTCGGCTAACCCTTCGGTGCAGGCAATCTCTATGATGTGCTGAATGCCTGCTAAACTATCCACCTGCAAGCCGAGATTGCGGGCTTCCTGCAAAAACAGATTGGCATCTTTGAGCAAATGTCTGGTGGGAAAGTTGGGGTTGGCAAAATCGCGATCGATCATGCGCTGAAGTTTCTTGTCAAAGGTAGGCGCATATAGCGCGCTCTGGCGTAACACCTGCATAAAGGTGTCGATCGGTACATTCTGCCGCTGCACGAAACCCAGACTGAGCGAAAAAGCAGTCGTTAACGCGGCAATAAGCTGATTCAGTGCCAGCTTTAGCGCAGCCGCCGAGCCAACTTCCCCGACGTAGCGCGGCATGCCCAACTGACGCAAAATCGGCGACCACTGCTCAAACTGTTCCGGCGTACTGCCGACCATCACCTGAAGCGTCCCGGCTTTTGCTTCTGGAATACTGCCCAGCACCGGAGCCTCCAGATAAAATCCACCCGATCGCCGTATCTCATCGTGCAAATCGCGGCTTTCCTGCGGTGCAATCGTTCCCATCTGGATCACGGTGCGATCGGCAAGCAAAGAGCGGCATTCTTCGACCAGCAAAACTTCGTGAATTGCCGGGGCATCGGTCAGCATCAGCAAGATTAATTCAGACGATCGCAGCAGTTCGGCTGCCGAGGAGGCAAGTTCCGCTCCTGCATCTTTGAGCGGCTGCAATTTGCTGGCTGTGCGGTTCCATGCGGTGACAAATTCTCCGGCAGTCCGCAGTCGCTCCACCATTGGCAAACCCATCAGTCCGGTTCCCACCAAGCCAATTTTCATGCGTTGTGCCCTCCTGCGTTCCCTTGTCGATTTTAGAAGCAGAATGACTGGATCGGACCAGAAGAGATTCAGCTGGAATTCAGAAGATCTGTATTATCATGTAGTTTCGTGTAATACAGCTTCCGTAATTCATCCTCATTGGCTTGTTGTCTCTACTGCTGGTTTTCAAGATCGATCGCGCCTCGCTTCCTTACCGACTCATTTTTTCAGCCCCCTTCAATCCCCGGAGGTTCCTATGAACGATCGTCGCTTGCCTCCCGCTCGTCGAGAATATATTTACTCCTACCCCGACGAACCAACACGCTTCTCTGAATGTCCGCAATGCTCAAAACAAACGCTTTATCAGCGCAACGCCGACAAGTTTGTTTGCCTTTCATGCAGCTTTCAGCGCGACCTGTCTAAGCCGAAAGAAAAAAGCTTCCTGCCGACTCTGCTGATGCTGTTAACGCTGATCGTGCTGGTGCTGTTTATTCTTGCCGCTTAGTGTGATTGGTTCAAAAGGGTTCAAAAGTTAATCGATTTGCTAGGGGCGGTTCACCGATCGCCCTTTCCGCTGCGTCTACGCGATCGTCTCTGAAGGATGTTTCAAAAGTCTTGTCTTTGACTCAAATTGCTCGCTTCGCCCATTCTGGTCGGGTGTATTGATCGGTCGAAATGAGCTTCATTTCACCCTTTTGTAAAAGAACTCTGTTTACCGATGCGATTTGCTCAATTTACGAAAGCAATGCCCCAAGAACAATCTGCTGAAATGCCTGTGGGACAAGTTCTGCGCCGCAGTGTAGCCCTTGTACTGCGATCGGCTCCGCGAGAAATTATCAACTTATTGCTATTGAATTTGGTGTTGGGGGCAGGCCCATCGATCGCCCTTTATTTTGGCAAAGTCGTAATCGATGAAGTCACCGGTTTGCTAGCCGCAAATGTGACCGGAAATTCGCTCCCAATTCTGCTGAACAATCAGCTTTTACTGACGGCGATCGTGGTTACGATTGTGTTTAACATTGCTGTTGATTCGCTTCAGCCCATTCAGACCAATATCATTACGGCATTGCGCGATCGGGTAAAGGGTTATGCTCAGGGTCAGATGATCGAGAAGGTGGCCAACTTCAATGACATTGCGCTGTTTGAGAATCCAGAGCGGCTAAATCTGATCACGCTGACCAAGGAAAAGAGCCTGTCTAAGCTTCAGGAAATTACATTTAAGCTGCTCGAACTGCTGATTGGGATGCTGCGCTTTTTACCTTCAGTGCTGCTGTCTGCGTCGATCGCTTGGTGGGTTCCGATCGTGCTGGTCATTGGGTTCGCGCCCTCGTTTTACGTGGATATGAAGCATCACAATAAAAGCTGGCGCGTCGAGGAAACTCAGGCAGCTCTATCTCGCCAGATGGAAATTTACGCCAAAGTTTTAACTGAAGACACCTATGCCAAAGAACTGCGGCTATTTTCCTTACAGTCCATTTTGCTTCAGCGATGGCGCGATTTGTTTGAACAAATTTTTGGGGCAATGCAGCGAGTGCGACGGGCTGGCGCAACCCAGACCCTCATTTGGTCATTAGTCAGCGGCATTGGCGCAGCGGTTCCCTACGTGTTTATCATCCTCGGCGTGCTGGAGCGTCGCTATACCTTTGGGGATTTGGCACTGTTTACCGGACTGATTCTCGAACTGCGGAGGAGCGTGTCTTTTATTGTCTTTGCGTTCATAGGACTGTACGATGCATCTCTGGGCACTCGTCCCTTTTTTGCACTGCTTGATTTACAGCCTGAAACCATTAGCGGTACTGCACCCGTCCCGTCATGCGATCGACTGCTTTGCCAAGAGACCAGCTCCCCATCGCCGCGCTTCTCTTCGGGTGAAATCAAGGGTAGCGGAATTCAGGTCAAAAATCTCAGTTTTGCTTATCCTGGCAGCGAAAAACCGACGCTACAGGACATCAACCTGACGATCGGCCGTGGAGAAATGATCGCGCTGGTGGGCGAAAATGGAGCCGGAAAAACCACCCTGGCAAAGCTGCTCTGTCGCCTTTATGACCCTACCGCAGGCGCAATTCTCTGGAACGATCGCGATTATCGTGACCTGGATCTGAACGAGCTGCGATCGAAAATTGCCGTGGTAATGCAGGACTACGCTCGCTTTCCGGCAACACTGCGGGAAAATGTCGGCTGGGGCAATTTGTCCAGACTGGAGTCCGATCGCGCCATTCAAACTGTGCTGGAGGAAGCCGGAGTCGCCCAGCTCACCCACAAACTGGCTCACGGACTCGACACGCCCCTGGGCAAACAGCTTGAAAAGGGTGTGGATCTCTCCGGCGGACAGTGGCAGCGCGTTTCGATCGCCCGCTCCCTGCTGCGATCCCAGGCGGAACTGCTGGTGTTTGATGAACCCACGGCTGCCCTCGATCCCAAAAACGAGCATGAAATTTATCAAATCTTTCGCACGATCGCCCAGGGCAGAATGAGCATTGTCGTTAGCCATCGCCTTGCCCTTGCCAAACTTGCCGATCGGATTATCGTGCTGGAGCATGGCAAAATTCTTGAAACCGGAACTCACGCCGAACTGATGGCAAACGGCGATCGATACTACGAGATGTTTACGCGGCAGGCAAGTAGCTATCTCGAAACTTAAAGGCAAGTCGAAATCGCTGAACCCTCATAATCTCCTGCTGAAGCGATTCGAAAAGACGATCCCTGCTGCTACCGAATCGCTTCAGCCCCAACCTCCAGCAATTTAGACGAGGCAGCAGATGGCATCAGCAGCGATTAGCTAACGGTCTCATCCCCATTTTCTATGAAGCAATTTAATAAAGAACAAAAAAAAGAGCGAACAATTGTCCGCCCTCAAGGATTGTAAAAGATATAGAAACAGTCACGTTTAAAGATGCCCTGTGTAAACCGAATTACTTCTCAGCGTTTGCCAGCTTTCGGTTGAGCAAACCCGGAATTACGGTTAAAGAAGGCGTTTGTGGACGCTGCTTAAACCAATTTAAACCGATTATCGTGTAGGTTTGAGCATTGTGATTTTCAAAAGTATCACCCACGGAAAAAGAACGATCGCTGCTCAGTGTGCCCACAATCCGCTGATGAAGGTCAACTAACAAATACTGCATAATCCACCTCTTGAGTCAGAAATAACGCAAATTAATGAAGTCAAAACGAAGCCAAACAGAAACGAATCAAACTTCAAGCAAAAACCAGAACTCGCACAAGACCAAAGTTTAGTCCGATCGCTTTTATAAGCAATCGAAAGTAAGCTGCCTTAAGGATCTAACCTGAGAAAACCCTCAAGCGATCGCCTATTATCAGCACTTTAATCAATGAATAAATCGAAAAACTAGAAAGAAACTAAAGCACTTTCACCGAGATGCTACCAGGACTTAGAGCTAGAAAAAACAGCATGATTAGAGTTAACTTTTAACCCAATTCAGCCTTTTCTTCAATTAACAGCACAATGCAATCAAAGCTCAATCAGTCTTTGCTACGTCTCCCAATTACCAAAGATTTAGCTGCATTAGTGCTATCGCAAAATCTCGATCGCTCCGTCATTTGCGCTAAAAGTTTATCGATCAATTAGCGAACAAACGGCAGTATTAACTAATGAGGAAAATGGCATTAGAACTAACGTATTTCTGATAGAAACTTCAAGCGTTTGAGTGTGTTGCTCAACTTCCCCTTCTTATAGCACGTCTTTTTTAGAAATGGTAGATCTTGGAGATGATTAATTCGAATTAATATTCCTTTACAGATCTTTTCAATTCTGTCGCAATAGTGATAAAAATACTGTCGGTAAAAGCAGTTTGCTTCAGATTCAGTTTTTCGGTTCCTTTCTCTACTGTAGCGACTCAGTTTCGGCTTTGCAGTTGTAAAGCTCAATTTGTACAGAAAGTACAGCAATCTTTAGCAGAGAAGGGAAGCATCTCATGATACCTCCCCCCTTCATCAAGATATTTCAACTTAGGTTAGCAACCTATCGCTGATCCCATTCTCCGGCTGCGTCTGATACTGCCTGATCGATCGACTTTTCGCCCAGCATCGCTGCCTGCAAATTGTCGTAAATAATCTTTTGCAAAACCTTAATCTCTTTTTGATTTGGAAGCAGCACTTCTGCATCCTGCATCTGTTTCGCGCTGATGGCTCGCGCCTGATCGATCGCCGGAGCAGAGCTAGGAACCTGCGTGAAATAGCTATCTTTCAGAGCTGCCACCGTCGAGGGCAACACGTTCGCGGCTTTGGCAAACGCAAGCTGATTCTGGTCGTTCGCTACAAACAGGGCAAACTTGAGCGCAGCATCCGGCTGATCCGTTTTGCGCGGAATTACCAGATTCATGACCGCAACGCTTTTTTTGCCTGTAGCTCCAGTAATTTGCGGCGCAGCTGCAGACACTTCAGCCACAGCAGGCGCATTGGTAGCGATCGTCTTCAAAAACTGCGGGCCTGTTGACAAAAGAGCCGTTTGCCCAGACTGATATAGCTCAATCCCGCGTCGGTGTCCCTGCGTTAGTGCCTCTTTGGGCAGCAAATCTTGCTTGTACAAATCCGTCCAATATTGAAACACTGCCTTGCCTTCAGGCGTATTAAACGCCGCTTTCCCCTGATCGTCTACGAGTTGTGCCCCCATCTGCACAAACGACTGCAACACCTCTCCCGAATCCTCAGGCACAAAGGTGGCAAAGAAAGCGTACTTCCCGGTTTTCTCCTTAATCTGCTTCGCGGCTTCAGCCAGTTCTACATAAGTTGCAGGTGGCTTGTTGATCCCTGCTTGCTTCATGATCTGCTGGTTATAAATTGCGATGCTGGTAGACAAATACCAGGGAATACCAAAGCTCTTGCCGTTTAGGGTGTTCGCCTGCCAGATCTTGGGCAAATACTGCTGTTTATCAGTGTCGGTCAGGCGATCGTCCAGCTCTAACCAGGCATTGCGTCCAGCAAGCTGCGCTGCAAAATCTGGGTTCAGATTCACCACATCGGGAGCCGTATTCGCCGAAACCGCCGTCAAAATCTTGCTCTGCATATCCGCCCACGGCACATCCACCCAGCGCACCTTCGTGCCCGGATTGCTCTGCTCAAACTGGGCAATGAGCTGATTGAAATAGTCGGTAAACTGCGGTTGAAGCTGCATCGTCCAAAACTCAACTTCTGCCGTCCCTGAACCTGCTTGGGGCGATCGAGAAGGACTGGGGCTACAGCTACTCACCACCCAGCTCAGTGCCAATCCCAGCAGCGCGAAAATTCCGACGGTTTTCCAGGTTTTTCTATTCATACTTCCTGCCTCCAGCCGCAGTTTCCTCTGCGTTTTCCTCAGACTACTTTAGCGGACGGTGGAGCGTGGATGGGATCTCAGTACTTGAGGGAAGCCAGAACTTCGTTGTAGGGAACCACTCCAGCTACCGCATGACTCACCTGACGCGCAATCCGAGGATTCTGTTTCATTAACCAGATCAACAGATAATTCATAAAGGAGAATTTTCTAAATGCTTTAATGCGTAACCCTGCCCGCAAATCCGCTTCAAAGTGAGATTCATACAGGTATTGCCAGTTGTCTGCGATCGCCTCGGGAGTTCGACTCATATTAACGGCTTGGGCAACGTGGAAACCGCTTAGGATTGCATTAGCAATGCCTTCTCCCGTCAACGGATCCGTCAAATTTGCCGCATCGCCAATCTTCAGAATTTTCCCGTCAGTCACTCTATTTCCTTTTTTAGCAGTTGCTAGAGGAAATACCTTGGGGGATTGCTGTTCCACCACTTTGCTGAGGATTTGCTGTGCAATCTTATTGCTTCCAACGAATTGCTTAAAAAGTTGAATCACATTGATTTTTAGCTCCTGGTATTCGTCTAGCCAAACGCCCACGCCCACATTTAATTTAATCAAGTCATGCTGTGTCGAAACGGGAAAGATCCAGCCATAGCCATTTACTCCCAGGCTTCGATCGAAATGAATTTGAGCTTCCAGCAGCGCAGTTTCAGGTAAATCTTGCCGCTGCACTGTCCAGTAGGCTCGAATCGCGATCGCATTCACCTCTCCGGCAGAAACTCCGCGAGCATCAATAATGGTGTCAAACGCATCCGTCAATCCGTGATGATGCCAATTGTTTTTGTGAACCGTTTGAACCAGAAAACGGCATCCTGCATCGATCGCTTTTTCATACAAAAGTTGATCAAACACAGCTCTTGGAATGCAGTAAGCCTCCAGATTGGTTTGTTCGCTGTGGCTAATTTGATTGGAAACCCCCAGAAAGAAATGATGAATTGGGGCATACTCTGAAGCGAGTTTCTGAATATCGTGCGGATAAATTCCCATCGTGGAGATCGCCTGAATCGATTCGATGCTAATGCCATCGCCGCAGACTTTATCTCTGGGAAAACCCTGCTTGTCCATTAAGGTGACATCATGCCCACTTTTTGCCAGGTGATATCCGGCAGAACATCCGGCGGGTCCTGCACCAACGATCGCCACTTTAGCCATCCTTCAACCTCCTGCGAAATCGGGATCAGTGAGAGATTAATAATCGACTCCGAAAAAACAGGGATGCCGTACTGCCTGAGCAGTGAATTAGCTGCTTTGCGATATTTTGAACTTCCTGCTGTCGCCTAACTTTTTTGTCTGAAAGATACACACCCAGCAAAGCCTGATTAATTAACTGATGAAACCCAGTATGGGGAAGCTGGGAAACACTTTCAGCCGCGTTTTGCATAAAGTGCTTGAATCGCTCCAGCATATCCTCATGATTTCTGTAGTAGAAACAGAAGTTTAAGTCTCCGTTGACGCGGTCTTCTTCCTGGTCAATCAAATAGTCCAATAAAATATGGAATCCCTGCACCCAGGGAAAATAACTATTCTTGACGCGATTGGTCAACTCATTTGACAGCTCCTGATCCAGCCCATACGCGACTAAACAGAAAATTCCCAGCGTGGAACCTGCACAGGCAGAAAACTCATACCAGCGCAGTTCAGGAAGCTGCTTTTGATAGGCAGAAAACCACATCTGCAAGCGGGGCACTCGCTCCTCGATTCGCACATGCTTATGTACCTGGAGATTACAGTAATAGCTGGCTAGCTCATGCACGGCGGGGGCGATCGTTCCATAATTCGGAATTTGGCGTAGCACATCCTGACAGGTTTTCACCAACGCCTGCAAATAGCCGCCATCGTTCTGCTCGTCTCGAAAGCGGTAATAGTTTTTACCCTTTGCGCCCGGAGTCAGTGCATTGGCTATGGACTCATGCAGGGCAGAAAAATCGGCGGGATCAAGCGAAGTGCTGCGATCGCACAAATTATCCAGATAATCGCTAATCGTTTGATACGCCACAATAAACCGGATCGCTTCCTGCCAGTGGCGCTTCGCCAGCAACCCGTAAATCGAGCCACCTTCACAATGAAATTGTTTCGCTGCAAGACTCGCCAATGCTTGCCAACGCAGCTCCGGATTAGGAATTTCTTCTGCCCGTCGCCTCCAGCCTTTCAACTCACTCCGGACAGTTGGAATCACTTTAAAGCGAGTTTCTAGTATGAGCGTCCAGGGAGATACCGGAATATTCATAGCAAATTGGACTGCTGCAGCTGCCTACGATGATTGCTATCAATCTAGAAAGGCTGATACAGTTCAATCCTCTGCTTAGAGGAAGAGTTGGTGAGGCGATCGACGAGTTACTGGCCTCTATAATACTGGCTCCCATAATAAAGGGGGCGAAGACCTGCTCCCCGCCCCGGACTTATGGCAACACCTTAAAAGGGTTGATTGTTAAAATTGCTAGGAACTAGCGTTAATGGCACTCAGGAAGGGGAATTGAATCCACTGTTTCTCCTGTAGGAGGGCATCTCTCCTGTTTGATTGAAGGGAGGATGCCCACTACACCAGCAATTCAATCCACAATTCCTAGTTCACTGGGAATCGACCTGCGGTTGCGCCAATAAGGAAGGCGGCATAGGTCAAGATGTAACCCACTGTGAAGTGAACTAGACCTGTTAACCAACCCTGAACGATCGAGAGAGCAACGGGCTTGTCCTTCCAGCGAATCAAGTTCGCGAGCGGAGTGCGCTCATGCGCCCAGACCAGCGTTTCGATCAGCTCTTGCCAGTAGCCTCTCCAGCTAATCAGGAACATGAAACCAGTTGCCCATACTAGATGCCCGAAGAGGAACATCCAGTCCCAAACGGCGATGCTGTTCATGCCGTAGGGGTTATAGCCGTTGATGATCGGACCTGAATACAGCCAGAGGTAGTCACGCAGCCAGCCCATGATGTAGGTTGAGCTTTCGTTGAACTGTGCGACGTTGCCTGACCAGATGCCCAGGTGCTTCCAGTGGAAGTAGAAGGTTGCCCAAGCGATCGTATTCAGCATCCAGAAGATTGCCAGATAGAAAGACTGTTCCCATCCAGAGGTTTGGCACGTACCGCCACGACCCGGACCGTCGCAGGGGAAGGTAAAGCCAAAGTCTTTCTTGTCGGGCATCAGTTTTGTACCGCGTGCATCGAGCGCACCTTTGACGCCGATCAGCGTGGTCACATGAAGTCCCAGCGCGATCGCGTGGTGAACCAGGAAGTCACCAGGACCGATCGTGAGGAACAGCGAGTTATTGCCGGAGTTAATCGCGCCGAGCCAGCCCGGAAGCCAGACGTTGGCGTGGTTGGGCCATGCGGTCGAAGCCAAGCTACCTGGATTCGACAGCAGCGTATCCATGCTGTAAAGCAGTTTGCCGTGGGAAGCCTGAATGAACTGCGCGAACACAGGCTCAATCAAGATTTGCTTTTCCGGTGTACCGAAAGCCTGCATCACGTCGTTGTGGACGTACAGACCCAGGGTATGGAAGCCCAGGAACAGCGATACCCAGCTCAAGTGAGAAATAATCGCTTCTTTATGGTTGAGAACGCGATCGAGCACGTTGCCCTTGTTCTGCACCGGATCGTAATCCCTTACCCAGAAGATTGCGCCGTGAGCAAATGCCCCAACCATCAGGAATCCAGCAATGTACTGGTGATGGGTGTAAAGCGCAGCCTGGGTCGTGAAATCCCTTGCCATGAACGCATAAGGCGGCATCGCGTACATGTGCTGCGCCACCAGCGACGTTACCACACCCAGAGCAGCCAGGTGAATTCCAAGCTGGAAGTGCAGTGAGTTGTTGTAAGTGTCGTACAGCCCGTGGTGAGGCAGGTTGAACTGACCTTCACTTCGAGGAGTGAGCAGACCCGCCTTGGAGTTGAGCATTTCTTTAATGCTGTGCCCAATCCCAAAGTTGGTGCGGTACATGTGACCCGCAATGATGAAAATCACGGCGATCGCTAGATGGTGATGGGCAATGTCCGTCAGCCACAGCGATTCAGTTTGCGGATGAAAACCACCTAGGAAGGTGAGAATTGCGGTTCCGGCTCCCTGAGACGTGGTGAAGACGTGCTCAGCAGCGTCCGGGTTTTGAGCATACGCACCCCAGTTACCTGTGAAGAAGGGTGCAAGTCCAGCTGGGTGTGGCTTCACGGTTAAGAAGTTATCCCAGCCAACATGGATGCCGCGTGACTCAGGAATCGCAACGTGAACCATGTGACCTGCCCAAGCCAGCGAACTCACTCCAAACAAACCTGCTAAGTGGTGGTTCAGGCGAGATTCAGCATTTTTAAACCAGGACAGCGACGGACGGAACTTCGGCTGAAGATGCAGCCAGCCCGCAAACAAAAAGATCGCCGACAACAGGATGAGGAAGAGGGAACCCATGTAGAGTTCACCGTTGGTTCGCATCCCGATCGTGTACCACCAGTGATAAACACCAGAGTAAGCAATGTTGACCGGGTAACCCACGCCACCCTGAGTAAACGCATCAACTGCGGGTTTACCAAAGTGCGGATCCCAAATCGCATGGGCGATCGGGCGGATGTGGAGCGGATCTTTAATCCACCGTTCAAAGTTGCCTTGCCAAGCGACGTGGAAGAGAAGACTGGATGTCCAGAGGAAAATGATTGCCAGATGACCAAAGTGGGAAGCAAAAATCTTTTGATAAAGATTCTCTTCCGTCATTCCATCATGACTTTCAAAATCATGGGCAGTCGCAATCCCGTACCAAATTCGCCGTGTGGTGACTTCTTGAGCAAGCCCCTGGCTAAATTTTGGGAATTTCGTTGCCATAGACGTTTGCCTACCTCGTAATTTAGTAAGCGAAGGAAAGATTTGCAGTTAAACACCACTTTTAGTGGCAAAAATAAAAGGTTGAAAAACCCTGAGAAAATAATTTAACCCAATGCGAAACTGCTTCCCGTAGGAGACGATCGACTGGTTCAGGAACCGCTTTCAACCACTTCAAGAATTCTACTCTTTCTCGTAGCCAGAAGCGACTTTCCTGTCACATAAACTTCACATAATTTAGACAGATGAAATCACTAAAACCTCCTTATTGCATTCAACCATTGATGAAGGGGAACGAGAAGCAATCCAGGATTTGTTGTGCTGTAAATCACTGTAATTAGGAAAATACTCTACCCGTTTCGGAGGACAGCCATCTCTACCTAAAGGAAGAGAAGTTATCGGCTTGAAATTGTTAACTTATCTTAATTTTATTCGAGCAAATGATTTATTCTAAGAAGATTTATTTCTTTTAGGTGAGTGCTTGATGCGTTGTGCTATTGCGTTCCTTGATTTGTTTAATAGTCGCTTCGATCGCTAACCCAAAAATATCTACATTCTTCTTTTGCAGTAGATTTTTTCCCAGTAGATTTTGCAGTAAATACAGGAATGCTTTTACTGAATCACTTATGTATCGCTTATGTATTAGCGATCGTGCATTGCTCTATTCACTCCACCATGTTCTTCTCTATATTTTTTCTGGTAAAGTCAGTCCAAAAAACTAGTCTAAAAGTTTTGTATCATTAGCGTTTCAGTTGCAATATTTTGTGATAGTCAATGTACTGGTAATGTAGTACTTAAAAATAAGTTTAGGTTTGGGTTTGATTGTCGTTCTAAGTAGACTCACTCAGTGAGTAATCGCCGCTGGGTGACGATCGCCAGTAACTGATCACCACTGAAATTAATTGCTAATGGCTATTAATTGCCTGATTGCCACTGATTGAAACTGATTTCCGCAGGGTGCAAAAAAAGATGCGTCGTGTTTGCACTAACGCATCCTCTATCTAACCGTTTATCTAAACACTGGTTATCGCCGGGCTTCGATCGTAATACAGTTCAATCGTAATATAGTCCAATCCAGTCTATGAGCCTGCCTCTAGCCTGCGCTGCCACTCTTCATCGATCTTGTCCGATCGTAGGAGTTCCTGTTCGGTTAGGTCGGTTTCGGTGGTATATGCCAGGTCTTTTTCGTCTACCACGGTTGTTGCAGCAAACTGACGGGCATAAAGTAGCTTTTGCTTCACTTCTGGGTTTTTCTGGTTGAGAAGCATAGCCCACTGCTGCCTCTGGTCGTTACGCGACTCAATGTGGCGATTGCGTGACTGAATCCAGAAATAGCGGATCAGCGGAATGGCTAGGAATCCAACGCCATAGGCTAGCAGCCCCCAGTAAATACTACCCACAAAGGCAACTAGCCCGCCGAGCTGAGCGGCGATCGTTCCATCTGCCAGGAGTGATCCCAGCACCAGAGCCAGCACAATATTCACGCCGCCCAAACCTGCCGCCAGGATAATTTGTCCACTCGTTGCCCGACTAAAGCGATAGGGCAGTTCTTTCAGATACGCCGCAACCGGATTGGATCGCTTCTGGTCTGCCGTCACCTGCAATTCGGGAAAGTGATAAACCAACTGCCCTTCGGGACTCACTTCCGGTCGTCCATTAAAGCGGCTCAACACAGGCAGCATATAGTCTTCATATTCCTGCTGCGATTGGCTTCCAAGCTCATCTAAATAGGGCGCGACCTGCTCTGCAATCACGGCTCCCCCATTGCTGCGAATCACTGTGCCGATCGTTTTCCAGCGTCGTTCATTCAGATCTGCATTTGGGTTACCATCCCCAAACAGGAAGGAAAATATTGCTTCCAGGAAGTTTATTTCCCGATCGTCTCTGCGTTGCCTGCGGTGATAGGCGCGATCGTCTCCATAGTTGGGCGTAAAGATCCAGAACACATCGCCAAACCAAACCGTGGGCATCCGAATTTCACTGCCCCCATTAGAGTCACCATCGCTACGGCTATTCGCGGCAATCACGATCGCCAAAATTGCAATTGACAACAGGACGATCGACGCGATCAGGACAATGCCAAAGGAAATCCGAATCAGGTAAAACAAAATCTTCCAGACTCGATTCCACCATTCCTGCACCCGCAGCCGAAAATACTTGTTTCGCAGCACATCCCGAAAGTTGCGCTGAAACTGATAGGCAATCTCGCCCGACTCCGCGACCTGAAGATGCCCGCCTGCTTCCGATGCCAACGCTAAAAGCTCTTTTTCAGCGACTCGCACTTCTAAGCCTGCCTGAGAGGCAACATCGCCCACGGTCACACGATAGCCCAGTTGCTCAACCGCCCGCATGATGTTGGGATTTGGAGCCATACTCCCTCCTGGGACGTAGAAAGACACTCTTCTTTCAGTATAGGAAGGTGATCGAGGGTCAGACAGGGGAGTTTCCCGATCGAAAGGGTAGTTTTTATCTTTTAGAAGTTTTAGGCGGATGACCGTGCAATGATGTTACCTAATTGCTCACCCGCTCCCTCTAAAAAACTCGGGATTTGAGGGGCAATGTAGAAACTTTGTGACTCTTCAAATAGCCTGCAATCCGCTTTAAAGCTGGGGCGATCGCAAATGCCACTCCGTCGCCTGCTCATAGGCATAAGCCGCTTGCAGCAAAGTCTCTTCTTGCAGCACGTTTCCAATCATTTGTAAGCCGATCGGCATTCCCTGACCGTCGAAGCCACAGGGCAAACTGAGGGCAGGCAGTCCCGCCAGGTTTACGGGGATCGTCATCAGGTCGAGCAGATACATACTGATCGGGTCTTCGGTCTTTTCTCCGGCTTTAACCGCAGTGGTCGGCGCAGTAGGGCACACCAGCACATCGACCTGTCCAAACGCTCGCTCGAAGTCTTGCTTGATCAGCGTTCGCACTTTTTGCGCCTTTAGGTAATAGGCATCGTAGTAGCCTGCCGACAGCGCATAAGTGCCGATCATAATTCGGCGTTTCACTTCTGCGCCAAATCCCTGAGCGCGGGTCTGGGTGTACATCGTCATCAGGTTATCAGGATGATCGGTGCGGTAGCCATACTTCACCCCGTCATAGCGTGCCAGGTTTGCCGACGCTTCCGAAGGCGCAATAATGTAATAAGTTGGCAACCCGTAGCGAAACTGCGGACAGGAAATTTCTTTGACTTCTGCGCCCAGAGCTTTCATTTGCTCCACTGCCTGATTCACCGCATTGCCCACGACGGGATCAAGTCCCTCGCCAAAGGTTTCTTTGATAATGCCGATGCGAAACTTGCGATCGGTCTTCAAGCTCGCCACATAATTCGGCACAGGCACATTAAGACTGGTAGAGTCGTGCGGGTCGTATCCGGCAATTTCTTTCAGCAAAATTGCGGCATCCTCAACCGATCGCCCAAATGGGCCAATCTGATCGAGCGAGGAGGCATAGGCAACCAATCCATATCGAGAAACGCGCCCATAGGTCGGCTTCATACCCACCACACCACAGAACGAAGCAGGCTGACGAATCGATCCCCCCGTATCTGAGCCAAGGGCAACCACGCATTCCTCTGCTGCCACTGCCGCCGCCGACCCCCCCGATGAGCCGCCCGGAACTCGCTCCAGATCCCAGGGATTCGCTGTGAGCTGATAAGCAGAACTTTCGGTCGAGCTGCCCATTGCGAACTCGTCCATATTCGTTTTGCCTACCATAACTGCGCCTGCCTCGTTCAGCTTTTGCGTCACAGTAGACTCGTAGGGCGGCACGAAATTCTGCAAAATCTTAGAACCGCAGGTCGTGCGAATGCCCTTTGTGCAAAGGTTGTCTTTAATGCCGATCGGAATCCCTGCTAGCAAGCCAATTTCCTCACCGGCGGCAATTTTGGCATCCACCTGTTTTGCCTGCTCGATCGCCCGATCGCCCGTCACGCTCAAAAAGCTATGCAGCTTTGGCTCTAATGCCTGAATGCGATCGAGTGCTGCCTGCGTCAGTTCAACCGCAGAGCGTTCTTTGTTAACGAGCTGGTCGTGCAACTCACGAATGGATGCCATGCAATGCCCTCGAATTTCAGCCGATACAAAACTTCCAAAACACCACTTTATCGCCAAATGGGGGGATGTGGCAGTCCAGAGCAAAAATCTAGCGCGATTTTAGACGGTATTGCTCCAACGGGTTGATCCAATAGAAATCCTGCTGAAAAAGCAATCAGAAAGATACGATCGCCATCAGAACTTCCTAATACAAGCAGCTTTAACAGACACGCCCTCCATCAAATCCACCCCTTCACTCCTATGCCCTCCAATCCCTACCCTCTCTCTGTCTACCTGCAAGGACAGGGATTCCCGATTCTTTGCCTGCATGGGCATCCAGGATCGGGAGACTGTATGTCTGTGTTCACCAACTATTTGTCGCAGCGATACTGGACGATCGCTCCCGATTTGCGTGGCTACGGCAATAGCCAGACCCGTGAATTGTTCGACATGACCGATCATCTGCTGGATCTGGAAATGCTGCTCGATCGCCTGCAGATCGATCGCTTTCTGGTGTTGGGCTGGTCGCTAGGTGGAATTCTGGCAATGGAGCTTGCTCTAAAGTTTCCAGAGCGCGTGAGCGGTTTAATTCTGGTTGGCACGGCTGCCCGTCCCTGGAGTGATCATCCCCCTGTCACCTGGCAGGACAATTTCTACACCGGGGTGGCTTCGATCGTTAATAAGCTGAATCCTGGTTGGCAGTGGAATATTGACACCTTTGGCAAACGATCGCTCTATCGCTACCTAATCCAACAGCACAATGCCGCTGCCTATCAACACTTAGCAGACGAAGCCTTTCCCGCCTATCTCAAAACCTCACGCGCTGCCCAAAATGCGCTGAATCAAGCCCTGCGTCGCCACTATAACCGACTGGAAGAACTCAACCAAATTCAGTGTCCGGCTCTGATGCTAGCAGGAGAAGCCGATCGCCACATTTCAATCCAGTCCAGTCTGGAAACTGCGGCAAAACTCCCGGACTGTGAAGTCTGCTGCTATCCCGAAACGGCGCACTTGTTTCCCTGGGAAATTCCGGGGCAGGTGATCGCCGATATCGATCGATGGCTACTTCAACATCCGGGAGTGACTCGCATTGCAATACCAGAGGCATACAGTGAATAGTCGATCGTTCTACAAAGCTAGCGTTACGCTTCGCTTGAGAGACATTCCCTATTTACTTAAAGTGAGCTGCTCAGCACCGGGAACAAGTTTTTCCAGGGCTTCATTTCTTTTTCCTCGTCGAACACGGTCAGCCTGACAGGTTTGCAGCGTTTCACCACTGCTTTAATGCCGCTTGCGCCTTCCTGCTGTAAGTCTTCGATGTAACCAGGTTCCGCTAATTTGGCATCTTTAGCAGTGGCAAAAGGACCAAAATAGTACGTGCAGTTCGGCGTTTCTGTGACGACCTCGACCCACCAGGCTAAACCCAGCACCTCAAGTACATTAACCAGCAATTCGTTCATAAGCTCCTACTTATGTTCCAGAAATGACAAACGTACAGAGCAGCCTTTAGAATCTTGACGACGGTTTCAAGCTATGCCCCTCTTGTTTTATACTGCTTCAGCCCTATCTTTGCAAAGTTCCTTTTGACAGACCCTCCAGGTGCAGCGTTTGCGATCGCCGCTGACGGAACAGTTCATACATCACCATTCCCGCTGCAACCGACGCATTCAGGCTAGGGGTTACGCCCTGAAGCGGAATGCTCACCAGCTCATCGCAACAGCGTTGTGTCAATAGACTCAATCCGTCGCCTTCTGAACCAATGACCAGCACGATCGCTCCAGTAAACTTCACCGTATCCACAGGCTGAGCCGCATTTGCTGCTGTGCCATAAATCCAGAATCCAGATTCTTTGAGCTGCTCCAGGGCACGACTGAGATTAGTAACTCGTGCTACAGGCAGGGACTCTAACGCACCTGCTGCCACTTTTGCAACTGTCGAAGTGACGCCTACCGCTCGCCTCTGAGGGATCAGAAGTCCGTGTGCGCCTAGTGCTTCTGCCGTCCGAATAATCGCGCCCAGATTGTGGGGATCAGTAATCCCATCGGCAGCGAGCAGAACGGGTTGCTCAGAAGCAGCCTTAGCTCGATCGATCAAATCCTGTAAATCCAGATAATCATAAGGGGCAACCTGAGCCACAATGCCCTGATGTGTTGCTCCCCCTGTGATTTGATCCAGACGGCGGAACTCCACCTCGTCAATGACTGTTCCGTTGGCTTTTGCCTCTAGAATCAGCGAATGAAAGCGGGGATCGTACCGTAGGCGATCGGTCGTCCAGATACGATTCAAAGGACGCTGGTTTTCTAAGGCTGCAAGAACACTATGACGACCATAGATTAGATCAGGATTGATTTCAGTATCGCCAGCCACTGGTTTGGCTGCGATTCCTCCTTTCAGGAACTGCGAAGCAACTGAAGCAATCCTTCGGCGATCTGGCACAACAGATTTAATCCGAAGCGGTGGTTTTGATGAACGCTCAACGCTCCCTTCCGAGAACTGTGAAGCAATGGGTGCTGCCTCGATCGCGACAATTTCAGTCGGATTATCTTCGTTGATCTCATCTTCGTCCGGCTGATCCTGGCTGAGATCGTCTTCATGCAAATGATCCTGGCTGAGATCATCGTTGTCTGCATCGACTTCGATTTCATCCGCAGCAACTTCGACGCTCTCGATTGATTCAGGTGCGATTGGTTCAGGTGCAATTAGTTCATCTTCATTTGATGATTGCTCTAATAATCCCTCTAATCCCTCAGTTAACGGACTCTCCTGATAAGAGCTGCGTCGTCTAATAGGCGCAACCTCCACTTCATTAGGCAGGGCAGCAGGTGACTCAAACTCTTGTAATTCAAATTCAGGAGATTCAAACTCTTCAAACGCAAAGATTTCTTCAGGTGCAGATTTAATACGCTTCACTGAAGGCACTGGCGGAACAGGCTTACCTTTACCACGAGTAGGTTTAGAACTGTTTTGATAATCTTTTCGTGAGCCATCGCGAAAATGGCTGTCTGATCGAAAATCCGATTGCTCCGCGCTTCCCCGATAAGACGATCGCTCCCGGTAGGGCTTGTCGGTTCGGCTGCCGTTTCTTTCCCGGAAAGGTTTATCTGATCGCGAGTTTGGACGGTCTTCCCGATCGCGATAGGGCTTTTCAGAACGGCGGTCTGACCATTTCTCCGGTCGGCTATCAGATTGTCCTCGAAACGGTCTTTCACCCCGACTGTCGGGTCTTTCCCGATAGGGTCTTTCGCTGCGGCTGTCAGTTCTTTCCCGATAAGGTCTTTCACTCCGGCTATCGGGTCTTTCGCGGTAGGGTCTTTCACTCCGGCTGTCAGTTCTTTCCCGATAAGGTCTTTCGCCTCGACCTTCAGTTCTTTCGCGGTAGGGTCTTTCGCCTTGACCTTCGGTTCTTTCCCGGTAAGGTCTTTCGCTGCGGCTGTCAGGCCTTTCGCGGTAGGGTCTTTCACTTCGGCTGTCAGTTCTTTCCCGATAAGGTCTTTCACTCCGGCTATCGGGTCTTTCCCGATAGGGCTTATCAGTATTGTCGCTAAATCGGTTGCTTCGCGGTGCCCCAGAGGAGTAATCAGAACCCGTTCCTCGATTAGGGCGGTCTCCTGTGCGACCATCATCGCGAGGCGAAGCAGTTCCCCCTTTGGGGTAATCGAACGAGGATTTGCTGCGAGGGCTGTCTTGATAGGGCTTAGAGGGTTTCGATTTGTAGCGGTTTTCTCTAGGCTTGCCCTGAGAAGGTTTATCGTTGTCTCGTTGAAAGCTACCCGATCGGCGATCGGAGCGATCAGGGCGAGAAGTGCGGGTGGGTCGTTTGGCGGGCATGGCAATCCGATTCCTTAAGTATGAGCAAGGGTAAGCAATACAGGGTCGAGTGCAAAATGCTTCTGTCGGCAAGCCAGCATCACAAGGAGCCTGACAGAAATTGCGGGATAGAAATTAGAAGCAAGGCTAAAGAGCTGACAGCAGCATTCGGTTGCTTCGCAGGTCCCGAAAGGGGATCAGGCGATCGAGAGCCAGGCAATAGGGGAATTGATTGGGTTAAGCGTTACGGCTCAGTGGACGGCTGAAGCAAAGGCTGAAGATAGGCGAAAAGCTGAGCCAGACGGGGCGGGTCGGTGACATAGAGATATCCCAGAAGCGTTTCTAAACTGGTTGCCTGCTGATAGATTTCTGGAGCGAGCCGTTTTGGCACCCGATGCGCCGCATTACGACCGCGCCGAACTACGTCTTGCTCTGCCTGCGTCAGATAGGGCTGAAGCATTTGCAGATATTGTGCCTGAGCTTCTGCCCGCACCTGAGCTACTACCTCTTTATGATACGCTTGCAGCCGTTGAGGTGGCATTAAGTAATAAGTGCGAATATAAAGCTCGTACACCGCATCGCCCAAATATGCCAGAGCCGCAGGCGAGAGCCGCTGTATCTTCTGGCGTTTAAGCTGCTCAACGTCCGTCGAGGATAGAAAGACGCTGAACAATCGATCGATGCTCAATAAATCTTCTTCAAAAATCTTTTCACGGCTACCGTCCTCATCAAACTCCACGAGCAACCTGCCTCACTGAAACGCAGCTTTAGCTTTTTTCTAGATTTCTGAGCGCAGCGTCCACCGAAGGCTGAAGGGAAAGGAACTGTTCCAGACGAAGGCATTGAATGACCCGTGCAACGCGAGGACTGCCCACGATCTGTAGCGTACCTCCGTTCTTTTGAATCTTCTTACACAGGTCAACTAGCACACCGAATGATGAACTATCGATCAGGTCAACATCGGTAAAGTCGAGGATAGAATTTCTGGGATTCTCCTCCACAGACTTTTCCAGCACTCTACAAAAGGTTGGCACAGAGAAGACATCGAATATCCCGCTAAGACGGAAGATCTGGCAATGCTGCCCGATTTCGCGATCAATTCTCAGCGGGGAAACCTTATCAAAGCCCGGCATTAGCTCTTTTTCAAATTTTCGAGCGCAATGTCTACCGAAGGTTGAAGCGAGAGGAACTGTTCTAGGCGAACCAGTTTAACGGTCTGCGTGACGCGGGGGTTGGTCACGATTTGCAGTGTGCCTCCGTTATTCTGCACTTTCTTGACAAGCTGAACCAGTGCTCCCAGCCCTGAACTATCAATAAAGTCAATCTGGGAGAGGTCAAGGACAAAGTTTTTGGGACTTTCTTCCACATACTTTTCTAGCACCTTGCGGAAGGTCGGCTCAGAGAAAGCATCTAGCAGCCCTGCAAGGCGAAAGAGTTGGCAGTTGTCTCTAACTTCGCGTGTGCCTCGGAGACTAACGGTTAGGGTAAGTGCGTCAGGAATAGTAGCCTCCTCAGTCGGTGTGTACTCAGCGACAAATTCTAAACAGTTCGAGCGTTAAGTATAAGTCAAGCGTAGTTGATCAGCAACTCCGTTTCCTTAATTCTTTACCGACTTGTGCAATCAGCTTGAGCCGGTGATTTATTCAAATAACTTACTTCAAAGTAGTATAGCGAATTCATTCCGCGCTGCTGTACGGAAAACTCGCTAATCTCCCTGCGGAAATTCCTGCCAGAGCGAGGTTGTTTGCCGCAAACTTGCGTGGTTGCCGCTGCCCAGAATCAGGTGATCCAACAGTGGAATCCCAAGAAGCTGCCCTGCCTGAAGCAACTGTCGTGTCAGGTGAATGTCTTCGGAACTGGGCTGAACGTTGCCTGAGGGATGATTGTGAGCGACGATCGCCCGAATTGCTCCCTGTCGAATAATTTCCCGGAAAATATCGCGTGGATGTGCCAGCGTTTCAGTTGCCGTGCCAATGCTGATAATTTGGGTTCCCAGCAGACGATGCTTAACGTCAAGCAGCAAAATGGCAAACCGCTCCTGTGCCTGCCACATCAGGTCATGGCTGAGAACCGTAGCGGCAACAGCGGGATCATCAATGACCGTACCTTCTGGTGGACGAGACGTAAGAACGCGCTTTCCCAACTCGATCGCCGCCAGGATGCTTGTTGCCTTTGCCTCACCGATCCCGGGAATCTGCGTCAGCTCATTAACCGTAACATCTCGCAAAACAACGATCGGATCGCGCTGGTGTTCGCCAAGCTTCTGCAAAATATACTGCCCCAGTCCCACCGCCGACAGCTTCCCCGCCCCCTGCCCCGTCCCCAGCAGAATCGCTAGCAGTTCCGCCGTAGACAAACTCTTTGCACCATAGCTTATCAAGCGTTCACGCGGTCGCTCACTCGTGGGCAAATCTGCCACCCGCAAGCTATAGGTCATCGTCGTTCTTCCTCAAGCTTCCTTCTTCAGCCTAGTTATCCCGCAATCCTCCGGGCAAAAGCATTGGCCCCCTTACCCCCTCCCCCAAAGTGATAAACTCATGTTGCATAAAACAGCCCTGTCAAAAGACCATGCGCCTCGAATTCGTCCCCGTTGAAGAGTTCTACTTTGCCCTTACCCTTGCCGTCAAAACCCTGGAAGAAGTGGGCAATCCCGATCGCGTAGAGCAGGTTCGATCGCGCCTTAAAGGCAAGTTTGGTCAACCTTCGACGGTGGCTGCTGCCAAGCAGAACAACTTTAACTATGTGTTTCGGGTGCAGGATTACGACAATAGCCCCGCGCCCCAGCTTGTGTTGTCGATCGCCGACTGGCAGGGTAAGATTCGCCTCAGCAGTGACTATGGCTGGATGCTCGATCCAGACCGCAAGCCTGTAAAGACCGGTCGCTACGAGCAGCGTCAGCAGTTCATCACAGATGTTCACAATCACCTGAAAACAGTCTTCGACCTTGATCTAAACTAGCTTCACCCAATTCCTTCTCACCCCTCCCCCGTGTCCTCCATGACATCGCTTTTTTACATCGATAACTTTCGGGTTGCCTATCCGCAACGGCAGGGAAATTTAACTCACGCTCAGGAACTGCGCTGGGCAGTTGACGGGGTATCGCTGGCGCTAGAGCGCGGGGAACGGGTCGGGTTAGTGGGAGAGTCGGGCTGCGGTAAATCAACCCTGGGACGAGCAGCAATGCGGCTGCTTCCGCTAGGGACGCAAATCGAAGGAAAAGTTTTGTATGAGGGGCGATCGGTTTTCGACTTTTCGCCGGAAGAACTGCGGCAGTTTCGGGGTGAAGCAGTTGCGCTGGTGTTTCAAGACCCAATGACCCGGCTTGATCCGCTGATGACGATCGGCGATCACTGTCTGGAAACCCTCCGCGCCCATCAGCCCCACCTGTCGCGCCAGCAAACCAAGGATCGGGCAATGGCAACGCTGGAAGCAGTCAAAATTCCGGCAAATCGCTGGTCGCAGTATCCCCATGAGTTTAGCGGCGGGATGCGGCAACGGGTGGCGATTGCGCTGGCACTGCTGCTCGACCCAAAGCTGATCGTGGCAGATGAACCAACAACAAGCCTGGATGTCACCGTGTCTGCCCAGATTTTGCAGGAGCTAACCCGCCTTTGCAAAGAACGCGACATGGGTTTGCTGCTGATTTCTCACGACCTGGCAATGGTGGGCGAATATTGCGATCGCATTGCGGTCATGTATCAGGGCAAGCTGGTCGAAACGGGAAAATCCCATACGGTTCTGACTCAGCCCCAGCACCCCTACAGCCGATCGCTGCTTCAGTCTGCCCTGCACCTCCAAGCGGGTCGGGATCAGTCAGAGCCTATCCCAAACCGTCCCCAAACAACTCAACCTCTGCTTAGGCTTGACGATCTAAGGCAGCACTATACGCTAGAGCAGAATTTTATGGCGCGGATTTTTGGGCAATTCCCCCTGGGGAGCACTGAAAAGCAACCAGAAGACAAGACGATTCGAGCAGTAGACGGCGTCACGCTCGACCTGTTTCCGGGGGAAATTCTGGGATTGGTGGGAGAGTCGGGCTGCGGTAAAAGTACCCTGTCGCGCACCATTTTGCAGCTTATTCGTCCCACGCACGGCAGGGTAGAGTTTTTAGGGCAAAATTTAACCGCGCTTTCCCCTCAGGCACTTCAGCAGCAGCGACGACAGATGCAAATGGTGTTTCAGGATCCTCACGCCTGTCTCAATCCGCTGATGACGGTAGGAGCAAGCATTTCCGATCCCCTGCTGATCCACAAACTGGCAACACCCAAAGCCGCAAAAGCCGAAGCGGAAAAAATGCTGGAGCGCGTCGGTCTAACTCCGGCGATCGACTTTTACCACCACTATCCTAAAGACCTCTCTGGCGGACAGCAGCAGCGTGTCGCGATCGCCCGTGCCCTGATTACGCGACCGAAGCTTCTGATCTGCGATGAGCCTGTGAGTATGCTGGATGCGAGCGTGCAGGCGCAGGTGCTGGACTTGATGCTGGAGCTAAAGCAGGAATTTGACCTGACCTACCTGTTTATTACGCACGATCTCTGGGTGGCACGGTTTTTGTGCGATCGCATTGCAGTGATGAATGCGGGCAAAATCGTCGAGCTGGGTAAAACGGATGCCCTGTTTGCCAATCCTCAGCATCCCTACACGAAAACGCTGCTGTCTGCTGCACCGCTTTTATCTCGCTTGTCCCAGGCAAACCCACCGGGGAATCCACAGGTCAGCCCAACAAAAGCAATTTTCTCTGAATAACAATTGGATTTTGTCCAGTTTATGGGAGAGTCGGCGACCCAGTGCTGCTAGTGAACCGTGTATCCTGGAACAGGAGCGTAACCCCGATTAAACCAGAAGCGATCCTTCTAAAGATTTATTTCGATTACCCCAGATTGTGTAGTATTTTGAGGGGTGTTTAACAACACTCCTGTTCACTGTCCTCCTTGCCATTCGAGACATAGGCTCGCTGCTGTCCATGTTTGGATTAATTGGTCATCTGACAAGCTTAGAACACGCCCAACTGGTTGCAAGAGACCTGGGCTATCCCGAATATGCCGACCAGGGTTTAGACTTTTGGTGCAGTGCACCGCCCCAAATCGTAGATACCATCAAAGTGACCAGTGCCACTGGACAGCAAATTGAAGGTCGCTACGTCGAATCCTGTTTTCTGCCGGAAATGCTAGCAACGCGCCGGATCAAGGCAGCGACCCGCAAAATTATTAATGCGATGGCGCACGCCCAAAAACACGGCATCAATATCACTGCGCTGGGTGGATTCTCTTCGATTATCTTTGAGAATTTCAACTTGCAGCAAATTTCCCAGGTGCGAAACGTCAAGCTAGAGTTTGAACGATTTACCACGGGCAATACCCACACGGCTTACATTATTTGTCGTCAGGTGGAGCAGGCAGCCCGTCAGCTTGGTATTAACTTATCAAAGGCAACCGTAGCGGTCTGCGGAGCAACGGGAGACATTGGCAGTGCAGTTTGTCGCTGGCTTGATGCCCGTACCGATGTCGCAGAATTGCTGCTGATCGCTCGTAACCAGGAACGGCTTCAGGCACTTCAGGAAGAGCTGGGGCGCGGCAAAATTTTGAACTTGGAAGAAGCACTGCCTCAGGCAGACATTATTGTCTGGGTTGCCAGTATGCCAAAGGGTGTGGAGATTGATCCGACCACGCTAAAACAGCCCTGTTTGCTAATAGACGGCGGCTATCCCAAGAATTTGGGAACCAAGATTCAGCATCCGGGTGTTTATGTGCTGAATGGCGGCATTGTGGAGCATTCGCTCGACATCGACTGGCGGATCATGCGGATCGTGAATATGGACGTTCCAGCGCGTCAGTTGTTTGCCTGCTTTGCAGAATCGATGCTGCTGGAGTTTGAGAAGCTGCACACCAACTTCTCCTGGGGACGCAATCAGATTACGCTCGAGAAAATGGATCTGATCGGTCAAGTATCGGTGAAGCACGGATTCCGTCCACTTTTGCCAGCTTAATTGATTACGCTCAGCTGCCCGATCGATGCGAAGCAGCTTCCCCGCTGAAATAATCGTCTGAAAACTAACCCTGCTCCACGATCGCCTGCATTCCTCTAAAGAGCAGATGCGGGTCGATCGTGATTTTTTGTGCTAATTCTGGATGTTGTGCCTTCAGTCCATGCACTAATGAAGGAGCATCGCCGCCAGTCAGGACAATTGCGCCTTGACCAAATTCCTGTTCCCAGTTTGAAATAAAATCCTTAATTCCTGACAGCACGGTGTAGAAAATGCCGCTTCCAATTGCCTCCGCAGTCGTTTTTGCCCAGCGCGGCGGTAATTTTTTGCTGGGTTGAATCAGGGGCAAGGCAGCAGTCTGGTCAGAAAGCGATCGTCTTTGCAGCGTCAGCCCGGGTAGAATTGCGCCCCCGATGAATTCCTGCTGAGCATTTGCTCCCGTAAAAGTTAGAGCAGTTCCAGCATCGATCACCAGAGCAGGCAGTTTGTTACGATCGACAGCTCCCCAGAGGGCAAGGGCGCGATCGATCCCCAGCGTCGGGTAAAGCCCCCGCAGCGGAATTTGCTCCAGCGTCAGCAGTTGGGCTTGGGGGCAGGTTTGCCAGAAGGCAGTTTGGGCAGGAACGACCGAAGCAATATAGATCGGAAGGTCAGCGAAAGCCGCATCCGCAGGCAAATTGGAGTTTTGATGGAAAAATGCTAGCGGGGCAAGTTCCAGGGCAGGATGAGCAGTATCCCAGGCAGCGATCAGCTCTCCCTTTTGAAACCAAGCCCAGTGTAATCGCGAATTCCCGATCGCCAGGGCAATCCATTCGAGGGGAGTGAATCGATCGAATTCAAAATTCTTAAGTATCCTCACAGGATTTTTACAGGGTTCACATCCCATACTCAATATAGCGTTCCTCTTCTGGGTTCTCTTCCAGCCCATTGCTGCGTCTACCCAACCTCACTCCGGTCCTGGGATGCGCAGCTTGACCTTTGACCTTACACCGTTTGTTTGACTTGTTTTATGAATATTGAATTTGGGCGAGAAATTTGCGGCGATCTCGACCTGGCAGGATCACGCGAATGGATAGTCACCAATGGCATCGGCGGATTTGCGGCGGGGACGGTTTCAGGAGTGCTAACCCGTCGCTATCACGGCTTACTGGTTGCCGCCCTTAACCCACCCCTCGCCCGTACTTTGCTGCTGACCAAGCTAGAGGAAATTGTCCACTATGATCGCCAGGTGTATGCGCTCAGCACCGATCGCTGGAATGGTGGTCATGTTGATCCGCAGGGATACCGATATTTAGAGCATTTTGCAGTCAACGACACAATTCCCACCTGGCGATATGCCTGCGGCGATGCGCTGCTCGAAAAGCGAGTTTGGATGCAGCAGGGTGCAAATACCACCTACATTCAATATGAGCTGGTGCGATCGAGTCAGCCGCTTGCCCTGATGCTCAAATCGTTTGTGAATTATCGGGATTATCACGGCAATACCCGCTGTTTGCACTGGCAGATGGAGGTGAATCGGGTCGATCGCGGCGTGTCTATCGTGGCTCATGGACAAGCCGTTCCTTTTTTCCTGCTTAGCGATCGGGCAGAGGTGATTACGCTGCATGAGTGGTACTACAACTTTTTCTTAGAAGTGGAACGCTACCGGGGATTGAGCGATCGAGAAGATCACCTTCATGCCGCAACATTTCACCTGACCCTGCATCCCGGCGAAACAGTGACGATTGTTGCCAGTACAGATCCCCATGCTAGCCTCAATGGCTCTGCGGCTTTCAAACTGCGCCAGACCTACGAGCAGCGATTGCTGAGCCTCTGGAAAAGCAACCGTCCCATTGGGGCAAAAGACGCGCCTCCCTGGATTCGTCGTCTGGTGCTGGCAGCCAATCAGTTTGTCGTGAATCGATCGGTGACCCGATTACCCCTTCCAGGAACAGCAAAGCAGCCGAGTGAGCCAGCGGATGCAGAAGAAACTCTACCAGAACCAGAGGTGCTGCATGGCAAAACGATCATCGCTGGGTATCCCTGGTTTAGTGATTGGGGACGAGATACGATGATCAGCCTGCCGGGACTGACCCTGACGACCGGACGATCGGATGTGGCGCGATCGATTTTGCGAACCTTTGCTTCCTATGTCAGTCAGGGAATGCTGCCCAATCGTTTTCCCGATGTGGGAGAAGAACCGGAATACAATACGGTCGATGCAACGCTTTGGTATTTTGAAGCGATTCACCAATACTATCTGGCGACGCAGGATGATGATTTGCTGGTAGAGCTTTTTCCAGTGCTGGCAGAGATGATCGACTGGCACTGTCGGGGCACGCGCTACAACATTCACCTTGATCCGGCAGACGGCTTACTTTATGCAGGCACTCCTGAAACGCAGCTCACCTGGATGGATGTCAAAGTAGGCGATTGGGTAGCTACGCCGCGCCTGGGCAAACCGATCGAAGTTAACGCCCTTTGGTACAACGCTCTCCGTACGATCGCAAAAATTGCCCGTCGGCTGGGCAAGCCCCATCAGGAATACGACGCCATTGCCGATCGCACCCTTGCCCGCTTCGATCGCTTCTGGAATGGCGATTTGGGTTACTGCTACGATGTGCTGGATACGCCCGATGGCAATGATGCTTCGCTGCGTCCGAATCAAATTTTTGCCGTTTCGCTGCCCGAAAGTCCTTTAACCGAAGCCCAGCAGCGCAGCGTGGTGGATGTGTGTGGACGATCGCTCCTGACTTCTCATGGGCTGCGATCGCTATCGTCTGATCATCCCAACTATCGAGGACGCTATGGTGGCACTCCGCAGCAGCGAGACGGAGCCTATCATCAGGGAACCGTTTGGGGTTGGCTGTTAGGACCGTTTGTGCGGGCGCATTTTCGGGTTTATCGCAATCCTGTGCAGGCGCGTCAGTTTTTAGAACCTATGGCAAATCACCTGTCGGCACATGGCATCGGCAGCCTCAGCGAGATTTTTGATGGCGATCCCCCCTTTCATCCACGTGGCTGTTTTGCTCAAGCCTGGACAGTGGCAGAGGTACTGCTTGCTTGGGCTGCGATCGAGCAAATCGATGAACGTTAATCCTTTTTAAACTGCCGGGAAGCGGCGGCATAGTAAACAAGCTGCGCCAAGCGCGTCCGCAAGGTTTCTAGCCCCAGCCGCTCTCCGGCAGAGATGAACACTGCCTGCGGATATTCCTCCTGAGCAAAGGCAAGGGTTTCGCCATCGGCCTGGTCAATCTTGTTAAATGCAAGCAGGGCAGGACCAGGTGTAATCGGCATCTGCGCCAGAATTTTCATCACCGATCGAATCTGACCCTGCCAGCTTGGATGAGATAAATCAACAACGTGCAGCATTGCGTCGGCTTCGGTGACTTCTTCTAGCGTGGCGCGAAACGCATCGACCAGCGAAGGCGGCAAATCGTGGATAAATCCCACCGTGTCGGTGAGGACGATCGGCAGAGAGCTGTGAGTTTGTGGATCAGTCAACACCAAGCGGCGAGTGGTCGGATCAAGCGTCGCAAAAAGCTGGTCTGCGGTATAAACCTCCGCATTAGTTAAGGCATTCAGCAGCGTTGATTTTCCGGCATTGGTGTAGCCCACGATCGCAATCGACGGAACTTCCTGATGCTGTCGCTGCTGTCGAAGGCGCGATCGATGTGCCTGAAGCTGGTTCACTTCCTGCTGAAGTCGAGAAATCCGTCGCTGAATCGCTCGCCGCTCAGTCTCTAGTTTGGTTTCCCCCGGCCCTCTTGTGCCAATCCCGCCGCCCAGTCGAGACATTGCCCGACCCCGACCGCTGAGTCGAGGCAGCATATACTCAAGCTGCGCCAGCTCGACCTGCAACTTTCCGGCTCCCGACTGTGCCCGCTGAGCAAAAATATCTAGAATCACTTCAGTTCGATCGACAACCCGCACCCCAATTTGCATTTCCAGGTTTCGCACCTGTGCAGGCGACAAATCGCGATCGAACACTACCAGATTTGCTCCCACGGTCTGAGCCGCCAGCGCAATTTCCTGCACCTTGCCTTCACCCACCACTGTTTGCGGATGGGGACTGCTCCGCCGCTGATGCAGCACTTCTAGCACTTCACCGCCTGCGGTTTCAATCAGTCGCGCCACTTCGACTAGCCGATCGCGAAACTGTTTGGCATTCAGCCCCTCGGTCATTAAGCCCACCAGCAGTACGCGATCGTGACCCGCAGCCACCTGTTGCGCCACATAGTCCCGGCGAAATTCTTCTTCCAGACCTTCAGTGAGATCGAGAAAATCTTGTAGAGCAATACTGTCCAGGCTGAGCGGCGGCGAAACCGTCCAGCGAGCTTCAGGATGGGGAACCAGATGCGCTAGATATGTTTCTTTCACATACCCAGTTGCACCCCCGCCCCGCCGCTCAAAGCCTCCGCCCGACAGCACCAGCATCACTAGCGCATCCAGGCGTTGCAGTGCCATTGCCGTCAAAGTTGCCTCACTGGGCGACTCTGATTTGAGGTTCGTTGTAACACAGCGAATTCCGCTCAGCCGTTCTGCACCATAGCGGGGTAGTTCTAATAAGGGAATCTGCGTTTGTCTGACCGTTCCCACGCCGACTCGAATCACTTGCCCGCGCCGATTAATGTAGGTGCTAACGGGCTGATCAATTTCGGTGCTGATTGCCGCTAATCGTTGAGCAAACTCAGGCGTGGTTAATCGATCGCCGGGAAGTCGCTGATGATAAAGTCGCTGGAGTTGCTTGAGTTGACTTGGCTTCAGACCTTGAAGCTGTCCATAAATCGTTTCGATAGGCGCATTCCACCAGGAATTCTGGTGTTCTCAATTAGACTGCCTTTATTTTACCGATCTGTTTAGCAATCCGTGCGGTCTAACCTGTGGCTCAATCCATTGATCAAGCCGTAATCATCAAGCGGTCACTCTGTTCTTTAGTGCTGTTCTTCAGTCCTGAGCAAAGGCTAAGCCCATCCTTTTAAAGATTGCCAGAGTGAAGTGAGCCAGCCGCTTTGCTGAAGTGACGAAAAATTGAACTGCTTTGGCAGCTTTTTAGACGGATTGCGATCGCCAAGCGCATTGTGATAGCTCTGATAAGCTTCGCGGTGGCGATTGAGCCGATGAAGGGCAACGCCTCGAAACAGCCAAGCTTCAGCATCGGTCGGGCAAAGAGTCAACGCACGATCGCAGCTCTCAAGGGCTTCGTGATATCGATCGAGATAGAGCAACACTACTGCACGAAAGACCCAAGCCGGTACAGATTCAGGCTGAGCTTCAAGGACGCGATCGAACTGAACCAGTGCCTCTCCGTACAGTCCTTGATTTGCAAGCTGTTCCCCTTGCTCAAGCGAGAACTGACTGTCTTCTACCATTTCCAGTAAGGCGATTTGCTGTGAATAGGAGTTCATCGTAAGGAATAGGAATTGTGCAGGCTTGAGCAAATAATCTTGAGCAAATAAAACTTCTCCCACTGCTTGCTCAAAGCTCTTGTCTTTCCTGATCTTAAATCCGGGACAGACCAATGTTGAAAAAAAGCCTTACAAAGAAATTAAATTTAAAGAGCTGACGTCGCCAATTACCCCGTATTTTTACTTAATTTTAGGTCTGTATTGAAATTTATTTGTGTTAGATGAAGAAAACTCAGGGTTATTACTGAACTCAGAATAGGCAAGTAGTATTTACTGATTGATTGTTTATGCAAATTTTCCTAGGTAGATATTTGGATTAGAAAGAATGCGATTTAAAGTTACTTTTAAGCTGGTTGCTCTAGCTCGAAACCCTTCTGATGAGGGCTTTAACCCCCTTTCGCCCTCACCCCCCTTTTAGTTCTTTTTGCCGCTTGTTACAGTAAGTTTTAGATAGAAAAACTGCTTAATTCTACGCAAACTATCTCTCAACTTTCTCAGTCGAATACAGCTTATTACTTAAGTCTAATTCCTGAACAATGGTGCAATAACGAGTGTTTAAGCTAATTTCGATTTGAGTTTTACCTAGTGTCTTGTGTGGAAGTTGATGATGCCCAGTCAAACAGCAAATTTAGACAAACTGCGGGTAAGGGGTGCGGTCTAGATGTTACGGGATGCCTTAGTTGTAGGAGTAAATACATACCAAAATTTGCCGGGGCTAAAAGCTCCAGCAAGAGACGCCGAAGCGGTTGCAAAAACGCTGCAAACCTATGGCGAATTCCGAGTTCATCGCTTGCCAGAGGTCATTCAGACAGGACAACCGCAGATTGGGCAAAAAACGCAGGTCACGCTTCAGATGCTTGAATCAGCTTTGATTCAGCTTTTTAAGCCGAAGGGCCGCTCTGTGGCGCAGACCGCTCTGTTTTATTTCTCTGGGCACGGGCTTCAGCGAGAAGCCGGAATTCGGGAAGGGTTTCTAGCTCCCAGTAATGCTGACCCCGATCGCGGATTCTATGGATTATCTCTCTTCTGGCTGCGGCGACTGCTTCAGGAAAGCCCGGTTCGTCAGCGGATTATTATCCTAGACTGCTGCCACAGCGGAGAACTGCTGAATTTCCTGGAGGCAGATCCAGGCGCTGCACCAGGAACCGATCGTCTGTTTATGGCGGCTTCGCGAGAGTATGAGACTGCCTATGAGTCGATCGACAGTCCCTACAGCGTGTTCACCCAAGCCCTCCTCACCGGACTCGACCCCCAGCGCAGTAACACCGGAATTGTGAATCACCATGCCTTGACCGATTGGGTCAATCACCAACTTAAAGGCGAAATTCAGCAGCCCTTATTTGAAAGCTCCGGCAGCGAGATTATTCTGACGCGCCGAATCACTGGAGTCGATTGCTCCTTAGGGGGAACTGCTTTGCATCAATTCCCTGTAGAAACTGCTTTGCATCGCCCCCTGCCCGCATCGATCTCATCCCATCTGGAGACACCCCCGGTTTGCCCCTATCGCGGGCTGGAGTGTTTTGACGAATCGCATGCCGAGTTCTTTTTTGGACGCGAAGCCCTGTCTACCGAACTCCTGCAAAAACTCAAGACCAATAACTTTATTGCAGTTGTGGGGGCGTCGGGCATCGGTAAATCTTCGCTAGTTCGTGCGGGATTGATCCCCCTGCTGCGGCAGAGCAACCAGACTGATACAGATTGGCAGATTAAGCTCATTACCCCCAGTGAACATCCGCTGAAAAGCCTGGCTGCTGCCTTTGTTGATCCCGAAGCCGACCCGATCGAACGAGCAGAGCAGCTCAGACGGGCAGAACAGCTTTTGCAGGCAGGAGAAGCCGGATTTGTCCAGCTTGTGCGTGGCACGATGCCCCAAAACTTTGGGACGACTGGGCTGTCATCCCGACGGTCGCAATTGCTGCTGGTAATTGACCAGTTCGAAGAAATCTTTACTCAGGGGCACGCCCAGGCTGACCGGGAAAGACAGCAGTTTATTGCTTGTTTAATGGCGGCGGTAGAGGCTGGCTGCCTGAAGGCGATGGTCGTGCTGCGTTCAGACTTTGTGCCTCAGTGTCGTCAGTACGAACCGCTGGTGCTCCAGATTGCTCAGCATTCGGTCATCGTTCCCCCGCTCAAATACGACCAGCTCAAAGCGGCGATCGTCCGTTCAGCCCAAAAGGCAGGGTTACGCTGTGAACCGAATCTGGTTTATACCCTGCTGCTGGATGTCATTGGTGCGCCTGGCGAACTGTCGTTACTGCAATCGACCCTGCTCGAACTTTGGCAGCGGCGACAGCCCACTCCTGAAGGAATAGAGTGCCTGACACTCGATAGCTATCGGGAATTCGGCGGAATTCGGCAGCTTTTGCAGGAACGAGCAACCGATGTATTCCATCGCTTTGACACCGTAGAGCAGGCGATCGCCCAGCGGATTTTCCTTACCCTAACGCATTTTGGCGAAGGCACAGAAGACACACGCCGCCGTGTGTTTAAGTCGCAGCTTGTCAGCCCAACGTTTGCACCAGAAAAGACTGATTTAGTCGAGCGGATTTTAGAAAAGCTGGTTTCTGCGAAGCTGCTGGTCACGGATCAGGCGGGACTCAATGTTGCAGAATTGAGTGGGCAAGACGATCGAGGCATTCATCATTCCGGATTAGGTGACGCAGGGCTATTTTCTGTACGCGATCGTCCTGCTGAGGCGCTTCCCGATTGGAGTGATCGCCTTCATCCTCCTACCCTGGAAAAATCGACGCAGGCAGTGGTTGATGTTGCCCATGAAGCTCTGATTCGTCACTGGTCACTCCTACGGCAGTGGTGCAGTCGCGATCGCGAAATGCTGGTGCGACAGCGGGAGCTAGAAGAGGCGGCGCGAATCTGGTATGACGCCGGACAACCTGCCTCGATCGAGTTTTTGCTAGCAGGACGAAGGCTTGAAGCAGCAGAAGAGCTTGTCGCCGATCGAAGCCACGAACTTTCTGCCCTTACGCAGGAATTTATCCTTGCCAGTCGCAAAGAAGCTCAACGGGCGCGGCGAGAATCTCGCCAACTGCAAATCGCTGTGCCTGCTTTCCTGATGGCAACGCTGACGATCGTGATGGGGCAATATTTCAATGCGCTACAGTCCCAGATTGAAAAAGAGCAACAGTTGCGACTTGCCACCGCTCGCGAACGGGCAGCGATCACACAATCTATTCTTCAGGAAGCCAGCAACTCTGAGTCAGGTAGCTCTGCCGATGCAGTCACCACTGCCCTTCTTATTGGACGCTTAGCCGCCCAGGAAAAACCAACCGAGTCTGCCCAAGCGAGTCTGCGTCTTGCGCTGCAAAGCCTGCGTCTTCAGCTCAAACTGCCCATCACGCACAGTTCCATTCAGCAGCTTGAAATTAGCCCCGATCGCGGTTATTTAGCGGCAGCCAGTGCAGAGGGCAAAATTCGCCTGTGGACAATCCAGCCCTACCAGCTTTATAGCAGCACGAGTACCCCCCAACCTGGACAAGTTTTAGATTGGACGATCGGTGCGGGGCAAGGTTTAGAAGAAACGGTCTCGCAAGATCCTGCTCTGCAAGCAAACCCTTTGCCCTGTCGCTCGATCGCCGGCTGTCCTCCTGGTCAGAATCTATCCGCACCCACTCTTTCTCAGAGAGAACCGCTTCGGATTGCCAGTGTTCGTTTCAGTTCCAATAGTCAATCGATCGCCGCTTTTGCAGAAGGACTTCCCGATATTAAAGTGTGGTCTACACAGTACGGGGCACTGGTGCTGCATCTAAAGGGATCGGCTCCAGTGACACAACTTCACTACAGCCCGATGGGAGAGTGGCTGGTCTCCGTTCACGCCGATCGCAGTCTGGCGATCTGGCGCGGTGATACCGGAAAGCTTCAAGCTCGATTGCTGTATCCCAAGCCGATCGAGGCACTACAGTTCAGCCCAGATGGGCAGTTTTTGCAGGTGGGCTTTGAAAATGACCTCCGCCGTTATCGCCTGATTCAGACAGCAAATACTTCCCTTCATCTTCAGCCTGCTGCATCTCCAATTCAGGCAGAGTTAATTCAGGCAGGCTTAATTCAGGCAGGCTTAATTCAGGCAAAGCAGGTTCAGGCAGAGCAGCTTCAGCGAACGGTGTTTAGTCCTCAGGGCAACTGGACGGCAACCCTCAGCACTCAGGGACAGGTGAGCCTGTGGCGATCGCAAACCGGACAACTCCTGCACCGCTTCCCGATCGATCAAGATGCAAAGGTTCAGTTTAGCCCTAACGATCAAACGCTCTCAATTCTTACAGAAGAGGTGGTTTGGCTGTACGATATCTCGACCCGTCACTTAAAGCAACTGCCTTTAGTTTCCGGCAAAGCAACAGCCCTGACCTTTAGTATGGACGGACGCTGGCTTGTAACCCGCTCCAGCTCAGCAATGGGCAACGGGAAGCAGGTCATTCAGCTCTGGGACGGGAAATCCGGTGAGTCTGTTGGAAGGCTGCCGCAGGACTCGGAAGTGACAGAGGTGCGCTTCAGTCCTGATAATGCCTATTTGATTACAGGGGACGCTCAGGGTCAGCTCAAGTTTTGGGCAGTTCAAACTGGGGGCGAGTTGCCGACTCTAGAGCAAGCCAATGCCCCAGCCAGCCGGATTTCTTTTTTAGAGAATGGTTTGGGACAAAATCATGGTTCACAACTGCTAACGATCGCTGCGAACGGTCAAGTTCAGCCGTGGCGTTTACCTGCTGTTTCTGCTGCACCTGCCCAACCTGCTCGCTCGATTCCTGCCAGCGCAATTCACACCGCAGCCTTGAAATCAGAAAGCTTCTGGCAAAAATTAACAGAGCTTGCAGCCCAAACTGATCTTTTGGCGAAGGCAGAAGCCGCTTTACCCAGGCGCGCATCGGCAAAACAGCCAGAAGTCGTCCAACCCATTCAGGCAGAAGCGAAACTAGAAAGCATTCCTGGAACGATCGTCTGGTCTGGCTGGCGGGAGACAATATTCCACGTTGCAGGTTGGTCTTCACTGCCCTCATGGGCTGCGGGATCTGTCCTGGCGAATCAATCGTCTTTTAGCAGTGTTGCTTTAAGTGCTGACGGTGAATGGTTCGCGACCGCAGATCTCACTGGAACGATCGCCCTTCAGCAGCGACAGCCCAACCAAACCTTCCAGACCAAGCACCAGATTCGGAACTGGCGAATTGGTAGCCAACTGCTCCTGAGCCAAAAGATTATGGACAGTGTTGCCTTGCCGTCTCGCCCGGAGGATCAAAGCAGCGTGAAAATTTATCAGCTCCACTTCAGCCCAGACCGACAGTTTTTGCTAGGCGTAGGAGATGATTTGACGGTGCGGCTTTGGAACGTGGAATCAGGAGAGTTGGTTCAGGTTTGGAACGATCACCAGGCGACGATTCATCAGGTAAGATTTAGCCCAGACGGGTCGCAGATTATTACTGCCAGTCAGGACAAAACTGCCCAAGTTTTAGAAGTAAAAGCAGCGCATTCGGGTCTAGTGGCGTCGGGCAAACCCACCCGCGTTTTGACTCACGATACAGCAGTGACGAGCAGCAGTTTTAGCCCAGAGAGACAGCAAATTGTCACGGGCAGTGAAGATGGCAAAGCCAGAATCTATGATCGAGCAACGGGGCAACTGCAGTTTGTGCTAGCAGGGCATCAAAAAAAGATCGCGGATGTGCAATACAGCCCGGTTGGCGACTTGATCGTGACTGCAAGCGCAGATGGAACAGCGATCGTCTGGAATGCTCGAACTGGACAGCAGCAGGCATTGCTGAATCCACCTCGACAGCAAGACGGGCTGCAACCGCTCGTACAGGCTGCCTTTAGCCCAGATGGTCAGTATGTAGCGACACTCACTCCAACCGGGCAGGTTTATCTCTGGGCAGCTACCTGGGGTCATTTGCTTTCGCTAGCACAGGAACGCACGCCGCGCCAACTCACCTCGGAAGAATGTAGCCGCTACCTGAACCTGTCATTTGACCAGTGCCCCAAACTGCCGCTATAAAAACTGATTTTCCCAAAGATTATCGCTTCAGAAACAAGCCGAACTCGGTACAGATGCCATTGAGCGGTCGATCCCACGGGTCGGTGGGCAACTGCGGGAGCCGAGCAAACTCAAACACAATGCCGATCGTCGGTTTATTGCTCCAGGCAGGGGAACTGAGTAGGCGATCGTAAAATCCGCCGCCGTAGCCCAGGCGATAGCCCTTCACATCGCAAGCCACTGCCGGAACCAGAATTAAATCAACCGCTTGGGGCTGAATCAGCGGAGCATCTGCCTGGGGTTCTAGAATGCCGTAGCTGCCAGGCTGAAGTGGAAACTGAGGCGACCAGAGATGCCAGGAAAGCGATTTGCCCACACAGCGAGGCAGCCCCCAGCGGTGCGGCGTCAAAAAGAGCGGGCTGAGGTCGGGTTCTTGCCGAAAGCTCAGATATGCCAGGATGGTGTGCGATCGCTGGAATCCTTCCCACTGCTGCAAGTGGGCACAGAGCCGATCACTCTTCTCACGCCAAACGGACTGGGGTAGGGATTGTCGGGCTTTCAGGAGCGAGCGACGCAGATCAGCTTTCGCGGACGATGCGCCTTTTGCCAAATCAAAACGATTCTCATCATTTCTTCCGTCATTATTGTTTCCATCATTGATGGTGCAGGAAGGAAAGGGAACACCATTCTCGTCTACAGCCTTATTAGCAGTCATGTCGTTCAAGCAAGCGGTTTCATTCGCCCTAAAATTAGAATTATTATTGCAGCCTTTTTTGATCGCGTGAGGAATGTCCTGTAGGGGCTGCGCCCTTAGTCAGAAGTTTGACCGCTGCGCTATAGTCAAGAGCCAGGAAGGATCGCGATCGTTGTCGAAGGACTGTAATTCAGAAACGTAACTCAGAAAAGTAATCCAGAAAGCAATGCCTCTCCAGCCCGGTGACTCCGCTCCCAACTTTAGCCTACCTGATGCCGATGGCAACCTGGTTCAACTCACAGACCATCGCGGTCAATGGGTTGTGCTGTATTTCTATCCTCGCGACAACACGCCGGGCTGCACTAAAGAAGCCTGTAGCTTCCGAGATTTTTACTCAGACTATCAATCCAGCGATGTGGTGGTGCTGGGAATCAGCACAGATGATGCAAAATGCCACAATAAATTTGCGAGAAAATACAGCCTGCCCTTTCCACTGCTCACTGATGTAGAGGGTCATGTCGCTACCGCCTACGAGAGCTATGGCTTGAAAAAGTTTATGGGCAAGGAATATCTGGGCGTTAGCCGCAATACATTTCTGATTAACCCGGATGGCAAGATCGAAAAGGTGTACCTGAAAGTAAAGCCCGATAACCATGCGTCTGAGGTGTTAGCCGATCTGGGGGCAATCCGTGCTGCCTAATCCTGCTTTGTGGCTGAAATGACTTTTGAACGCATCAACTTGAACGAGAGAATTAGTAGACCTGCCCCTTTTTGATTATGCAACAGCTACAGCGGTATCTCCAGACAGCTCTGGGACTTGTGTTTAGACATCCAATTACGGGTACGAGTATTGTTCCAATTCTGCCCGATGGAAGGATTGTGCTGATTCAGCGTCGTGATAACGGTAAGTGGAGTCTGCCCGGCGGCATTGTGGATTGGGGCGAAGATATTCCTTCTGCCGTGCGGCGAGAGCTAGCCGAAGAAACCGGACTGTCGCTCGTTGAAATCAAGCGGCTCGTGGGCGTGTATTCCAGTCCAGAACGCGATTCCCGCTTTCATTCGATCTGTGTGCTGGTTGAGGCAATGGTGGATGGCACAATGCAGATCCAGGACTCGCTGGAAGTAATGGCGATTCGAGCGTTTTTGCCGACTGATATTCCTCAAGGAGACTTGTCGCACGATCACGATCGCCAAATTGAAGACTACTTTCGGGGCGCAACCATCCTCGCTTAGACAATAGATACGCTGATACGATTGTCAGGGGTCATCGAGATCACACCCTTCCCGAAGCCGATCGCCGCAGAAATTGACCGCTTCCGGGTGTGCCGTACCACTGATCACCATCCACAATCAGTTTGCCGCGCAAAAAAACTTTCTCGACTTTGCCCGTGACCAATCGCCCTTCGTAAAGGGAATAGTCCACGTTGGAATGGTGAGTGCTGGCGCTGATAATGTGGGATTTTTGGGGGTCAAACAGAATGATATCTGCATCGCTGCCGACGGCGATCGTGCCTTTACGAGGAAACAGTCCAAACATTTTTGCAGGAGCAGTTGCGGTAAGCTGCACAAATCGATTGAGTGATAGGCGATGAGTAAGCACGCCGCCATCAAATAAAAGCGGAATCCGTAGCTCGACGCCGGGCGCACCGTTCGGAATTTGCTCAAAATTGTCGCGCCCCAACTGTTTCGATCGATTGATGCCAAACGGATTTTCATTAAAGCAAAACGGGCAGTGATCCGTAGACACAATCTGTAGATCGTCGAACTTAAGCCCGCGCCAAAGGGCATGCTGGCAGTCAGCTTCGCGGAGCGGCGGGGTCATGACAAATTTTGCAGCTTCAAAGCCAGGGCGATCATATTCCTCGATCGTGAGAAACAGATAGTGGGGGCAGGTTTCAGCATAAGCTTCAATACCGCGATCCCGGGCTTCCACAACGGCATCTAAGGCTTCTTTAGCAGAGAGATGCACGATATATACGGGGATTTCTGCCAGCTCTGCTAATCGAATTGCGCGATGGGTGGCTTCGGCTTCCATGATGCGGGGGCGGGTGAGCGAGTGATATTTGGGTGAAGTATTGCCCTGTGCCAGAGCCTCTTCGATCAGAACCTGAATTACGCCGCCGTTTTCTGCATGTAGGTTGATCATGCCGCCGTGATTGCCCACGGTTCGCATCGATCGAAAAATGTCTGCATCTTCAACCATCAGTACGCCAGGATACGCCATAAACATCTTGAAGCTGGAAATGCCGTCGCGGTTAATTAAATCGGGTAATTCTGCTAAGGTTTGGGGCGTAATATGGGTCAGGATCAGGTGGAAGCTATAGTCTACGCAGGCTTTGGGCTGGGCGACGGCTAATCGCTGATCAAGTGTCTGTTTGGGAGTTTCTCCTTTTTTTTGCAGCGCGAAATCGATGATCGTGGTTGTGCCGCCAAAGGCAGCCGATCGCGTTCCGGTTTCAAAGGTATCGCACGTTTCGGCAGATCCCAGCGGAAACTCCATGTGGGTATGAACATCGACGCCGCCCGGCAGCACGAACAAATTGCTGGCATCATGAACGGTTGCTGTGTCGGAGTGGATTTCACGGGCGATCGTATCAATTCTGCCATCTTTAATCAAAATATCGGCTCGATAATCATCAACTGCGGTAATAATTCTTCCTCCTTGAATTAAGGTTTCGGTCATTCTTTTTCTCCTGAAGTGATTGTTGAATCCTTATGTTTGATCTTTGGATCGGATCTTTGGGTCAGATTTTTCTGTCAGATCTTTGCGTTTAATCTTTAACAGGTTAATCGATCGAGTAAAACAAATCGCCTACTTAATAATTAACTTTAATTTCTTCTAGTTTTTTGTCAATTGCATTCCATCACAGTTTGCAATTTTGTCTAGATTTCATTACATTGCGCTATTTTTTGAATAATTACTTGTTTGCAACGTACTACAGCTTTTTATGTCGCTCAATCTTCTGGGTTTATTTATTGACGATTATTCATGGATCTTTGTAGTCGTGTTGAATCTGTTTGCATTGGTTTAACCAAGGTTTTACGCGATCGTCTTTCTGGCTACTACTCCTTTAGGTAGGCTTATCTCTGTGCCACCGGATAAAGTGTCACAAGTAAAGGCTGGAGGCGGAATTGACTCGTTATTGTTGTAATCAAGGTGTGAGGAAAAGTAGAAAAAGCCTCTGGGGTCGAAACAAGGCAAGACTCCCGGAGGTTTTTTCTTTTGTTCTTTTTCTGCCTTTTTTGCTCTTTTTAGCGATCCAGCTTTAATGCAAGCAGCTTTGAGCGGGGTGTAATTCCCAGAGCATTTCGCACGCTTGCCGGAAGTTCTTTTGCAGCGATCGGCTCAAACCTCAATCGGGTGTAAAAACTAACGCGATTAGTATGGCAAGCAAGATAAAGCGGTTTGACTGCTTTTTGGCTCAGCGCATCCACCAGAATTGAGCCAAACCCGTAGTGGCGATAGGCAGGCGCAACCAGCAGGTTAAACAGCAGCGAGTAATGGCGATAGCGGCAGAGTTTACCGCAGGCAATTAGCTTTCCCGATGGCTTTTCTACGGAGCGACTACTCCGAGGAACTGCGAAGCAATCGACAATGACCCAATATTGCTTCCAGTCATTAGAAATCAAGGGACTGATCTGTATCCAGAAAAGCGAGCTGCTCAGGGCAACGATCGCCAGCAGCACGACTGCCACTCCCACAGTCACCATCATCCAAAATAAAACGGCAGTGACCACACTCCAGCCCAGAAATTGCCATTGGTGCATGGGACGATTGGTTTCGCGCTCAAAGTTTTGCAACAAGCGGTGAATTTGCCTACGATCGGCGGCAACCGCAGGACGCAAAAGGTAGCCTTCGGGTAGGGCAGGCAGGGGCATGAAGGGCAGATGAGGCTTGAGGAGTGAATAGGAGAATGTAAGGAGGGAGCAATTATCTCTTCGGGGAACGATGAAGCATACGATTGCTGCGATCGGTTAAGTTAGAGAAAAGAAATATTTTTTAAGCAATTATGGTTTCTACGTCCCTTCCCGCGCTCACTGTCAATTTATCTCGAATTCGCGCTGAAATTCAGTCGCTTCAGCCGCAGTTAGTCGAATGGCGGCGCACCCTGCATCAGCGTCCAGAATTGGGATTTGAGGAGCAGCTCACGGCGGAGTTTGTGGCGCAAAAGCTGCAGGAATGGGGCATTGCATACCAGACGGGCATTGCTCAAACAGGCATTGTAGCAACTGTCACGGGTAGCCAGCCTGGGCCTGTTCTGGCAATTCGGGCAGATATGGACGCGCTGCCAATTCAGGAAGAAAACGAAGTTGCTTATCGATCGCAGCATCCTGGCAAAATGCACGCCTGCGGACATGATGGACATACGACGATCGCCCTTGGCACGGTTTATTACCTGTCGCAGCATCCAGAGCGATTTGCCGGAACGGTGAAGTTTATCTTTCAGCCTGCGGAAGAAGGTCCAGGTGGTGCAGAGCCGATGATTCAGGCGGGCGTCCTGCAAAACCCTAAAGTTGATGCTGTAATTGGGCTGCACCTGTGGAACAACCTGCCGCTTGGAACGGTGGGCGTTCGGGAAGGGGCACTCATGGCGGCGGTAGAGCTGTTTGACTGCACGATTCAGGGACGTGGCGGACATGGCGCAATTCCGCAGCAAACGATCGATGCCATTGTGGTTAGTGCCCAAATTGTGAATGCGCTGCAAACGATCGTCTCTCGCAATGTTGATCCGCTCAAAGCCGGAGTGGTGACGGTTGGATCACTCCATGCCGGACATGCCAACAACGTGATTGCAGACACGGCGCGAATGACCGGAACCGTGCGCTACTTTGACCCCAGCCTGAAAGGATTTTTCCGCGAACGGATGGCGCAAATTATTTCAGGTATCTGCCAGAGCCATGGCGCAACCTATCATCTGGACTACGACGAATTTTATCCGCCTGTGATCAACGATCGCGCCATTGCTCAGCTTGTGCGATCGATCGCTGAAGAAGTGGTAGAAACGCCGATCGGCATTGTGCCCGACTGTCAGACCATGGGCGGCGAAGATATGTCGTACTTTTTGCAGGAAGTTCCCGGCTGCTATTTCTTCCTTGGCTCGGCAAACCTCAGCAAAGGGCTGGCGTATCCGCATCATCACCCCCGATTTGATTTTGATGAGACGGCTCTGGGAATGGGTGTTGAAATTTTTGCTCGCTGCGTTGAAAAGTTCTGCTCTTGATAAGCGGATGTTTGGAAAAGGCATCTATGGAAGGAACTCCTGTTTCAGGTAATGAAAAAGGCGATGAACAATACCGGCTGATTGACCTGATGCCTGCTTCCGGGCGGATGTACTGCAAAATTGTCAGCAAACCGAATCAGCCGCAAGTTATTGCTGCAAAGGTTCCACTGCCCTGGAGCGAATCTCGCCCGATCGCCATCAACTTTGACCGCTGGCAAATGCTGACCCAACCTCAGCGCGATCTGCTGCTGCTGCAAAAGGTAAGCTGGCTACTCTCGATTGACTGGTTTAAACCCAGCCTGTATCAGGGACTCACGGCAGTTGGATTTGCGGCGATCGGCTGGGAATTTTTGCGTTCTGACCCCGCAGGCATTGTTGTAACCACTGGACTCACGTTTCTGGCAGCTAGCCAGATCTGGCGCAAAAGCCGCAGCCTGGAGCAGTCCCAACTGGCAGACGAAGAAGCGATCGCAATCGCCCAGCGAAGAGGTTACACCAGCACAGAGGCAGCCCGATATTTGATCGAGGCGATCGAGGCGGTTGCTTTACTGGAAGGGCGATCGATCACGGTGGAGGAACAGGTGCGGTGTCAGAGTTTGAGGGCGATTGGGGGTCGGGGGGATTGAGGGACTTAACTGCGTGAAAGCGAGTAGGAATGGTTTGGTAGGAAGTCTCATTGTTTGCTCTTGGAGATTGGCGATAGAGATATGAAGGCTCAAAGTCTCAGCAATTTGCTCGGCATTTCAGGTTCTGAGCCTTGTAACTGAAGTAAAAAGGCTGAAGTTCCAAATTCTAGAGTCAGAGTTTTAGGCTTCGAGGTTGAAATTTCTAGCAAAAAGGTTAAAGCTTTAAGTCCGGAGGGTGGACATTCGAGCTTAAAGGTCAGCATTTCGAGTCTTCTTCTTGAAAGGCAAGAAATTTGACATGACTGGAACCCTCTCAATTGGTTTATCCAAAAGATTCCAGCCACCTCGAAGCTGCACTACTTCCTTCCCCGTGATGGGTTTCCTTTCATGACGGGTACAAGAACCTGGAGCAGGAGGGCTATGGAGCTAATTACTCCTGCGATCGCGCCGATAACGATCGCGGTTGCAAGGATGATCTCAGTGGGGCTAGTGCCATACTGCATCCAAGCTGAGGGAGGCTCGATCGAGCCAGGATTCGTAATCACAACCTGAACAGGCTGTGTTTTGGCTGTGGGAGACTGAGGAGTGGAGTGTTGCATCGATTACTGTTTTCAACTCAATGAACCTAACTTAACTGGGTAGACCGCTGCGAATCGCCTCTCAAGTGTTAGCAATCAGTTAGCATTGAATCAGCTTGTGTTTCTCGCAATCTCTGGGTTTTCGATGCCTTCACCTTCGTCACAACCTCCTCTTTTCGAGCAAGCTAGGCAAAGGTTTGATCTGGACAGGCTCCGCTCTGACCTGGAAAGGACAGGAAAAATTACGCCCAGAAATTGGGAGTATCTGAAAGGCATACTGTGCGAATTAGATCAGGGAGAAATTGCGAAACACTGCTCTGTCACGAAAGGAACTGTCAAAACTGCCTTGACTGGACGTGTTAGGCAGCAGATTCTTGAACTTCTTCCAGACAAAAGTGAGATTGATTGGAAACGCTTACCACAATGGCTAATTGAAGCGGGTTATGGAATTGGAGAGGGCTATCCCGATGATTATTGGAAAGAAGTATGCCGCGCAATGCTCGATCGTCAGATTCAATCTCCAACTCTTGAATATTTGATGGCAAAGGATGGAGTTTGTATTGATCCCGCTAAATTATTCATATCTGTTGGACTGATCGAGCGCAAGCAAAAACAGTATCGGCGCTCTGATGTAAGTTCCGTTGAGCAGGGTTCTCAGCTATTACAACCTGTTGAGGACGAAATCGTTAAGCGATTTGATAATGAGGAGATTTTTTTAAGTGAGGTCATCTGTAACTCCAATACTTCAGATAACTCTCGTCTGGTCATTACGGGAGAGCCAGGTTCAGGTAAGACAACACTGTTGCAAAAAATAGGCGATCGCCTTTACCTGAAAGGAATGTTTCCAATCTGGATTTCGCTGGGTAAATGTGGAGTATCACCCACGTTTGAGTTTCTAAGCCATCTTCTTAAAAAAAATGCTAAACCCAGAAGCGTTGAGTCCTCTGAATGGGAGGCAAGCATCAATGCTTTATTGCAGACGGGAAAGGTTTGGCTTTTATTAGACGGAGCAGACGAACTAACAACAACTGGTAATTCTCTCCAAATGATTGGAGAGCAATTAAAAGAAGCATGGGCAGATCGGGTCAAGGTTGTTCTAACCTGCCGTTTGAACACCTGGGATGTTTATGCACTACCTAGATTTAAAGTTTTTCGGACTCTTGCATTTGATTATCAAACACCTATTAACAAATATCGAAATCAGATTGAAGCATACATTTATCGGTTTTTCACAAGAGATGGAGTTGATTCTCAATTAGGGGATGCGTTAATCCAGCAACTTTATCTACCAGGTAAAGAAAGAATTCGCGACTCTGTAAAAAATCCTTTGCGTTTATCATTGCTCTGCTACATTTGGGAATCACACATTGGAGAACTACCTGACACAAAAGCTGAGCTTTATCGACTTTTTGTTGATTACTACTATGACCTACAAGCACGAAAACATTCTGAGGTGGAAATCGATCGTACCGAACGAGATACTTTAAACTCAGCACTTGGCGAAGTTGCTAAAACTGCTCTTGACAGCCATGACAGTCGATTCAGGTTGAGAAAGAGCCAGATTGAGGATATATCAGCAATGGGCAAATCAGATGCAAGAGGGTCTTTATTCTATAAAGCCGTTCAGTTAGGTTGGCTTAATTATATTGGAACCACATCAGAAAAACCCCATGAAGCTACGTATGCCTTCTTTCATCCTACATTTCAGGAGTATTTTGCAGCTTTGGCGATCGACGATTGGAGCTTCTTCCTTCCTCAAACTCACATTGATAAACCTATGAAGTATGGCAAATATCGAATTTTTGAACCTCAGTGGAAGGAAGTTATAGGCTTATGGTTAGGGAAGTTTGATTTAAACGACTACTTTAAGGAACAACTCCTTCATCGCTTATTAAATTTTGAAGACAACTGTGGAAGATTTTACTCTTTCAGAGCCTACTTTCTAGCAGCAGAAGTCGCAAAGGAATTTTCAAGGTACTCAGCATTGGAGTACCACGAAATTGTATCAGCGGTTGCTAAGTATGCATTTGGATATCCTGAGGAACAGAAGTGGTGTTTTTTCCTAAAGCCTATCTACACAGAGGCTAAGGCAGTAATTCGACATGGCTTAAAAGAAAAAGAAATTAAAAACTATTTACTTTGCCTGCTAAATGAATATTTGGATGCGGGGGTTCGCTTCAGCATTGCCAATACTCTATATGCTATGGGAATTCGTACTAGAGATATAAGATTGATTTTTTATAAAGGAGTCAAGACACAGCTTCCACCCTATGCAGTTAAGGTTCTTAATAAATTAAGGGAAGAAATTGAAACGACAAACAATAATAAATTGTCCAATACTAATAAGCCAAAATTAGTATCTAACGACAAATCTATTGATTCTGGTAAGAATTCTAACTCGGCGATTGAAATTGATGATTTAATACGAAGAATTCAAATATCAGATGATTCGTTTGAAGTTCTAGAAATCGCCAAAGCCTTACAGGAAGAAACAAGAATTTGCCAGCTCTTCAAGATTGTGCAAGCCTTGGAACCCTGTCTTTCAAATCTAAAGGAACACCTGGCAGTTCAACTAGTAGAAATAAAGCATTTTAGAGACGAATACATTTATGAGATTATATGGCATTGTGCCAAGAAAATGAGCTATTCGAGCTTCTACAACGCATGGCATAAACTTCATTCTTCCAGTGTCGAGCTTGAAAGATTATAGAAGCTTTATTGTGTTGATGGGATTTGAAGTAGCATAAAAGAATAAGGGTGGTTTCTCAACAACTCTATGAGATTAAAGCTGGAGATTTTAGCTAATTATAAAATAACAATCGGTTTAGCCTTTTGAATAGACGGACCAAAAGCTTAGTGTAATGAAAATAGAATCACTATGAAACTCAAAAATATTGAAGTGTCGATCGACCAAATTAAAGAGTTTTGCGATCGCTAAGGGAAGAGCTCGTTAGGTGGAGAAACTCAGAATGAAATGGCGTGTTGTGCTTGAACATGACCCAGAAACGGGAGATTGGGCAGTGTGGTGTCCAGAATTGCCCGGCTGTACCTCCGCAGGAGAAACTCAAGAAGAGGCTCTAGATAATATTCGTGAGGCGATCGAACTCTATCTTGAACCTGAACCCCTTGAACTATCGGAAGGAGCCATCATCAAAGAGGTTTCGATCGGATGAGTCGAACCCGAAGAATGAACGCAGATGAAGTTGAGAAAATTCTTCAGCGTTATGGATTTGTTTTAGTTTCCCAGAAAGGGAGCCATCGCAAGTGGCGCAATCTTGAGCGTCAGCTTCAGGTGATTGTTCCCTATCACAAAAGCCGTGATTTACCGATTGGAACTTTGCGGAACATCATGACAACGGCTGATATTCCAGACAATGAGTGGAAAATTGATTAAAGCGACGTGTAAACCTGTATCAAGACACGCTTGCCAAAAATTGGGGTTTCCAGTACGGTTGTCTTTCAGTACTAAAAAATATCCAGTATCAAAGCGTCACCTGAGGCTGCGCGAACAGTCCCAGATGACTAACCCTCAAAACTGTGCGACCAGTTCGGAGGGCTAGAGGGCAGTTTATCACTCCACTAGCCATCCTGACTTGCTCTGGCAAAAAAGCAGCAGGGTGGCTTTGGTTTTGGGTATCGCATCAACCCAGTTCCAATGGACTCAACGACAAGTGGAGTGAAACTGTCATGACTTACAACAATGTTGCGCCGATTCAGATTAATCCTGACCCTCGCTATCTGACGATCGTGGTGATTGGTACACCGGAACACATCGATCGCTATAAGCGAGAGCAGCATTTGCGCGGATACGCCAAAATCTATGAATGGAGCAAGCCGCAGCCTGCACCGGATAGGTCTGAGAAGGTGATTGTTGCGCTGAATCGAATCATGAGTTAGCGGGATTGGGGAGGGTTTGAGGCGTGTTAGCAACTAAAGCTTATTTCTTCTCTGTCAGCAAGAAAGATGCAATTTGCCACGGTGCGAGTTGCGTGATTGGCTCGATCGCTCCCCAGTTCCCTGAGGAATCAATCCCTCCTCCTTCAAATTCTTCTAGCAGATTGGTTTTGCACACGCTCTGAAAGTTGAGTTTCTGAGCCAGCAAGCCACCAGTTGATTGCCAGTCGATCGCCGCAGACTGTCCCTGTCCTTCAAAGCAGCGCAGCACCCACTGAGTCGGATTACGTTCAGAGCGTTTGAAGGCAGCCAGGAAAGGGGCATCGGGCGGCAGCGTTAGAAATTCGCCCTGGGGCGGCAGGATGGGCTGGGCGATCGAGGATTGCTGAGGCAAAATAACCTGCACCGAATGGGTAAGTTCATATCCTCGTCGGGCGGTTTGGGCGGTTTGCCAGTTGCCGCAATGGGGATAGATGGCGTAGGTGAATTCATGCCAGCCGCGATCGGCATCGGGATGGGGCCACATGGGAGCGCGGAGCAAGGTGAGCCGGAGTTGATCAGGCTGGTGATCATAGCCGTGTTTGCAGTCGCTCAAGAGGCTGACGCCGTAGGTTTCGTCGCTCAAGTCTGCCCAGGTTAACGCCGGGACTTCCCACTGGGCTTTTTCTGCCTCGGTTTGCGGTCGGGTGGAACGATCGATCGCGCCAAACGGACTTTCGTAGATGGCTCGATCGGCTTCCAAATTGAGCGGAAAGGCGGCTTTGACGATCATGTGTTGTTCTTGCCAGTCCACCTGGGTTTCGATCGTGAGAATCCGGGAGTTGTGCGCCAGTCTGTAGGCTTGGTAAAAGGTGGATTGCCCCAGACGGCGAACGACCTGAATCCGGGTTTCCAGCAGGGTATGGGCAACTTGTCGAATTTCGGTCAGCTCTGTGGCAGGGAGAGGATGGCTGGCATAGTTAGGGTCAATGTTCCAGGCATCCCAATATTGCCCGCGATCGCGAAATGCCTGAAGTTGATTACCTGCCCCCTTGAGCACTTCCCGCTGACTCGATTTGTCGTAGAGTCGGGCGATGTCCCCGGTCTGTGGATCGATCGTTGCCTGCAAGAATTCGTTTTCGAGTAGGTATTCCTCACAGGCAACAGGAGAATTGGAGAGGGATAGCCTGGCTCCGGCATCGCCCCCTAAATTCCTCAATACTGCAGGGCTTTGAACGTTAGATGGAGCTGACTTGGTTCCCTCAGAAGTTAAGGGAGTAGGGGAGCGAAACAGGCTCAAATTCAGCAAAGCCAGCATTTCTTCTGAAAGTTTTTCTGAGGCGGGAACCAGCCAGAAGCAGCAATAGCCCAGTGCGGGAATCGGGGTGGGCTGAAACGTGAAGCGGATTGTGTCTGAATCAATTGCTTCGTGAGTGCTGGCAAGCGGTTGTCCAGCGAAATCGCAAACCTGCCAGTGGCCCGCAGGCAGCGTCAGGCAAATCAGGGGCGATCGTTCCCACGTCAGCGAGTTAAAGACAAGAACGGGCTGTGCTCCTGGGTGAGGTGGCTCGGGCAGCGTAAGAGAGGCGGCAATCGTTTGGAGTGCCTGCTGTTTAAGGAAAGTGGCAGTGTCGATCGCGTTTTGCCAGAGCCGGTTTGCGTCTTCGTACACCTCAGGAATGGCAGAACCGGGCAAGATGTCGTGAAACTGGTTAAAGAGCACCTGCTTCCAGGCGGACTCTAGCTGAGACTGGGGATATTCAACGCCGAGCAGCAAAGTCGCGATCGAGGAAAACAGTTCGGCTTCGTAGAGCAGCCGTTCACTGAGCCGATTAAATCGCTTTTGGCAGGCATGACTGGTGTAGCAGCCGCGATGAAATTCCAGATACAGGTCGGTTTTCCAGGTGGGGAGCAAATCTGAGGTAAGGGACTGGAGGCGATCGAGAAAGGCTTCGGCAGTGCTGAATTCGAGGTTAGGAAAAAAGGGTGACTGCTGCCAGCGACGCACCAGTTCCAGCATATCGCGGGTGGGTCCGCCGCCGTGATCCCCCACTCCGGGCAGCCAGAGGACAATGGGTTGACCCGAATTCTTTTCCCAGTTGCAGGCGTAACTTGCCATTTTTACCGGATCAATGCCTTCTCCGATCGGCGCAGAATGATGGCTGAAAATGCGGCTACCGTCGAGAGACTGCCACCAAAAAGCTTCATAGGGAAACTGGGTAGTGTCGTTCCAGCGCAACTTTTGGGTGACAAAGTATTCCACACCGCCCTGCTGGAGAAGCTGGGGCAACTGCCCGCAAAAGCCAAAGGTATCGGGCAACCAGGCAACCCGGCTGATCTGACCAAATTTCTCTTCGGTGTAATGCTGCCCATAAAGAATGTGTCGGACGATCGACTCGCCGCTAATCAAATTCAGCTCTGGTTCCAGCCAGAGTCCGGCAATGATTTCCCAGCGGTTCGACTTGACTTGCGATTGAATTTCAGCAAATAAGTCTGGGCGGTTGGTTTCAATCCAGTGATAGAGGGCAGGGGTGGAATGTCCAAAAATCAGCTCAGGATATTCCTGCTGCAAATCGAGAGCCGATCGAAAGGTGCGTTCTGCCGCTTTCCATGTGTCGTCGATTTCCCAGAGCCATGCCAGATCAAGGTGGGCGTGTCCCAACAAGTAAACCGATCGCTGTTTGATCCACTGGCTCCAGGAACTAAGCTGCTGCCGCATCGAGGTGATGGCGCGATCGAACCGGGCAGCATCCCTGACTTCTTCCCAGGGAAGAAAATCAACGACTGCCGCGACTTCTGCCAGAGCTTCGGGGGCGAATGTCGTCAGATAGGTTTGCAGCACCTCCAGTTCATCGGCAACAAATCCCGGTTCTGGGCAGGGGTCAAGCTCACGGTTTTCTCGCTCGTACAGCAGCAGTGATCGAACCAGCGCGCCATTATCGTGTCCCGGACTGACCAGCCGAATCGCCAGATCGATTTCTTCCCCGGGCTGAACGGCTTCGCTGAGGCAAATTCGCGTCTGACAGTCAAACAAATCGCCTTCCTGCACTCGATCGCCGTTTACAAACACCTGCGCTGCCTCCGCCCACCAAACCAGCGAGAGCCGCAGTGTCATTCCCATCAACGGATAGCCCTTGAGTTCCGCCGGAACCGTCAGCCGATGGCTCAGCCACAACACGCGCTGCCCTTTTTCCCAGGCAATATGCTCGCGATCGTTCACCGAGGCGATTGTCCATCTATTCCAGCTTTGCGGATCAAGTGCGGCGGTAAGCGACAGGTCTGCTTCACAAATGCGCCAATTGGCTTGCAGGTTGAATTGGGTAAGCTGGCGGAGACGGGCGATCGCCTGGCTCAGAGCGGGCACGGGTACGGGCAGCGAGTCTGTCATAATTTCGATAAGATCAAGGCATTGCTCAGGATTTGCCTTCCTGACTTTATCATCGCCTCATTTTTTCTTGCGTTCTTTCTGCCGTCCTTCCATTGCGTTCTTTTGCCGCTATGTCTTCTTCTGGACGATACAACAGCCGCTTTTTGAGTTTCTTGTCGCACCAGTCAATCCAGATCCAGGATCGATCGGGCATTTTGTGGCGACAGGCAAAGTTGATGGCCGTCTGGGGCGTGCAGATTACGCTTTATCCAATTTATCTGGCGTTTCAGAGCAGCCGACTCGCCACCAAACAACTGCGACACAGCATTGGCCAAACCCTGCCCCGACTTCAGGCAGCCGTGCAGCGACTACCGCAGCGAGGCAACGACTCAGCATCGACCCAGGCTCCTATAGAACGACAGCCGCTCACCAGCGACACTCCGATTCGCAAAGTTTTGGCAGCCGTGCAGGCAATGGGAATTTCGCTGCCGATCGATCAAATCCAGCTTCAGCCTGCTTTAAAAGGCTCTTCACAGTCGGTTCAGTTTGCGCCCAGGGCAAAGCCCGGAAAATCCCCGTCGCTGCGGGTGCGCGGCATTGCCTGTTTAATTGAATCTCAAAAGCTGGTTTTAGTGACGGTGCAAAATCAGCTCTTAGACGGGCTAACCGAGCCTCAACAGCAGCAGCTTCGGCGGCTCATCGTTTTAGAACTGGCAGAATACTGGCGACAGCAGCGCAGTCTCGCTTTGAGTCAGTCCCCTTTTGTCGATCCGTTTTTACCCCTGCCGCATTCTCCCCATGCAATTTTGCCGATCCGGTTGTTTTATCAGCTCATGGCATGGGAACAGCGAGGCACGATCGCCCTTTCAACAAATTTATTTCAAGAAGCCCGGCTCTCTAGAAGGCTGACAGCAAGCCAAGCTGAGAAGCCGCAACTGAGGTCGGCGGAGGTCAACTGGCTGCCGTTCGAGGAATGGTCGAAGGCGTTCAGCGCAGCAATGCGACAGAAACCGCAGCCAACCGACCGCAAATTTCGCTGGCTCCAGTTAGGAACTCAAGCCTTCTTCGATCGCCTGAATCGCTTGGATCATCCCCCCGACTGGGAAGTCACGGACACCAGCGCAATCGAGCGGTACAACAAAGGCGTGCTGGCAACCTGGAACCGTGCCCCCAAAGCCGTTCAGCTGTATCGAACCATGCCAAAATCGATCGCGGTGAATGTGCCCGTCAGCCGGGAGGTCGTTCCTTTTACGCCGTTGGAAACTGCTTTAGCAACCGTTGCGCCTGAGCCTGACCAGATTGCCGTTCACCCTGCTGCAACCAGTCAAGCCATTGAAGTTGCTTCCTACATCGAAGCGGAAGTACAGCTTGTCGGCTACATTAAACATCCGCTTGAACAGCTTTTAGAATGGCTCGATCGGGGCATGGTTTGGATCGAAGATCGAATCGCAAAAATTTGGGATTGGATTCGTCGCTGGCGATAGGGCGAACGATAAGGTAAATGCCATTTGCCGAATGACTTTGCTGGATCAATTTGCTGAATAAATCTGCCGAATCAATAGCAAAACCAATAGCAAAACAAAAATAAACGTTAGCGGAGGTTTGAAAAGTAGTATCTGAAAAGCAATATTTGAAAAGCAATATTTGTGCCCCGAACTGCCTTTTGAGCCAACCCTTGCTGAAGGAATCTCGATCGCTTTAGAAATTTAGAGTTCCCATTATTAGTGGAGCATTGTGGGTATCCTTGTTTGCCGGAAGTTTGACGGAATCGCTGCTCTGGTTTTGTATTTGTATAGAAAGCGAACGGGTTCTCTTTTCTCTGGTCAGGAGCGTTGATCTAATGGGCAATAATTTGGCGGCTCGATTCAGCGATCGTGTGGAGCACGAACTTCTCCCTGAACTGGAAGTGAGCAGCAACAGTCCCCATGATCCTGTGATTGTGAGGCAATATCCTTCCTCCTGGACGCTGTTAGGGGCAGGCAACTATGCTGCTGTATTCTGCCACCCGGATTATCCAGAGTTCGTGGTGAAGGTGTACGCGCCGGGTCGTCCTGGGTTAGAGGAAGAGGCAGAAGTGTATCGTCGTCTAGGAGATCATCCTGCCTTTTCTCAGTGTTTATTTGAGGGAAAGAACTTTCTAATCCTGAAGCGATTGGAAGGGGTGACGCTGTGGAATGCGCTGCATCGAGGCATTGCCATTCCACCTCAGATTATTCGAGACATCGATCGCGCACTGGACTACGCCCGTTCCTTAGGATTAAATCCTCACGATATTCACGGCAAAAACGTGATGATGACGCCCGCTCGTCGGGGTGTTGTGGTGGATGTGTCAGACTTTTTGCACGCTGATTATTGTTCTGCCTGGGACGACCTGAAGCGAGCCTACCGCTGGATCTATCGCCCGATTTTGCTTCCTTTAAAAGTTCGGGTTCCCAGTTGGACATTGGATTGGGTTCGCGCCTTTTACCGAAAACTACGACAAATGAGAAGCCGTAAATTTAGAGGGTTATTTTTAAGATCTTCCCACGGCTAAAGCGGCTGGGATACCCTGCATAAAGCAGATAGCACAGCGTCCAGACCTGGCGAAAGACTCGCTTTGCCCAGGATACGGTGATGAAATCAATTTGAGATTTGAAGTTAATTTTACTCTAAATAGAGTTTTCTTGATTTTTAAGGCTTTTTATAAAGTTTGTACAAAGGTTTGGTTGCCTCTGTATCAACTGTGACAGGATAGCCATAACGCAATATGTGTTGTTTGGCACATTTTCTACAGGGTTCTTTTTCGGCAATACAATTCTTCTTCATCTGCCATTCTGCATCGCGGTTGCGTGATGATTTTCTGGCAAAAAAGATTCAGCACAGCGATTCCTCTCGCGATCGTCGATAGAGTTCAAAGAACAGTTTGAATGGTCGGACTGTTTGACCTGCTTAGGGTCGCCAGTTTTTCGGTTATGACTTTTTCGGTTATCAGTTTTTTGGCTAAGCGTCCTTACCGTTCATCAGGTGCAGCTACCCAGTTCTCCTCAATCGGGTTTGCCGCTTCTGTACCTCTGCCTTTCCCGGATATGTCTATGAGATACGCATCAGAATCTATCAGCACATGGCTGACTACCATTCTCACTGTCGCGACGATTTGCCTGTTTGCTCCGTCCGATGCAAAACCAACTTTGCCCGTTCATTTGCACTGGGTGCTGCCAACTGCTCTATCGGGCTATTTACCTTAGCCGCGTCCCGTGGTCGAGAGTCCTTCAACGATCAGGGATGGCGTGTAGCAGGAACCGTTCCATTCTGCGTCGCTGCCTAGCTCTGTCAGGTTTTTCAGCGCAGTATAAACGTTGCCTGCCACCATCGTATCTTTGACCCGTCCAACAATCTGACCGCGATCGACGCGATAGCCCAGATCAACATTGATTGAAAACTCGCCGGACATTCCGGCACTGCCGCCCAGCATTTGATCAACGATAATGCCGCTTTCCAGTTTGCCGATCAACTCGCTCAGGGAAGCAGTTCCTGGCTGCACGATCAAGTTAAACAGTCCCGGAGTCGGGTAGCCGCCCAAGCCCGGACGGAAACCATTTCCAGTCGTGCCGCTGCCCAACTGCCGACCTACTCGGCGATCGGTATAAAACAACTGCAACATGCCGTCTTTGATAAAGGTAATTGGTTTGGTCGGGGTGCCTTCGTCATCAAACGGACAGCTAAAGGGACCGCGATCGGGTTCCTGACTGAGCGTGATGCTGGGGGAAGTCACCGTTTCGCCTAAGCGATCGCTCCAGGGAGAAGCCCGCTCGATTACTTGTTTGCCGCTCAGAGCCGCCTGAACGGTGCCCCAGAGCATATCCGCAGCTTTTGCCGTAAACAGGACGGGCACTTTTCCCACGGGGGGAGCCGTATTGCGTTTTGCCCAGTCTAATCGCTGAATAATCTGCTGTGCCAGAAGCACCGGATCAAGCGGTTCACGCTGGGTTTGCCCGTCGGACACGCTGAGGAAATCATCACCGCGCACCCATTCAGCAGAGAGATAGCAGCTTAGGGTCGTGTCGGTATAGCCGCAGTCTAAGCCTTCAGTATTCATTAAGCGGGTCGTTTCTGCGTCGCACTCCCACTCAGCGGTACAAAGAATTTCCGGGTATGCTTCTCGCACCAGGGCGATCGACTCCTTACCCCATTCCACTAGCGTTTCAACAGGAATTGACTCACCCAAATCCGGGTAAGACTGACCCGAAGGCGGTGAGAGTTCGATCGTCTCTGGTTCATTCAGTTCGCTGAGGGCAAGGGCACGATCGACCAGAGCTTGAGGCTCAACCGCACCATAAGCAACCGCTAAGCCCGGACAGCCGTTGCGCCAGAGTCGAAGGGCAACGCCTTCAGACTGCGAGCTTTCAAGCTGTTTTAGCCGATTCGCCTCAAAAAAGACCGGACGTGAGAGCGAATGTGACTCAAACACCTCTGCGGCTTCTGCGCCCGATCGCTTTGCAAGTTGCAGCAGTTGCTCTGCCCGTAATTCCGAGGGGGAATGGTCAGATCCCATAGTTCTTGTGATTGGAGAAAAGGTCAATGAGGGAGAACAGAGACGTTTTGCTTCTTCCCTATCTTCCGGGATTGGGGGACATTAGGCTAGCTTCACTTCCTGGAGCAGCCAGAAGCCTGCGAACGCTTCGGTTTGGGTGGGCGACTGCACCGCAATAAAATGTACGCCGTTCGCCTCTTGTTTAGCAGCTTCAAACTCTTTTGCTTCAGATTGCAGCGCAGGTTTCGGCAGCGAAGCCAAAACCCAGGAGTCAAGCCCGCCCGTTTCCAGCAAGAGCTGAGCAGGCGATTCGCTTTTGTAACGAACAAAGGCAAGCTCTAAGCCCGACATCCAGGCGGCAAGGGGCAGGGCACGCGAGGAATAAATGATTATTCCAGGAATCGGCTGGTCGGGCGCGATGTCAAACAGACTCAGTGGAAAAGATTCGCTAAAGCCAATTTCCCATTCCGGCATTTCCAAAAAGGCAGCCGCCTCCAGCGTGACAGATGCCCATCGATCGCCCACGAGCGCATCCGGCAGAGGCTGGGGCTGGGACGTAGGCATGGCAACCGAGGGATTGTTACTCGCCTGATAATTCGGCAGGGTGGGGTAATAGTCCTGCATTCGTGATTGAATCCACTGTGGCAAAACGAGTGTACGCCGACTGGAGTAAGCCGGAATTCCTGCTTCTTCGCAGGCTTTGGTGATCATGTTGCTCATTTGTCGCCGAAAAAAGCGGATTTTATCCGGGGGCTGGCTTGCCTTTTCGATCGCCCGATCGATTGCTTCCCGCAGCCAAACCGAGTTGACTTGAGCGTTCGGGCAAAACTCGGCATAGCGAAACAGCGAATCTGGCTGTCGCTGAATGTCCATTGGACTTTCGCAAATCAGCACTTCCCAGAGTTTTTTTTGGTTCTCGTCCAGCACGGGGCGCGAGTAGAAATCTAGCTCCCAAACAGTTGTCATTGTTCGATGATCGGTGTCCGATGATGGGTGGCAGCGATCTCCATCATAGGGGGCGAGGGGGACGGGTGGATGAGGAGGTAGGGAGATAGGTGGATGAGGAGGTAGGTGAGGCGGAATTGGGGGGTATCCAGGGATTTTGTTGCGCTTGGGCGATTTGCTGCATGGTGGCTTCGACGCCGGATTGGGTGATTTGGACGAAGCTGGGGGTAAAGAGGAAGATGTGAGTGCTGAGCTGTTGCTGATGTCCGTCGATCGCAAATGCCCCGCCTGCCACATAGTCCGCGCAGCGTTGCGCCTGAACAGGGTCGAGTGATCCCAGGTTTAAAACGACCGATTTGCGTTCGCGCAGTGCCAGAACCGCCTGAGCAGCTTCTTCAAACGATCGCGGCTGCATAAGCGTGACTTCCATCAGCACACCGGGCATACCCACGACTTTTCCCGACGCAGACCGCTGCATAGGCGATCGGCCGTCGTTTGGCGGTTCGCCTTCGATTAGTTCGCCATCTTCGTCATACTCGTCGTACTCGTCGTAGCCCTCGCCTAACCCGATCACATCCCGCAACCGTTGGAAAAGATTCATGACCGTTCTGTCCTTAGACCAGATCGCTTGTTCTTATTGTAGTGCGATGTTGGCGATCGGATACCAATTTTGGACGCTAGATGTTGATTTTTCGTCTTAAAAGAATGCTTTATCGGTCAGGGTTCTTCCCCGACTGCCCCTTGCCTTCTAATCTTGCCTTCTAATGCTAAGAGGAACCTGGCTCGCTTGAGGGAACTCAAAGTTCCCCAGATTTGAGGAATTGAGGGGCTATATTGCCCCTTTCATCCTCTATTTAGGAAGCAATGTAGCCCCTTTTATCGCTTTCAAACCAGGGTCTCAAACCATTCCTACTCCTGACTCACCAACAGCGCAACCGGGAAATGAGTTAGTACTTCCTTAATCCAGATCGTTTCCTCGCTGGAGATTTCCCGTCCCGTAATCACATCGCGCCATAGCGAAGACGATCCGGGGGGTTGCAGCAGGCGAGTTTCGTGCCAGACCTGTTCGCCGATCGGGTATTCGCCTTCTTTCACGATCGCTGTCGGAAAGCGGGGCGCAATGACGATCGCCTTGGTGTCACCCAACTCGCGCATAAAGGCAGTCAAATGCGCCTTCAGGCTGCCTACTACAGCGATTTTTTCGTAGCTGCCGCGCTGAAACAGGTCGGCAAGGGCGTGACGCGCTTTGAGTACCTGGTGAATCAGGAAGAGTTTGATCCGTCCGTCGTCAGGAGACTTCAGCAGTTGATTAATGCAGCCGAAAATGTCGGTGTCGATCTGCTGCTTCAGGTCTCTGAGGAAATGGAACCGCTTTTCGTAATCCACCGGACGGCGGTTATCGGGATCGACCAGGCTCAAATCCCATAGCTCTGTGCCCTGGTAGAAATCGGGTACGCCCGGAGCGGTCATCTTCAGCAGCGTTTGAGACAGCGAATTACAAATGCCGTAGTGCTGAAGCTTGCGCTGGAAAGGGCGGAATTCTTGCAGGAACAGATTGTCGTCGGTGTTCTTCAAAATGCGATCGACAAACTGCGTATAGGCAGCCTCGTAGTCGCTGTCGGGCAGTTGCCAGGACGAGTGAACTTTCGACTCGCGGCAGGCTTTGATCACGTATTCTTTAACCCGATCGATAAACGTATCGTGTTCGGCAGCATCAAACGGATAAGCTCCCAGCAACGTTTGATACAGGAAATATTCGTCGTTGTGAGCAGGAGCATCCAAGCCGTCTACGGTGTCTTTGAGGGGTGCATTAATGGCATGCCAGTTTTTCAGATGGTGTTCCCATTCCTGAGGCAGTTCCGACAGCACGTTGAGTCGGGCACGTACATCTTCGCCCCGCTTGGTGTCGTGGGTCGCTGTTTCACTGATGGCATGGGGCCACTGGGCAGCTCGATTCTGGTTGTAGGCGTGAAAGTCTTCGATCGAGATGCCAAACTGAGAAATGCTCGAACCCACTTCATTCAGAGAAACCAGGCGATTGTAGGCGTACATTGCCGTGTCTTCAACACCTTTCGCCATCAGCGGTCCCGTAAACTGCTGCATTCGCATAATGAAATGGAGCCAGAGTTTTTTGTCTTCCTCTGGCAGTTTTTCGTCAAATTCCAGCAGCAGGAACTTTTCGATAAACGACACCTCATTGTTGAAGTTGGGAATCTTCTCTTTTGCCTTCTCAATGACCTGCCGCAGGCATTCCTGATCAGGTTTCCGAAATCCTTCGGAGCTGACATAGGTGCGATAAATCGGGAACATGGCCAGCACTTCCACCAGTGCCCGCTTCAAACCATACATAGTGAAGTCACTGGTATAGCGATAGCGTTCCGAAAGCTGTTTCAGCAAAATTGCCAGGTTATCAATATCGCCTGCTAGATGTTTGCCGATGATCAGGCGTTTCTTTTCGTCAATCAGTTCCTCGCTGGATATTGCTCGACCGATAAAGTTTTGATAGATAGCATCAAATTCGGTTTCGCTGGACTGTTGACAGAATAAGCAGTTTATCTTGCTCATAAAGTCATAGCCTGTCGTTCCCTGAACTGCCCAATTAAGCGGTAGCTCTTCATGAGGTTCCAGGATCTTCTCAACGACGAGATACACATCCGGGGCTTGTTCTCGCAAACGAGCAATATATTGTGCCGGATGATACAAACCGTCAATGTGATCAATTCTCAAGCCTGTAAATTTGCCTTCTTCAACAAGCTGAAAAATAAAGGAATGGGTCGTGTCAAAAACGCGCTCTTCCTCAACCCGCATTGCGATCAAATCGTTCACCGTGAAGAATCGCCGATAGTTTAGCTCTTCGTTTCCAACCTTCCAATAAGAAAGGCGGAAAAACTGTTCTGATAGCAGGTTGTCCAGCAAGTTAAAGCTTGCAGAATTGCCAACTTCACCGTTGAAAGTCTGAATGTTTTCTTCGATAAATGCTTTGATTTCAGGGCTGTCATTCCACAATTCCCAAAGCATTCGCTTAATAAAGGTGATCTGGTCATAGCGTTCTCGCCGCTCTGTTTCTGATGGAATGTAGCGCAGCATATACAGAACGCCCAGCAGTTTCACAAAACTCGGATCATTGCGTCCTAACTTCTCGCGAATCTGCGATAGATTGTGCATCAGCACATGGCTATACGACTCGATCCGAATCGGGAAACTGAGCGCGTAGTAATTAATCGAAATGCCTTGTTCGTTGTATTTAAGCTGGAGTTCACCGCTTTCTAAACAGTCACCGTAAAACTTACCTAAAAAGGGCGCCAGTACCTTTCCCTTTAGCCCTTCGTAAGGATGATTCCAGTCGATGTCAAAATAGTCGTGATATTGGGAGTCAGGACCGTTCTCCAGCACATCTACCAGGATGTAATTTTGGCTGTCGAACGCCATGTGGTTGGGCACAATGTCCTGCAGCCAACCCATATCCCGGGGCTTGAGTTCCTCAAGGAGTGCGTTAAAGGCTTCTTCCCCCCCTAACTCTGGGCTGATTTGTTTAGGGTTGACGGTATCATAACCGTGGGTGCTGCCCTGACGCGCTGTTAAAACGGGTGAGGCATAAATATCTGAAATGCCCAGTTCTGCCAGGTAAGAGACGATCGCCTGAGCGTGAGCAAACCTGAAGTCCGGGGTGAACTGAAGCCGATAAGTCGCTAAGGGAATTCGCATCATAGGGGGGCTAAAGGCTTTTAATTCAGAGACCAGTGAAAACTGCTGTTTGGTTTTTATGTAAACAATGATCGGCGACCAATATATGGGCAACCCATGTATAGTCAACCAATGCGCTCATATCCGGGGTGCGACGGCAATTTGCTTTTCAGGTATGAGTATATTGCCACACTTATTCTGAAAAGAGGAGTCCTGTAAGGTAGATTCCAGGCCGAGGAAATTCTTCCAACAGAACAGGCAAACGCTCGATCGCCTTACCGGGAACGGTTGACAGCTCAAAACGCTATTTGCTATACACTACAACGCTTTCTGCATTCAGCTGAAACGTCTGTGGCTGTGCTGCATTGACAGTGACGGTTTCGGCAGAGGTTGATCCACTTCCACTCCAAGCGGCATCGCTGGAATCAAGCAGCTTTTTCCAGTTGCCGTCCGCTAAAGTGAGGCTGAGATCCACAGGCTTCGCGTGAAAGTTAAATAAACAAACCACCTCCTGATCCTGATACCAGCGACGCAGCGTAAGCACCTGTTCGTCATCCAGCACGGCAACCTCCATACAGTTCCGGTCTTTATACGTCAGTGCTGGAATTTCTCGCCGCATGCGAATGAGGGTTTGGTAGAACTGCCAGAGGGTTTTGTGCTTGCCTTCATGCCGCTTTTCCCAGTTCAGCTTCGATCGCATAAACGTTTCTTCCGACTGCGGATCGGGAGCTTCGCCTTCTGCATGAAACGCAGCAAACTCTTCTTTGCGACCCTTTTGCACCGCTGCCACCAAATCGGGATCGCCGTGGCTAACAAAATACTGGAACGGAGCTTCCTCGCCGTACTCTTCGCCCATAAACAGCATCGGAAGAAAGGGAGACAGCAGCATCGCCGCCGCCGCCAGTTTCAGCGCGTCAAACGACACGATTTCAGTCAGTCGATCGCCCAGCATTCGGTTGCCGACCTGATCGTGATTTTGAGTGCAAATCACAAACTGACTGGGAGGGCAGTCGCTTGCTGTATTGCCGTGATGTCGTTTGCGGCTGGGCGCATAGCTCCAGGCATAAACAAAGCTATCCCGGTAGGCTCTGGCAAGCTTGTCGAGGTCGCCGTAGTCGGCATAATAGCCATGGCTTTCTTTAGTAAGAATTGTTCGCAGCGAATGGTGAAAATCGTCGCACCACTGCGCATGAACGCCATAGCCGCCTGCTTCCGGCGATCGAATAATGCGCGGATCGTTGAGGTCGCTTTCGGCAATTAAATATTTTCTGCATCCGGTTTCAGCTGCAATCTGATCAGCTGCTTCTGCCATTTCTTGCAAAATGTGCTTTGCGCCAAAATCGTAAATCGCGTGAACCGCGTCCAGCCGCAGCGCGTCCAGGTGATAATCTCGTAGCCAGTAGCGCACGTTCTCAACAAAATAATTCCGCACTTCGTCGCTGTAGGCATCGTCAAAGTTCATTGCACTGCCCCAGGGCGTCCGGTAGCGATCGGTAAAGTAGGGCGCAAACTGGCTGAAATAGTTGCCTTCTGGTCCCATGTGGTTATACACCACGTCCAGCACTACCGCCATGCCCTGCTGATGACAGGCGTTCACCAATCGCTTTAAGCCTTCCACGCCGCCGTAGGACTGTTGCACTCCGTAGGGATATACCCCGTCATAGCCCCAGTTGCGATCGCCTGGAAACTGAGCAATGGGCATAATCTCGATCGCATTGACCCCCAACTCCAGCAATTCGGGAATGCGGGGAATGATCGCATCAAAGGTTCCTTCGGCTGTGAACGTGCCGACATGAAGTTCGTAAATCACCAGATCTTCGAGCGGAACCCCTTGCCACTGCTCATCGCTCCAGGTGAACTTGCCCTGGTCAACCACTTCAGAAGCCCCATGAACGCCTTGCGGCTGCGATTGCGATACGGGATCGGGGCGATCGACCTCGTTATTGAGCCGATAGAAATACAGTGTGCCGGGTTCGGCAGCGATCGTGGTTTGCCAGTAGCCCTGTTCGCTGCGCTGAAGCGGAATGAGCTTGTCTTCGGGCGATACGAGATGAAGATCGACCTGCTGGCTGAGCGGCGACCAGACGGTAAATTGACACTGACCGTTACCAAGATAGCGAGATCCGATTTGCATGGCGGCGTTTGTGAAGTTCAGAATACGGTCGAGAAAAAGCGGATTATCAAACAAATCCTTTATTTTTCTACATATTTCGGCAGGGATTCACATCACCCCTGAGAACTATCCCGTTATAACCTCCCCGCCCTGATGGGGGGTTTGCTGGATTTGCCGCTCCCCCCACTCCTAAACAACCGCGATGTCCACCTACTGTTCGATCGATCACGCCATGCCCAAACACTTCAGCAGCACGATCGATCGATCCGCGACTGTAATTGGCTTGTCAGCGGTGTATTGATGCGAAGCAGTTCCCCCTTCATGGCAATCACCATCTTCGAGCATGCGCGGTTGCGTGGTGTCGATCAGCGTCAGCCATGCCCATTTGTTCAGTCCGGCCGGCAAAAAGAAGTCCAGCGGCTCGTAGTGGGCGTTAAATAGCATCAGGAAGCTGTCATCTACAATGCGTTCACCGTATGCACCGGGGGTGAGAATTTCCTGACCGTTGAGGAAAATACCGATCGCCTTGGCAAAGCCATCGTGCCACTGCTCTTCGGTCATGCGTTTGCCGTCTGGGTTGAACCAGGCAATATCGTTGACGCCAGACCCGCGAATTGCCCGTCCCTGAAACCACTTACGCCGCCGAAAAATGGGATGATTGCGCCGGAAGTGAATCAGCTCGCGGGTAAAATTCAGCAGTTGGTCGTTGTCCTCCTGCAAATCCCAGTGCAGCCAGGAAAGCTCATTGTCCTGACAGTAGGCGTTGTTGTTGCCTTTTTGCGATCGACCCATTTCATCGCCGCTCACCAGCATGGGAATGCCCTGAGACAGCATCAGCGTGACGAGAAAATTGCGCTGCTGTTTTTGGCGCAGAGCTAGAATATCGGGGTCGTCGGTGTCGCCCTCTGCGCCGCAGTTCCACGATCGGTTATGGCTTTCGCCGTCTCGGTTTTCTTCCCCGTTCGCTTCGTTGTGCTTTTCGTTGTAGCTCACCAGATCGTGCAGCGTGAATCCATCATGCGCTGTGATGAAGTTAATGCTTGCACTGGGGTTGCGTCCGTTGCTTTGGTACAGATCTGAACTGCCCGTAAACCGATAGGCAAACTCTGCCAGACGGCTATCCTCGCCCCGCCAGAAGTCGCGTACTGTATCGCGGTATTTGCCGTTCCACTCCGACCACAACAGCGGGAACTCTCCGACCTGATAGCCGCCTTCGCCCACGTCCCACGGCTCAGCAATCAGCTTCACATCTGCCAGGATTGGGTCTTGGTGAATAATGTCGAAGAAAGACGCCAGGCGATCGACTGCATACAGTTCGCGGGCAAGAGCAGAAGCCAGGTCAAACCGAAAGCCGTCTACGTGCATCTCTAGCACCCAGTAGCGCAGGCTGTCCATAATCAGCTTTAGCACCTGGGGATGGCGCACGTTCAGCGAATTACCGCAGCCGGTGAAGTCCATGTAATAGCGGGGCATTCCTTCCACCAGACGGTAGTATGATGCATTGTCAATGCCGCGCAGCGACAGAGTTGGACCCATCTGGTTGCCTTCGCCCGTGTGGTTGTACACCACGTCCAGAATCACCTCAATTCCGGCGCGATGCAGTGCCTTCACCATTTGCTTGAATTCCGTCACCTGCTGTCCCTGCTTGCCGCTAGCACTGTAGCCTGCATAGGGAGCCAGGTAGTTGATCGAGTCATAGCCCCAATAGTTGCATAAGCCCTTGCCCGCCAGATGCCCTGGACAAGCCAGAAAATGATGCACGGGCATGAGTTCGACTGCGGTCACTCCCAGCGATTGCAGATGCGAAATGGCAGCCGGATGCCCTAACCCTGCATAGCTCCCCCGCAGTTCGGGCGGAATTTCGGGATGTAGCTTGGTAAAGCCCCGCACGTGAACCTCGTAAACGATCGTCTCATGGCGCGGTGTTTGCAGCAGATCATCGCCTTCCCAGTCAAAATACTCATCAATCACGATGCTCTTGGGAACTAGATGGGCATCGTCTAATTCTGAATAAGAGAGATCTTCTGCTTCATCGCCCCAGCGATAGCCAAAAATTTCTTCCCCAAATCGAATATCGCCGTCCACGGCTTTGGCATAGGGGTCAATTAGCAGCTTAGCCGGGTTAAAGCGGTGTCCTTCCTGCGGGGCAAAGGGACCATGTACCCGAAATCCATATCGCTGTCCGGGACCGATCGACGGCACATACCCATGCCAGACAAAGTTGCTGACTTCGGTAAGTTTTAGGCGGGTTTCGCGTCCTTTCTTGTCGAACAGGCAGAGTTCTACTCCAGTGGCATGTTCTGAAAACAGAGCAAAGTTGGTGCCCTTGCCGTCCCAGGTGGCTCCCAGGGGATAGGGCTTACCGGGCCAGACTGATAGGTACATAGCGAATGTAGATGTTTTGGATCTTTAATGTAAATGTTGTTAGATCCTTTTGGATCTTTAAAATAGCGAAACCGCTGATCTTGAACTAGGGACAATTGACCAGCAGAAGTCGGGGCAAACTGAAACGATCGCAGCTTGCTCCCACTGCACCAGACTTTCAGACCAATTGCTGGCAGTCAAGTCTTTTATTAGTTTTCATGATGAGGCGAAAAATTAGAGTCTATCCTGAGAGGGAGTTAAGCATAAATAATCTTTGTCTTCCTCATTTTTGCCCTGTCCCACGAGAGCCACGATCGAGTATTGTGCGAAACCGTACAAAGCATTGCGATTGGGTTAGATATTACATCACCCCCTAAATCTCTCAATGCTGGGGACTTTGAGGATTAATTCCCCCAAAAGTTGGGGGGCTAGGGGGGCGAATCATACTCAAATTCAGCAACGCCAAAATATGCTGGCACGCTATGTTGGTACGCTGCTTCAGTCATGCCTGTAGCATTATCCACAATTACAATCTGCACCTGGTTTGGCTCTACTCTTGAAGTCGAAATCGTAAATATATCCCGAACTGCTGCGACGTTTATCCGTTGGCGACCCCGCCCAATGATTGAGCTAACAAATTAGTCATTTCTTCTACAGGCAAAGGCTTAGAAAATAGATATCCCTGACCCATCTGGCAGCCTAACAATTTTAGTTGGGTCAGTTGCTCGATTGTTTCAATACCTTCCGCAATCAATTTCATGTCCATTGTTTTAGCAACTTGAACGATCGCAGTCACTAAACTCAAGCTACTTTCTTCATCCAACCGCTGAATGAAAGAACGATCGACTTTGAGATGATCCAGGGGAAAGGAGTGAAGATAGCTGAGCGATGAATAACCCGTACCAAAATCATCGATGCTGAGCCGAATATGCCGATCGCGGAGATCGCGGATTACGCTGGCAGCAAAATTATTGCTTTGCATAATTACCGTTTCTGTAATTTCTAAGTTTAAGCACTGAGGATCAAGCTGAGTTTTGGCTAAAACCTCATCAATCTGTTTGACATAGTTTTCCTGGGCGAGCTGGTGAGCAGATACATTCACACTGACAGAAAAAGATGAGTGAACAAACCGCTGCTGTTGCCAGGCATAAAGTTGTTGGCAAGCTGCTTCTAATACCCAGTGTCCCAGCTTCAGAATCAGTCCTGTTTCTTCTACGATCGGAATAAATTGGTTGGGCGGAGTTAACCCAGCTTCAGGGTGATACCATCGAACTAACGCCTCAACACCGACGATCGCCCCGGTTGCTAATTCCACAATGGGCTGATAATGCAAAACAAATTCTTCATTAAGAATGGCTTTGCGGAGATCGGTTTCAAGCTGAATTCGGTGACAAATTTGTTGATACATTAATGGATTAAAAATCTGATACTGATCCTTACCCAAGGATTTAGCTTGATACATTGCAATATCTGCATCTCGCAGCAGTTCTTCAGGATTGCGGTAAGCTAAACAATCTAAAACAATCCCGATGCTGAAAGAAATAAAAAACTCTCGTTCTCTCAAACTAAAAGGAGCGGAGCAGCAATTAGAAATCCCTTGAGCAATTTCAATCGCGGTGTCTGCTTCGACGGGATGGTTTAATAGAATTACAAATTCATCTCCTCCTAAGCGAAATAGGAGATCTTGCGATCGTAAAACGGACTGTAGCCGCTGAGCAATTGCCATCAGCAATTCATCCCCTGCTGGATGTCCTAACGAATCATTAACAATCTTGAATCGATCGCAATCTAAATAAAACACAGCAAAGCGGTGGTGCGAGTTGCCAGGTTCCAGAAGGGTTTGAAGCCGCTTCATGAGCAAAGCGCGATTGGGCAACTGGGTTAAGGGATCTCGAAATGCCATATTGAGCAATTGAGCATTAGCAGCTTCCAGTTGTTGAGTACGCTCTTTGATTCGCTGCTCAAGCTGCACGTTTAACTGGTGAATCGTCTGCTGCGCTGCAACGATCGCAAGTTGATGCTGTACTCGCGCGAGAACTTCCTCCATGTGGAAGGGCTTAGTGATGTAGTCTGCCCCTCCAATTCGGAAAGCCTCTACTTTATCGGTAACATCATCGGCTGCACTTAAGAAAATCACCGGAATATGGGCTGTTTTGGGATCTGCTTTCAATCGCTGACACACTTCGTAGCCACTGATTTCTGGCATCCGAATATCCAATAACACTAAACTGGGCAGCGTTGTTGCGATCGCCGTCAGTGCCATTTTGCCGTTTGTTGCTTTCCGGGTTTCATAGCCACTAGAGTCCAGGATGGTTGAGAGAAGATGGATATTCTCCAAAACATCATCCACGATCAGAATATCAGCCTGAGCCAGCGGATTCAGGGATGATGGTTGAGGGAGAAAAGAATTCTCATTGCTCATGGGTCTGGCTAAATGCTCCCTTGATCGATGGTTGAGTTTTCAGGTTGAGTCAGGCTAGTTAACTGATCAAATTGGTACCGTTTCACCAAGTTCGTTAACGCTGTAACTAGCGTGGAATGCTCTGAGGGAATTTGAGCAATTAATGCCAGGCTCTTCGTGTCATTTCCTTGAGCCGCTGCAAAGTGAAGCTGAGCAATCCAGTCCGGTGGCATCAGGGCAGCCAGGGTAGACGCATCAAGCGGGGACTTGTGGCCAGGAGAGCCCGACTGCGGAATTGCTGTTTTGGAACTAGGCTTTGGGAGAAATGTAATGCCGATATGCTTGGAGAGCACTGCTTGTAATTCTTCGCGCCGAAACGGTTTGCTGACAAAACTATCACAGCCTGCAGCAAGGGTCGCCTGTCTTTGTTCAGCAAAGGCACTGGCGGTAATGGCAATAATACAGGTGCGCTGTAAATTTGGTTGCTGTTGTTCTAGCTCCCGGATTCTTTGAGTGGCTTCATAACCGTTCACGATCGGCATATGAATATCCATTAAAATTACGTGGGGATGCCATTCTTGCCAAAGCGCAACGGCAGTTTGACCGTTCTCAGCTTCTCGAATGTCGAATCCTAAATGACTCAGAATTTTCTTAAGGAGTAACCGATTTGTTGCGTTGTCTTCGACAATGAGAAGGCGATGATTGACTGCTCTCCAAGGAATATCAGCGGAGGGGGCAGCGGATATATCGTTCATTTCGGGAAAGTTAGAGGCATTTTGAGCTAAACCAACGACAATCTCAAAGCTGAAGCAGCTCCCCTGGTCAACTTGGCTCCGCACCGTGATTTCACCGCCCATCAACTGCACAAATCGCTGGCTAATTCGCAAACCTAAACCCGTTCCTTCCTGGGATTTGCGTCCCGATCGAGTTTGTTTAAAGGCCTGAAATAAATTGCCTAACTCATCGGCTGCAATGCCTGCTCCCGTATCTTCAATCTTAAAGCTCAGCTCAATAGAGTCTCCAGATTTACCTGTAACTCGGTCAGAAGAGACAAGAGCATGAACTCGCAGGTTAATCCAGCCTTGCTCTGTAAACTTGACTGCATTTCCCAATAAATTAATCAAAATCTGACGCAGCTTGTTTTTATCTGCTCGAATTCGCTGGGGAACATCAATCGTCCAATCGAATCTGAGCTGTAAGCCTTTGGCTTCGGCTTTTAGCTGGAACATGGCTTGCAAGCTGTGGAGCAACTGGTACAGGTCAAATTCGGTTTCATCGAGCGTTACCTGCCCTGCTTCGATTTTTGAGACTTCCAGTACATCGTTGATTAGCCCCAATAAATGCTCCCCGCTTTGATTGACAATTTCGATCGATCGCCGCTGATCAAGGCTAAGGGATTCATCTCGCTGCATAAGCTGGGTAAAGCCCAGAATGGCATTGAGTGGCGTCCGAAGCTCATGACTCATATTTGCCAAAAACTCGCTTTTAGCCCGATTAGCCGCATCCGCAGCTTCTTTAGCCTGCTGTAGCTGTTTGGCTTGTTCCTGCGTTTGGGTTAACAATTCTGCCTGTTGAACCGCTACCCCTAACTGGTTGCTAATTTGAGTCATCATCTGAACTTCGGAGAGTTGCCATTCACGAGGTTCAGTATTGTGATAAGCCGCTAACAAGCCCCAAAGCTTATTACCAAAGAAAATAGGGACAATAGCGTAAGAGCGAGCCTGCAAAAACTCCAATAGCTGCAAGTAGCAAGTATCAAAACCTGCCTGATAGATATCTGTAACACAACAGTAATTTAACCGCTGGTGATACAGTTCCTCAGCGTTTTCCTGTAAATAGGTATCGCGAATAAGGACTTCTGCACCGTCCAGTTTCTTCACTATACAGCTAGGTTGCTCAAGGGTTGCAGGGGTCAATTCCTGCTGATAGTCTTCGATTGCAATAATTGTATTCCACCCTTCCTCCACGGATTCAGCCACAACCTGCCCAGTCCAATCGGGCTGAAAACGATAAATTAGAGTGCGATCGCAGCGAACTGCTCGACGAAGTTCCTTGGTTGTAGCGTCAAAAATTGCTTTTAAGTCTAGACTCTGCCGCATTTGCTGAATTACGCAGGCAGTCGTTCGCTCTCGCTCTGCAATCCGCTGAAGTTTTGCTTCAACCGCAATCCGTTCCTGAATTTCGATTTCTAGAGCCTGGTTAGCTTGAACGAATTCGGCTGTACGAGATTCAACCCGAAACTCCAATTCTTCATAGGCCTGACGTTTTTCCTCCTCAGCCCATTTACGTTCAAGTTCGGTAGCAGCCCGAGCAGCAAATACACTGAGCAAGGCTTCAGTGCAGTCATCTAGCTTCATAGGTTTAACATCCAGGATACAGAGCGTTCCGATGACTGCTTGGTTGGCATCTAGCAGGGGAATTCCCGCATAACTATCAAGTGGACTGTCTGCTGGAAGAAAATTATTATCAGGGAAAAGCTGCTTTAGCCTACCGCCGTAGCTACAGAGTTGTTTACCTTGCACCACTTGTTCACAGGCAGTTCCCGATAGGTGAAATTGGGTATTTGCGATCAAGCGGTCGTCCGACCAAAAAGAAAGGGTTTGCAGGGTCGCAGGAGAACTCTTGACTTTCTCTGAAACCACAACGCAAGGAACATTGAGAGCAGAAGCTAAGTTTTTTACCAGTGCCGGGAAAAAGTCTTGCCCTGTGACCGAAGCAGTCCCGGCTACGATGGTTCGCAGTGTTTCTTCCGCCCGCTGTCGTTCCATCACCTGTTTCTCGAGTTCCTGGTTTAAGCGTTCTAACTGCTTTGGGGTTCGCAACGTCAGGAATTGAGGCAGTAACTCAACTAGTTGTAATGCTGTGTAGCAAGACACCACAGCCGTAATTGCTCGCACTGCACTAGATAGCCAGTAGGCAGGATGCCAAAGCGTCCAGATATCGAGAAGATGCCCGGTTCCACAAAGGACAATGGAGGCCCCAAACAGTAACAATACTGGCGAGAACGGGATATCCTTCCGTCTCCATACAAAGCAGACCAACATCAGGGGAATCGAAAAGTAGGCAATTGCAATTAATGCATCGCTACTGGCATGCAGCCAGACCAAAGGAGTCTGCCAGAGATAGCAGTGTCCATGCGGAATGTAATAACTGGGGGATACAAGATTCCGGATGAGGTCGAACATTATTCAGAATCTAGAGATGTTCCTAATGTTCCCTTATCACCTGGTGAGTCTGCAATGAGGTTGGAAGGTATTATTTCCTTCACCCTGAAGTAGGAATCTTAATTTCTTCTGATCGATTCGCGGTGATTTACTCGGGTAATCTCGCTATTGATTCCGCTGAAATGATTAGGCTTTATCAGCAATAATTTATCAGCAATAAAACAAATGAGTAATAAATAGGATGAGTGGACCAGGGAGAGAAGTAGTTTCAATCCTGCTGCAATCAGGCAATCGCAGGCTGATGATGGCTGAATCGAAAGTTGTGCAATCCAAAAGCAACCTTCAGGACGGCATCGGCCAAGCAAGGGAATTAGAACGGATTTAGGAGCTTTAAGCTCCCCTCTAGCTCCCCTTCAAAAGGGGCGAAGTTGATCAACAAAAACTCCCAAACCGAAGCCTGGGAGTCTTGTATCAATTCAGCACGATTCGTTCAGTATTCGATCGCCCGCCGAATAACTTTGTTTGCAGTAACTTTGTTCGCAGTTATGATGCTTCAGCCGCAGCCGGAGGGGTCAGCCGACCGATCGCTTGCTTCACCAGGGTTTGCAGGAATGCCGACCGCTGGTTTGCCTGGAAGACCGATTGCAGTTTTTGCATTAGGCGATCGGGCTGGAACGCGGATTCAGCCTGCGTAAGATAGCTTTGTTCCTCGAAGTATTCGGTCAGGCTCAAGCCTGCGACCCGTGTGAGATAAGCTGCGCTCACCCCCTGGAGCATTCCACCTGCCACATAGGTAAGTGCGTGAGTTTTCAGCAGAGGCGAAATTGCTTGGCTTGCGACTTCGACTAAGCCTAGCTTCACCATTTGGCTTGCCAGGGCTCCGGTCATTGTCTTCGCCTGCTCCAGCGAGAATTTTTGCTGATAGATTGCGCCTAAATCCATCACCATTTGAGCATTTATCGTGGCGGTTGCCAGCAGGTCAAGACTGGAAACCGGGTTCGCAAAGGTTGCTGCTGCCGCAATCCACTGATATTGCTCGATAATGGGCAGGGCACGATCGCGCCGCACCTGATTCAGCTCGGTTTGGATCGATCGCTGGAGAGCCTGCGCCTGCCGCACGACGGTGGCATAAACAAGCTGCTGCTTCTCGCTGGTAAGAATGTGCTGAATCCGGGTCTGAAGGGCAGCAACTTCGGGTTCTGGATGCTCCAGTCGCTCTTGCATTGAGCCATCTGCCTGCACCTGACGCACCTTTACCGGAGCGGGCTTTGCCGAGACTGCGATCACATCTTCGGCTGCCAGAATGCCCGCCACGCGATCGCGCAACTGCTGCAAAATTACGGGGCGATCGTCTGACAAATACTGATCCTGCTTATTGAAGACCAGCAGCACGCGATGCCGCTGAGCTAGCAGCGTTTGGATGGTTTGAAACTCAGAGTCGGTCAGGTCGCCTGTAGTAAGAAACAGAATCAGATCAGCTCCGGTCACTTCCTCGGTATGAGCTTGTGGCGTTTCACAACTGCCTGCAATGTCCTGCGGCTGCTCAATTCCCCCCTGCCGGAAAAGCTGGGAGAGGGTTGTTTTCCCCGTAGCGCGTCCGCCCAGGAAAGACAGAGAAAGCTGCTGGCGATCGAGGCTTTGACTCAGGGTGCTGAGCTGTTCCTGAAAGCTAGTAATCGAAGGATGAATTTCGCTATTTTCTCCTCGCTCGGCAATAAGATGACTGATGCGCTGCTCGACAGCGGCAAGGGTTTTGTCAACCAGAGCGCGATCGGCAGGGGTGGTCGGCAGTTTCAGGCGATCGGTCAGAGATTTTGCCGTGCGCTGCTGAAGCCACCAGATTCCCGACCCCAGCGTGATTGCACCCCAAACGATCGTGCCGCCCCAATGAGACAAGCCAGCATCCAGACCGTTTAGCATGAGCGCGCCGCAGGTCAAGCCGAGTCCGCCCAGCAGAATCGGTCGCCGTAACAGAATCGAGGAGACAGGGGAATTCATAGGAAGTCCTGGCAAAAGAGAGGTCTGTTACTAAATTTACTAAATTTCTACTGGTTTGAGTTAGCAGCAGCGATCCAATAACCGAATTGATCAAGTACGGTATTCCTGCGGCGTTGTCCTGCTTGTCTATTTTTAATCCAATTTTAATCCAAAAAAATCCCTATCAGAAGAAATTAAGCGAAATCCTCCCCTGGTCAGACGCTTATAGCAAGCTGAACTGTTAACTATTCTGTAGGGTTTAATCGGATCAAGGATTAAATTGCAATGAAAGGAAGAAATTTTATTCACAAGCTGTTTCAGATTTAACTGCTGCTTCCTTAGAATTCTGTTTATCTAGATATTATTCGATCGAACTTCGATCGCTACTTTGTGAACCATTGTGTTGATTCCTTCTCGTATTATCCATAACACTTCAGATGCAAAAGATTGCGATCGGAATTCTCGGCTATAACGAGGAGTTTGGCATCGGGCGACTTCTGGACTCGCTGCGATCGCAGACGTTGATTCAGCAGGAGTACAGCATTTCCATTACTGTCGTGTCCAATGGTTCAACCGATCGCATGGCTGCGATTGCCAGAGAAGCTCTGCGGGAATTTGCCCCGTTTGGAATTCAAGCTCAGGTGATTGAACTTCCGATTGCTGATAAGTGCAATGCCTGGAATCACTTTGTGCATCATGCCACAGAGCCAGCAGACTATTACATTTTGCTTGATGCGGATGTCGTTTTCATCACCCCAACTGGACTCAGCGAATTAATTGATACCTTGAAGCACAATCAAAATGCTCGCCTTTGTGCAGGTAAAGTAATGGATCACAACGGCAATGTTGTCGTGCGGAAGCTGGACGGCAAATGCTACGCTGCACAGGGAGAAATCCTGCGGCAAATCGTGATCCCGGAAGGGATTGTAATGGATGACGCCTACGTTTTAGTCACAGCCGTCACCCATTGGTACGAGATTGACGTTGAGACGGGCATGCAAAAAGGCTATCTTGCCCGCGTGCAAAACCCGACCGTACAATCTGGCTCCACCCCCCGCGATCGGAACCTGACTTACTGGCTAGCTTGCCGCAAACGCACGATCATCGGCAGCTATGTGCAGGAACAGATCGACTTTTGCATGAGAACGCTGTTCGGTGGCGGCGATTCTGCCAAACAGATTGTGATGCAGCTTTTCCAGACCAATCCTCACTGGTTTTCAGAGTTTCTCAAACAGAAAGCCGATCGCCCCCCGTTTAAGCCTTCTGAGGTGGCGCGATCGGCTGGCTTAAAGAACATTATGCAGTTTAGCGTTTACTGCTATTGCTATTTGCTTTCCCTCAAAAGCGTTTGGAATCACGAGTTTGGACATCACGCCTGGAAGCTCAAGAGTCGATATTGGTAATCGGGTCGTCTGTTATGCCAGCAGTTCCCCGGTTTCCTGCAACTGGTGCAAGCGGTGATAAATGCCGCCCTGATTTAGAAGCTCTGTATGACTGCCCACTTCCACAATGCGACCCTGATCCAGCACTACGATTTGGTCTGCTTCGCGCACCGTGCTGAGCCGATGGGCAATGATGATCGTCGTTCGGGTTCCCAAAATCGATCGCATTGCCAACTGAATCGATCGCTCTGATTCATAGTCCAGGCTAGAGGTTGCCTCATCAAACACCAGCACATCCGGGTGCATCAGCAATGCTCTGGCGATGCCCAAACGCTGACGCTGGCCGCCCGATAGGCGCACCCCCCGTTCGCCGACGATTGTGCGATAGCCCTGGGGCAGTACCCGCACAAACTCATCGACTCTGGCAATCTGACAGGCTTCTTCGACTTCTGCAAACGTCGCCTTCGGATTGCCGTAGGTCAGGTTGTCGAGCAGTGTCCCGTTAAACACATCCACTTCCTGATGGACGATCGCCAGTCTGCGCCGATAGCCTGTAACATCGAGCTGTCGGGTATCCTGCCCGTCGATCAAAATGCGTCCCTGCTGCGGATCAAAGTAGCGAAACAGCAGTTTCACCAGCGTTGATTTGCCAGAACCCGATCGCCCCACTAAAGCAATCGTTTGTTTCGGTTCGATCAGCAGGCTGATGTCTTGCAGCACTGGACGATCGGCTGCGTAGCCAAAGGACACGTGATCGAAATGCACCTTCCCCGTAAACTCATAATGTTTAACGGCTGCGGGCTGTTCCAGTTCAACTGTGTCCTGACCGTCGGGCAACTGCATAAACTCGTGGTAGCGCAGCATCGAGGAATAGCGGCGGGCAAAGACTTCGGCTAATCCGCTAATCGGTTCCAGTTCGGCATACGCCATGCTGGAAATGGTTAACGTTGTCACGAAATGACCCAGCGAAATCTCGCCGCGCACCGTTGCCCACAGTGTTAGTGCCAGAATCAGGAATACGCAAATCTGAATCACAAATCGCTGCCAGGTAAACAGCGTCACATAGCCCCGATGAACTCGGTTGATCACCACATTGAGTTCGCGATCGAATCGCTGTCTTTGCCGCTTTAGCTCCGCCGCCTCGGTTGCAAATGCCTTTACTGTTTTTATGTTGGTGATAATTTCCGAGGTACGACTCTCGGTGTTTTCCATATAGCGATCGAGGCTTTCTTCTTTGCGAATCAAGTGTTTTAAGCCCCTGAGCGTAAAGGCAAGAATGAAGATAAAAGACGCTAGAAACAGCAGCGCGATCCGCCATTCGATCAGCAAAATCACGACAAAAATTCCCACAATTCGAAATAGTTTGGGAACCAGTTCTCCGGCAATTTCGGGATATGTCCAGGTATGGTTTGATAATCCTCGTGCGACCCGTCCGGCAATACGACCCGGATTGTTTTCGTCATAAAATTCGATCGGTAATTTGAGAATTTTTGCCACCGATCGAATCGAATGATCGCGTCGTGCCCGCAGGGGAATCTCCCAGTGATACCAGTGACTAATCCAGGGCTGAATCGGCGCCCGTACGACCGTTACTAGAAAGATCAGTCCTAACAGCACCGCAAGGGTAAGCCCGCGACTCGCCGGAATTCCAGTCGTTGCCGCCAATCCTCCAAGCAACTGCTGCAAGATGGTATCGATCGGTTGACCCGATAGCACGTTGAGTGTTTGTCCGATCGCATAAGGCACAGCCAGATCAAGAATTTCAAACAAACTGCTTGTGGCAATGCTGAAGATAACCGCAGACCAATACGGTCGAAAATAATGTGCTAAATCACGAAAGTTAGCCATAGAAAAATGCGGTGGAGCAAATTGAAGTGAATGAATAAAATCAGCAAAGGATTAGCGGAAAAGTGTTAGTGAAAAGTGTTAGCCGAATTGGGGACAGCGAAACAATTCTTTTCCCTGGCAAGATGAGGGAATATTTGAAAAGTGTCTAATGTGCAGACGACTGATCGACCGTTTACCGCAGCAGAATGACGATCGATCGCTTTGACAATACAGATTGTAGCACGACTGTAGTATGCAAGCCACACAATCTCAATGAAATGGGCTCATCCGATTACTTAGAGCAAATTAAAGCATGCTGTTTAGCCTTGCCCTGACTTGAAGGCAAGACCCTTAACCTTTCTCAGAAAAAACGATGATTGTTCAGTCCATCTAGACAGGTCAATGGTTACCTGATCGATTTCACGGTTTCAGGCTGGTATCAGGCATTACTTTCTCTTCGATGGCTCTCCTCAATGGATCTGATGCGCGATAGGAATTGAAGCGATCGAAATGAAGATATGAAGATAAAACAAAAGGGCAAGCACCGCAGCACTGCCCCAGAAAATTCAAGAAGGAATGATTAATGCAAATATCAGTCAACGAATGATCACTTAACGAATAGGTTAGCCGATCGCATAGGCAGACTGAAGTGCCCAGATGATCAAAAAAGCGATCGAGCCGAGAATTAGCACAGCCGAGAGTGTGACCATTGGCGTGCTGTCTGCGCTTTGAAATTTCATGATTCCTCGATTTTGGTCGGTCATAGGGGGGTGATCCTTTGCAGTGAAACAATCATGCCTTCATGTTGAAGCAGCATGAAAGAGAGGTGCCACCTCCAGAAGGCAGGTTAATCGCTTATCAATATCATAATTTTAGCTAAACAAGGGAAACCTCCAGTTATCCAGGTCACACCATTAAAATTTCTTATTTGGTAAAGGTTCAGTCGCAATGCCTATTCTGATGTCAACCTTGCTGATCATCGCGATCGCTGGAGTCCTGGAGCTGGGACTGCGATCGTTCTTTGGTTTTGGTAAGCCGCTGCTGTACGTTGCCGACCCGCAAATTGGCTATCTGCTAGCTCCGAATCAAACCACTCGTCGGTTTGGTCATCGAATTGCAATCAATCAATACTCAATGCGAAGTTCACCGATCACCCCCCAACGAAATCAGGACACGCTGCGGATCTTGCTGTTAGGAGATTCGATCGCAAACGGGGCGTGGTGGACTGATCAAGACGAAACGATTTCTGCTCTGCTGCAAGCCCAGCTTCAGACACGATTATCAAAAAATCAAACCGTTCCATTGCTCCAAACCGAAAACCTTGAGCAAGTCGAAGTTTTGAATGCTTCTGCAAATTCCTGGTCGCCGCGCAATCAGTTGGCTTATCTAAAACGATTTGGCAGCTTTGAATCACAGGCGATCGTGCTGCTGATCAACACCGATGATTTGTTTGGCACGGTTCCTACTTCCGTACAGGTGGGGCGCGATCGCAACTATCCGGCTCAGACTCCGCCGTTTGCCCTAGCTGAGGTGATTCAGCGTTATGCCTTCAAGTCAAAGCCAATTCCTGAACTTGTCCAGCTTCAGCTGGCAGGAGGCGATCGGGTGGGAGAAAACCTGGCGGCAATTCAAGAAATTTACTCGATTGCGATACAGTCTAACGCTCAGTTTTTTCTGGTGATTACGCCGCTCCTGCGCGAACTCAAACCGCCCGGCTCGCGCGACTACGAGAAAACTGCCCGCGATCGTCTGCAAGCGTTTACTGAAACGCAAGGAATTCGATTTTTGGATGTTCTTCCCCGGTTTGCTGCCAATTCTCAGCCCGAAACGCTTTATCGCGATCACATTCATCTCAGCCCGATCGGGAATCAGCAGCTTGTGCAGTACATGATTCGATCGATGGTGGATTAACCCTGGGATCATTCCAGGCAGCGAGTCATCCTAGAAAGCAATCGTCGCGATCAGAATGGAATCGCCGCAGTTTTTCTCACACCTCTGGCGTTGCTTTCCAGCGCAGCATCACTGCCAGCATTGCAAGCGTCATGCCCAGCATTAATCCCCCAGCCAGTCCATAGGTTGCGCCTAAACCAACCTGTTGGCTGAGCGGTTGACTGATCAACGGCGAAATAAACTGACCCAGAAAAAAGCTCGTCGTTAGTCCACCCAAAATTCTTCCCCGCAGCGCGACCGGAGTAGATGAAGTCAAGCAGACATTCATATTGGGCATTAGCAGTCCGACTCCTAATCCAGCGATCGCCAAGCCGACCAAAACCAGATTGTAGCGAGAGACAAAACTAATAATGAGATAACCAATTCCCATCAGCAGGAAGGCGATCGCATAGAGCTGGGTAAAAGTGAACCGCGCTTTGAGCCGCTGATAGCTAAGGGCACTGATTGAGGTCGCAAGCGTGGCAAGGGCGATCGCTAATCCACTTTGAGATGCATTTGCATTCGCAATTTGCTGAAGATAAAAGGGAAGCTGCACAGGGATCATGTAAAACACAATCTGACTCATCAGCGCAATCCCATAGGTCATGATCAGCACCGTCCAGGGAACTGCCTCCGCAGGAAGGTTCTCGGTTTGGTTGGGCGATCGGTTGCGATCAGGTTCGGGCAGCACCAGCAAAATTAAAGGAAAAATGAACCACGCCAGCAAATAAATTAAAAACGGCAGCCGCCAGTTGACATCGGCGAGATAGCCGCCCAGGGTTAGAAACACCATGCCGCCCAATCCCATAAAGGCAGCTTGCAGTCCAAGAAACTGGGCACGGGTAGCCCCCAGGTAATAATCGGCAATCAGGGTAGTTGCTGTGGTCATAATGCCTGCCACGCTCAAACCCAGCAGCACTCGCCCGACCAGAATTGACCCGAGCGAATCCAACAAATAGCCAGAGCTTCCAGCTAAGCCATAAAGAAACACCGCCGCCGCTAACAGTCCTTTGCGTCCAAAGCGATCGATAATGCTGCCTGCGATCGGTGCGCCCAGGGCAATCAACAGCGCGGGAACAGTCAAGACTAATCTGACCCAATAATCGGCATTGGGAACCGTTGAGAAATGCTGCCGCATTGCCGGAAGCGAGGGGGCGATCGTTGCTCCTGCCATGACGGTGAGGGTACTGACGAGTAGCAGCGTTGCTTTTACAAGCAGGCTATCAGGGCTGTAGGATTTCATAGGATTGCTCACCCGGTTTCCACTAGATGGGTTGGGGACGAGGGCATTTCAGATCTTGATTCAGCATCGCCATCGATTGATTCCATTCACAACACCGAAAGAGCGATGTTGATAATCGTGGCTCGAAAGAGAAGGAATGAGTACAGAAATTCGATTAATTTTTGCAGTTGCTATTTTCTGCAGTTGCTATTTTTTGCGATATCAATGGTGATCCCCTTGATTTTTAAACCCATCGAATCGCCTAATTCAATCGCTTTAAATATTTCACCGTATCTTCCTGATAGCCTAACTGACTATAAAACGATCGTGCCCGACCATTTCCACCAAATGCATTGAGCGTAATAAAGCTGAGGCTTCGCGCCTTTGCCCAGGTTTCGGCATACGCCATGAGTGCCTGACCAATGCCCTGCCCTGATGCTTCGGGAATGACGACGATATCGGAAATGTGGGCGTGGCGTTCTTGCGTGAAGAAATCGGTCAGCGTTTCCAGAAAGATAAACCCCAGCGATTTGCCCTGTGAATCAACGGCAATAAAAATATTTTGCGGTGTGGGATAGCTGATGATTGCCCGATCGATTTCCTTTGCAATTGCCCGAATCACCTGATCGGGATCGCGTTCAGTGGGAGAGCCAAATTCCACAAAGCGCGGAACAAGACTGAGGATAAACGAGCGATCGTCGGTCGTTGCAGGGCGAATTTGGACAGGCAGCATCGGCAGATTCAGCTTTAGATTCAATGCAAGGATAAACGAATCCCAATCAGTTTTACGATGGGTAACAGTATTTCAGCTAGGGGGAAAGGCACAATGCGAATTTTGGTGATGGGCGGAACTCGCTTTATTGGGGTTCATCTGACGCGCCTGCTGGTCGAGCAAGACCATGAAGTGGTGCTGTTTAATCGAGGCAATAAACCTGCACCGATCGAAGGCGTTGAGCAAATCCACGGCGATCGAACCGATACAGACCAGCTTAAAGAAAAGCTTGCAGGCGAATCGTTTGACGCAGTGTTTGATAACAATGGACGCGAACTGAGCGACACTCAACCTCTGGCTGAAATCTTTCGCGATAGCATCAAGCATTTTGTCTACGTCAGCTCAGCAGGGGTCTACCTCAAATCTGACCAAATGCCCCACCAGGAAAGCGACCCCGTTGACCCCAAGAGCCGACACAAAGGCAAGTTTGAAACCGAAACCTATCTGGCAGAACAGGGCATTCCCTTCACCTCGGTTCGTCCGGTCTATATTTACGGACCGCAAAACTATAACGACCTGGAAGCCTGGTACTTCGATCGAATTGTGCGCGATCGTCCCGTCCCCATTCCCGGAAACGGAATGCACATCACCCAGTTTGGTCACGTTCACGATCTGGCAAGTGCAATGGTCGCGGTGCTGGGTAATCCCAGAGCGATCGGGCAAATTTACAACATTTCGGGCGATCGCTATGTCACCTTTGATGGCTTAGCGCGTGCCTGTGCCGTTGCCGCCGGAAAAGACCCCGCCTCGCTCAAAATTGTCCACTACGACCCGAAGCAGTTTGACTTCGGCAAAAAGAAAGCCTTTCCGATGCGTGTCCAGCACTTCTTCACCGACATTTACAAAGCGCAAAAAGACCTTTACTGGAAGCCTGAATTCGACCTGATTTCCGGCTTAAAAGATTCCTTCCAGAATGACTATCTGGCGATCGGGCGGGATGCCGCTGAGGTGGATTTCTCACTGGATGAGGAGATTCTGGAGAAGGTGGGGGAATGAAGAGATGAGAAGACATCCATCCACTCATCCTCTCAGGTAAGATCCAATCAACAACCTGTCCAACGGAGAACAGCAATGCGTTCCTTCTGGCTTGATCCTTATCTCTGGGTGCATCTTGCGGGGGTGGCGGTTGTGCCGATCGCGCTCGAAGGGTGTTTGCTGGGGTTTGCGGCGAGTAATTCGCTGTTGCCGCCCTGGGTAGAACTGGGGCTAGTAGGCGCAATTGGGGCTTTGCCGATTTTGTGGATGCAGTGGCAGCGTCCTTTCTGCATTTATAGCCTGATGTTTCTGGCGGTGCAGCCCCGGCATCTCAGCGACGAGCAGCGGCGGCTCTTGCGGCGGTTTAAGGAGCCTTTGGGCAAGGGGCTTTCAGTGCTGACGGCGGTCTTATTGTTCGTTGTGCTGTGGCCACTTTATCAGCTTGCGCCGATCGCCTGGGAGTCATCCACGATCGTTCCCGGTGGAGCATTGGGGGGGCTGCTGCTCGCAACGGTGAGCTTTCTGATCAGCAATTTGTTTTTGCAGGTTCCGGTGAGCGTGGCGCAGGTCATGCTGACGAAGGAACAAACGATCGCCGCGACCGAACCTTATCCAGTCAATGCGGTGGCGAGAGACTTTACCTTATTCGGAGTTTGGATCAATCAGCAAATCCTGCCGCCGCTCCGGGCTACAACGATTCCGGCAACTGCTGCCGCTGGCACGGATGGAACGGAAACGGGAACGATCGATTCTCTGGGCGATCGCCGCAAAAAGAACGCAAAAACTCGCTACCCCGATCCTCAGCCTCGCTCTGAGAACGCACAACCCCAAGCAGGCTCCCCCCCAAATTCGGCGGCACAAACAAGCGCACCCCGCACAAAGCGTAACTTCGTTCCGGTCGAAGTGATCGATGCTGAGTTTCGAGAGTTGGACACAGAAGACGAATGGGATGAAACAATCGTTTCTGAGGAGGAAAGCCTGACCGAAGATCCCGCAGCAAGCCCCGAAGCGCAGCCAGCAGTCGCGGCAGCCAGCTCAGACACGGAAACACAGGTTGCCGCAAATTTAGAAACCGACCTAGAAACAAGCCTGGAAACCAACCTGGAAACCAACCGGGAACCACTTTCCGAAGCCATTGAAACCTCAGACCTAGCTGCTTCCCAGGCAACCGCAGAGGAAATTGCAGAAACCGCAGAAGCTGCTGCTGAACCGATTTCAATAGAGACAGAAATAGAGACAAAAACCGAAGATGAGCTGCTAGAACCGATTCCTGAACCGATCGAAGAACAGCCCGAAACAAGAATCACCCCTCTAACAGGCGCAGATTCGCTGCAAATCTCTTCGATGACCTTGATGGAAACGGAAGATGTCAGTGAAGATGCAGCCCTGGATGTGTCAGCCGTCGAAGTCGTGACAGCGGAAATTGTCGAGGATGTGAGCGAAGATGCAGCCGTACCCGCTGAGACGATCGAGTCCTGGCTGGAGGACGACTGGGAAGACGAAACACCGGGCTAGGGCATTCCTAGAATAATTCGTAGACTGCGGCGAGCGATTTCGTAGACGGGTTCGGTATTGCGATCGCTGGTATTTGTCCAGGCGATCAGCATCAAATCATGGACGGGCAGATAAAGGGCAACCATCGAAAATCCGGTTGTTTGATTAATTTGTCCCCAGCCTTCGCCCCAAGCAGTCGGCAAGCGGGCAATTCCCAATCCATAGCCGCCCTCATCGGAGTCTACCAGAGTCAGCATTTTCTCCACCGAGGTTTCATATAACAGCGCATTGTCGAGAAATAGCCCGCGAAAGAGCTGCACCAGGTCAGGCGCACTCGAAATCATGCCTGTATCGCCCAGCCCGATCGCCGGATTAATTAAAGGTTTGGTCACGCTCTGCATCGCTCCATCCTTGTCCCAGTCGGCGTATCCCTGCACAAAGCCACCCGGAATTTCTTCTTGCTGCTCCAGGAATGTATTTTTGAGATTGAGCCGATCGCTAATGCGGGAGCGAATGACCCTGGATAATGGGCTACCCGTGGCTCGCTCAATGATCATGCCCAGCAGAATATAGTTGGCGTGGGAGTAGGAAAAATCATTTAAGGAACTCGGAGGGCGATCTTCCGCTGCGGCAGCATCGTTGAGCAGATAAGCCAACACTTCCTGCGGTTTCCATTGACGCGACGGGTCAGCTCTCACGGTCTCCCAAAATGCCTCGCGCTCCGGTTCGAGCAAGCCGCTGGTATGGTTGAGCAACTGGCGAACCGTAATTTTCTCGCTATTTAGAATTTGCTGGCTCAAGTCTGCCGGAAGCCAATTTGTAATCGAAGCATCCAGATCAAGCACGTCCTCTTCGGCAAGCTGCAAACAGACGATTGCTACAAACATCTCGGTCAGAGTGCCCAGCCGAAAGCGATCGGTCGGCTTCAGGGGCGTTTGTGCTGCGAGATCGGCTTTTCCGGCAACCCCCATCCAGTTTCCTTCTGAAGTGGATAGGTACAGCACCGCTCCTGGTAGCTTCATCGACTCCACTTTTCCACTCAACATCTGCTGAAGCTTATTCGCCGTTTCTGCCGGGAATGGGGCAGGTTTTGTTTGCGCCGCCGAGAGCGTTGCCTGCTGCGTCCCTAGCCTGACTTCCTTCTGCTGTGCCTGCTCACCCCGCCGACAGCCAGCCGTGCCCGTCAGCAGCAAAACTGTGAGAATCACAAGAATTCGGTGCTTCATCGATCGCCAGGGAGGTGGGGGGTAAGGGGGAACTTATATTGTGGCAGATGTATTGTTGCAGATGAAGGCGGAGCGGTGGATGAAAGGATAAGGGAAATGAAATTGGGGATAAGGAATTAGCAAGCTTTTGATAGGACGATCGCACTTGCAAAAGCGTGTTGTCTCAATCAATTAATCCTGAAGATTTAATCCTGAAAATCTAATCTTGAAAATTAATCCTGAGATACTGAACTTCCCTCAACCTTAGCCACTCTGCACCCCTCCACTCCCCCAAATCCCCAAAATCGTTCTAAATAATAAAGGAGCTTCCCAAACGACCTACTTTACCTATGCCGCTACCCGATCGCCCCGAAGGGGAAACTGCTTCGCATCGTTACCCTGCTGTTTTACCGATTTACCGGGCTATTTTGGATTCCAAGCTGCCGCCTCATTTGCTGCTCTGGATCGCCCTCTGTGCGGGCATTGTAATGGGATTAGCACCTGCGCCTGCAAATGCCTGGTTTCTTGCCTGGATTGCGATCGTTCCTTTGTGGGTTTTGGTCGTGCGATCGCAGCCGGAATCGAGCCAAATCGCGGCTAGAAACCACTTTCCCACCTTTAACTTTTTGCTGGGAGCTGCCTGGGGGGTGGGCTACAACGGCACGGCATTGTTTTGGATTAAGGATTTGCATCCGCTTACCTGGATGGGCATTCCCTGGCTTGCCAGTATCACGATTGCGATCGCCTGCTGGCTGATAATTATCCTTTGGGGTGGGCTGCTGGTGGGCATCTGGGCGGGGAGCCTGGCGTGGATTAATCGGCGGGGGCGACTGGCTCCGGTCAGCCGTGTTGTGGTGGGCACTGCACTGTGGTGCATTCTGGAAACGGTGTGGAGCTGGAGCCCACTGGAATGGACGTTTTTGTCTTATACGCAGAGTCCGCATGATCGGTGGATTTTGCATTTGGGGCAGCTTGCAGGACCGATGCTGGTGGCAGGGGCGATCGTTGCCTTTAACGGATTTTTGGCAGAAGGGTGGATGGCAAGAGACGGAGGGCGAGGGCGACTGGCACGATCGCTTTGGGGGCTGGGTTTGGTCTGGCTGATTGGGCTACATGGGGTTGGGTTTGGTCTGGCGAGCCGATCGCTGGCAACGCCCCCAGAAGCAGCACTGTCGATTGGGATTGTGCAGGGAAATGTGCCGACGCGGATCAAGCTGTTTGAAGCGGGAATTCGCCTTTCGATTGATAATTACACCAGAGGCTATGAAATGCTGGTAGGCCAAGGGGTGCAGGCAGTTTTAACGCCTGAGGGAACCTTTCCCTGGCTCTGGCTCAGTCGTCCGCTGCAAAATCCGTTTTATCGGGCACTGCTCGATCGCCGCATTCCTGCCTGGGTGGGCACGGTCGGGTTAAACCAGGGCAATTTGACCCAATCACTGGTGACGATCGCAGGCGACGGAGAAGTCTTGAGCCGCTATGACAAAGTGAAGCTTGTGCCGCTGGGCGAGTATGTGCCGTTTGCCGAGACGATCGGGCAATTCATCGGGCGGCTATCGCCGGTTGAGGCATCGCTTACGCCCGGTCACGGCGAGCAGCAAGTGAAAACGCCTTTTGGACAGGCGATCGTTGGGATTTGCTTTGATTCTGCGTTTTCCTATATTTTCCGTAATCAGGCGCGATCGGGCGGCGAGTTTATTCTAACGGCTTCCAACAACGATCCCTACGGGCCGGCAATGATGGCACAGCACCACGCTCAGGATGTCATGCGAGCCATCGAAACCGATCGCTGGGCAGTGCGGGCAACCAATACCGGATTTTCGGGCATTGTCGATCCACACGGCAAAACGGAATGGCTGTCTGAATTTCGCCTGTATCAAACTCACGCCCACACGATTTATCGCCGCCAAACTCAAACGCTCTACGTCCGCTGGGGAGACTGGTTTACGCCGCTGGTGAGTTTATTGGCGATCGGCTTGTTGGTCAAAGACGCGGCGAAATCTAACCCGATTTAGCGACTGGCAGCGGTTCTAAGATACTGCAAAATGCCTCTCGCGATCGCCGTTGCCATCTGGTTTTGCCAGTTGGGGTTGGCAAGACGGGGGGCATCTTGGCTGCCGGTGACAAAGCCAATTTCGACCAGAACCGCAGGCATCGAAGTTCTTCGCAGCACATAAAAGCGAGCCTGCCGCACGCCGCGATCGTTCATGCCCAGGTCGCTCATAATACTGTGGTGAATCGTGTCTGCCAGTCCTGCACCGCTGGAATAGTAATAGGTTTCAACACCGTTCACCTCTGGGCGATCCATGCTGATTGAGTTAGCGTGAATGCTGACAAAGAGCGCGGCGTTCACCTGCTCGGCAATATCCACACGCGGCTGCAAATCAATTTCGCGATCGTCGCTACGAGTCATCACTGCCTGAATGCCCTGCTGCTCTAGCAAGCGTGCCACCTGCTGAGACACATTCAGCACAATATCGGCTTCGCGAATGTTGCCAATTCCAACTGCGCCCACGTCTACTCCCCCGTGTCCCGGATCGATCGCCACCACCAGTCGTCCATTGCCAGGGCGAGGTAACGGCTGGATTGAATTCGATTGCGGCGGTAGGGATCGGAATGAGGGAGGGTTTCCAGACAAAGCCGCAGCAGAAGGACTCGCAGCCGATCGCGCTGGGGTTCCTTGGAGGGGCGATCGCTCCATTTCTAGTGATAGAAGCTGCGGACTGACCAGATTCAGGGAACCAAACCGCACTCCCGTTGCAGGCTGCAAGGAAATCACGACTGTATCCGCATCTTCCTGCCGCAGCCGCACCCGAATTAAAGGACTGTTTGCCGTTAGCCGTGGTCCTGTAATTCGCTCTGCTAACCGTGCCGGAGACAGCACAATTTGATACGTGCCGTCTTGCCAGCGAGTCGTAGGTGCCACAGGGCGATCGGACTCGATCAAAAGCTGGTTATTCACCGGATTGAGTTCCACGCCTTCGATCGTCACCGTGCCATTCGATGCAGAAACCCTCGTTCCCTGAGCCGTCAATGGAGTCGGATTCGGCTGAGCCGCGATCGATCGACCCGATGAATTCTGAGCCGCATTGGCTCGTTCTGAATTGGCTCGTTCTGCACTAATTCGCTCTGCGGTTCCCCCCACGGACGATCGATTGGCTTGACGTGAAGTTGTCCGGTCAGACGCAGACGGATTGCGAGCGGTGCGGGCAGTCGAGCTGTTTCCAGTGGGCAGCATCACAATTCCACCCAAATTGCTCACCGTTGCCTGCCAGTCCTGACTGCTAGGGTCAACCTCCAGGCGAATTCGCACGGTTGGGCGACGATTGGAAGAACGATCGCTCACCTGCTCAAACTGCACCCGCTCCACGCCAAATCGATCGATCGACACTTCCTGCTGGGTCAATTCTGGCGAAAGCACTGCATTTTCAACCGTCAGAACCACCGATCGCCGATCGCGGCTACGCTCAACTTCGACCTGGGGCACCCCGCTCCTGAAGCGCACAAACAACCCGTCTGACGTTGCCTGAATGCCTGCAATTTGGGCTAGCGTGGGGTCAATTCCCTCCACGGAAGGAGTGCTTTGCATCGCATCAGGCGGATTGGCAACTGGATTGGCAATTGGATTGGTAACTGAAGCAGCGGGAGGAGCCTCACGAGAAACTGCGACCGATTCGGGCATCGGCTGAGGAAGCTGAACCGTCCACTGCGTTGGCGAAAGTCCGCGAAACCGAATTTGCTGCGGGTCGATCGTATAACCAGGAGCCAGTTCAAGAACAATGCGCGTCGTCTGACCGTCAAACTGCTCGATGCGAATCTGCCGAATATTGCCGCTGAAATCACGATCGATCGGAGCCTGCTCCATCTCGATATCTGGTAGATCAATCACCAGACGAGTCGGATTGGTTACAAGCTGGGCGCGGGGCTGTACGGGTTCACGGGTTCTAAACTCAAGCTGATTTTGCCCTGGGTCAAACCGCCAGGATGTCACTCCCGTTGCCAGAGCCGGAGCGACGACACTGGGAGAAATGACACAAAAAACGCTAACGGCACTGGGGAGCCACCACTGAATCTTCAAAGCTGCTTTTCCTTACAATTCCTTACAGTGCGATTGATACAGTGCGATCGATGTTTGGCTGTCAAATCTTCAGGTGTGATGCTGTCTGGGTCAGTCGAGAGCCTGTTTACTAGATCTGGTTCACTAGATCCTCTGTTACATCGCTGTTACATCACGAATGAACAGAGAATACAGGTCAGGCAAACGGATAAACGAAATCGAAATGAGCGAAATCAGTGTAGCCTAACGCTGCTGTATTGCAACTTCAATCGGAAGCCCGTTATGAACTGAAATCAGGCAATTCGACCAAAGACTGCTCTTATTTCGAGGCGATCGTCCCAAATTCGCGAGTTTGCTCAATTGCTCAGGCAGTTTGATGCTAGGTCTTGCGCCTAAAATAGCAATTCAACGAACAGAGACGCTAAATCTGCGACACCCAATATTAAGCCAATTCCTGCAAAGGTCAAGGCTTGTCTCAGAAAGATTTAGGAAGATTGCTGACAATTCTGTGCGCTGTCGCAATCGCCCGTCATTCAAGCACTGACCCTTTTGTTTCCACTTCCCCACCCCTGTCACAATTCCCCATCCTCTGTTGCAACTCTTAACGTTGCCGCTCGTTGTAGAGCCTGATCCCTTGATAGACTAAGGGACGTAAAAGATTTTGACTGATTTTGCAATCCGTCTTTTACAGGACTTGCCATCGCCGCAAGACTTTCATTCGTTAAAAGTCCACCCGTTAAAGTCAGCAGCCTTCCTCTGGGTTTGCTTAGGTTTGATTCGCTTAAGTAACTGGGGTTTGGGCATCATACTGAAGCAAGAGAAAAGGAACACATGGTAGATTCGCTGAAAAAACCTGAAATTGCAGAGCTGCGACCTGGAGTTAAGGTTCCGGCAAAAGACACCATCCTCACCCCCCGGTTTTACACCACCGACTTTGACGAGATGGCAACAATGGACATCTCGCCGAACGAGGATGAGCTGCGGGCAATCTTAGAAGAGTTCCGCACCGACTATAATCGCCATCACTTCGTTCGCAACGAAGAATTCCAGCAGTCCTGGGATCACCTCGACGGCGAAACTCGTGCTCTGTTTGTCGAGTTCCTGGAGCGATCCTGCACGGCTGAGTTTTCTGGATTTCTGCTCTACAAAGAGTTGTCCCGCAAGCTGAAAGACAGAAACCCGCTGCTGGCAGAGTGCTTTTTGCTGATGTCTCGCGACGAGGCACGCCATGCCGGATTCCTCAACAAGGCAATGTCCGACTTTGGGCTTCAGCTCGACTTGGGCTTCCTCACCGAAAGCAAGAGCTACACCTTCTTCAAGCCCAAGTTCATCTTTTACGCCACTTATCTCTCAGAGAAGATCGGTTACTGGCGTTACATCACCATCTTCCGCCATCTGGAGCAACACCCCGAACACCGGATTTATCCGATCTTCAAGTTCTTCGAGAACTGGTGTCAGGATGAAAACCGCCACGGCGACTTCTTTGACGCGATCATGAAGTCTCAGCCCAGCATCCTCAACGACTGGAAAGCTCGCCTCTGGTCGCGGTTCTTCTTGCTGTCAGTGTTTGCCACGATGTTTCTGAACGACATTCAGCGATCGAGCTTCTATGCTTCGCTGGGTTTGAATGCACGCGACTACGACATCCATGTGATCCAGAAAACGAACGAAACCGCAGGACGGGTCTTTCCCCTAATCCTGAACGTGGATCACCCCGACTTTTTCAAACTGCTGGATGAAGCCGCTGCTGCTAACCTGAAGCTGATGGAAGCAGGCAAAGGCAATGCCCCCGGCGTGGTGAAACTGCTGAAGAAAGTGCCCCACGTTGCCAAGATTGGCGTAAATTTGTTGCGCCTGTATTTGATGAAGCCGATCGACACGGCTCGTCTGGAAGGCTCGGTTCGCTAGTTTGACCTCACCCCTCAACTCGGCGGTTCTGCTCAGGCGGAGCCGCTTTTTTCATGCGATCTCAAAATTTCTACTCAACCTTGTCACAATTGCCAATTCCTTGCTATATTAGATGAGTCGACGCGGGGTAGAGCAGCCTGGTAGCTCGTCGGGCTCATAACCCGAAGGTCAGTGGTTCAAATCCGCTCCCCGCCACCAATTAGGAAAACCCTAGATTCTAAGGAGTCTGGGGTTTTGACCTTTTAAAGGAACTGAGTAGAAGCTGAAAAAAGACAGCGCAAACCTTGCTCTGCAGAATTCCCACAATCGAGCGAGGAACAACGTAGCCGTAGCCCATGCTGTACTAACATGGCTTCAATTCGATCGCAGCATGATGCAGAATAGGCTCTTAGCAGATCTGGTGTGAGTGAGGATGAGCATGGATCGCCCAACCCAGTTTGGACATCCCAGCGGGGATATGGCTTTGCGCCAATTGATGATCCCTTTATCCTGTAGTGACGGGGAGCCGCTGCCTGCCGATCTCGATTACTCCAAAGGGGAAATTGCTTCGCATCGCCTCCAGTTGCCCGATCTGCTGCTGCGAGCGAGTGAAACGGAAAAGGGTGTGCTTTATGTGCTGCCCGATCAGAGTTGTCAGTTTGTGTCTTATGCCGAATTGCTGACTCAGGCACAGCGAGTTCTTGCCGGACTGCGATCGATCGGACTCCAGCCCCAAGATCCAGTGGTTTTGCAAATTAGCGATCGGCTCGACTTCTTGCCGTGCTTTTGGGGCTGTCTGCTGGGGGGATTTGTGCCCGTGCCGATCGCGGTTGCGCCGAACTATCGTGCTGATCACAGTAAGGCGATCGCGCTACTGGAGGCGTTGCGGTGGTTTGTGCGTCCGGTGGTGATTGCGAATGGGGAATTGCAGGAAGCGATCGGGGATTTTCTTAACGATCAGGAATTTGCCCCCCACCCCTTTACCAGGAGGAAACTTCCGAACCAGCAGGAGGATTTATCCTTTGCTCAAAGTGCTTTATCTGCTCAAAGTGCTTTATCTGCTCAAAGTGCCTCACCGATAGAGAATTCAGGCAGCAGTACAGCAAAGTCCGTTTCACCAGAGATTTTGCTGGCTGAGGAGCTGCAGCAGTTTGAACCCGATCGCCAGATTCATTACAGTGCACCAGACGAGCTGGCTCTAATTTTGCTGACTTCTGGCAGTACGGGCATTCCTAAAGGAGTGACCCTGAGCGGACGCAATCTGCTCGCCAGTGTGTATGGCATGGCAACCGTGAACCGACTGACGGCAACAGAGACCACGCTGAACTGGATGCCGATCGAACACGTTGCCAGTCTGGTGATGTTTCATCTGACCGAGGTGTATTTGGGCTGTTCGCAAATTCACGTCGCGAATGAGCTAATTTTGCAGGAACCGCTTCGCTGGCTAGATTTGATCGAGGCGCATCGTGTCACAGCAACCTGGTCGCCTAATTTTGGCTATGGGCTGGTAATCGATCGTCTGCAAGCAGGAACCTCAGCAAAAACCTGGGATTTGTCCTCAATTCGCTGGATGGGCAACGGCGCAGAGGCAGTCGTCGGCAAAACGACCCGCCACTTTCTAGCGCTGCTGGAACCCCATGGGTTAAGCGGAACGGCGGTCAGTCCGGGGTATGGAATGTCGGAAACTTGCTCTGGCATTGTCCATTCCGATCGCTTTTCGTGCCAAACCACGTCGGACGAGGACACTTATATCGAGCTGGGCAAACCGATTCCCGGCGTATCGCTGCGAGTTGTGGATGAGGCAAATCAGCTTGTTCCCGAAGGAACGATCGGTCAGCTTCAGGTGCGCGGAGTGACAGTGACGGCTGGCTATTACCAGCGACCTGATCTGAATGCGGAAGTTTTTACGCCGGATGGCTGGTTTAACACGGGCGATCTGGGCTTTTTGCAATCCGGTCGCTTAACGATTACGGGTCGCCAGAAAGAAGTGATTATCATCAACGGTGCAAACTACGCTAATCACGAAATTGAGGCGATCGTAGAGGCACTAGACGGAATAGCGGTGTCCTTCACGGCGGCTTGTGCAGTGCGGCGATTACCCGCTGGCGAAACTGGGAAGCAATCCAGCGATTCGACCGAGCAACTCGCGATTTTCTTTTGTCCAGAGACAGGGTGTGACAATCTGGCTGCTGTGATGCCGTTGATCAAGACAATTCAGCGGCGAGTGGGAGAGGCGATCGGCATCAGTCCCCGATTTGTCATTCCGGTAGAGCAGAAGGAGATTCCCAAAACGGCGATCGGCAAAATTCAGCGATCGGTGCTGAGTGGAAGATTTGGAACGGGGGAGTTTGATGGAATTATCAGGCAAATCAACGAATTGTGGGGACAGCAGGCAATCGATCGACCGCAGACGGAGCGACAACAGCAGATTGTTTCGATCTGGCAGGACGTTTTAGCACTGGAACGGGTGGGAATTCGCGATAACTTCTTTGAACTGGGCGGCAACTCGCTGCGGCTCATGCAGGTGCTTGCCCGACTGCAAACGGAATTCGATTGTCCTGATCTGCATACTGTAAGCCTGTTTCAGCATCCGACGATCGAATCTTTGGCGCAATTTTTAAGCGACTTGAGCAACACCAGGGAAAATCCAACGGTTAATTCCAGCCTTCAGCAGGCACAGCAGCGACAGCAAACCCGCCGATCGTCTCTGATTTCGTCTGAGGTTGCCGTGATTGGAATGGCTTGTCGGTTTCCGGGGGCGGAGTCGATCGATCAGTTCTGGCGCAATTTGTGTGACGGAGTGGAGTCGATCGCCTTTTTTAGCGATGAAGAAATCTTGGCTTCGGGGATTGATCCAACGCTGCTCCAGAATCCTGCCTATGTCAAAGCAAGTCCAATTTTGAAGGATGTTGATCGCTTCGACGCAGAATTTTTTGGCTACAGCCCCAGAGAAGCAGAACTAATCGATCCACAGCAGCGGCTGTTGCTGGAGTGTGCTTGGGAAGGTCTAGAAGATGCAGGCTATGACCCGTTTTCTTATCCCGGATCGATCGCGCTTTATGCGGGTGCGTCAATGAATACTTACCTGCTAAATCATGTTTATCCAAACCGCGATCGGCTAGATGCCCACGAAAATATGCAGGTGTTTAACCTGAGTTCGATGGGCGGATTTCAGGTGACGATTGCCAACGATAAAGACTATTTGACCACGCGCACGTCTTACAAGCTGAATCTCACAGGCGCGAGTGTGAACGTGCAAACTGCTTGCTCGACTTCGCTGGTGGCGATTCATTTGGCAGCGCAAAGTTTGCGATCGGGCGAATGTGAGATTGCGTTGGCGGGTGGGGTTTCGGTGCATACGCCGCAGCAGGTGGGGCATCTGTATCAGGAAGGGCTAATTTTGTCGCCGGATGGTCACTGTCGCGCTTTTGATGCAAAGGCACAAGGCACGATTTTTGGCAGCGGAGCGGGGGTGGTGGTGTTAAAGCGGCTGGACCAGGCGATCGAAGCGGGCGATCGAATTTATGCGGTCATTAAAGGTTCGGCGATCGGCAATGATGGCAGTCAAAAAGTGGGCTATCTAGCTCCTCGCGCCGAGGGTCAAGCAACGGTTGCCGCAGAAGCTCTGGCAATGGCAGATGTCCCCGCAGACACGATCGGCTATGTCGAGGCTCATGGAACCGGAACCTCGTTAGGCGACCCAATCGAAGTTGCCGGACTAACCCAGGCGTTTCGCCTCAGCACTCAGCAGCAGCAGTTTTGCGCGATCGGCTCCGTCAAGACGAATGTGGGACACTTAAACGTTGCGTCGGGCGTGGTGGGATTTATCAAAGCAGTGCTATCGGTGCATCATCGCCAGATTCCGCCGAGCCTGCATTTTGAAGCTCCAAATCCGCAAATTGATTTCGATCGCAGTCCGTTTTACGTCAACACGCGCCTGTTGGACTGGCAGGAAGCGGGGCATCCACGACGGGCAGGGGTGAACTCGCTGGGAATCGGCGGCACCAATGCCCACGTCATTCTTGAAGAAGCTCCGACGATCGCGGCTGTGACGCAGGCGGATGATTCCTCCCTATTGGGAAATGCGGCATTGGGAAATGCGGCGGATCGTCCTGATCATTTGCTGACGCTATCTGCCAAAAGCGAATCTGCTCTGAACGATTTGCTTGACCGCTATGAAAGGTTTCTCAAGCAATGTTTGCATTTGGGGGGCAATGCAGAAGCGCTCACCTGCCTCAAACAACCCAATCGCTTTCTCGCCGATCTTTGCTTCACCACTAACGTCGGACGATCGCACTTTGAGCATCGACTCGCATTCGTATCCAACTCAATTCCGCATCTCCTCGAACAGATTGCCCAGCGTCCCCGCTCCATTCGTTCTGGCATTTCTTCGCCCATCGCATTTCTCTTCACCGGACAGGGTTCGCAGTATTCCGGGATGGGTCGGCAGCTTTATGAAACGGAACCCGTGTTTCGGGAAACGATCGATCGGTGTGAGGCAATCTTACAAGGAGAAATCGATCGACCGCTGCGGCAGTTGCTCTTTGCCGAAGATGCTGCCGAACTTTTGAATCAAACTCTCTATACCCAGCCTGCCATTTTTACGATCGACTATGCTCTAGCGCAGCTCTGGATGTCTTGGGGCGTTGAGCCAGATATCGTCATGGGGCACAGCATCGGTGAATATGTGGCGGCTTGTGTGGCGGGGGTATTCAGCCTGGAGGATGGCTTAAAGCTGGTGGCGGCGCGGGGTCGGCTGATGCAGGTGTTACCGCCAGGGGGCATGGTGGCAATCAGAAGCGATGAGGCAACGGTGCGATCGTTCCTTGCTGATTTTGAGGGTGAGACTGACCCGGAAACGGTGACGATCGCTGCCATCAATAGCGATCAAAATATCGTTGTGTCTGGAAAAATTCCATCGCTGCAAACTCTGGTCGATCGCCTCACCGATCGCGGCATTAAAACGACCTGGCTCAATGTCTCCCATGCGTTTCATTCGCCCCTGCTGGAACCACTGCGATTCGCGCAAAGCGCAACTCCGAACGAACCGAACTTTGAGCAAATTGCGCGCCAAGTCAGCTATTCCACACCGCAGCGCCAGCTGATTTCTAACCTGACCGGGGATTTTATCGCTGACGAAATCGCCTCCCCAGACTACTGGAGTCGCCATCTGGTGCAGCCTGTTTTATTTGCTGCCGGAATGAAGACCCTGATTCGATCGGGTTGTGCAATTTTCCTGGAATGTGGAGCGCATCCGGTGCTGCTAGGGATGGGACGTGAACAGTTTCCCGATGACCCCTTAGGGGGAACAGCTTCGCATCGCCGCATTTGGCTGCCAAGTTTGAGACGCGATTTGCCCAGAGAAACAACCAGAGCGATAACCAGAGGGAAAACGGCTTCGCATCGCTCGAATACCGAAACGCTGCTGCAAAGCCTGGGCGAACTTTATCAGCAGGGTATCCCTGTAGATTGGCAGGCGTTCCACCAAGGCTTTTCTCGTCATCGGATGTCTCTGCCGACCTATCCGTTTCAGCGACAACGCTGCTGGATCGATCCGCCTGGGCAATTTCCCCTTCAGGAAGCGGCGAAGCGATCGGCTCAGCCTGTTCTCACTGCTTCCGAAAGTCATCCTCTGTTAGGAAACCGTGTTTCTACGCCGCTTAAAATTGCGCTGTTTCAGTCGCTTCTCTGCGAACATTCGCCGGACTTCCTCACCGATCATCGCCTTGAGGATCGCCCCATTTTGCCGGGAACTGCCTTTGTGGAAATGGCTCTGGCGATCGCTGTGCAACAGTTGAAAACCGAGACGATTTCGCTGAGCCAGATCGAGTTTCAGCAGCCGCTCATTTTGTCATCCACACCGCAAACGGTTCAGACGATCGCCACCCCAATTCCTCTGTCCAACCGCAGCGAGGTAATTGGTTCCGGGATTCGCATTGAAATTTACAGTCAACAGCCCGATCATCAGCAGCCCGATTACCAGCAAGATTCTGGCTGGACACTTCACTGCACAGGACAGGCGCAGGTTTGCGATCGTCCGATTCTACCCAGCGCAAGCCTGGCACAAATCCGGCAGCGTCTTTCTGAGCGGCGATTCGCTGAAACCCACTATCAAAGCTTTGAAGCCGCAGGCATTCGATATGGGGCAAGCTTCCGGGGGGTTGCACAGCTCTGGCGCAAAGACGGTGAAGCGTTAGGGCAAATTTCATCCTGTGATGCTCAGCCCTATCAGATTCATCCTGCCCAGCTTGATGCCTGCATTCAAGTTGCAGCGGCAGCCCTGCCCGCTCGTCTGCAAGGCGTGACTTATTTGCCTGTGGCGATCGAGTCTTTCAGCCTGCTTCAGCGTCCGGCGGGAACGGTTTGGAGCCATGTGCAGCTACGCTCTTGGGCGGACAATTCGACTCACATTACGGCTGATTTATCGCTGTACAGTGACTCTGGTGAATGCCTTGCCCACATCGAAGGACTGACCCTTCAGCGAATTCAACCTTCATCCGATCGGGTGCGATCGTTCTCCTGGCAGGACTGGCTGTATGAGATTGATTGGCAACCTGTTCCCCTGGTTTCTTCACAGGAGGCAATGACTCCAGCAGGGAAAATGCTTTGCAGCGATCGAGGTTACTGGCTGATTGTGGGCGAAGCAAATGATTCGATCGACGCTTTGACTGGGCTGCTCGAAACCCAGCAACAACCCTGGGCAAGGCTTGATCCGGCTGATTTATCCTCTCTAAAGGAGTGGGCTTCGTTTGAAGGTTCTGAAAGCTCCCTAAATTCCTTACACCGAGGGGACTTTGAAAGTCAGAATAATCGGCAAGATTCTCCCCAGAATGAGGGGGCTAGCGGGGCAAACCTGCGCGGGGTTATCTTCTTTGCGGATGCCGTGACCCCTGAACTTTTAACTCTCGACTCCCTGGAAGAGTTTGTTTCTGAGCAGTGCAGCCGTTTGTTGGCGATCGTTCAGTCTATAACTCATCTGAACCCGCCACCGCAGCTCTGGATTGTGACGCGAGGCGTTTGTCAGCCGTCGATCTTGCTGGAGGCAACCGGACAGGCTCCGCTGTGGGGCATGGCGCGATCGATTCGGCTAGAGCATCCCGAACTGAACTGCATCACGATCGATCTAGAAAACCTTTCGGGCGCAGAAGCCGCAAGTCTGCTCTGGGCAGAGTTCGTCAGCCAGGACGGGGAAAACCAGATTGCCTATCGCAATCAAACCCGTTATGCAGCGCGGCTTGTACGACATTCTGTTGTAAAACATTTCACGGAGAAGTTGCCTGACGTTGCTCAATCGCTCCGCCTCGAAATTCTCAATCGCGGCACGCTGGATCAGCTTGTTTGGCAGCCGATCGATCGCCGTCCTCCCCAACCCGGCGAAGTCGAGATTCGCGTCTGGGCAACGGGGCTAAATTTTCGGGATGTGATGAACGTGCTGGGGCTGTATCCGGGCGAAGCGGGTTTGCTGGGCCTGGAGTGTGCCGGGGAAGTGGTCGCTGTCGGCCAGGGTGTGACCTCGGTTCAAGTGGGCGATCGGGTGGTGGCACTGGCGACGGGCAGCTTTAGCGAATGGGTCACGGTTGATGCGCGGCGAGTGGTTCCCCTGCCCTCTGATCTAGACTTTGCCGCAGCCGCTACGATTCCGATCGCCTTTTTGACTGCCTGGTATGGCTTGCATCACCTTGCCCAGATCAAACCCGGAGAACGGGTGCTCATTCACTCGGCAGCAGGTGGAGTCGGTCTGGCCGCAGTCCAGATCGCGCAGCAGGCAGGGGCAGAACTCTGGGCAACCGCAGCTCCGGCGAAGTGGGACTTTTTGCGATCGATTGGCGTTGAACACGTCTTGAGCGATCGATCGACTGAATTTGCCGCAGCCATCCAGGCTCAAACTGGGGGACAAGGAATGGATATTATCCTCAATTCCCTGTCCGGCGAATTTATCCCGGCAAATCTGTCAATTTTGCGTCGGAGCGGTCGCCTGATCGAAATCGGCAAGCAGGGCATCTGGTCAACCGAACAGGTTGCTCAGGTTCGTTCTGATGTGGCATATCACATCATGGATCTAATGCAGACCACCCAGGAACAGCCACAAACAATTCAGGCCCTGCTGAGCCAGCTTTTGCAGCAGTTTCATTCGCGCGGGCTGCAGCCCCTGCCGCACAAAGTGTTCGATCGGAGTCAGTCGATCGCAGCCTTTCGCTGGATGCAGCAGGCAAAGCACATCGGCAAAATCGTCATTGCCCACCCTGAACCTGCTCCCGTTTCACATCCAGTCTCACAGCCTTTCACCGTCAAACCCAGCGGCACTTATTTGATTACAGGCGGCCTCGGCGCACTTGGACTGCACGTTGCCCAATGGCTTATCGATCGCGGCGCAACCTCCCTTCTCCTGATCGGACGCAGCAAACCCACCCCCGAAACCCAAACCAAACTCGATCATTTCCAGGCTCAGGGAATCCAGATCACGATCGCCCAACTCGACATCACGGATCAACAATCCCTCCAAACCCTTCTCACTCCCTACCTCCACCCACCCACTCGCCTCCCTTCCCCTCCGCCCCTGCTCGGCATCTTCCACGCTGCAGGCGTCCTTAATGACGGCATTCTCCAGCACCAGACCGCCGATCGCTTCCAGTCCGTCCTATCCCCCAAAGTTCGGGGAGCCTTAAATCTGCACGAGCTAACGCAGCATCACCCGATCGACTGCTTTGTGATGTTTTCCTCAGCGGCTTCGCTTCTGGGATCAGGCGGACAGTCCAGCTACGCAGCAGCAAACGGTTTTATGGATGCGCTGGCTCAGGTTAGACGATCGCTTGGCTTACCCGGACTCAGCATTCACTGGGCAGCGTGGGAATCCACAGGAATGGCAGCCCGTTCTAGAACGGCTCAGGCTGAGGGAAGAGAGACGATGCAAAGCGCTTTCCCCGTTGGGGTAATCTCCCCCGAAATCGGACTCATTATCCTGGAAACCCTCTTGAACCAATCATCCGTGCAGGTCGGCGTTTTGCCGATCGATTGGGCAAATTGGAATCCGCCTGCGGCACTCAAGCCCCTCGTCGCACCATGCTCTGCTCAAGCCTCTCCTCCTTCCTCCCCTTCTTCACGTCCTCATCCCCCCACTGTTTTCAAGGACGCTGAAGACTTTTATCAAACTCTGGTCAATGCCCCGTCAGACGATCGCCCTCACCTCATCACCCATCATGTAAAAGCCCACATCGCAAAAATCTTGGGCGTTCATGCAGAGACGCTGACCGATCTGCATCAGGGATTCTCCGAAATGGGCATGGATTCTTTGACGATCGTAGAGCTGAGAAATCGGCTGCAAACTAGTCTGGGAAAACCGTTGTCGGTCGCGCTGCTGTATGATTATCCGACAATCACCACACTGACCGATCATCTGCTGCAATGGCTATTTGGGACGGCGATAGAACAAAGTTCCTTTCCTGAAGGAAGGGAAACTCCAGCAATGCAAAGTACTTCCCCGAGTGGGGGAATCGATCTGCCGTCCGAGATTGAGTCCCTTTCGGATGCAGAAGCCGAAGCCTTACTGCTGCAAACCCTGGAACAGCTTAACTTATAGGAATGCACAGCCCGATCGCAATGACAGAAAAAGCAACCGAAACCCGAACGCCAACTCAGCGTGCCCTCCTCGCAATTCAGCAGCTTCAGGCAAAACTTGACGCCCTAGAGCAGGCACAGCACGAACCGATCGCCATTATCGGCATGGGCTGTCGCTTTCCCAGTGCAGATACGCCTGAGGATTTCTGGAAACTGCTTCGCAGCTGCACCGATGCCATTACCCCGGTTCCAGATGATCGCTGGCAAACTGATGATCTTTACAGCACTGACCCGCAGGCTCCCGGTAAGCTCTACACCCGTGAAGGCGGCTTTGTGCCCCACCCGTACGACTTTGACGCGCCCTTCTTTCGGATTGCCCCCCGCGAAGCGATCAGCCTCGACCCGCAGCAGCGGCTTTTGCTCGAAGTGGGCTGGGAGGCACTGGAATCCGCCGGACTGTCAGCCGATCATCTGATTGGAACTCAGGGCGGCGTGTTTGTCGGCATTTGCAGCATTGACTATTGGCAGCAGTTGCTCAGCCGCGATCGGGCTCAGATCGACGCTTATCTCACCACCGGCAATACCCATAGCACCGCATCCGGGCGGCTTGCCTATTTGCTGGGCTGGACAGGACCGAGTTTATCGATCGATACAGCCTGCGCTTCGTCACTCACGGCGGTTCATCTCGCCTGTCAAAGTTTGCGGCAGGGGGAATGTTCGGTGGCATTGGCAGGCGGCGTCAATCGGATTCTTACCCCCGAAACCAACATCAATTTTTCTAAGGCGCGAATGCTTTCCCCCGACGATCGCTGTAAAAGTTTCGACGCGGCAGCAAACGGCTTTGTGCGGGCAGAAGGCTGCGGCTTGATTGTGCTAAAACGCTACCGGGATGCAGTAGCAGCGGGCGATCGCATTGATGCCGTAATTTTAGGATCAGCCACCAACCACGACGGGCGCACCAGCGGCTTAACCGTTCCCAGCAGCATTGCCCAGCAGGCAGCCATTCGTCAGGCGTTAAGCAATAGCCGGATTCCGCCCGAGCAGGTCAGTTACCTTGAAGCCCACGGAACCGGAACGGCGATCGGAGATCCCATCGAAGTGAATGCGATCGCGGAAGTTTTTGGGCAGGATCGATCGGCTCCACTCTGGCTCGGCTCGGTCAAAACGAATATTGGACACCTGGAAGCTGCCGCCGGAATTGCCGGACTTATCAAAACCGTGCTGGCACTTCAGCATGGAGAAATTCCGCCCAATCTGCATTTCCAAACCCCCAATCCCCACATCGACTGGCAACGGCTCCCGGTGAAAGTGCCGATCGATCCCGTTTCCTGGACAAGGCAAGACCAGCCCCTCAATCAGCCCAGAACCGCCGGAATCAGTGCCTTTGGGTTTAACGGCAGCAATGCCCATATTGTGATCGCAGACCCACCCGTGAGCGATCGCCCTCAGCCTGCCCCGGTTCCAACCCAACATCTGTTTACCCTCTCTGCCCGCAGCGAAACTGCCCTGCATCAGCTAGTCGATCGCTACATCGTTCACCTGAGCCATCATCCTGAACAATCGATCGCCGACCTTTGCTTTACTGCCTACACCGGACGATCGCATTTTGCTCACCGGATAGCCGTGGTGATGACTTCAAGTTCTGACCTTCAGGCAAAACTGACGGCATGGCGATCGGGTCAATCTGTAATGGGTTTCTTCCAGAGCAGTGCGGCGAGCCAAAACAATTTAATCGAGAAAGGCGGGGAAGCGATCGTGCAGGAGCTAACCGGATTCGCTCAGCAGTATGTTCAGGGAGAAACGATCGACTGGGAGCAAATTGATCCAGTTCGGCGACAGAAGGTGGTTTTGCCTTTTTATGCCTTTCAGCGTCAGCGATATCAAGGATAGGGCATTGCTCGCGAATCGGCAAACCTGAGCTGGCTGGGTTGAACGGGTTTCCGGCTTCTGGGGCTGTCCGTTCGATTACCCTAACGGGGGAACTGCTTCGGATCGCACTGCCCGAAACATCCCAAAACGGCAAAGACCTGTACCAAAGGCAAGCCGCATCAGCAGCAGTGTTGGCACTTCTCGCAGCGATTTAATCAAGCCCGATGGACCAAACCGCACCAGTCCTGCCGGTCGAGCAATACCCTGCCAGATCGAATCCAGCCAGGAAGGAAGGGTAGGTTCTGTCCAGTTGGCAGTGACGACTTCGCCTTCAACTAACCTGGTTGCTTGCAAAAGTTCAGCAAAGCCTTCAATGCTGGAGAATGCCGGGTGCGACCACTGATCCAGGAGTTGGCGCATCACGGGTCTTTCCCAGAAATTAAGCGGCTTCTGGCGATCGTCTCGCTGGTTCCAATCTGCCATAACCATGATGCCTCCCGGCTTGACAACCCGCATGAGTTCTTTGGCGAAAATGGCTTTGTCAGGCATATGGGGTCCGGCTTCGATCGACCAAACCACATCAAAACGGGCATCGGGAAACGACAGTGCCATTGCATCATCCACCTGAAACTGCACATTTAAATCGGCGGGCGTGAGCTCCTGAGCACGTTTCACCTGCTGAGGGCTGATGGTCACTCCGGTGACAGCAAACCCGTAGTCTCGCGCCAAAATGCGGCTGCTGCCGCCAATGCCACAACCCACATCTAGCACCGTTGTGCCCGCAGGCAACCGATCTAAGCCGCCCCAGCGCACCATTTCATGCACAAAGTCTGCTTTTGCCTCCAGAAAATCCTTGCGTTTTGGCGGCGAACCGTAATGTCCCAGGTGAATATGCTCGCCCCAGTAGAACTCTAGAATGCCGTCTTCAGTCCATTCATCGTAGGAATGAGCGACCGAATCAGCAGATTGATAGCGGCGAGCCGTTAGGAGATAAACCCCTATCCCCAGGATCAGCAGGAACAGGACAATTCCGATCGCCGCAAAAAACAAACTCATTGAGATCAAGCCTTCATTTTTGTGACATTTTCTTAACAATTTTATTGTATTGCGGGATTGCAGGTTGAAGGGGGGTTAGGGCTGGCGATTGGGCGATGTGAAGCAGTTCTCCCGATGGGGTAATCGGCTTGTGGAACGTGCTACGCCAAGCCCTGAACACTCCGGGTTCGCGGCATGATGGAAGGTGCATGAAAATCTGAAATCCATTCCCAAGCCCCATGACTCACTTTTCTGCTCCAGACTCCGAACTGCAATTAACGATCCAAGACAGCTTACAGGCGATCGCCACCGACTTGGGACAGCCGATCGACGAAGCCGAAGCGCAGCAGCTTTATCAAGATGCTTTGGGACTGCTAGATCACATTGCCTGGGAACCGATTACGCTGGCACGCCTGGCAGGCACGCTGCTGGTTTATCAGTCGCAGGAGATTGAGCCAGAAGAGTTGACGTGGTTTCGATCGCAGGTGAAGCAGTGCCAGGACGATGAAGAGATCGAGGAGCTGATTGAGTCACTGCACCGCGTTGATTCGTTATAGGGGGCTTCAGAAAGTCTATTCTGCGGACGAGATACGATAGGCACAGCGACGATCGCCGGCAATCAGATGCTCAACTCGCTCAATTTTCACGTCTGATCCCAGCAGTGCCGAAAAAACCTGTAGCTCTGAAGCACAAATCTGGCTGCATGTCCGGGCTGCCGAGTGAATTGCACAGTGATTTTCGATTAGCAGCACTGCGTCTTCCGCTTCCTGCACAACTTCTGCCATATAGCCTTCCTGGGCACGAAGTTGAGCGATCGTCTTCACTTGCGCCTGCCAGCCATCTTCGGGAAGCTGTGCCTGATAGTTGTCGATTTGCTGTTGGGTGCGTTTGGCAAGCAAAGCGTCCAGTCCGTCCTGACCAAAAAGCTGCTCAACGCCCTGCAGAACATTCACCAGCAGTTCGGCATGATTATCGGGAAAGCGTTTTGCTGCCTTTTCGGTGAGCTGCCACTGCTTGATCGGGCGACCAACCGGACGGCGTTCTTCTTGATAAGTAACCAGGTTATCTGCCTGCAATGTCTGGAGGTGTTGCCGAATTGCCATTGCAGACACCTGAAGCTGAGCGGCTAAAACGGCGGCAGTTTGCGGTCCATGCAGCTTGAGCAAATGCAGAATTTGATTTTTGGCTTTGAGTTTGTCGCTTTCCAGTAGCTCAGTCATTGTCTTTTCCCCCTAACTCCCTGAAAAATGCGCCTTGCGCTGTTTCTGCATCCTGGACTTCTGCATCCTGGACTTCTTCACCCCGTATCCTGCGATCGCTTCGCTGTTCTCTCTTCGAGGTAATCGACTCCATCCTACTTTCAGAATGCCCTAACCGAAAAGTCTCTAGCAAAAGCGATGAATTTATTGCCCGCGAATCTCGGTTGGGGGTGGAACGTTAATTTAGGGAATGCTGCCCTGCCTGCTTAGCGTTATTCTAAATTCCGATCGCCAGCGTGCTTCTACAATTGAACGACTGCAAATGACTGCAAATGACTGCAAACGACTATTAATGAACAATTAAACGATTGATGGACGATCGCATGGTGCTCCTGAAATTCCTGTCGCTGCTGCGCTCTTTAGGGCTGGTGATTTTGCTGCTGTATGCCGGGTTCTGTCTGGCTTTGTATTTTGGGCAAACTCGGCTAATTTTCTTTCCACCCCGATCGCTTGATGCCACTCCTGCGACCGTGAACCTGGCTTATGAAACCGTCGAGTTACCGATCGAGAATGCGATTAGCGCAGAGCGAAACCCTAAAGGAACCGTTACCGGGTGGTGGATTCCGGCAAGGCAGCCAAATGCGCCTGTGTTGCTTTATTTTCACGGAAATGGCAGCAATATTGGTGATTTGGTGAATCGGGCGGCACAGTTTCATCAGATGGGGTCAGCGGTGCTGCTGATCGACTATCGCGGCTATGGGGCGAGTACAGGCGGGTTTCCCTCGGAGGCAAGCGTTTATGAAGATGCGATCGCTAGCTGGAACTATCTCACTCAAACACGCCAGATTTCGCCCGATCGCATTTTCTTGTTTGGACAATCAATCGGGGGCGCGGTGGCGATCGATCTGGCAAGCCGTCAGTCGACGCTGGGGGGAATCATTGTTGAAAGTACGTTTTCGTCGATGCGACAAATGGCAGATGTAGGAGGCTATTCACGTTTTTTGCCGGTCGACTGGCTGCTGACGCAATCCTTTGATTCACTCACGAAAGTTCGATCGCTTCGGTCTCCAATTTTGCTGATTCACGGCACTGCTGATCGCACCGTTCCCACCGTTATGAGCCAGAGCCTTTACGAGGCTGCCCCTCAGCCCAAGCAGCTATTGCTGATTCCTGGCGCAACGCACAACGATGTCTCACGGGTCGGCGATCGAATTTACTGGCAAGCGATTCAGCAATTTATCCAGAAATATGCGCGTCCACAGCAGGCGCAATAACCTGATAAAGTACCTCCTCAGGAGTGGGTGTCAAAGTTCGCGATCGAGCAAGGGTTATGGGCGATGCAAAGCAGTTTCCTGCCGGGGACGATCGGTTGCAGCAGAAAAAGAAACAACAAGGAATTTGGATTGCAGAAGCAATGCGAAGCAGTTCCCCCTTTGGGGTAATCGGGCTGCTCGTTGTGCTGATACTCGGCGTTTCTTTTCGGTGGGCAAACCTGGAAGCCAAAGTGTACTGGGTGGATGAAGTTGCCACTTCGATTCGCATTGCCGGAACCACCAAAGCACTGCTCACCCAGCAGCTTGCCACCGGACAACTGCTTACCGTGCAGCACCTCCTGGATGTCCAACAGCTTCATCCTGCCCTTCCCTGGTCTGCCACCCTTGCCGCTCTTTACCATAGCCCTGAACACGCTCCTCTGTACTTCCTCCTCGCCCGGTTCTGGCTTCAGCTGACCGGCAATGGCATCGCTCAGATTCGATCGCTCTCGGTGTTGTTCAGTCTGCTGTCTCTGCCGGCGCTGTTCTGGCTGTGCGAAGAGCTGTTTCATTCGCGTCGCACGAGTTGGATCGGAGTGATGCTGCTGTCGGTGTCGCCGTTTTTTGTGGCGTATGCTCAGGAAGCGCGTCCCTATAGCTTGTGGAGTTTGACGCTGCTCTTAATGGGAGCGACGTTACTAAGGGCAGTGCGAACGCAACAGCGTAAAGATTGGCTGCTGTATGCTGTCGCTGCTGCGATCGGACTTTATACATCGCTGCTGTCGCTGCTGGTGTTGGGCGGACAGGGAATTTATGTCGCACTGAGACGGCAACAAGACTCAGGAATTTTGCAGCAATGGATCAGGGCTGCGGGTGTTGCAGTGCTGCTGTTTAGCCCCTGGATAATTGTGATTTTGCAGCAGTGGACAATGCTTCAAGACAATACCACCTGGGCACGAATTCCTTTGTCACCGATTGCAATGCTGGCAATCTGGCTTTATAGCGTTGTGGTTCTCTTTTTTGATTTGCCTGTGTCGGTGTCGCTGAGTGTTGAAACGATCGCCAAAGCATTCACTGCACTATTTATTTTGGCGTTGATTGGGATTGCACTTAATTCGCTTCGCAGATCATCAAAATCGACCCGGCTATTTTTGCTGACTTTTGCGCTGCCGATTCCGATCGTCCTGTTGTTCATTGATTTGATTTCGCAGGGGCAGGCTTCGGCAACGCCGCGCTATCTTTTGCCGCTTCAGCTTGTGGTTTTGTTTGTGATGAGTCATTGGCTGAACGGTTCCTTTCAGGGTTGGAAAAAAAATCACGCTGGAATTGTTGTCAATCGATCGCGACGTTCTCTCAAGCCGTTCATCTTTATCTTGCTGATTGGATTCTGTTTGATGTCTTGCATATCGAATCTGAATCGGATTCCAGATTATCAAAAGGCGCATAATCGGTTTAATCTGCCGATCTCTGCCATTATCAATCAGGCGAATCGTCCATTCATCCTGAGTGAGGCGGCGAATACAATGAATTTGCTGTCACTCAGTCACAGTTTGCGACCAGCCACACTGCAAATCTTTCCTTCCATTGATTCAGATATTTCGCTCAATTTCTGTAACACTAATTTTTTGTTTAATCCCACCCCAGGTTTGGTCGATCGCCTGAGCAATAACACACCATTCACGCTAAAGGAAATCTATCAACCGGAACTGCTGACCCCGGAAGATATTCACTTATCGCTGTGGCAGCTCCAAAACAAACAGGTTCAAAACAAACAGGTTCAAAACGGGCAAACTCAGCAGAACGGCAGTGGGTGTGAGCAGGGAACGGCACAATGAATCCGAACGTGAATTGGAAATTGAATCGATTGTGGATTTGGCTACTTGCCCTTCCCGTGCTGCTGGGCATCTTTTTTCGGTTCATTCATCTGGAAGCCAAAGTGTACTGGGTGGATGAAGTTGCCACCTCGATTCGCATTGCCGGAACCACCAAAGCACTGCTCACCCAGCAGCTTGCCACCGGACAACTGCTTACCGTGCAGCACCTCCTGGATGTCCAACAGCTTCATCCTGCCCTTCCCTGGTCTGCCACCCTTGCCGCTCTTTACCACAGCCCTGAACACGCTCCTCTGTACTTCCTCTTCGCTCGGTTCTGGCTGCAGCTGACCGGCAATGGCATTGCTCAGATTCGATCGCTCTCGGTGTTGTTCAGTCTGCTGTCTCTGCCGGCGCTGTTCTGGCTGTGCGAAGAGCTGTTTCATTCGCGTCGCACGAGTTGGATTGGGGTGATGCTGCTGTCGGTGTCGCCGTTTTTTGTAGCATATGCTCAGGAAGCGCGTCCCTACAGCTTGTGGAGTTTGACGCTGCTCTTGATGGGAGCGACGTTACTAAGGGCAGTGCGAACGCAACAGCGTCAAGATTGGCTGCTGTATGCTGTCGCTGCTGCGATCGGACTTTATACATCGCTGCTGTCGCTGCTGGTGTTGGGGGGACAGGGAATTTATGTTTCCCTCTGCTGGGGCAAGCAACGACTTTGGTGGATTAGAGCGGCGATCGGGGCAGTGCTGCTATTTTCTCCCTGGATCGGGGTGATCCTTTCCCAGTTGACCACCCTACACGACAACACTACCTGGACGCGGCTGCCGTTGGGACTGCTGCCAATGCTCGCAACCTGGATTTATACGCTGGCAGTGCTATTTTTTGATGTTCCTGTCGTGCTCAATCCACCGATTGTAGGAATGGCCCAGGTAACGATCGCTGCTATCCTCGTAGGGCTAATGGGCTTTGCGCTACGAGAGCTAATTCAAAAAACGCCTCGAGAAGTCTGGCTGTTTGTCGTGGTCTTTTGGGCTGCCCTTCCCGTTCCTCTCATTGTGTTTGATTTATTCGCAAACGGGCGGCTTTCGACGGCTCCGCGCTATATGATGCCCGTGCTTCTGGGCGTTCTGCTAACGATCGCCTTTTTCCTGTCCGATCGCATTCCTGACTTATTCAAGCATCCGTTCCGACAGCGATTCTGGTCGGGTGTTTTAGTGGGGTTAATTGCGATCAGCATTTGTTCATGTTTGTTTCAGCTTCAGCAGCCCTCCCGCTATCACAAAACGCGCAGTCTCAGCAATCCAGCGATCGCAGCAGTGATCAACCAGGCAAATGCGCCCCTCTTGCTGGCAGAAGCGTCCCAAGTGATGGATCTGCTATCGATCAGCCATTTGCTCAAGCCCGAAGTTCAGATACGAATCGCGCCTGCTGAGACCGTCTTAAACTGGGCAAATTCCTGTCAAACCACGTTTTTGTTTAACCCGTCTGCGCCCTTAAAGCAACTTTTTCAGCAGCAGGGCATTCTGCTCAGGAATCGCTACCAGCCTCAGCCGCTTGTGCCAACTGAAATGAGTCTTTCCCTCTGGCAAGTTCAGCCCGCCAAAGCGAATCAACGCTGCGCCTATCCGCTGATCTGATTGAGCGAACGGTAAGACACGATCGCCGCAACCGCTAGCAAAAGCTGAACTTGCCAGGGAGCAGAAACAAGCGTGATCACCAGTGCCAAAAGAGCGATCGAGAGGCAGCCAACAGCAACTTCAGGAAAGCTGTGAACTACCCGGTCGGACAGAAGCGCGGCTCCGACGGTAATACAGAGAGCAGTGAAAAATAGCATAGCTCAATCAATCAGGTGAGGTTAAGCTGAAAGTTGTAGAGATAACAACAGCACAGACTGAATCAAAACCGAAATAGATAGATTTATTAATGTAATGTAATACATGATTTTTTGTAAAGCAGTCTTCCTCCAGAGCGGTGGCTCATCAGGGTGATTTGCGATAAGCAGGACAAGCACAAAGCAAGTACGGTAGAGTAAGCTCGATCGGAGAGTGCCTGAAATCGGAGAAAAAAATGCTTGCCTATATTCTGGCGATCGCAGTCGCTTTGGGAAGCCTGAGTTTGTATCTCGCTGCTTTCTTGCTGCCGGAAGTCCATCGCAAATACGACCTGATCTGGAGCGGTGTAGGGCTGTTTTACGGGCTGGTGCTGTGGGTGTGTGCAGGACGAATGACAGGCGGGGTGCTGCTGGGGCAGGTTGCTAGCGTTTCTCTGATCGGCTGGTTTGGCTGGCAAACCCTGAAGCTGCGCCTGGTCGAAACTTCAAGAATAGAAACTTCAGGACAGGCAAAACCTTCTCATCCAAGCAATAGCTTATCGCCCAGTTCTGCTTCTCCAATTGCCCCGGCGGATGTGATCAAAGCGCGAATTGCTCAGTATCGGTTGCGGCTGCGCCAAAATTCCGAGCCTTCCTCGGTTCTAGTCAACCTCGATCGCCTGGTTGAAAATACGGTCTCTGCCCTCGATCGGCTACGAATCTGGATTGGGGCTCTGATGAGTACAACAGTCAGCGAAACCATTCAGCCTCCCCAAAATTCCGCTCCGTCTTCCTCTTCTCCTGCCGCAGCGGTTCAGCCCTCTGTCTTTCCTCCCCAGACGGTCTTTCCTCCTCAAAGTAGCTTCCCTGTCAGTTCCCCCTCTAAAGACATGGATTCTAGCAGAGACAGAAATTCCAGCTCTCCCGAAATCGCCACTGTTCGGATCGAAGTCGATAGCTCTCCCCAGCCTGAGCTGGCTGCCGAATGGAGCGATCTGGACTTTGACAGCGACCCGGAAATGGAAACAATCGACGGCTCGATCGAATCGATTCCCGATGCAGTCAAGCGACCTCGGCGATCGTTTGATGCCATTCGTAGACCTGATCTCGATTGATCAAATCGGCTTTGTTAGGAATCTCAAAATAAGGAATTTCAAAGCATTTCCCAAAAGAAATTACCCGATCGCTTCTGGCAAATTTACCGCCAGGAAAGTCTTTCGGATCAGGAGCGTCGCGTCGATCTCCTCCAGGCTTGCCAGCGTTTTGCGTCCGAGCTGAATCAGGCTGTCCTGTTCCTGCTGGCGAATCGTCAGACGGGCAAAGGGAATGTCGGCTAGCCCCAGACGATCGCGTCCCGGCTGGAAGTCGGTAATTCTGGCAAATCCGCCTCGACTCAGCACAAAAGTATTTTTGCCCTGCCCATCGATTAGGCGATTGCAACCTGCGCCACCCCACAACAGATCAGCTCCTCTGCCGCCCAGCAAAACATCCCGACTCATGCCGCCAATAAGCGTATCGTTGCCTGCTCCACCTTCCAAGCGATCGGCTCCTGTGCCCCCGGTCAAAAGATCATTGCCCTGCTGCCCTCGCAGGCGATCGACTCCCGCATTGCCATTGAGCCAATCAAACCCCTTGTTGCCCAACAGTCGGTCGGATCCCTCTAATCCGAGCAAATTGTCTGCCTGAATTGTGCCTTGCAGGGTGTCCGATCGGGTTGAGCCAGCCTGTCGAAACTGAAACGCGCTCAGCACTGCCGCTTCTGCCTGCACAAAGCCCACTTGTGGATTCAGACCCGGAACCGCAGCGATCTGGATTGCCGTTTGTTGCAGGTCTGTAATGGTTCGAGACAGGGTCAGGCTCTTTCTGCCCCCAGCGCGTTGCAGCATCAGTGCCGCGACTGCCGCCAGATGGGGAGCTGCTGCCGAAGTGCCGAAAAAGGGCGCAAACCCAAATACAGTTGTTGAAACCCCGTTTGGACCCACAATTTCTGGTTTGAGCCGCGCCTGGCTTGCGGGCAATCGATCGCCTGCCGGACTCAGCAAAATTGGCGACCCCCCCCGGCTTGAGTCCTTGTCTAACAGGGGAGGATTCACCCCAAATGCAGGTGTCCGGCGATAAAAGGCAGAACCAACGGCGATCGCACCTGCCGCATTCGGGTGTCCATAAACGGTTGATCCTCCGGCTGCGTTTGGCTGATCGTTGACGTACTGGTAAGCGGTGTCGCTGTCTCCCCCGTTCGCAACGCTGATCCACTTCATCAAAGACGGAAAGGGCAAACTGGCAGACGTACGGAGGGCAAGCATCAGGTAACCCGTTTGGGGCATCGACTGCTGATTTTGATAGACCAGCAGCTTTCCCGGATTGTTTTGCAGCGCAGGATCTATCAGTCCCAAGCTAGGCAGAACGCCCTGCGCCAGAATGCTGGAACCCTGACCGGGAGGGAGGGGACGATCAAGCAAAAAGAGTTCGATATCGGAGCTGATTCGTCCGGCAGGCTGATCCCAGTTCAACAACAGCCCGATCGGATTAAAGCCAGAAATTTTAATGTCTTGAAACAAATCTGGTTCCGCTGGGGCAGGAGCTCCAGCCGCAAAATCATGAGCCGTATAGGTTGTGCCGCGAAAGTCAAATGTGCTGCTGGGAATAAAAGGACTTTCATACGATCGGTTACCATCGTTACCTGCGGCAGAAAAATACAGCACTCCCTGACCTGCCACCTCATCCACCGCCTGAGCCGCAATGCCGTCTTGCAGCAATAGCGCAGTCGAATAGCCAATATCGTCTACGATTACATCGGCTCCTGCCTGTGCCAGCCGTCGAATCGCGCCTGCAAATTCTGTTTCGGTTATGCCCGATCGATGAAACAGCAGCTTTGCCCCCGGCGCAACGTCGTGCACAATCTGCGCCATCGCCCGCCCTTCGTCGATGCCCACTCGATCGTCTCTCAGCACTTTCACGCGCTGCCTCAAGCCAAACGGATTGCCCTTTCCCGGTAAGTCACCGCCTCGCACATCTCTTCCTGCACCTCCCAAGACATTAAAGCTGTCGGAAATAATGCCGATCGTGATTCCTTTCCCGGTTAACCCAAAAAGCCGACGGGCAACATCAGAGCGCATCGCCCGATCGCCCTCACTCGTAATTCTTCCGACCATGTTTCCTGCTTTGCCGATCGCGGGCGGCTCTTCACGCCTGGTTAATTCTAAGGGGGAAGGGGGGGAAGTTGAGGAAAGTTTTTTGATTGGGGGAGATGAGGGGGTGAGGTGGGGCAGGAGAGCCAGGAGAGCCAGGGGTAGGGTTTGCTTCAACTCCCTTCAATTTCCTAAGCTCCTTCTTCCTAAGCTCCTTTGGCTCCCTCAACTCTCTTCCAAACTCCTACAGAGAGAGGTTAAGTCCCTGGGTTGTGGCGGTTGTCGTGAGGGTGCTGGCGATTTGGGCGGGGGTGAGGGTGGGATTTGCGCTCAGCATCAGGGCGGCGATACCAGAAACAAAGGGAGCTGCAAAGGACGTGCCGCTATTATCTGAACGGTGACTGTTGCCGCGATCGGTTGAGAAGATATCAACACCGGGAGCCACCACAAAGGGCATGCGGCGGTTGCCTGCGGGATTCGAGAAATCTGCAAGCTGGCGGTTTCGATCGACTGCACCAACGGCAATGCCCAATCCCTGAAGAGCAGTGTATGCAGGCTCCAGGGGACGCAGTGCGCCGTAGGTTTGGCGATCGTTTCCGGCTGCAAAAATCACGGTCACGCCTGCTTGAGCCGCTTCTTGCAGGGCAGCGATATTTTCGGACAATGGCTGGAACAGTGAGCTGCCTTGTGAAGAGCTAAGGCTCATGTTGATTACCTTTGCCCCGTTGCGGATGGCGTAGCGAATGCCTTGGGCGACTGCGTCACTGTCTTCAGTTTCTTCGTTGTCGCTCAGGACGCGTACGGGCATAAGGCGAGCACGGGATGCAGTGCCTTTTGCCTGAGCAGTTGCTGAAGCGGCAATAATTCCGGCAACGGCAGTTCCGTGACCATCAGAGTCGTTTGGGTCATTGTCCTGGGCGGCAAAATCCCAGCCGTTGACATCATCAATAAAGCCATTCTGGTCGTCATCGATCCCGTTTGCGGGAATCTCGTTTGCATTTCTCCACAGGTTTTGCGCCAGCTCTGGATGCTGATAATCGACTCCGGTATCCAGCACTGCCACCACCACATCCTGTCCTTCAAAGCCTTTTGCCCAGGGTGCGGCTGCCCCGATCGCATTGGTGCCCCAGTTCGGGCTGTTTGTGAGTTTGGCGATCGGCACGGGTTGCCCAACGACTTGAGCCACTGCCGCCGCTGCATTCACTAAGCCGTAGCCATAGAAAAAGTTAAAACCGGAAACAAGTGAAATCTTCTGGGTTCGCAGGCTGTATCGTCCTTCGCCCCGCGATCCGGAAACGGGGTTTGGAGACACACTGACGCGCACCCGATAACGCACTCCAGGCTGAGCCGTAAACACCAGCCGCGCATCGGAGTTAAAGGCATCGATGCTTTCGCCATACAGCAGTGCCCGTCCAGAACGAACGTCCCGCAGTTCGAGATAGGCATCAAATTGGTTTGATTTGAGATTAATTTCAATCTGCTGTCCGGGCTGAATGCCGCGCAGTTCGTATTCGTCAATAAACGATGACAGCCCAAAGCTAAATCGATCGCCCTGCTTTAGAACGCCCCGGCGTCGCTGAGCCGATCGCAAGGAATTCGCTTTCCCCGACGAGGAGATGCGCTGTTGGGTTGCCCGTCGCTGAGTACGAGCCAGGGGCACAGCCTGAGCAGCAGCCTGGAACGATTCCTGGAAAGCGGTCTGGGGAAAAGCAGCAGACGGGGCTGAAAGATTTGGAAAGGGACGACTACCCCTTTGGGAGACTGGGAAGCAATCGTTTGAGCCTTTAAAAGGAAGCATAAAAAAAGGCAGCATAAAACCGCAGAATATGCCGGGAGCAAGAGACCGAATCTAAATTAACTTACTCGGTGACAGACTCACCATGCCCAAAACCAGCCGCGATCGAGCATGATTCGATACAATCGTGACTATCCCTATCGCATTACTCAGAATTTGCTGTGACAGTGACAGAACCCGGAAGCTACAAAGACACGGTTAATTTGCCGCAAACAAAATTTGATATGCGGGCAAACGCCACCAAGCGCGAACCCGAACTTCAGCAGTTTTGGGCAAAGCATCAAATTTACGAAACGCTGTCAGAGCGCAATCCGGGCGAACCCTTCATTCTGCACGACGGTCCTCCTTATGCAAACGGCTCGCTCCACATCGGGCACGCGCTCAATAAGATTCTGAAAGACACGATTAATAAATATCAGCTTTTGCGCGGTCGCAAGGTGCGCTACGTTCCCGGCTGGGACTGCCACGGGCTACCGATCGAACTGAAAGTGCTGCAAGCGATGAAGCCCGAAGTTCGATCGCACCTCACCCCGATCGAACTTCGCAAGCGGGCAAAAACCTGGGCGATTGAGCAGCAGCAAGCGCAGGCAAAAGGCTTCCAGCGTTACGGTGTGTGGGGAGACTGGGAGCATCCCTATCTGACGCTGACGCCCGACTATGAAGCAGCGCAGATTAGTGTATTTGGACAAATGGCACTCAAGGGCTACATCTACCGGGGCTTGAAGCCGGTGTACTGGAGTCCGAGTTCTCAGACAGCACTGGCAGAAGCGGAGCTGGAATATCCCGAAGGTCACACGTCCCGCAGCGTTTATGCAGCGTTTCGCGTCGTTAGCCTGGCGGACAGCGCAGCAGAATTTGCACCCTATTTGCCGCAATTGGGCGTGGCAGTCTGGACGACGACGCCCTGGACAATTCCGGCGAACCTGGCAGTCGCGGTGAATGGCGATCTGAAATATTCGATCGTCGAAGCTGCCGATGACAAATTGCCCGTGAAATATCTGATCGTCGCGACCGAACTGGTCGAACGCCTCTCGAAGCTGTTTGAAACCGAACTAACGGTGAAGGCGACTTTGAGCGGCAGAGCTCTGGAGTTTTCTAGCTATCAGCATCCTTTGTTCGATCGCACCAGTCCGATCGTGGTCGGCGGCGACTACATCACGACGGAATCGGGTACAGGGTTGGTGCATACGGCTCCCGGTCACGGAATGGACGACTTTATCGTGGGTCAGCGATATGGTCTGCCTGTGCTGTCTCCGGTCGATGATGTCGGCAACTTTACCGCCGAGGCGGGACAGTTTCAGGGACTCAATGTTCTGAAAGACGCAAATGAAGCCATTATCCAGGCATTGAGCGATGCCCATGCACTGCTGAAAGAAGAAACCTACGCCCACCGCTATCCCTACGACTGGCGCACCAAAAAGCCCGTGATTTATCGCGCTACGGAACAGTGGTTTGCTTCGGTAGACGGCTTCCGTGAAGAGGCAATGCGATCGATCGCCGAAGTCAAATGGATTCCCGAACAGGGCGAAAACCGCATCACAGCAATGGTCTCGGAGCGATCGGACTGGTGTATCTCGCGGCAAAGAAGCTGGGGCGTACCGATTCCGGTGTTCTATGACGAGGAAACCAATGAGCCGTTATTGAACGCGGAGACGATCGACTACATCCAGAAGATCTTCGCCGAAAAAGGCTCGGATGCCTGGTGGGAACTGCCGATCGAGGAGCTATTGCCGCAAGCGTACCGCAACAACGGACGCACCTACCGCAAAGGGATGGACACAATGGATGTCTGGTTCGACTCCGGCTCTTCCTGGGCGGCAGTGGCAAAAGCGCGAGGACTGGGCTACCCGGTGGATATCTACCTGGAAGGCTCTGACCAGCACCGAGGCTGGTTCCAGTCCAGTTTGCTGACGAGCGTGGCAGTGAATGGCACCGCGCCCTATAAAACCGTCCTGACCCACGGCTTTACGCTCGATGAGCAGGGACGCAAAATGAGCAAATCGCTGGGGAATGTCATCGATCCGGCGATCGTGATCGAGGGCGGCAAAAACCAGAAAGAGGAGCCTCCCTACGGCGCAGACGTGCTGCGACTGTGGGTGTCGTCGGTAGACTATTCCTCGGACGTGGCGGTGAGCAAAAACATCCTGAAGCAAATGGCGGATGTCTACCGCAAGATCCGCAACACCGCGCGGTTTTTGCTGGGCAACCTGCACGATTTCAACCCGGCAAAGGATGCGGTTCCTTACGATCAGCTTCCCGAACTCGATCGCTATCTGCTGCACCGCATGACCGAGGTATTTGCCGAAGTCACCGACGCTTACGATACCTATCAGTTTTATCGCTTCTTCCAGACTGTGCAGAATTTCTGCGTCGTCGATTTGTCGAACTTTTATCTGGACATCGCCAAAGATCGGCTCTACATCAGCGCAGCCAATTCGTCGCGTCGCCAAAGCTGTCAAACCGTGCTGGCGATCGCCCTGGAAAACCTCGCCCGATCGATTGCTCCGGTTCTATCTCACTTAGCCGAAGACATCTGGCAGGCGATTCCCTATCCAACTCCGTACCAATCGGTATTTGAGTCCGGCTGGGTGCAAATCGACAACGCCTGGAAACGACCAGAACTTGCAGGCAAGTGGGAGCAGTTGCGCCAGATTCGCGATGAAGTCAACCGGGTGCTGGAAAAGGCTCGAGCGGATAAGGCGATCGGTTCCTCACTGGAAGCCAAAGTGATGCTGTACGTTCCTGACCTGGAGTTACGCCAGCAGATGGAAGAGTTCAATCCACTACCACCAGTTGCAGAGCCTAGTGAACAGGAAATAACAGTCCTGCTTAATGTGCTGGGCTACCCCGGTTATCAGTTTCCACTTCCTACGCGAGGACTAGCCGGACTGGATAAAAGGGAAGCTTTAGCTTACGAAAGTTTAGCAAGCCAGGGTTTGATATCACTCACGAATGGATTGATCCAAATTACTAGGAGAGGGATCATCTATTTACGTGATGAGTATCTTTCTAATGAGCATGAATTTCACCTTCCCTCCCACCTCTCGAACAATTACGTAGAATTTCTGCGCTCTAATCCTTGTCAAACTAAATCCAAGAACCGGAATTATGTTGATGAACTACGCTATCTGCTGATTACCTCCCAGGTGGAACTGCTGGAGGCACCCGCACCGCTGGCAGAGCTGAAATATCAGTCGCAGACCGACGGGCTAGGGATTGGCGTAACGGACGCAGACGGGCAAAAGTGCGATCGCTGCTGGAACTACTCGCTTCAGGTCGGCAAATCCTCGCTGCATTCATTGCTATGCGAACGCTGTATTCCTGCGCTGGATGGCAAGTTTTAACCTGTGAAGCTTGATTTCTCTGACTCCGCCTGTCTGCTGGTGACGCACGGAAGCCGCGATCCGCGTCCGCAAATTGCGCTGGATCATCTGGTCAAGCTTATGGCTGATGACGGCGATCGGGGAACGGCATCTCCGTCGCTGATTGGCACAGGTCAGCTTGAACTTGCTCCCGATCCGCTGCATCAGCAGATTCTTCGCTTTGCCCAGCTTGCCGCCGATCGCGGAAAGACCCGTGTGCAAATTCTGCCGCTGTTTTTGCTGGCGGGCGTTCACGTCATGGAAGACATTCCGGCAGAAGTGAACCTGGCGCGTTTAGCCCTGCGGGAGAGCTTTGACCCGGTGCAAGAGCCGAATCTGGCGATCGAAATTTTGCCCTATGCGGGTCAATACCGGGATTTCTGGAAGCTGCTGATCCATCCCGTTGATGAGATTGGCGCATCCCTGGCAGGGAAAATTTTGCTGGCGCACGGGAGTCGGCGCATGGCGGCAAATCACGCGATCGTTGAGATTGCGGCTCAGATTGAGGCAACGCCTGCTTTCTGGTCAGTGGCTCCCGATTTAGAAAGCCAAGTGATGAGCCAGATCAAACAGGGCTGTCGAGCAATTCAGATTTTGCCCTACTTTTTGTTTGAGGGGGGCATCACTGATGCGATCGAACAGCAGGTGCAGCGGTTTTCCCAGCAGTTCCCTGAGGTGCGGTTTAAACTGGCACGACCAATCGGTGCAACTCAGGAACTTGCAGATTTTCTAATGACTTTGATCAGGTGATCTGCCCTATTCAAGGCATGGACAATCGGCTACAGTTTTCATCAGCTACAGTTCTCAATTGTTGGTAGCCCCGTCAGCAAAGAGGCAAAAGGCTTTGCGAAAAAGTAGCCCTGTCCATATTCACAGTGCAGTGCCCGGAGTTGGGCAAGCTGTTTTGGGGTTTCGATGCCTTCTGCAATCACTTCCATGCCTACATTCCAAGCAAGGGTAATAATGGTACGGACGATCGCCAACTGCTCGCCGTCAAAATCGATTTTGCTGGTAAAGGAGCGATCGATTTTCAAAGTATCAATGGGTAAGCGGTGCAGGTAGCTGAGCGACGAGTAGCCTGTGCCAAAGTCATCGATCGCAAGCTGAACGCCGAGTTGTCGCAGCTGGTTGAGCGTTTTAATCGCCGATTCTGCGTTTTCCATCAACACCGTTTCGGTAATCTCTAGCTTGAGCTGCTGCGGCAGAAGCTGGGTATCTTGCAGCACTTGACGAACTTCCTCAGCAATGCCGGAGCTAAAGTGTCTGCCGGACAAATTGACATGGACAATCAGCAACTCTTCTCGGCGGCTCTGCAACTGCCATTCGTGAACCTGCTGACAGGCTTCGCGTAGCACCCAGCTTCCGATCGGTACAATCAGCCCGGTCTCTTCGGCAAGCGGAATAAACTCACTGGGAGAAATTAGCCCACGCTGCGGATGATGCCATCGCACCAGTGCCTCAACGCCCACAATCTGGCAGGTTCTCAGCGAGACGATTGGCTGATAGTGCAAGCAGAGTTCCTGTCGCTCGATCGCCCGCCGCAAGTCTGTTTCGAGCTGAAGCAATGCCATTGCATTCGTGTGCATTCCTGGCTGAAAAATCTCGTAGCGTCCCCGTCCCTGTGCCTTTGCCCGATACATTGCTGTGTCTGCGTCGCGCAGCAAGTCCTCTGGTCGCTCGTAGCCAACGGTGCTAAAGGCAATTCCAATGCTGGCAGCCGTGTAGACTTCATGCCCCTCTAGGTCAAACGACTGCGCCAGCTCACTCTGAATGCGATCGGCAAACGCAATCACGGTAGCAGTGTCTTTGACTTCTTCCAGCAGCACCACAAACTCATCGCCCCCCAGCCGAGCCACCATGTCGATCGGACGTAAGCACTGCAAAAAGCGATTGGCGATCGCAATCAAAAGCTGATCACCCAGCATGTGCCCCAGGCTGTCGTTGATTACTTTAAAGCGATCGAGGTCAATAAATAGGACGGCAAACATCAAGTCAGGGTTGCGCTGGGCAAGCTGAATCGCATGACGCATTCGCTCGGTAAGCAGCATTCGATTCGGTAAACCCGTCAGCGTATCGTAAAACGCATCGTGAACCAGCTTTTCCTCGGCTTGCTTCCAGGTGGTGGTATCAGTTTGAAAACCCGCCATGCGTGTTGCCTGACCCGCTGCATCGCGCAATGCCAGCCCTCGGCTCAACATCCAGCGATAGCGACCGTCTTGATGCTGCATTCGGTATTCGTACTCAAAATGAGACGTGACGCCATTCACATGAGCCTTGATTTGCCGCTTGAGCCAGTACAGGTCTTCGGGATGAACCCGATCGAACCATTCCTCTAGCCGATCGCTGATGCCGGATTCCTCATAGCCCAGCAGGGCTTTCCAGCGCGGCGAAAAGTAGACCTGTTTTGTTTGCAGGTTCCAGTCCCAGATGCCGTCGTTAGCTCCCTGAATCGCTAGCGTGTGGCGCTCTTCGCTCTCAGAGAGGGCGGCTTCTGCCAGCTTTCGGGCAGATACATCGGTCTGGAAGCCAATAAAGTGACTCAGTTTCCCCTGGTCATTAAACACCGGATGAATGCTGAGTTCGTTCCAGAAAGGCGTTCCATCTTTGCGGTAATTGACCAGTGTGCGGGTAATCGACTGACGTGCAGCGATCGCCATGTGGATTTGGTTGATAATGGTGCGATCGGTGTCGGTTCCCTGAAGAAAGTGACAGCCCGTACCCAACACTTCTTCGCTGGAATATCCAGTCAGGGCAGTAAAGGCAGGATTGACAAACACCACCGGATTTCCCGGCTGATTGGGATCAGTGATCATCACGCTCGTTGTGATACTAGCAATTGCCTGAGCTAACTGATCTTTTTGCGCCAGCGTTGCTTGCAGTTGAGCCAGGGTGCGGTGATGCTGTAGCGCGTAGCAGATAGATCGCTCAATGACCCACTCGTTTAGCTCTGCCTTAATTAGATAATCCGCCGCGCCTGCCTGCATCGCTGCCAAACCGATCGCCCGATCAGCCTCTTTTCCCAGCAGAATGATGGGGGCATCACAGCCTTTGCCGATCGCTTCCCGCAGCAGATGTAGCCCATTGTGGGTATCAAGCTGATAGTTGACCAAATAAATATCATGACGACGCTGGATCATGTGCGTCAGGGCATCGGCATACGTCTGCGCCCACTCCAGCTCCCACTCTTTGTCTTGAAGATTGAGCAGTAAGCTACGAGTAGTGATGTAGTCATCTTCATCGTCCTCGACAAGAAGAACTTGAATCGCAGCGTTAACCATAGGAATGCCTGTCGACGATACTTTGTCCTAGGGATTTTGAAAGAATTAAAAGATTAAAACTAAGCGAACTCTATATTTACCATTAATCTACTGTAAGAGGGATGCAGGGGTTCTCCCCTAAGCTGGGAGAAGACAGCCCTCAGGTTTCTACCCCTGACCTGGCTTAATAAAGACAGCGGGCAGGAATGAACTTTATAAGCAAGAAATTAATAGGAGCCCGATAAAAGATTGTTCCCTATCTTTCGTCCTAGACTGAATTGCGATCGTTTAAAGACTGGCTTTGCCTGGCTTATTAAACGTTCCCTTTTTTGTACCAATATTCCTTGTTCATGTAAGAATGCGCGTCTGATGCTTCAAGGTTTAGGTTCTAAACTTTGCTGCAATTGATTTGCACGTTGCTCTATTCCCGGAGAGCCTTTTCTTCGGGTGAACTGCTGCCAATCGCGGACTGATAAACCTGCACCAGCGCATCAACACCCGTAATCGCTGTGCCAACGACGATCGCAGAAGCTCCCAGCTTCAACGCTTCCTGTGCCATCTGCGGCGAGGCAATGCCGCCTTCACACACGATCGGAACCGAGAGCGCGTTAACCATCTGGCTCAACAGCTCAAACCCCGGCGGCTTTAGATGCTTTGTTGCCGAGGTGTAGCCATAAAGCGTTGTGCCCACCAGATCGGCTCCGGCAGCGACGGCTTCCAGGGCGGCTTCCAGCGTATCGACATCTGCCATCACAGCTTTGCCAAGTTCCTGATGAATGCGATCGATCAACTCCGCTACCGTTGTGCCTTGCGGACGATCGCGCAGGGTAGCATCAATGGCAATAATGTCTGCCCCTGCCGTTGCCACTGCTTGAGCCTGCTCAAACAAAGGCGTGATATACACCTCATAGCCAGGAATCTGCCGTTTCCAGAGTCCGATAATGGGTACAGTGACCCGCTGCCGCACCGCTTTGATATGTGCCGGAGTATCGATCCGCACGCCGATCGCCCCTTGATTAACGGCGGCTTCTGCCATCGCTGCAATCACGATAGGGTCGTGGAGTGGAGAGTCAGCAGGAGCTTGACAAGAAACAACAAGCCCTCCAGCGAGGGACTGAACGGCAGAGGCAGCAGACATGGAGGAACCCACAGAAACGGTGTTTAATGTAACTAGATTTTAAACTTTAGAGGGTCGCAGTTCGACAGCGAATCTGTTTATTGTCAATTATTCTGTCAATTACCCATTCGATTATCGATTCGATTACCCATTTGATTACTCACGATCCTTTGCACACCCATGACTCAAATTCTGGCAGGCGATACAGGCGGCACTAAAACCCTTTTGTATCTGATGGAGGCTCAACCCGGTTCGGCTCGGACGGGCGTTGCCTTTAAAACCCTTTATGCTGAACGCTTTACCAGCAGGGAGTTTGATGACCTCGCGCCACTGGTACGCCGTTTTTTTGAGAATGCAACTGCGGCGATCGGCACGAAACCCAATCCCCAGAAAGCCTGCTTTTCGATCGCGGGTCCGGTGGTCGCCAACACCTGCACCCTCACCAATTTGTCCTGGATTCTGAGTGCCGATCGGCTTCAGCAAGATTTATCGATCGCCCAGATTCGCCTACTCAACGACTTTGCTGCTGTCGGACATGGAATCGAAGCACTCGCACCCGACGATATTCTGACCCTGCAAACCGGAGAACCCGATCCTGCTGCCCCGATCGCCGTCATTGGAGCCGGAACAGGATTAGGGCAGGGATTTGTGATTCGGCAGGGTAGCCAGTATCAGGTGTTTGGCACCGAAGGGGGGCACGCCGACTTTGCACCGCGATCTGAGATGGAGTTTTTGCTGCTGAAATATCTGCGCGACAAGCATGAATTGGGTCGCGTCTCGGTCGAGCGGGTTGTTTCGGGCATGGGCATTGCGGCAATTTATCAGTTTTTGCGCGATCGGCAGGGCAGCATCGAGTCGCCGGACATTGCTCAAGCCTTTCGCACCTGGGAGCAGGAAGCCGGAAAATCGGAAAAGTCGGTCGATCCGGGCGCAATGATTGGTAAAGCTGCCGCTGAAAAGCGAGATTTGCTTTGCCAGGAAACGATGGAATTCTTCGTTGCCGCCTACGGCGCAGAAGCAGGCAATCTGGCACTGAAGCTGCTGCCCTACGGCGGACTTTATATTGCAGGCGGAGTCGCTGCCAAAAATCTGGAACTCATGAAGTCCGGCATTTTCCTGAAGGCAATGTGCGACAAAGGCAGAATGCGCTCGTTAATGGAACGCATCCCCGTTCACCTGATTTTGAATGAGCAGGTTGGCTTGCTGGGAGCCGCTTTGATTGCTGCTCGATTGTGAAGAGTTTGGAGTTTGAATGGGTTGAGAAGCACTGCTAGGCGAATTGCAGGTCGATCAGAGCAGCTTTTGGATGTCTTTCTCGATGTCTTCGGGCTTTGCCGTCGGCGGATAGCGTTTGACCACGTTACCGTTGCGATCGATCAGAAACTTCGTAAAGTTCCACTTGATCCCTTCGGTTCCTAAAATTCCAGGGGCGGCTTTGGTAAGGTACTGGTAGAGCGGATGGGCGTTGCTGCCGTTCACGTCAATTTTTTCAAAGAGCGGAAAGGAAACGCCATAGCGGGTTTCACAGAAAGACTGGATCTCATTCGCGCTTCCTGGCTCTTGTGCGCCAAACTGATTGCACGGAAACCCCAGCACTGAAAACTCCCGATCGGCAAATTTGCTCTGGAGGGTCTGAAGCCCCTGGTACTGCGGCGTAAATCCACACTGGCTAGCAGTGTTCACAATCAGCAGCACTTTGCCTTTGAAGGTTTCTAGGGCGATCGGATTGCCCTCGATACTGGTGGCAGAAAAGTCGTAGATCGACGGAGAAGTTTGAGCAGTCATAGCGTCCCCTGGGATGATTACTTCTCTATAATTTTACAGTTCTTCATGAAGTTGGTTGGAAGATAGGGCGATGCAATCGCTCCTCTGCTCTCCGCAAAGCTTCTTCTGGAGTGGCTTTACCCAGTAACACCGACTCGATCGCCCGCCCCAACGCATCAGACAAGCGGCTGTAGCCGGGAAAGATCGGGCGCGATTGTCCATGTTGTGCCTGGTCGAGGAATACCTGCATGACGGGCTGCTGGGCAATAAAGTTCTGGTAGGGCTTGCTTTGGCGGGAGGCAAGATTCACGGGCAGATAGCCTGTTTCGATCGCCCATTCGGTCTGAAACGATTCGCTAAGGACGTATTCCAGGAACGTGAGGGCAGCCTGTTCTTCGGCGGGGGTCGTTTTGAACAAGAACAGGTTTTCGCCACCGATGCTGGTTGCAGGGGTGGTTTGGGCTGGAATAGGCATCACGTCAAAATCCACACCGCTTTGCTGGAGGGGTCGGAGCGTCCAGGGTCCGGTAAGCTGCATCGCGACTTTGCCAGACAAAAACGCTTCTAGCTCATAGCCCCGTTCGGGGGGTGACAAAATGGCAGTGCGATCGTCCAGTAAATCTCGCCAGAACTGGAGAGCCTGAATTGCAGCAGGACTTGCCAGGGAGTCAAGCTGAATTTCGCCGCCTGCGCTCCAGAGAAAAGGGAGCCACATAAACACCGTCCATTCGCCTTTGCCCAGAGGCAGCAGCATTCCATATTTTCCCTTTGTCGGATCGGTCAGCCTTTGGGCAACCTGACGTAGTTCGGTCCAGGTGTGAGGCAGTTCGGTGATTCCAGCGGCGGCAAACAGGCTGGGACGGTAGAAAATGCCGATGTTATTGGTGCTAAAGGGAATTGACCACAGATGATCTTCCCATTCCATCGACGATCGCAGGGCTAGATCAACTGCCGCTTTACCTGAAAAGCTCGACCACCAAGGGTCTAATGGCGCGATCGCCCCTAGCTCAATTAACTGTCCCGTTAGAGTAGGCGCGTACCACAAGAGATTAGGCGGCGCATTGCCCACCACCGCAGCCAGAATTTTGGGAATCTGCTGGTCGCCCTGTCCCACATAAAGCAATTCCACCTGGATAGCAGGATGGACTTCGTTAAAGCGATCGACTAACTTTTGCAGCACTTCCCGATTTTCCGGCGGATTCACTCCATGCCAGAGCGTCAGATGAATTGCACCATCCGAAACGGCAGGCTGGCAACCCAGCAGTAGGCTACAGAAGCAAACAATTAGCAGCCGATATAGCAGTCGCATTTTGCAGCCTGTGTAATATTACCCGCGTAGGAATACAGGGGTACATTTTTTTTAGATGAAGGGTATCGCCCCTCTTGTGCCCCTCTCGATCGCTTGCCATGATATTTCCAGTGACGATTTTCAGGAACTCCAGCCCTCAGCACCAGTGTTTGGGGGTTTTTATTGTTTCTTCTTATTGTTTCTAATGATGCTAGCTCGTCATTTCCATGCTCAGGGATTCTACGCGATCGATCGACGGCTTCAATAGATCCAATGCTGCCTGCACCAAGCCCTGAAACAACGGGTGAGGTTGGCTGGGGCGCGACTGAAACTCTGGGTGAAACTGAGTGGCAACAAAGAACGGATGCCCCGGTAACTCCACAATTTCCACTAAGCGACCATCGGGCGACGTACCGCTCACCTGATAGCCCGACTCCAGGAACAGCGTCCGATAGGTGTTGTTAAACTCGTAGCGATGCCGATGCCGCTCGTACACCACCTCCTGCCCATAGAGTTTGGCGGTCAGGGTGTTTGGCGTGATTCGGCAGGGGTAAAGTCCTAGACGCATCGTACCGCCTAAGTCCACCACGTCCTGCTGTTCGGGCAGCAAGTTGATGATGGGATTCTGGCAGTTGGCATCAAACTCTGCACTGTTAGCGTCACTCAGCTTTGCCACATGCCGCGCCCACTCTATCACCGAACACTGCATTCCCAAGCAAAGACCAAGGAACGGAAGCTTGTGTTCACGAGCGTACTGAATCGCCGTAATTTTGCCGTCGATGCCGCGAGAGCCAAACCCACCCGGAACCAAGATGCCCTGTACGCCGCCCAGCAAGCGATCGACTGAATTTTCATCGACTTCTTCAGAGTTAATCCAGCGCAGATTCAGGTCACCACCCAATGCCAATGCCGCATGACGCAGGGCTTCACTCACCGACAGGTAGGCATCGTTGAGCTGCACATATTTCCCGACGATCGCAATCTCAAACGGCTGCTTGGGATGATGAAGCCGATCGACCAGCGTTTGCCACTGGCGCAGATCCGGCCGACGCTGCTCTAGCTGGAGGATATCAATCGCCTGCTGGGCCAAACCTTCCCGTTCCAGAATTAGAGGCACTTCATAAATGCTGCTGGCATCCGGGGACGTAATCACGCACTCCACAGGCACATCGCAGAACTCAGACATCTTTTCCTTCAATCCCTTCGGCAAGGGACGATCGCAGCGACACACTAGAATATCGGGCTGTATCCCAATCGATCGCAGTTCCTTGACCGAATGCTGAGTCGGCTTGGTTTTCATCTCACCCGCTGACGGAATCCAGGGAACCAGCGTCACATGAATATAGAGAATATTTTTGCGCCCCACTTCTTTACGAAGCTGCCGGATGGCCTCCAAAAAGGGCAGCGACTCAATATCGCCGACCGTGCCGCCGATTTCTGTGATGACTACATCAGGATTTGTATCGTTGGCAACGCGCATCACTCGCTCTTTAATCTCGTTGGTGATGTGGGGAATCACCTGCACCGTGCCGCCATTGTAGTCACCGCGCCGCTCTTTGTTGATGACTGCCTGATAGATCGAACCGGTGGTCACGCTGTTGAGCCGCGACATAGAGGTATCGGTAAATCGCTCGTAGTGTCCCAGATCCAGGTCGGTTTCTGCGCCGTCTCGCGTCACAAACACTTCACCGTGCTGAAATGGGCTCATCGTGCCGGGGTCTACGTTGATATAGGGATCAAGCTTCAAAATCGACACCGAGTAGTCGCGTGACTTCAAGAGGCGTCCCAGACTCGCCGCCACAATGCCTTTGCCGATGCTCGAAACGACTCCGCCCGTTACAAATACAAATTTCGTCATAGGTCTGCTGAATTACCGCCTGTTAAAGCCTTGCTGCTGAAGCTGATCGCCATGCATAACCCATACATTTTGGCATAGGGCATTGATTTAGGGTCAGCGAATTCTTTCTCAATCGAAACCATCCCCGATCGAAACTATCCCCGATCGAGATTTACTCTGAGCGGAACTCTCTGCTCGATCGCCAGTCATTACTTTCAAACCGCAGACTTGCTTTCCTAAGAGCGAAATCTTTGAGATTTCCGGGCTGGTGAAAGCGAGGTGCTGCTTGCTGCTTAGGTAATTCAGAGAAAGATATGCGATCGAATTTTGCTGCTCAACCTTCCCGGCTGCGCGAAGGGTCTTTGTCGTCTCGTTTATCGTCTGCTGCGGTACTGGCTCAGGATGCGCTTCATTCGGAATCTTTGCGATTGGCTCACCGAACCCAGTCACGATCGAGCAATGGCTTTCGATTTATTCGGCTGGGTGGACTGGAAAGCGGACTGAATATTGAGCCTGTGGATACTTCCCGCCGTAATGGTTTACCCGCTTCGGTTGGAACTGCAACCAGCAATGCAGCAAATTTAGGAAACTTGAGCGGCAATACGCAATTTAAATGGTCGGATGCTGTGGGCGGCAGCAGCAAAAATCGCTTCTTTCGGTTTGACCTGTCGCGCAGCAGCCAGATTAAGTTAGAGCTGGGTCAGCTTTCGGGCAATGCTGATCTAAGGCTGCTTAATATTGACAGTAAAGAACTGGGTCGATCGCTGCGGGCAAATCTCAGCAGTGAGTCGATCAATCAGCGTCTCAGTGCCGGGACCTATTACATCCAGGTGTCCACTGATGGAAATACCAGCGTCAACTACTCGCTCAATCTGAACGGCAAAGGCAGCACTGCAGACGGTGGCGACGCAATGAGAACGGCTCTGGATGCGGGCAACCTCAACCAGATGAAACGCACCTATCGCAACCGCATTTCGAGCTTTGATGCAGTAGATATGTATCGCGTGAATATCACAGAAACAGCAAGGGTGAATTTCACGCTGAATCGTCTGAGTAATGATGCTGATATCCTATTGCTGAATGCAGCCGGAGATGAAATTGCAGAATCAAGCCGACACGGACGTACCAACGAATCCATCCGGCAACAGCTTAGTGCTGGAACCTATTACGTTAAAGTGAATGCGTTTGATGAAGGACTGACGCGCTATTCGCTAGGAATGTCTACTGAAGTCGTGGCAAGCTCTGGAAATGGCAGTGGAGGGGATTTTGCAAACGGTTCCGGCAGTAATTCTGGCAATGGCTCCAGTAACAGCTCTGTAACTGGAAGTTTAAGCGGTGCAGAAACGATCGCTTCCCCCATCTTTTCCCGCAGTGACCAGGTTTCCGCAACCGACCGCGATGACTTATTTCAGTTCAACCTGACCCAGGCGGGCATCTTTTCCGCAGACTTAACCGGAGCCGCCAATCAAACAGGAATGCGCCTGATCCGCGATGCCAACAACAATGGGACGATCGATGCTGGGGAGGTGCTTTCGACCAAAACCAATTTATCTGCGAGCGTGAGACGCTATCTCGATCGCGGAACTTATTTCTTGCAGGTCGCAGGCGATGGTGCTCAAACTATTAATTACAGCCTGAAAACTAACTTCAACGCTGCCGGAAACAGCGAGTCCGTTGTGCGAATTAACCGCACCAGCAAAACCAGCGCAAACGGCTTGGTCGAACTTCAGGTGGCTTTGACGCGAAACGGGGCGATCGTCGATCAACTGCCTGCGATTTCTGGCGTAGGCAGCCGACAGGCATTCCGCACAGGGGAACTCAGTAAATCTGGCTCAATGGAACCGCTGCCCGAAGGCTATTGGTCGCTCGGTGTTGTGGAGTGGGCAAGCGGCACCAAAGGCGACTACACGCGCAGTTGGGCAGATCCAAACGACGGCTTGGGTCCAGTCTGGATCACGATGAATCCTTTGTTTACTACAGAACGCACTGGCATAGGCTTCCACCTCGACAACAACGCCCCCGTCGGAATGCCCGGAACGGCAGGCTGTATCGGCATTCTCAACAAAACCGATCTTGCTAAACTGGTGAGCTGGTTTGACGATAGCAAAGCCCCGAAACTGGCGATCGTCGATTGGAACTTGGGCACGGTCGAGGTTTGAGGGAACGAGGAAATGAGTTGAGGGGTGGATGAGCAAATGAGCGGAGTGTCAGAAGCCCCTTGATTTAGCGGGGGGAGTACGTCAAACTTACCTGTCATCCCCCTTCATTCCCCTCTTCATGCTCTGCGCCATGCCCGACTCTATATCCGACTTTTTCCAGTTTGAGTCTGATTTTGTCGATTCGCTGCGCTGCATTCCCATGTGTGTGCGCTACAAGCTTGATACCTGCGGGGTGAAATTGAAGCTGCCCCACTGGAATCAGCTCTCCCAGACCGATCGCCAAACACTGGTCGAATTGCCCTGCGAAACCCCCACAGAAATTCAGACCTATCGGTCGCATCTCCAGCAGATGGTTCAGGCGCACTCCGGCGAAACCCCTTCGGATCTGGCGATCGATCCCCATCCCGACTGGCAAAATGTGACGCAAATTCCCGAAAGTGTGAAAGCTCAAGGTGAGTCTGTGGGAGTGCTGCTCGCCCCAGAACAATGGGCAAGTTTAACGCCGCTCCAGCGATTTGCCCTGATTAAGCTCAGTCGATCGCAGCACGAAAATAAAAACTTTTTGCCCGCCCTGCGCGAATTTCACCTGGCTTCGTCATGAACCAGACCGATCTGATTATTTTGGCGGTTTATCTAATTAGCATCGCCTATGTGATTTACAGGGCGATCGACTCGCTGGAAGAGCAAACGATCATCCTGTTCGATAAAGCAGCTTTAGCCCAGGAGCTCAGCGAACAGCGAATTGCTGATACACCGCTCAGCCAGTTTCTCGACATCAACTTTAGCTTCAAAGGTCGCTATAACTTTTCAGATCAACCCGCCACCGTGACAGGCATTATTCAAAATAAGTCTGCTACAGCAACGATCGCGATCGACTGGGACAGCAGCTCCATGACAAATTTTGCAGGAAAAGTCCGGCGCGTCATTCACCTCATTCCTGACCTCACGCCCGATAGCCTCTCTGAACCGCAAATTAAAAGCACGATTCCCCCCGGTCGCAGTCTGCAAGCCGTTCTCACACCCGAAGATCTGGTAAAACCCAATGACGATCGCACAACGCTGGTGGCAAAGGGGGCGATCATCGATCTGGCGCAGGTCGAGAAAGCAAATGCCGGACAGTTTGCCCTATTTAGTGAACGCCAAGCCTCACTCAAATTCACAGCGCGGCTATTGTTTCAAATTGTTAACATTGCCGACGGGGCGAAGCGCGAATATTGGGCTTATGTGCCCTGCCAATTCATTATTGAAAAAGCGTCGCTGATGGAATATTTTCCCTGGCTCCCCGACTAACCTATCCCAGTGACAAGCCACAACAAGTAATAGACTGGAATCAAGGGAAGAGGAGGCGAGGCAGTTGCGGGCATTTTGCCTGAGGAAAGTCCGGGCTTCCGAAAGACCAGACTTGCTGGGTAACGCCCAGTGCGCGCAAGCGTGAGGAGAGTGCCACAGAAACATACCGCCAGGACAGTTTAGAACTCAAAATTCTGGATTATTCCTGGTAAGGGTGCAAAGGTGCGGTAAGAGCGCACCAGCAACGTCGAGAGGCGTTGGCTCGGTAAACCCCGGTCGGAAGCAAGGTTGAAGGAGCAAGGGTTGGTCTTTTTCCCGCTCCGGGTAGCGTTCTTGGACGCTGCGAAATCCGCTAGAGGTGTCTGGTAACAGGCATCCCAGATAGATAACTGCTCCTTGGGGCGAATCGTTCCAAGAGACAGAACCCGGCTTATGACCGCCTCTTCCCGATTAATTTTGAAAAAACTGCCTCGGTGCGATGCTTGCTGACCCCCGCCGCCAGAAACAGCTTCAGCAGCTTATTCTCAAACTCGGACTACCCGCAGAGAGTCCCGTCAATTGGGTACTGCTCGATCTGGCCCTTACCGATCCGACTGCTTCTGCCACAGCAAACTATGAGCGGCTGGAGTTTGTAGGCGACGCGGTGGTGAAACTGGCAGCAGGCGAGTTTTTGTACAGGCAATATCCTGACGTTTCCGAAGGCGAACTGTCTGCCATTCGCAGCATTCTAGTGAGCGATCGTCTGCTTGCCCAGATTGCCAAAAGCTACGGGATCGATCGCTATCTGATCCTTTCCCACAGTGCCTCGATCGATCGCATCGGACTGGATACCCGCTTGGCGGCTGCCCTGGAAGCAATTCTTGCCGCCCTGTATCTCAGCACCCAGAATTTGAGTTTGATTCATCCCTGGCTGGACAGCCATCTCCATCAGCTTGGGGAAGTGATTCGCAGCGACCCTGCCCTGCACAACTATAAAGGGGCACTGCAAACCATGACCCAAAGCCAGCATCAGGGCTTACCGGAGTATCGCGTGACGGAGCTAAACCCGGTGCATGGCGACAGCGAGCGATTCGCCGCCGAAGTCTGGATCAACGGTCAATGCTGGGGGCAAGGTCGCGGACAATCCAAAAAGACGGCAGAACAGGCGGCAGCCCAGGAAGCATTTTTTGCCCTCCAGACTCACCTCAGCTCCAATCCTTCTGGGTGATTCCACGCACTGCTTTAATCGAAACTTTATTGCCCTGTGTGAAATTACGCTAGATTCACGCGATGTCGGGTGGTATGTTAGCACCTCTTAGACTCTGTAGGTGCTGTTCAATTAAAATTTGAAGATTTTGTCTGCTTAACTCCATTCCAGATTGCAGATTTGCTGAAGTCTCAAAAAAGACGATGCTATCGATCGGCTTCATTGCTAGCATCTGGAATAGCAAATGAATCACTGGAATCGGTAAAGCAACGAGCTGCGGATCATGGAGTGTACTGGTGTTGGCTTTAGCAGCCTCCAGGCTGGGAAAAGCATATACGACCGTCTTGGTCACTTCTGGCTGAGTCTGGTCGGCAATGGTTATCGTGAGCCACTCCTGCTCAAGGTTCTGTAAAATATAATACTGAGGGTGCTTTAACCGTTCGGCGATGGCTTTCAGGACAGGTGCAACATAATTTACATCGGTTGGCTCTGCTCCATAGCGAGGAGCTTCATCAATTAGTACCTGAATCTGTTCGTCAAGCTTCATACTGGATCGGGGTGTAGCAATCTTATTGAAGGGTGTCCTCCCAGTCTAGACCGCTCTACCACAAGGCGACACAATCAGGCGACGCAACTACCGCATTCTTCCAAGCGGCAAGACAATATCCGGGAGACCCCAATAAAAAGCTCGAAACGAAAAGCTCGAAACGAAAATTTCAAGCTCGGCTTTAAGACCTTATTATCTTGTCCATCAGGGCTGATTCCTGGCAGTTAGGAGTTTTGTATGCTCCCAAAACTGCCTTGGAAACGGATACCTGTTTATCGCATCTCATTACTGCCTTATGCACAAGCTTCAGTGTGCGAACGTTGTGTCGATCTTCCAGCGGGAAAAGCCTAGTAGTTGTGTGGAAGCAATCTTTAAGATTCTGTTCCAGGAACTTCAGCAGTCAACTCGATCGCCCGCAGCTCAATGTCGAGCAGTTGCCGATCGGCTGACCGAAGAAGTTTCCCGCATCTGCTCAGAAAGCCAGCGGATTCAGGCGTCGGGTGAAGTCGAAACCTGGTCTACCACACTGGCAAAGCATCGCCTGAAACAGTGTCTCAAATACTATGACTTGGGGTCACACCGGGGCAGGATCGAGTTACACAGCACGTTGAGCGCGGTAGTTTACCGCTACATCACCCCCCCTCAGGTACAGTCCAGCTATCAGGCACGTCTGACCCTGATCGAAGACTTTTTGCAGGGATTTTATATCGAATCGCTGAATGCCTTCCGGCGCGAAAACCAGTTACCTGCCACCTATCGTCCCCGCACCTTGCTGGAGTTGGCAGAGTATATGGCTTTCACAGAACGGTACGGCAAACGTCGCATTCCCCTTCCAGGTCGCCGCAGCCAGCAGCTCATTATTCTGCGAGCACAAACTTTCTCGCAGCAGCAGCCGCCTGAAACAATGGTGGACATGGAGCAAGCAGCCGAGGGCACGCTCAACGAAAGCGATACTTCGCGCAGCACCGTTTCCATGCCTCAGGTCAGGGAACAAATGGTGGCGCAAGAGCCAGAATTGCAGGAAGATACGCTGCGAAATACGGTGATCGCCGAGCTGATGAATTACCTAGAGGAGCGACAGCAGCAAGACTGCGCCGACTATTTCGCGCTGCGGCTAAAAGATTTACCCACCAGTGAGATCGAGGCGATTTTGGGACTTACTGCCCGTCAGCGAGACTATTTGCAGCAGCGATTTAAATATCACCTGATTCGCTTTGCGCTGTCCCACCAGTGGGAACTTGTGCATCAATGGCTGGAAGCCGACCTGGAGCGCAATTTCGGGCTAACGCCGCAGCAGTGGCAGCAGTTTGCTGATCGCCTCACGCCCCGCCAGCAGGAACTCCTGAGCCGTAAGCAGGCAGGCATGGCAGACGCGTCGATCGCCCAGGCTCTCAGCATTACCCCGACCCAACTGCAAAAACAATGGTCTAAATTACTTGAACAAGCCTGGGAAATTCGCAACAATTTAATATCCGGAGCAGGGACTTCTACCAATGAATAATGAAGCAGAAGCCATACAGCAGTTCGTTGTGTGGCTGTTGCAAACACTAGACCCGGCAAGTGGTGCGCCATCAGGGGATTGGAATCAGGCAGCGGAGCCTGAACAAACCGGGTCAGTGAACCTGCAATTTTCTGCTGAGCCACTCAGTTCTGCTGGCGCGGAGGGCATTCTGAGGAATGCTAATGACCCCAGCGATCGAATCGATCGAACAGGTCAACCGACTTCCAACCCAGAGAACACGAGTATGCCGCTTGATGAGGACCCTTCGCAACTTGCATTCGGAGACATACCTGCTGTGCAACATCGTTTTCACGCGCTGCTGAAGAACAAGCTCAAAACAGAAATTGAGCGCAATCCGCCGCGATTCCCCTGGGAAACTGAGCAGCACGATTACCACTACGACTCTCCATACGATTCTGAATCCTACGCCTACCCTGACGCTGAGCAGCCTCACACGGGAGAGCGATTAAGCTTCCCTGTTCAAGAACCTGTCCCGATCTGGGCTGCTCACCTCAAGACACTCAATTTGCCGATCGCCCTACCCGACTCGGTGCTGCAATCCTTGTTTGAGCAGTGCTGCCATTTAATGCAGTCTTCTCTCCGTGAAGGGCGGCGACTCGTCCAGGCAGTCGAATCGCTGTTTCCCGAAGAAGGAGCAGTGCTGAATGAGCTGGCAGGGATGGTTCTCGCTTCCCCAGTTCGGGGCGGAACCTCGACTGAGCCAAAGCCAGCGATCGCCAACCCAGGCTTTCTCACCGATTACAATCAGGCATCTCGTCCGCAGCAAATGGTGCTGTCGCTGCTAGCAGCCCGCGAGATGTTTGAGGCAATGACGCTCACGCTTTCGCCCCGTGCCGCTATTCGTCGCTCCTGGCTGACCGATGCAGGAGCAATCATGCTGGAGGTGCAGTACCATCCAGAATCCGGTACGGTGCGAATCGATGCCCAGCTTCCCACAGGTGGCACGGTGCGGTTTCAGCAAGCCGCCCTTGAATCGATCGCTTCCTGCACGCAGGCGGGCAATTTGAGCGTTAGTCTCAGCCCGATCTGCATAGAGCAGTCTATGACGCTCACGATTGAGTTAGCAAAATCCGATGCGCCGCTGGTGTTTGCCGTGCGTTTGCCGCTTGAGCCATAGTTCCAATGGCATTACAGTTCGGGTTCTGAAAGTTTGCGGAATCTACCGAATTTTGTTGATCGCTCTCCCGTTCCATGGGCAGGTCTGGTTAGCATAGAAGCGAAAATTGCGATCGCGGTTTATGTCTTCTCCTGCCCGGAAATCTCAAGCCTCTCTCAATCCGATTCTGAAGCTGCCGCTGCTCCGTCAGATTTGGCAGCGGATCGAGTCTCAGCCTTTACCGGAACCAGAAGATTCAATTCCGCTGCGGGTGCTGATCCAGGGGCTTGTTACGGTGGGTATTGTGGCGATCGATGTGGCTGCTGCAGACAGTACCGATGCTCAGGGTTTGAGCCTGTGGGCAGTTCCGGTCAGTGTGGTGGGAGCGGTTTGGAGCCACTATCACCGCCGAAAACGCAATATTCCGGTGAAGTTTTGTATTGCGATCGGGATGCTGGTGGCTCTAGCGATCTTTTTTATGCGGATCTGGGTGGAGCGCAACGATACGCGGATCGCGCTGGCAACGCTGCTGATTCATCTCCAGGTGTTTCACAGCTTTGATACGCCCCGTCGGAAGGATTTGGGCTATTCAGCAGTGATCGGACTGATTTTGATTGGGGTCGCGGCGACCCTGAGCCAAACGCTGGCATTTGCGCCTGTGCTGCTGCTGTTTCTGGGGCTGGCGGTTCCGGTGCTGATCCTCAACTATCGATCGCAAATCGGCTTGGTAACTCCCACGCTGAATCGAGTTCGGGCGGATCTGGCTCCAAAACGCATGGGATGGGTGCTGCTGGCAGTACTGGGTTTGGGACTGGGAATTTTTCTGTTGCTGCCGCGCTTTCCCGGCTATCAAATTCGCACATTTCCGGTGAGTGCGCCGATCTCGCTTCAAGAAGAGTTCAAGCAGAGCCAAATTATCAATTCCGGCTATGTGCAGCCCGGACGATCGCCAGAAGCAGGAGAAGAAAAAGGAAATAACGGGTCAGGCGGACTGGCTCCCACCGAAGGCGCAGGCACAGTTAACCCCCAGTCTTATTACGGCTTCAATTCCAAAATCAATCAAAATCTGCGCGGCATGATGCAGCCGCAGGTGGTAATGCGAATTCGATCGCAGGCTCCGGGCTTCTGGCGGGTGCTGGCGTTTGATCGCTATAGCGGGCAGGGCTGGGAAATTTCGCGCAATCAAGACGCAGACATCCAGCAGGTCGAGCGTCCGAGCTGGACGTTTCGTTTTAACTTGCCGTGGTCAGTGACGCTAAATCGGACTCGGGAAGTGGTGCAGTCCTACACGGTGGTTGCCGATCTGCCCAATTTGATTCCGGCACTGTATGAAGTGAAAGAACTGTACTTTCCGACCAATCAAGTTGCGATCGATCGAGAAAGTGGACTGCGATCGCCCGTTCCCTTATCTGAAGGGCTGACTTACACCGTTATTTCAGCCGTGCCTTATCGCGATCGAACTCGGCTGCAGTCGGCACCTGGGAACTATCCCGGCGAACTAGAAAACTATATGCAGCTCCCTGCGGCTGTAGCCAGGCAAATTCGTCAAAAAACAGAGGCAATTCTGGCACGATCGCCAAAACCCTTAACCGCTTCCTACGAAAAGACGCTGTTCCTGACGCAGTATCTCAAGCAAAACTACCGCATTCAGCCGGATTTGCCGTTTCTGGCGGATGGGGAAGATCTAGCAGAAGCCTTTTTATTCAAGTACGAGGGCGGCTATCCCGATCACTTTGCGACAACGCTAACAGTGATGCTGCGATCGATCGGCATTCCGGCTCGATTAGTGGTGGGCTTTTCTCCGGGAAAATTCAATCCCTTGACCGGATACTATGTGGTTCGCAACACCGATGCTCACGCCATGACCGAAGTGTATTTTCACAAATTCGGCTGGTTCAGCTTTGACCCGATTCCCGGACATCCGCTGGTTCCGCCATCGATCGAAGAATCCAGCGTGTTTGGCGTGTTGCAGCAGTTCTGGAACTGGATCGCCGGATGGCTACCTTCGCCGCTCACAGGCTGGCTCAACGGTGTTTTTGAATGGTTCATGAGAATTGCTGGATGGGCGATCGGCTGGATGATGGGACTATTTACGCAAGGCTGGCTTGGGTTATTGCTGGGTGCAGGACTCCTGACCGGACTTGGTTTTCTGGGTTGGCTACTCTGGCAGGGCTGGCAGCAGTGGCGATATCAACGCTGGCTCAAGCGTTTGCCGCCGATGGAAGCAATTTATCAGCAAATGCTGCGCTGGCTCGACCATCAGGGATTTCGCAAGCCGATCGCCCAAACGCCCCTAGAATATGCTCACGCCTGCCACAGCCGCTATTCGCTCGACCGGGCAAAAGCGATCGAAGAAATTACCGAGGCTTATGTGTGCTGGCGATACGGTGGAGAAACTCCTAATTTGCCTTATCTCAAGCAGTGTCTCCGACAGATGCAGCGTAAATTGGGGCGACCCTAATCCTCAAGCGATCGCTGATGTCGCCAAGTGACTCAAGCCAGCAAACCGGGTTTAACTCGTTCTCCCACGGCTCTGGTTTCAGCAGGTTTGACCGCAAAGCGATCGGCATGAAGCAGCGATCGTCGGTAAGCTATAATTCACGCAGGAAGCCACTTCCAGTAATAAAGCCTCTACTCGTAACGGATGACCCTATCTTCCGGTCTGCGAAGGAGCGACTAGCCTACCTGCAAAGCGGTAAGCAGCAACGAGACAATAAACCTGTCGATGCCGACAAAGCGGCTTGAGTTATGAATCAGCCTTCTGAAGTTAATGCCAGCGTTCATTCCCCCGCTAACACCGAAGATAGCGCGGCAGCAGTTCCGGCAATAAAGCCACAGCCAAGCTATGTGAAGCTGGCAATGCGAAACATGGTGCGAAAGCGGGGCACATCGATTTATCACTTTGCCCTGACAACGGTCGGCTTACTGACCGTGCTGGTCGGTCTTGCCTATCTAACGCGCTAGGAGCAGCGCATGACGGAAAATTTATCCAGCAGCTCCCCAGATGAAGCAGTTTTAGGAAGCATGGGAGGGGAGATGGCGATCGAAGTGAGCGTTCAGGATGCTTATTTTGACGATGAAACGGCTCCCATTGCCGAATTAACTTGGGAGAAATGGTTTTCGCAGTGGCTCAGTTGCCTCCAGGCAGATCTACCGCCCCGGTTTGCCTATGAGCTGAGCCTGCGCCTGACGGATGATGCCGAAATTCAGACCTTAAACGCGCAATATCGCCAGAAAGATCAGCCGACTGATGTACTGGCATTTGCTGCGCTGGAGGTAGACTATCCCCAATCAGAAGAGATGCAGGCAGCGATGCCGCTCTACCTTGGGGACATTATTATTTCAGTCGAGACGGCAGCCGCACAAGCACAAGAGCGAGGACATTCTCTTGCTTACGAATTGTCGTGGCTAGCCGCTCACGGGCTGTTGCATCTAGTAGGGTGGGATCACCCCGATGAGGAAAGCCTTCAGCAAATGCTCGACCAGCAGGACACTCTGCTTCAAAGGGTGCAGATTACCCCAGAGTGGCAGGGAAAAGCCCAGGAAAAAACAGCCCGATCGTGAAGATTTAGCTCAAGCCCAGTTGGGGGGATGCCATCCTGCAGCGAGATCGATTACCGTCAAACCATTCGCTCAGCCCATGCATAGGAAAACTTGTGGATATGCGTCCCTGATTACACTGCAAATGCTTCTTCTGACCTACGCTATTCTTGACACGCTCATTGCCCAGCCGCCTTTATGACTCAAAACCTATCTACCGAAGCTCCACCCCGTCAATCGGTGAAACCTTCCCCGAACCGATCGCTTTCCTGGCGGGTGGCATCCAACTTGTTTGTGAGTTTTCGCTATGCCTGGGCGGGCTTGAGCTATACCTTTCAAACGCAGCGCAACTTTCGGATTCACCTGGCAATGGGCACGGTCGCGCTCCTGCTCAGCATTCTCCTGGGTTTGAGCCGGGTTGAAATTGCAATCATTGGCTTGACGAGCGGTGTGGTGTTGACGATGGAGCTGCTGAATACAGCGATCGAATCCGTGGTAGATCTCACTGTCAGACAGACCTATCACGAACTCGCTAAGATTGCTAAAGACTGTGCGGCAGGTGCAGTTCTAGTTTCCGCGCTTGCGGCAGTCATTGTGGCAGGATCGCTGCTGTTGCCCCCGCTGCTGGAAGTGGTGCGATCGACCATCTCCCTCCCCGAATTCCCTAATTAATTTTCTAATTCCCTATTCCCCCTCGCTTCTCGATCTACCATGCTTCTTGTAATCGATAATTACGACAGCTTTACCTACAACCTGGTGCAGTATCTGGGAGAACTGGGGGCAGAACATCTGGTCGCCGCAGACATTCGGGTGTATCGCAACGACAAAATTTCCCTGGCAGAAATCGAGCAGCTTCAGCCAGACGGCATTGTGATTTCGCCGGGTCCGGGTCGCCCTGAAGACTCAGGCGTATCGCTAGAGGTGATTCGGGTTTTGGGTTCTAAGCTGCCTGTGCTGGGCGTGTGCCTGGGTCATCAGGGGATTGGCTATGTGCATCATGGCAAGATTACCGCTGCCCCGGAACTGATGCATGGCAAAACCTCCCCGGTCTATCACACGGGCGTTGGCGTGTTTGAGGGACTGGAGAATCCCTTTACCGCTACGCGCTACCACAGCCTGATTATCGATCGCACCACCTGCCCGCCAGAGCTAGAAATCACTGCATGGGTCGAAGACGGAACGATCATGGGAGTGCGCCATCGTGACTATCCTCATCTGCAAGGCGTGCAGTTTCACCCGGAAAGCGTGCTGACTGGATCGGGCAAGGCTCTGCTAAAGAATTTCCTCAAATCGATCGATCGGGTCGCGGTGGGGGTATAGCAATTCCGCTATCGCGGAAACTGGTTCACATCGGTTTCCGTCTGGGAGCTCGCTGTGGTTAAATGGCTTGCAGGGATTTGCCCGTCAGCAGCCCCAGCGCGTTTTGGAGTGAGGAATTTATGAAGCGACGACAGTTTATACAGTCTGCGGCTGCAGGGTTGGCGACGGCAGGGCTGGGGGCGATCGGGAAAGTTTCACCGGGGCTAGCTCAGGGGGCAGAGAGTTTATCGGTTCGGTGGCTGGGCCATAGCTGCTTTTTGTTCAGCGGGACCGGGCTGCGAATTCTGGTCAATCCATTTCGTCCGATCGGTTGTACGGCGGGCTACCGTGCTCCGCAAGTGGAGGCGGATCTGGTGCTGATTAGTAGCCGTCTGCTAGATGAAGGGGTCGTCGATGGGCTGCCCGGAAACCCGCGTGTGCTGTTTGAACCGGGCGTATTTGAGTTTCGCGGACTTCAGCTTCAGGGCATTCGGACACCGCACGATGATTTAGGCGGCAGACGCTTTGGCACGAACGTGGTGTGGCGATGGCGACAGGGCGGGGTAAATGTGCTGCACTTGGGCGGCGCGGCGGCTCCGATTACCACCGAGCAGCAAATTCTTATGGGTCGTCCCGATGTGGCAATGGTTCCGATCGGCAATGGTCCTAAAGTGTTTACCCCCGAAGAGGCGCAGGCGGCGATTCAGCGGCTTAACCCCAAAATTGTGATTCCCACCCAGTATCGGACGCAGGCAGCGGATGCGGCAAACTGCGATATTCTGCCGATCGACAATTTCCTGAACTTGGTTCAGGGTGCAACGGTGCGACGGGTCGGCAGTGACAGCGTGACGCTGCGATCGGGCAATTTACCCGCAGAAGGAACCGAGATTCAGGTTTTGAGCTATGCGTTTTGAGTCGTCAGATTCGATCGCCCACTGCTGATCTTTGGTGGTAGGCAAAGGCACTCAGAACGATCGCCGGAAGGGGTTGCTCTGGCTGAGGCTGCCTTGCCTACGTCATGAATTGAACCCAGAATGCTTGATTAAAGCCTGAATGGTGCTGACTAATTGCTCAGGCTCGAGGGGTTTGGTGAGATACTCCTGAAAACCCGCCCGAAAGGCTGCCTCGCGCCGCGTGTAGCTGGCATAAGCAGTCAGGGCGATCGCCGGAATTTGTCCTTCGGGATAGATCGATCGCACCTGTTGCAGTAGCCCGTAACCATCTTGTTGGGGCATAGCAATATCGCTGAGCAAAATCTGCGGTTTAAACTGCGGCAGTTTCTCAAGTGCTGTCGTCGCACTGCTTGCTGTTTCCACAATCGCGCCATACTCCTCTAGGGCAAAGGTGGTTAAGTCCAGCATATCGGGCTGGTCATCCACCAGCAGCACCCGCACACCTGCCAGCGACCCATCAGAAGCAAGAGGGACTTGCTCCAAGTTTTCTTCTGCTCCTAGATCGTTCTCACGTTTCAGAAGCGGCAGCCTCACAACAAACGTTGTCCCCTGCCCTTTTCCACCGCTGGCGACCGTGACCGTACCACCGTGCAGCTCAACCAGATATTTGACGATCGCCAAGCCCAAGCCTAGCCCTTCTTTCGCGTTCACATTCTGCGAATCCTGACAGAATCGCTGAAACACTTGAGGCAGGAAGTCGGGGGCGATGCCAATGCCTGTGTCAGTGATGGTGATTTGGGCGTAGGAGTGAGGAAGCGAGGGGGTGAGGGGTAAGGCGTTAGCAGAGGTTTGATCGGCAATGTTGCTTGCTGCACGACTGCTTATCTCTTCATGCCTCTTCCCAACCTGCTCTAATCTCACCTCAACGCTGCCTCCTTGTGGAGTGAATTTGATCGCGTTAGTTAACAGGTTGAGGACAATTTGCTGGAGGCGGTTGAAGTCGCCGGAGATGGGGGCAGTTTTGTCGAGCTGCATTTTGAGCTGGAGCGGTTTGGTTTCAGCCAGGGGGCGGACGGTTTCGATCGCAGCTTCCATCACTTCGAGCAGATTGACCGATGCCAGCGTTAGTTTGAGTGTGCCGCGCACCATGCGGGAGACATCGAGCAGGTCTTCGACAAGTTGGACTTGCGCCTGCGTATTGCGGGCGATCGTCTCCAAGGCTTTAGCGGTTGTTGCGGGGTCGAGACGGCGCGTTTGCATTAGTTTTGCCCAGCCTAAAATTGCATTGAGCGGCGATCGCAGTTCGTGGGCAACGAGGGCGACAAATTCGTCTTTGCTGCGGTTTGCGGCTTCGGCTTCTGCCAGCAGTCGATCGCGTTCAAGTTCAGCTCGTTTGCGTTCATCCTCGACGCGCTTGCGCCCGGTAATTTCCTGCACCATGATGTTGATGCCGAGCACTCGCCCTGCTGCTGCGATTAGCGGGTAGTAGCTGACCAGCCAATGGCGCTCGATTCCTGGCTGTGCTGGGGTTGTGCCCTGAACTTCAACATCTAGAACCGGGACACCCGTTTGCAGCACTTGTTCAAAAATTGGCTCCTGAACTTCTGCCAATTCTGGTAAAAGTTCTCGAATAGTTCGTCCCAAATGGTCAGAAACCGACAGCCCATTCATTTCTGCCAATCGCTCATTAAGCTGCACAAACCGCCGCTCCCGGTCTAAAAAGCACAGTCCGATCGGGGCAGTCGCATAAATGGCTTCAATCTGGGCGAGCTGCGCTTGAACGGTTGCTTCAGCCCGTTTGCGTTCGGTGATGTCGATCGCTGCCAGAATGCCGTAATCAGGACGAGGAGGCTGAGTCGATCGATCAAAGAAGACCTGTTTGCGAATGCTCAGCCAGCGCACTTCCCCGGTTTGCCAAAGGACACGATGCTCGTGGGCGAGATAGCCTTTCCCTGCCGGATCAAGCACTTGCTGTATCATTTCCAGCAGTTCTCTGCGTTCTCTGGGGTGGAAGACGGCATACAGCCGATCGATACTCACTACGAGGTCGTCGGCGATTAGAGTCTCTTCAGCAGGAATGCCAAACATGGCTGATGCTTCGGAAGAGAGCCTGGCGCGATCGGTCGCGTAGTCAAATCGAACGAGGGCAACCCCTGCCACCTGCACCCCGAGCTGTAACTGCTCCTCAGACTGGTGCAGACGTTGTTCGGTGAGTTTGCGTTTGTGAATCGCTCTGGTGCTGCCGACGATCCGAACGGGTTGCCCAGAATCGTCTTTGAGAACCGTGCCCCAGTCCTCGACCCAGAGATAACGCCCGTTTTTGTGCAGGACACGGTATTCATTGCAGTAGCGACCGAGCTTTGCCAGGTCTGAAAACACGCTTTCATCGTTTTTCTTGGGGCGATCGTCCGGGTGGATCAGGTCAAGCCACCACTCAGGAGACGGATCAGCCTCTTCCAGCAGATATCCGGTGACTTCGTAGAGTCCCTGGGTACGCTCGACGCGATTGCACTGTAAATCCCAGTCATAAATCAGGCAATTGACCGCCGCCGCCGCTAGCTCAAAGCGATCGTGGCTTTGCTGAAGGGCAGATTCTGCTCGCTGGCGTTCTGTCAGTTCTGCCCGTGCCTGCTCGTACAGCTCTGCCTGTTTTAGCGCAATGCCAAGCTGAGCGGCAATTTGCCGGAGCAGATCGATTTCGACGGGTTGCCATTGACGCGGACAGGCGCACTGACTCAACACCAGCAAGCCCCAGAGCTGCTCTCCCTGTAAAATTGGCACAATCAGATTTGCCCGGATCTGAAACTGCACCAGCATTTCAACATGACAGTCTGTTAGCCCTGCGGTGTAGATATCTTCGACCACCTGAATTCTGCCCTGGCGATAGTCTTCACCGTGGGTTTCGAGGAAGTAGGTATCTTGTACGCGGGCACCGATCGCCGCAGGCAGCCCATTGCTGACCGACTCCACCACGATCGTGCCACTAAAGTCGGGGTTAAAGCGATAAATAAAGGCGCGATCGGTGCTGAGAAACTCGCGAACTTCAGTAACCGCCGTATGCAGCACGTCCTTCAGATCCAGCGATTGGCGAATTTGCTGCGTGATTTGATGGACAATTTGCTCTCGCTCAAGCTGCTGCTGCCGCTCCAGTTCTGCCTGTTTTCGAGCAGTGACATCGCGCCAGGAGGCAACAAAGCCATCATTAAATTTGCTGGCACGGATATCAAAGGCACGATACAGCAACGGTGTGCCAAAGCCATCGATGTAGGTCAGTTCTTCTTTGACGAGCGGTTCTCCGGTTTCCACGACGCGACAATACTGGTCAAACTGCCCCGTTTCTCGAGTGGCGGGCAGCACTTCACCCAGTTTTACATTGATGCCTGCGGTAGTCATTTGATGGTTTTGCAAAGCAGCGGCATTCAGATAACTAATCTGAAAATCAAGGATCTGCCCCCCGCTGTCTCGAATGGCTGAAAAGATGCCAAAGCAGTCGAGCATATTTTCGATCGACACCCGAAACCGATCGTCACTCTCGCGCAGTTGGAGCCGCAGTCGGGCATTTTCGATCGCGCTTCGCACCGTGAGCCGCAGCAGATCGGGCGTGAGCCGACGCTTCACCAGATAATCTTCCGCCCCCAGCTTGAGTGCCTGCACCGCAATACTTTCATCGCCTTGTCCGGTGACGATCACCACAGGCGGACTGTCTTCGCTATTTTGGGCATGCAGGGCTTGCAGAAACTCCAGCCCATCGCAATCGGGCAGCAAATAGTCCAGCAAAATTGCGTCGATTGATTCGGTGCGGCACAGCTCCAGCCCCTCCATTGCCGTATCCACTTCTAGCAAACGATAACCGCAGCTTGTATCGGTAAGCAGAGAGCGGCGATAGAGTTCTCGGTCTGGCAGAAAGTTTTCAACAATGAGGACGGTGCAGGGGGGGACTGCCATAGAGATTTTCCGGGAAAAGATTAAGTCACGATGGGTCTAAAGCATCTGCCACGGGTGGTTTAAGGCGGGTCGAAATCAGGACACAGGACTCCTTGGCGGCGATCGGGAAGACAGCGACAAAACCCATTCAGCAACTGAGCTGTTAATTTAGTAAACTATGCGAATTGATGTAGATTTCGCGAATTCATCATCTAATTCATCATTCTGTCAATCCTAGTTCTACTCATCCCATCGGTTCCTAAAACAGCGGAACAATCATTCTTCTAAGATGAGAATACACCCTAAGGATGAGTCGCTAATATTCCTTGAGTAATAAGTTAGCGACCGCAATTTCCGGATTGAGGACGAAGGAGATCCACAAGGGTTTCCAAAAATTGTTCTGGCTCGATCGGTTTTGCAACGTGAGCCTGAAATCCAGCCGCAAGAACACGCTGTTGATCGGCTTCGCTGGCGTGGGCAGTAAGCGCAATTGCGGGAATGCCTGCATTCAGATTGTCCTGAAGCGATCGAACTTTCTGGATCAGATTATAGCCATCTAAGTTCGGCATACTGATATCGCTGATCAAACCGTTGAATGGCTGAACTTCTAAAGCCGCAATCGCTTGCGCGGCACTCTCAGCAACTGTTACCACTGCGCCCTGCTGCTCCAGCATAAACGCCAGCAACTCGCGGCTATCGGCTTCGTCATCGACCAGCAAAATTTTTTGTCCGGCAATTCCCGCTTCGATCGGTGAAACTGCTTCTAAAGTGTCCTTTTGATAATCGATCGCCTGATGCAGCGGCAGCCCAACCGTAAACACCGCTCCTCGATCGATGCCTTCACTTTCTACCTGCACCACCCCGCCATGCAGCTCAACCAAATGTCGCACGATCGCCAACCCTAGCCCCAACCCCGTATAAGATCGCGTCGTGGAGCTATCTGCCTGCCTAAAGCGATCGAAGACGTGGGGCAGGAAGTCGGGGGCAATGCCGATGCCTGTATCGGTGATGGTGATTTGAGCGTAAGGGCAAAGGAGTGGAGGGGGTGAGGGGTGAGAGAAAATTGGGTCAGCGGTTGAGCCAAGTTCATGACTTTCCACCTCCCGATCTCCCGATCTCCCGATCTCCCAATCTTCCTCCTCGACTCGTTCTAATTCCACCTTGACTTTGCCGCCATCGGGCGTAAATTTGATCGCGTTGGAGAGGAGGTTTAGAACGACCTGCTGTAAGCGGACGGCATCCCCCATCACTTGAATTTCGTCAAGCGTGAGGTGAACCGGGAGATGTATGGCTTTGGCTTGTGCCTGCGGACGCACAGATTCGATCGCCGCTTCAATCACGGGCGGAAGCTGGATTGGGGCCATTTTCAGGGAGAATTTGCCCTGAATAATGCGCGAAACATCGAGCAAATCTTCAATGAGCTGGGTTTGGGACTGGGCGTTGCGCTGGATAATGCTTAAGCCACGAGCGACGGTTGCTTCATCTAGACGACGAACGCTCTGTGGAACAAAGCTATCGCTCAGGATTTTTGCCCAGCCTAGCATGGCGTTGAGCGGCGTGCGAAGCTCGTGGGACAGCACTGCCAGAAATTCGTCTTTCATGCGGTTAATGGCTTCGGCTTCCTGGCGGGCAATTTGTGCTCGAATCATTTCGGCGCGTATCGCTTCTGCCTGTTTGCGCTCGGTGATGTCTTCGATCGTGCCTAAATGTCCGAGCAGTTCACGCTGTTCTGAAAATGACTGCCCTGAACGCTGCTCTGAATGCTGCTTTGAATACAGAGGGCGCGATCGAAGATTAATCCAGTGCAGGTCTGGATTGAGCAATCGGAATTCGGCTGACAATTCCTGCTCGCCGCTCAGGTAAGCCATCCATTGTGCTGTCATGGGCGATCGATCTTCAGGGTGGATCGTTTGCAGCAAATCGACTTGCAGCGAAGCAGGGGCACTGATGCCGCAGATCGCATCGAAGCGCGGATTGGTGTAGGTCAATGTTCCAGCGGGGTTCGTTAAGAAAATGCCAATCGGTGAACCTTCGCTCAGCAGCCGAAACTGTTCTTCGCTTTGTCTAAGCTGGGTGTTTGCCGTTGCGAGTTGGGCAGCCTGGCGTTCGAGCACAAGGCTTTGCTGCTGAATTGCCTGCGTTTTTTTGAACAGATCGACGAATACCGTTGCCTTCGATAAAAGCATGACCGGATCGATCGGTTTGTGTAAATAGTCCACCGCTCCCAGCGAATAGCCTTTCGACAGCATCTCAGAAGTGGCACTAAATGCCGTCAGAAAAATAATCGGCGTTTGGCGCGATCGCCGACGTTGGCGAATCAGGCTTGCCGTCTCAAACCCATCCATTCTTGGCATTTGCACATCGAGCAAAATCAGGGCAAAGTCTCGTTCGAGCAAAACCCGCAGAGCCTCCTCACCCGAATTCGATCGCACTAAATTCGCGCCTAGCGGTTCCAGAATAGCCTCCAGCGACAGCAGGTTCTCCGGGTGATCGTCTACAAGAAGAATATTGACCGTAAAATCTGACTGCATAAGGTTTTCCGCAAAACGCGATCGCTTTTCCCCAGAGCATGTTTCAAATGCTTTTGATCTCCCCTAGCCCCCTGCGAAAGGCGGGAACCGAACCATTCTTAGTTCTGCTTTTCAAGAGGGATTGAGGAGGATTGAACCCGATTAAGCTACTCTTCGCAGAGCTTCTAAACCATGCTCTAACCCCTTCCATCAACCCTAAATATTAACCTTAATATCAACCATAAAGCCAAACCCGCAGCAGCGAAATGAGCTGGTCAGGATTCACAGGCTTTGTGATGTAGTCTGATGCTCCCACTTCCAGACATTTTTCTCGATCGCCTTGCATGGCTTTGGCGGTCAGGGCAATAATCGGCAGTGATCGAAAGGCATTTTGCGATCGAATTGCGCGGGTTGCCTCATAACCATCCATTTTGGGCATCATCACATCCATCAGGACCAGATGAATTTCCGGATGCTGATTCAGCACATGCAGACCAGCCTGACCATTTTCCGCGTACAACACTTCCACGTCGTATTCTTCTAGCAAACTGGTAATTGCAAAAATATTGCGCACATCATCATCGATAATCAGCACTTTTTTGCCTGCCAACACTGCATCCCTAGCAGCCAAGCGGTTTGGATTACCTTCAGAAGCACGACTTGCAGCGTTCGTCTGAATTGACGGAGACGGTACTGACATTGACAGTGGCGATGCTAATGATGGCGACGGTAACAATGGTGATGAAATTGGTGATGTTTGTTGAGACGATCGCGTTTGCACCTGATACAGAAAGAGCATTATCTCATCGAATAACCGCTCTAGCGATCGAACGTCTTTAATGATGATCGTTTCGGTGAATCGCTTCAGGTGGGTTTCTTCTTCTAGCGTGAGTTCCTTTCCGGTATAAACCACGATCGGCAGAGTAGGATAAGCCTCTTTGATCTGCTCCAGCAAATCAAATCCATTCATGTCCGGCAGGATGAGATCCAGCACGGCACAGTCAAACTCGCCCGACTGCAGGAAGTCGAGTGCCTGCGCCCCTGATGCGGCGATCGTGGGCTGCAGGCTGTTTTGCCCGAGCAGCTCGCAAATGGTTTGTGCCTGAGTGCGATCGTCTTCAACCACAAGAAGCTGTTTAACCTGCTGTTCCATAAACTGCCGCAAGGCTGAAAAGGTGTCATTCAGTGACTCTGGTGTGACAGGTTTTTGCAAATAGGCAACGGCTCCAAGCTGCAAACTGCGCTCTAGATGATCATCTACTGAAAGCACATAAACGGGAATGCCTCTGGTTTGGGCATTGCTTTTGAGCTGCTCCAGCAATTGCCAGCCCCAGCCATCTGCCAAACGAATATTCAGCATAATTGCCACAGGCTGAATATGCCGCACTAGCTCCAGTCCGGTATCGCTGCGCGTTGAAACCAAGCCCTTAAAGCCCTGCTGGTGCGCGATCTGAAGCAGGCTATGGGCAAAGTTTAAATCGTCTTCAATGATCAGCAACACGTTATCTCCAGACTGAAGATCCGCCCGATCGTCCTCAATGGCATGATCAGCTAGAGAATCGCCGTTCGTATAACCTTTGATACTCCCATTAATATTGCCGTTGTTATTCCCATTGATATCCCCATTAATATTGCCGTTGTTATTGCCGCTGAAATAATCAGAACGATTCACAACATTTGCTGAGCCATTTACAGCGTATTCCGAACGATTTGGAGCGATCGGATCGCTCATGCGATCGATCAACATTTGTTTCGTTATCGAGGATTCCTGGGATGATTCCTGAAATACATCTCTTGATGGCAGCTCTGATGAGTTTTCTGATGATTCTGATGTAGTTTTTGATGATACTTCGATCGCAGCAGAATAAAGCGTGTCGTAGCTGGGCAAATATACCGTGAACGTGCTGCCCTGTCCTTCCTGGCTTTTGACGGTGAGCTGTCCGCCTAGCAGATGCGCGAGTTCCCGACTGATCGAGAGTCCTAGTCCGGTACCGCCATATTTACGGCTGGTGGTTCCATCTGCCTGCTGAAATGCCTCAAAGATTGCCACCTGTTTCTCTGGGGAAATGCCGATTCCCGTATCGGTGACTGAAAACGCAACGACAAGCGATCGTTCGTTCAAGCTGGGATCGGGTGTAACCGGGATCATGCTCAGGGTGACGCTGCCGCTTGCCGTGAACTTAAACGCATTCGACAGCAGGTTTCTGAGAATTTGTTGTAGCCGTTTTGAATCGGTGATGAAGGAGGTCGGCAATTGGGGATCGAGGGCGATCGCGAAATCCAGTCCTTTGGTATGCGCTACCTGATTAAAGATGTTTTCCAGCGAGGTTTTTAGCTCGGTAAACAGAACGATCTGCGGCTCGATCGACAGTTTGCCCGATTCAATTTTGGCGAGATCGAGAATATCATTAATCAGATCCAGCAAATCATTCCCCGCCGCATAGATAGTTTGACTGTATTCGATTTGCTTTTCCGTCAAATTTCGATCGCGGTTCTGGCTCAGCAAATTGGCAAGAATCAACAAGCTGTTGAGTGGGGTTCGCAGTTCATGCGACATATTCGCCAGAAATTCTGACTTATAGCGCGAACTCAGAGCAAGCTGGGTAGCTTTTTCTTCGAGTGCCTGCCGCGCGTGTTCCACCTCCCGATTTTTGCGCTCGACTTCGCGATTGCGTTCCTTAAGCTGATTGGCTTTCTCTTCTAGCTCCAGATTGAGCTGCTGCAACTGCTCGTTGGTTTGCTGCAATTCTTCCTGCTGTTCTCGAAGCTGTGCCTCCGATCGCTGGAGTTCGTTTGCCTGTTCTTCTAGGCGGCAGTTGGTTTCCTGGAGTTCAGCTTGCTGCTGCTGAAGTTCCTCGGTTAACGACTGGGATTGCATCAGTAAGTCTGTGGTGCGAGCCGTTGCGGCGATCGTTGTCAGCACCACACCGAGCAAATCACAGGATTCATTCAGAAACTGGAACGACAATTCGCTAAACGGCTTTAGCGAAGCCAGCTCGATCACTGCCACCACCTGCGTTTCAAACAAAATTGGCAGCACGATCAAATGACGCGGAGCCGCATCGCCCAAGCCCGACCCGATTCGCACATACTCGCTGGGCACATTGCTGAGCAAATACGGTTTTTGATCGATCGCGCATTGCCCGATCAAGCCTTCCCCTAAATGCAAGCGAGGCTTTAACTGAGCTGATTCTGGCGTTGCATATTGGCTGAGTTGCTCCAGCATCGGAGGGTTGGCACTGCGATCAAGCCAATAAAACACGCCCTGCTGAGCCTCTAAGAGCGAACAGATCCGCGTCAGGATCAGGGAAGCAGCGTTGGTTAGATTGCGCTGTCCTTGCAGCATTCGGGTCAGGTCTGCCACGTTGGTCTTGAGCCAGGTTTGCTCTTCGTCGCTCTGTTTTGCCAGTTCAAGCTGCTGACGACGTTCTTCTGCCAGCTTCAGTGTTGCCAGCAAACCCTCCACCTTGGGAACCAGTGGCGGCAGCGTTAGCGCAGCAGAGACCGAAGCCAGCGCAGTAATCAGCTTCACGTCACCCGATAGCCAGTAGATAGGATGCCAGAGCGTGATGACCTCCACAAAGTGCGTTGTGCCACAGGCAATAATAAACGCCCCAAACACCAGAAACATCCAGTGAAAAGGGATTTCCTTCCGCGTTCGATAAACCAGGTAAGCTAGCGTCGAGGAAATTGACACATAGCACACGCCAATGATTGTGTCTGTGCTAACGTGCAGCCAAACCAGCTCCGGCTTCCACAGATAGCAGTGACCGTGCGGAATGAATCCAGTCGCATTCAATAAATTTTGCGCCAGTCCCGGGTAGAGCAGCGTGGCTGAAATGGCAAGGGCAAGCGCGATCGTGGCGTAAAAGGAGTTGTTGCCCTGACGGGTTTGCAGCATTTTGGAGGAGGGGTTGAGGGGTTGAGGGGTTGAGGGGTTGAGGGTGGAGTTAGTTGCTTTGCGGGAGTGGCGAGGAGCAGATGAGGTCAAGGATGGGGGGGATGACGGCTCTGGCGTCGATGGATTTGGGGATGGGTCGCTGGAACCTGGCTTGGAGAGCTTGCTGATGGATTGAGCGATCGATGAGCTGATCAATGAGCTGATCAATCTGTTGATTAGTTGATTGATTAGTTGATTGATTAGTTAGTTGATTGATCGGATAAATCGGGGCCAACGTCGTGACGATCGCATAAGGAACAGCTTGATTTTCCTGAAGCTGACTGGCTGCAAACAAAAGCTCAGAACCAACATTGAATCGGCTCCAGTGCCCAGTCGGAAAACAAAGACCATCTGCCCACTGCAAAACGATTCCAACATCGGTCAACGATTCTGTTGGCGGCTGGAGCGATGCTTGAATAGCGGTTTGTCTGGCAGAATTGTTCAGGGAATCAGTCATGCTGGTCGCACTTGGGCAAGATCAAAGTCTCTAAAATTTAGATTTATAAAGTTGATATAGAGTTGAATGCGATGAGGAGTGTTGAAACTAAACTATTTTTGAAGAATTATTTTTCAATAAGAGCTGTAGCTGAGTCTGAAGGCTGCACAGCGTTTCAAGCCGCAGCGAAAACAGGCACGAACTAGAGCACCGAAAGTGAAGAGCTGAAAGAATGCTGGGATCGCTTCAATGCCCAACTTTTTTCCATGCTAATCACTGATATTGAGACCCGCAATTCTCGCGTAATACTGCTTCAGCAGATCCTGCCCTTCTGCCCCCATTTCATGCAGCAATGCCTCAATTTGTTTTAGGACGATCGGCAACGGCTGATGATGTCCGTTCTCCCAGCGATTGACGCTCAAAAATGAAACGCCTAACTTTGCAGCAAATTGAGTCTGAGTTAGCCCTAAACACTGCCGAGTTTGGCGAATTAAACCTGGAAGAACAACTTGTGCCCCTTCTACGGTAGTACTTTGGAGAAATTGACTTTTCATAGGCAAAATACGGCAAAAATAAACTGATCGATACAGGGTAGATATATCACTTGATGGGTACGCTCAGACTCAGCCTAAAGAGGTATTGCCAATGGTCGATTCACTTCCTATGGCTTCTCATGCAAAAGGGGGTTTGGGTAAGCGTTAGGACTCTCTAAACATCTAGTCAAACCAAACATCTGGTTAAACCAGCCCTTGCTGCTTCAGCTGCTTTATCGCTGACCCTAGTAGAATTCTGGAATTGATCGCTGCGAATCGGTAGCCATGCTGAGCTGCACTACTCCTGTTCAAACTTGTTAAGGCATCGTCACAGCATCTTATGTCACACCATCCTGAGTCGTCTTCAAAGCGGTTTATGCCAGTTCTTCTGGGAGCGTCAATCTTTAGTGGAGGATTAATTAGTCTGGCAGTCGGGCTACAATCCCACGGACGATCGACTGAGCCAGTCACCTCACAACCTGTCCAGACCTTATCTGCTGGGGCGAGTGCCCCTTCTGCGCCTTCCACAAAACCTGAGCCGACCGCAGCTTCTGCCCCTTCACCTGTGGCTCAAGCCACTCCGCAAACCGTAGACATCTTTCAAACTTCAACGCTACCCAGCACGGGCACGGTTCAAGAAATGGTCGCAGGCGACTTAATGTGTTATCTGACAATGCAAGACGATCGCGGCACGACCCGTCGGCTGGGTGCAACCTTTGAAGTGTGTGAGCAAACCAGCTTTTTAAACCAGCGCGTGCGGTTTTTCTATGAACCTGTTTCAGTCAGCGATTGCGAGAGTGCAGAACCCTGTGGCAACAGCCGCCCCGCCCTGTTAATCAGCCGGATGGAGCGCATTGATCCAGATGCCACCTCCGGCACACCTCCCGCCCAATCCGCTGATCGTTACACCCTCACGAACGGCGAATGGACCATTACGGTAGGCAATATTCAGTCCTGGTCAGGCGTGAACAACACGGGCGATCTCACCTACAATGGCTGCAACCGCCAGAACGAATGCCTGCAACTTCAGGGCGGACGCATGAGCTGCCGCGATGGAATCTGCGCGATCGGCTGGCAAAACGGAGATTATTTCTACAGCTTGCAAAGCCCGATCGAAGCTGTAGACAGCACTGCACGGCAAACGAAAGCGACTACCCTGACCGTTCGCCGGGGTGATGCCGTTATCCTACAGACAAATGACCTTCGACCTATTGGCAACTAGTCACAAGCCTGAATTCGATCGCGAGATTCCTGCTTGACCAAACCCTCCATCGCCGCCTTCTGAAGCTGCATGAAAGCACACAAATCTTCATGCTCATACTTGCTTTGCAGCAGCGATCGCAGCTTATTTTCTGCCATCACGCTCAGATAACCCGTTGCCAAAGCCTGATGAACCAGCTCACGAATTAGCATCTTTCCTTCCTCCACAGATTCGGTCAGTGCAGGACAATCTCGCCAGAGCAGCCCTCGCGAAAGGACTTGTCCCGCCGGAAATTCAAACCTGCGTTTGAACTGCCATACACGAACTAGGGGGAGCAATTACCGCACACCCGACAGCTCTGACGATCAGTTTTCAAGAAAGGTTCCGGGCGATCAGGATTTTTTGAAAACGGATTACCCCTCATCCCCACACTGCGTTTCCTTATCCAGCGCATCAATCACCCGATCGTAAATCTCCTGTGCTTCTTCCGGCGAGTTGCCAATACTGGTCACGCCAAGTTTGCCGAATTCCGAGAGGCAGCCGATCAGGTGAAAAACGGTTCCAGTCTCCGTGGTGCTGTTGAAGTGGAGATGGTGCTGGGCGATGATGTCCATCAGGTCACGGGGCAGCAGTCCGTGGTATTGCTTGCTATAGAGGTTGTCGGTGGCGATGTAGTATTTGGGTTTGCCCTGCTGACTGAAAAAGAGTCCGGTTTTTTCGTCGTAAACGCCGTAGGTCAGCAGCTTGAGCGTCATAAAGGGGTGAGTCGTGCCGCCTTTGCGCAGGTTAATTTCGATCGCCTGCAAGTCCCAGGGCTGCTGAACATTTTCGGGCTGATGCACGGCGATAAAGTCGAGGCCGTATCGCTCCAGTGCGCCTTTGCGGGCGAGAACCTCACCGACGCGCATGCCGTATTCCTGAAGCTGTAGGCGATAGGCATCATCCGCGGGAAAACTACAGCCGAGAAACACTTGCCCATCGGGTCCGCCCAGAATTTGATCGTGAGTGGAAAGAATTTCGACTTCGGCGTGGGGGGTGATTCGTCCCTGGACGCTGGGCGATCGCTTTTCGTTGCCTTCCACAAACGCTTCGACGATCGCTCCCAGTTCGGGAATTTGGCGGCTGTAGTTTTCCCAGTCGGTTTCGCACTGAAAGCTGAGTTTGGGCAACCGATCGGCGATCGCCTGAGTGCGCTCACGGGTTGAAGCCGAGCCAGGAGCCATGTTTTCTAAGGGACGCAAATCGAGTAGCGCGTTTCCCCCGCCGGAAAAGCCTTCGTTCAGCTTGACCACAATTCGCTTCAGGTGGGACTGGCGTTCCCAAAGGTCGGCGGCGGCGGCAGCTAAGTCTTCGCTACTCCAGACCAGATCGCTGCCGTCTGGGAAAGGAATTTCTGCCTCTTTGAAAATTTCGCGGCTACCGCTTTTCGTGCCCCAGTAAAGCAAATCGGGATCGACTGCCAGCAACGGCACACCCAGCTTGACCGACAACTCACGCTCCAGATTTGTGGAGTTAAAGCACGTCATATAGGCCCGATCGCGCCGAATCGCGCCCTGAAGTCGAGCCAGCAGGCGGGGACGCTCCAGAATTTTTTGGGTTAGGGGTTTAGGGGAAGCATCGTAGGTGCAGAGCAGCACCAGCCGTTCGCGGGCGTGGGAAAAGGGAATGCCGGGGAGAAGCTGCAAATAGTATTCGATGACGCTGGGGTGAATCGGCTGAGAGGTGACGTAGATCAGTCGGGTACGGGGATGGCGCAGCCGAATCAGAGAAAACAGCAGCCGCTCTTCGTAGTGATACACGCCTTTGATCTTGTGCAGCTCTTGCTGATCTAGACTGAGCGACGGAATCACCAAGATGTCGCAGTCGCCTTCTTCGGAATGCTCGATCGCCTGCCATCGATCGCGAAGCTGCAACTGAAGCTGACGAAAGAATTGCGCTTGAGCATGGTCAGGCAAAAGGGGCATACCGGGCATGGCTTCAGACTCGCAGATAGATAAATGAGGATTGATCAGGGCTAGATAAAGAGATTTTACCGATTTCTACGAGTTTGTAATCCCCAGCAAGATAGGAGTTGAAGGATGAGCTAACGCAGCGTAGCACATCAATCCGGCAGATCAAGGGGATGCATTCCGGCGATGCCTAACCCATCCTCCGCAGGCTCGTCAGCAAATCCTCAAGCTCAAGCCCTATCCCAATCGATCGATCAGATGCTCCCCGACGCGCAGCGCATTTGCCATCACGGTTAACGCCGGACTGACGCTGGTGTTGGACGGGAAAAAGCTGCTGTCTACGACATAGAGATTATCGACCTCATGGGCGCGGCAGTTGAGATCCAGCACCGAAGTCTCTGGATCAGTGCCAAAGCGACAAGTTCCACACTGATGGGCAACGACCGACATCGGCATATCGCTGCGGGGATGAGTTGCGCCACGATTAAACATAGAAGGCTGGGCAGATTCCACGCTCTTGAGCACATCAAACCATTTGTACACCAGGCGATCGTGTGCTTCCACGTTATTCGGCTCGTATTCTACCCGCATTCGATCGTTAAGGTAGTAAATGCGATTGTTGGAATTCGGCAAATCCTCTGTTTGCATCCACCAGCCGATCGAGTGCGTGGCGAGCTGCCGCAAGCCAAAGTTGGGGAAGAAACGGGACAGTCCCGATAAAATCGGTGGAGCTTCGGAGAACAGCACGTCCTGGAAGATGCCGCCGGAGTTTTGAATGTGCCCCATCGGATAGTGAAAGTTATCGTCACCCCCGTAAAAATCGTTGATGCCGATCGTGCGGGGAAACATTCCTGAGTTTGCGGTTGAAGTCACCTGCACCACCACCGACAAAAGCTGCTTCATCAGATTGCGCCCCACCTGATCTGAGCCGTTGGCAATGCCTTTGGGATGCTTTTCGTTTGCCGATCGCAGCAGCAGTGCCGCTGAATTAATCGCGCCGCAGGCAAGCACCACAAGATGACCCATAAACAGAAACGTTTGATCGCCAATCTTCGCCTGAACTGCCTTAATTTCCGTCCCAGACGGATTGGTATGAAGCCAGAGGACGTTCGCCGAGGTTTTTAGCGTCACATTGTCCGATTTGAGGGCGGGCGTAACACCTGTATCTTCTGAGTCCGTTCTGCCCTGATCGCCTAATCCGATCGGCAAATGCGCCGGATGCAATCCCTGCTTGGAAAGCGTATCGAATAGGGGCTGAAGGAACGGCTCATGGGCCACTTCTGCACAGGGATAGGCTTCGCTGTGGTGCGGTTCGGTGGGGTCTTCGCCCGATCGCCCGTGAACCTGATACAGCTTTTCGGCTTCGGTGTAGTAAGGCTCAAAATCCGCGTATTTCAGTGCCCACTCTGGCGAAAGCCCGTCTTGATGGGGAACGGCTTCAAAGTCGCGTTCGCGCATTCGCATCAGCACGCCGTACCAAAGCTTGGTATTGCCACCCACTCCGTATTTCGTCTGCGGATAAAACGGCTCTCCGGCTTTGTCAAACCAGGGTTCCGGGGCGTGATATTGCTCTTTCTTAAACACCTCTGTACCGGTTAGCTCCGAGCTTTCCCGATAAATCAGTTCACCCCGCTCCAGGATGAGAATCTTCTTTCCCGTGGGAGCTAGCTTTCGCGCCAGTGTTCCGCCACCCGCACCTGTGCCAATAATAATTACGTCATAAACCTGATCGTCAATAATCATGATTTCTCCCTACTGCCACACATAAATCAGGATGTACAACACAATCCAAATCACATCGACAAAGTGCCAAAACAGCGACGTTGCTTCTACACCAAAATAACCATTGTCGTAATTGCCAGGGACAAACGATCGCCGCAGCATTGTGGTTTGTAGAATGATGCCTGTGAGAACGTGTAAGCCGTGAAACCCGGTGAGCATGTAGAACATACCGCCAAAGATGCCCGACTGAACAGTAAAGGGCAACCCGCTCCATTCCACTGCCTGACCATAGAGAAAATAGCCGCCCATCAGCATCGTGATCAGCATAAAGATGCGAAAGCCCCACAGCTTTTTATCGTGTAAATATCGTTCTGCGACATAAATGACGAAACTGCTGGAGACTAGGACGATCGTGTTAATTAGCGGCTCTCTGGTTTCGATTCCCGTCACGCCAGGGGGATACCAATCCCCGACAGGAGTGGTTTTGAAAATCGCGTAGCCGACAAAAAAGCTGATGAAAATTACGCTTTCCGACAGCAGAAACACAATGAAGCCGAATTTACTATTGCCTGCTTCGTCATGCTCCTGCTCATGCCGGACTTCTGATTCGATATCCTGTGCAATGGCTCGTTCTGCTGTCATTGTTTGCTCTCCGTGTTCGACCTGCTCGACCCGCTCAACCGATTTGACCTATTGCTTATACCTACAGCTATACCTACTGCGCTGGCTCTGGAGATTCGATCGTCCCTAACAAAGACTGATTTGCCACGAGCGGCTGATTTCTGCCGTAGCCGTAAGGACCAGACACCACCACCGGAATTTCCTCAAAGTTCTCGACGGGGGGCGGCGAGGTCGTTAGCCACTCTAAACCGTATGCCCGCCAGGGATTATTTCCCGCCTTTTCGCCCCGAATCCAGGCACTCACAATGTTAAGCAGGAAGGGCAACACTGACATTCCCAAAATAAATCCGCCAATGCTTGCTACCACATTCCAGAAGGCAAACTCTGGATCATAGGACGCAACGCGGCGCGGCATTCCCTGGAGTCCGAGCGGGTGCATCGGCAAAAAGATAAGCTGAGTTCCAATGTAGGTGAGGGCAAAGTGCAGCTTTCCAAGCCCTTCGTAATACATTCGTCCGGTCATTTTGGGGAACCAGTGATAGATACCTGCGTAGATACCCATGACGATCGTTCCGTACAACACATAGTGAAAGTGACCGACAACAAAATAGGTATTGTGAACGTGGAGATCGATCGGAACTGATCCGAGGAAGATTCCAGTGATGCCTGCGAAGACCCAGTTGCTAATGCCACCCAGCGCAAACAGCATTGGTGTCGTGAATCGGATCTTGCCGCCCCAGATCGTTGCCACCCAGCCAAACACCTTGATTCCAGACGGCACTGCAACCAGCATCGTGGTCACCATGAAAAACATCCGCATCCAGGGGGGCGTTGCGCTGGCAAACATATGATGGACCCAGACGCAGCCGCTAATCAGGGTAATGACGATCGACGAAGCCGCAATCACCCGATAACCAAACAGCGGTTTCCTGGCATGAACCGGCAGAATTTCTGAAAACATCCCAAAGGCGGGAAGCACCATCACATACACTGCCGGATGGGAATAAAACCAGAAGAAGTGCTGATAGACGATCGGATTTCCCCCGCGCTCTGGCGTAAAGAAACTCGTGCCGATCGTTAGATCCAGCAGCAGCATCACCGCACCCCCGGTCAAAGCAGGCAGTCCATAAAGCTGAATCAACTGTGCCGCCAGCACTGCCCAGCAAAACGCAGGCATTCTAAACCAGGTCATGCCAGGGGCACGCATTTTGAAAATCGTCGTAACGAAATTCACCGCGCCCATAATCGAGGACACGCCGTTAATCGCCACCGCCAGAATCCAGATCACCTGTCCGTTGATCAAATTCCCGGTCGGATTCTGCAAGCTCACCGGCGGATAAGACCACCAGCCCGACTGAGCCGGACCTCCGGGAATCAGAAAGCTTGCCAGCATCAAAAATCCGGCGATTGGCACCATCCAAAAGGAAACGGCGTTCAGTCGGGGGAATGCCATGTCTCGCGCCCCAATCATCAGCGGCACCAGATAATTTCCCAGCCCCACCAGGACCGGAAACGTCCAGAAAAAGATCATTAGCGAACCGTGCATCGTAAATAGCGCGTTATATACGGTGCGATCAACCAGATCGGCTTCTGGCGTGATCAGCTCACTTCGCATAATCATCGCAAACGCGCCGCCCACCAAAAAGAAAAAGAAGGACGTGACGATGTACTGAATGCCAATGACTTTGTGATCGGTGCTAAAGGTAAAAAATCGCTTCCAGTTATCCGGTGCGCCAGGGTAGGGCTGTCCACGGGTCAGCTCAGTGGGGTCAATGGAGATGTTGGTCATGGGTTCTGTGGATAACAGGGGGTGGGAAGAAGTTGGGGAGGGTTTCGCTCGCGTTTCTGTGGATCAGTCGCTTCGGATTGCGATCGCGGGTTAGTTGCGGGTAGAGGGATCAGGGACTTGGCGAGAGGCCGATTGAGTCGTCTGTCCGATCGCAGCATTGCCTCCGGTGGCAGGGCTATCTGGGGAGTGTTTGGGGGAGAAGTTGACAACGGGGGGTGGGGCAGGGGGAATCGTTTCCCAGCCGCGAATGGCAACTTTATCTTTCGTGTTGCCTGCGCCCGGCTCGTTAGATTGGCTGTACTCGTAGACCGCCTGGTTAAAGGCTGAGCTGGGGGTTTGGGCAGCTGCATCGGCAAGCCATCGCTTGTATTCATCCAGAGGCTGGACGACAACATCTGCCTGGTTTGAGGCAAAGTAAGTGCCGCTGTGCATCGAGTCTCGCAGGCGATAGGTTCCGGTTTTGATGGGAGTCAATTCGTACTCAATTTCTTGATTGGGAACCACGTATTGCCCCACCCGAAACGCCGGAATATAAAAGCCGTGCAGCACATCTTCAGAGCGCAGCGTAAATTTTGCCCGTCGATCGACCGGAAGGTGAAGCTCGGTGCTGGTGACCTTCTCTTTCGGGTAATAGAAAGTCCAAGACCACTGCCGCGCCGTCACTTCAATATTTTCAATGGGTTCGGTTTCAACGGCTTCCTGAATTTGCTGCTGTGGGGTGCTATCGAAGGGTTCCGCGTAGGCAGGCTCGACAACTTGTGGCACATGCAAATGCACCAGCTCCATTGGACCACCGATCGCCATCTTCTCGTAGGTGCGATAGCTAATGGCTGCGAGCATGAGCACGATCAGCAGGGGCGTTGCCGTCCAGGTAATCTCCAGAATGTTATTACCCTCAATGTGCGGACCATCTTCCATGTCATACTTACCCGCCCGGTGGAAAATCAGCGAGTAAAGGAACGGTCCCATTGTGCCGAAATAAACGGCGGTTCCCAGTCCGGTAAACAGGCTGAACAAATCGTCTGTCAGTTTCGACTCTGCCGAAGCTTCGGGCGGCAACCAGGAATAGGACTGCTTTGCCATCCAGAAGCTAAACAGGATAACTAGAATGGAGTAAATCGTGATGGTAATCACTGCGCGGAGTTTCATATCTTCCTACCCGTGGGCAATCGATCGCAAAAGAAAACCGAAACCGACTTAGACAATTTAAAGAGCCAGTTAGAAAAGCAATTAGAAAACCAATCAGAGAACCGGTTAGAAAACCAACTAGAGACCCAGTAGCTCAGAGGGTTCAATGTTGTTGGGATCGATTCCCAGGTGCAGCATTTGATCTGCCGTAACGTGAATCCCAAATTCACCGCCCAAGTGCGCGCCCAGCGTTCCCTGAATAAACATCAAGCCAAAGACCAGTAGCCCCACTAGCAAATAGCTCCACTGCACCTGTCGAGCCATATCTTTGCGCCAGCGGAAACGTTGAAAGCCCCGCCAAACAGTCATGCCAACAATCAATGATAGGATTGTGACCCCACCAAACCCGTGGGCGATCATGGTTTCGAGCGCCTGAAAGCCCCAGGTGCTTTTCACGTCGGCGAGCGGCACTGCCAGGGAAATTTCAAAAAAGCCTGCAGTCACGGTAAAGAAGGTGATAATTGCAGCAGCGATCATGTTGTACCAGCCGACATCAAACAAGCCCGATCGCGTTGCCGGAATTGCGAGCCACTTAAACACAGGCTTTTCCACCGGAAATAGCGCAGCGACAATATCAAAAGCGATCGCTACTATAAACAGCCCCAGCGTCAGGTGAACAAACAGCGGATGAAGTGGAACGGGGTAGGGCAAACCGTTGATGCCAATCCGATCGCCCCACTGTTGAAGCAGTTCGGGATTCATGTTAGCCCTCCTCGAATCGCATCCACAACAGGAACCGAGTGCAAGCCATACACCCAGGCGAGCAGCGTTCCCAGGTAAGCCTGAACCGTGACTAGGGCAAACAGCACGACGCTTGCTCCCATATAAGCAACAGGCAATTTGGGTTTATTTTGCAGCCGCAGCACATAACGCCATCCAGTAATTCCTGACAAAATCGCCGGAAGCGTCCATCCCAAAACAGTGTGAGCGTTGAGCGTTGAAGCAGATGCGGCATAGGGTTCTGCCAAACCTGCCTCGATCGAACCAAAAATAACGGCAATAAAAATAGAGACGGTTGCAAAGGCTAAATTCCACCAACTCACTTCATACAAGCGAGAGTTTTTGTTGAAATAAGCGATGAAATCGCAAAGAACAGCAAAGTACACCATCGCGATCACAAAATGGATGACGATCGGATGGATGGGATCAGGATAAGGGAGGTTATGCTCGTTGAGCGGTGGAAGGTAGTTAAACACGGGATCTCACAATTGCCTGATGCAGCAGAGGTCAGAACGGGGTTTAGTTTTGAATAACCAATAAGAGCCTAGTGTTTTAGTCCCTTAAGCCCCTGCTTGGAGGGTATCCATATCCTTACGATCGCTTAATCCATCTAAAGAGAGAGAAAAAAGGCAGCGCAAGGGGTTTACCCGGAGTTTACATTGCCGATTTAACGGTAAAAATTCGGTAGATTAGGGATAGTGTGAGTCGCGAGGAGATTAAACGATGTCTGGTGCTACGTCTGGTGCTGTGTTTTTGGCGGGGGCAAGTCGAGGAGTCGGGCGGGAAGTTGCCCAACGATTAGCGAAGCAATCCCAACCTGTCGTCGCCCTGTTGCGATCATCTGCCGCTCAGGTTCAGCTTGAAGCTTTGGGGATCAAGACGGTCATGGGAGATGCCCTCAATCCGGCAGAGATAGAAGCCGCGATGCTGAATCAGCCCATCAGTGCCGTAATTAGCACGATCGGCGGTCAACCCCCGGAAGGACAGCGATCGGACTATTTAGGCAACAAAAACTTGATTGATGCTGCCATCAAAGCTAACGTTCAAAAATTTATTCTGATTACGTCGATCGGCGCAGGTAAAAGCAAAGTAGCTCTGCCGCCTCATGTGCTGGAGGCACTCGGACCTGTGCTTGCCGAAAAAGACCAGGCAGAACAGCACCTGCTCAAAAGCGGTTTAACCTACACAATTATTCGACCGGGCGGACTGCTCTCCGAGCCACCTTCAGGGTCGGGCATTTTAACCCCGGATCACACGATCGCTGGGTCAATCACCCGCGGAGACGTGGCAGAGCTGGTTTGTCGGTGCCTTTCGTCCGATCGCGTCACTAATGCAATTTTGTCGGCAGTCGATCGGCAGCGGCTCTCGGTACAGCGCGAGATTGATGTGATTTATCCTGATTGAATCCTTGTAAGCACAAGGTAGGCACATAAGCATAAGGTAAGCGCAAGAGATTGAAGTGAGCACAAATTGCTTGTACAAACTCCTTGGTCAGTCCAAACTCCTGGTGCTCACAAATGGTGCTTACAAAACGCTAAACGGCTCCGGCTCTCCTTCGTCTCGCTGTAAAAGAGAAAACCCGGTAGAAGCGAAAAGGGGCTGGGAGATGAGGAGGGTCAACCCAACAGCGCGATCTTCTGATTTACTCTTGGTCTGCCAAACCGCTCCCAGGCACTTCCACCCCGCAGGAACAGCTCCATCCAGCGCAGCGTTCTACCCTCTACTGTTTTCCAGCCAGAGCTACCTGGTGCAAACGCAAGCGTACCTTCGGGAACGCGGAAACTGCCGTCTGAATAGATTGCATCGCTCACCACATCGCCAAGTCGAATCGCAATTTTGGTCTCGGTGGGTAGCGAAATTGTGTCTGCGGGGATCGTGGTTTTAATGTTGCCGTAGCCGTCAATCCAGGCAATGCGATCGAACGGCACATCGGGAATTTGATCGGGTTTCAGCACATCGCCTAACACGCTCAAATCATCCTGAGCAATTGCCGCAGCCGCAGGCGGAAACACATCCCGCGATCGAAACTGAGAACCGCCCCGCGACACATCTACCGTATGTAATCCCTTTGCCTGCGACTTGATAAACGACAGTGTATACCCCGCATTCACGCCGACCACTTTCACCCCGTTGGGCAGCAACGCATAGGTTAAGCCTTCGCCTTCGTTGTCGCGTCGGGCTTCGGGATCATCCTGCCGGGGAGCGCAGTTGTGATAAATCAGGCGATTCGCTGAGCCAGGATTGAGTCCAAGCTGAGCAATCCAAAATCCGGTCGCCAGGGTGCTAAAGGGCGGCACGGAAAGATCGTGTATTTGCGCTTGAGGCAGTGCCATCAGCAACCGCTGCTTAACTTCTGCAAAGGCAGGATCTCCGGTTCCGTAGTCCGCAATGAGGGTAATAAACATAGGGATGCCTAATCTTTAACGAACCATTGCCATTTTGATTGCAGCCGTTGCGCCGTCAGTAATGTATTGCACCGCTAAAGCAGCAAGCAAAATTCCTAGGACGCGGGTTACGACATTAACCCCGGTTTGCCCTAGCATTTTAGCAAGCTGCTTTGATAGACAAAAGAGCGTGTAGGCAATGAAAAGCACAAAGGCGGCGATCGCCAGAATCACTACCACACCAAAACTATGATTTTGCACACTCCGATCGTTCGTTAAAATCAAAACGCTTGCCAGAGTTCCCGGTCCTGCCAACAGCGGAATCGCCAGCGGAAAAACGCTGATATCTTCCCTGAGCTGTGCCTCCTGCTCTTCCTCTTCCGTCTCGCGCTCCCGATGGGCAAATACCATGTCTAGCGCAATCTTGAGCAGCAGCAGCCCCGCCGCTACCTGAAATGCCTCGATCGTGATCCCCAGATAGCGCAGTAGCCAGTTGCCAACCAGCGCAAACACGAGCAGAATTACCCCAGCGACTAACACTGCTTGACGGGCAATCCGAACTTGCTGAGCCGCCGAATACTTGCCAGCCAGCGTAATAAAGATCGGCGTTAGCCCGACCGGATCAATCACCACAAACAGCGTCAGAAAAGCTTTAACCAAAAATGCCATCTGCTTCATACGAAATCCGGCTAAGCAGTAACACTATAAAATAGGAGCATGGCACGTACACTGACACTGGAAAAACATCTCAGTAGTGAGGAACTCAAAACTCGCTATCAAACCAGCACTGACC
>NZ_JAMPKZ010000030.1:0-43104 GCF_039962215.1 Leptolyngbya sp. ST-U4
ACAGCTACATCGGTGAGCAATAGAGATTGCTTGAGCCGTGTACAGTGAAAGTTGTATGCACGGTTCTGAGGGGAGGGAGAAGGACATATCTAAAACCTTCTCTTTTACCCGACCTCTAGAACATAGTTAGACCTCTGGAACAATTCCTGACATGCCCAAGCGACCACGAGAACACATCATCGAAGACCTTGCTCGCGCGCAACTTCATCAGGTGTTTGCAAGAGCCGGTTGGTCGTCTGAAGATCTCAACCAAGACTATGGAGAGGATGTCCTTATTCGGATTTTCGATAACGGAACCGCCACGCCCTGGTCATTCTTAATTCAATCTAAGGGAACAGACAATCTGGAACGCTACCTTGCGAAGGATGGGAAAAACATCTCATTCCCAATCCGATCTACGCACATCGAACATTGGAATCGTTTTTGGGAGCCCGTCGTTCTCGCCATTTACGATGCAAGCACTGAAATAACCTACTGGGAGGTCATTCAAACTTTCCTTGACTCCATAGAAGATTCAAGCAAACCGAGGAAGTCGATTTCAGTACAGGTACCAACCGACAATCTGCTCAATGCCGAAGGGCTTCAGCGACTCAGAAATCGAACCAAGAATAGGTTTCAACGCTTCGAGGCGCAGAAAGAAGGTGCAAACATATTGATCGATGAACTGCGCAAACAATGGGGGGTCAATATTGAATATGAACCCGAATTCGGAGTTCTGATGTTGCCAAAAGGCGAATTCAAACCAGATCCTTCTAGTGGGCGCACCGTCACTGCGTTTGGTCAATTCGCTGCACAACTCGAACGCTTCAAGGACAAATACGGAATTGACCCGCAGAAGTCCGTCGCCGACAGCATCGATATCATGTATCAAATTATCATGGCCTACAAAGGCGGTGCCAAACTACAAGTACGCGACAAAGATGGAGCGGTTATCAATGAATGGGAGACTCTTGAAGACCTGGAACGCCATGTTGATCGTCAGGCGGAACTTGAGGATGATTGAAATCTAAAACGAGGTCTAACAACCCTGGTGCAGCGGATTTGCTCAAGTCACCTGCCGAGTTTCAAAGACGCTGGCAACCGCTGACCAGGAACGTTATAGGGCCAGAATTTACATGTTGCCAAAGAAGACAAGAGCTTAGAGAATGATGCAACTGCAAGAAGGAATTTCCCCAGTATCTTCCGCAGACTTTCGGCGAGTAGTTGAAGTGTGGGAAGCCTCTGTGCGCGCAACACACTATTTCCTCTCAGAAGCAGACATTCAGTTATTCAAACCGCTAGTGCTCGATGCGCTTCCCCACGTGGCAAAGTTGGACTGCGTGCGAAATGACCAAGGTCAAGTTGTTGGCTTCATCGGCGTGGTTGAGAGCAAAGTCGAGATGTTGTTCATTGACCCATCATGGCGTGGAAAGGGAATTGGATGCCAGCTGCTTAAATATGCTGTCAGGACACTTGGTGCTACAAAAGTTGATGTGAACGAGCAAAATGAGCAGGCAGTAGGGTTTTATCTGCGAATGGGGTTTGAAGTGGAAGGGCGTTCGGAGCTGGATAGCATGGGCAAGCCGTTCCCTTTGTTGCATATGCGGTTAGGGGATTTAGCGCAAGAGCGTGGCTCCGGGAAGGAGGTATATAACAAATCGCTGAACCGGAACGGAGTATGAGCTATCCATTAAGTTGCACAGGTTATCTCCGTCCGGTTATCTCAATCGTTGGACGGTGTGCGCCTTACCTTTACGAGCAAGAAGCTTTACCAGATAACCATGTCACGATTTTGAGAACTGATTTACTCGAATCCGGTTTACCTGTCGATTTACCTTAATAGCATTATTGGCAAGCTATTGGTTGAAAAGCATTTCAAAGGGTCATCCGAGCTGATTGAGCTATATCCCAACGAAATTGCTTAATTTTTAGTTTGGGAAGCGCCTGATTCCGTCCAACAAAAAATTAGAAGCAAGGTTGAAGCCTCTCACCAAAAGCGGGCGCAGTCGAAACAACTGCTAGAAATTGCTAAAACAGGAGTAGAACGGGCGATCGGAACTGATGAAGCGACGGCAGTAACCCGGATAAATCAGCAGTTAGAAGCCTTGGGGGTAGAACTGACATGACGATTAGGGCGATCGAACTACCAATGGAGAAAATTGCTGAGTTTTGTCACAAATGGCAGGTCACGGAACTCGCCCTGTTTGGCTCTGTCGTGCGCAATGACTTCCGACCCGACAGCGATATTGATGTAATGGTGCAATTCCATCCAGATGCTCACCCTACTTTCCGTACCTTAGACCTGATGGAAGCAGAGTTACAAACCATTTTTTGTCGAGAAGTTGACCTGATTACCCGTCAGGGGATTGAAACCAGCCGCAACTACTTACGTCGTTACGAAATCCTTTCCTCTGCCCAGGTAATTTATGCAACGGGATCTTCAATTTCTGCTTGATATGCTGCAATCCGCAGAACTGATCCTGGCTTACACTGCTCAAAGCTCGAAAGATGAGTTCGTTGCAAACGTGCAGCTTCAAGATTCAGTGATTCGACGATTATTGGTCATTGCTGAAGCCGCAAGACGAGTTTCAAACGCGACCCAACAGGCATTACCGAACATCTCTTGGCAAGAAATCAACGGAATGCGAAATCGATTGGTGCATGAATATAATGATGTCAACCTCAACATTGTTTGGGATGTGGTTCAGTTTGAGATACCACCTTTGATTAAAGAACTGAAATCGCAGATTCCTCCAGAACCATGAGGATATTTGGTGGAGGCGATTCTCTCCGAGCTAACCCAAGAACTGCTTTGGTCTGACCAATCCATTCTGACGCTGGGCAGCTCCATTAAATTTGTGGCAGAAGTGGTGAGTCGCAATTGGCAGAATGACTACACCCGGAAGGTTAAGGATTATGCAGTTTTAGGCATTCCTGAATACTGGATCGTAGACTATGCAGGGTTAGCGGGCACTCGATACATCGGCAAGCCCAAATAACCCACGCTCTCGATTTGTACGCGAGTGGATGGCGAGTATGAAATTCAGCAGCTTCGGGGTAATTAGAACCTCGTCTCTCCAACCTTGCCTAATATAAAGGTTATGGCTGAGCAGGTGTTGAAGGCTGGCGTATAGAAGTTTTATAGGTGCAAACGTTCTCCTATTAAAGTAAGTTATTCTCTACACGGGTGTTTGGATTAACCTGAAGATTGATCCAACTGCGTGAAGATTTGTTAGCCTAGAAGAGGAGCGATTGAGCTCTCTTATTTTGCTGCGTTGGTGTTTTGGTGGTAGCGATGTCGATCGGCGAGAAGCGAGACATTGGGCTGACCCTGGCACTAACCTCGATCGAATAAACCTAACAACTGTTAACTGTTGATTTAGAACAGAGGAAGGCTCATTGTCTAAGCAAGACCTAATCGAGATGGAAGGTACAGTCACCGACTCATTGCCCAACGCGATGTTTCGGGTGGATTTAGATAACGGTTTTAACGTCCTGGCGCACATCTCAGGCAAGATCAGACGGAACTATATTAAGATTCTGCCAGGCGATCGGGTGAAGGTTGAGTTGACTCCCTATGACCTGACGAAGGGCAGAATTACCTATCGACTGCGAAAGAAGTAGAGTCGCAGCGAGTTTCAGCGAGATAAAATTTTTTGGCTTCTGCAATTGCAGAAGCATTTTATTGACAAAATCCTTTTAATTTGATAGGATGTCATTTTTGTAGTCTTCAGATTTTTGGGACATGAAAGTCCGGGCATCCGTTCGTCGTATGTGTGAAAAGTGCCGCGTCATCCGTCGTCGCGGCAGAGTCATGGTAATTTGTGCAAATCCGAAGCACAAGCAACGCCAGGGATAATGCTAGTAATCTAGCTCAATTTCAGTTGGATTAGATCCAATTTGGCTTCCCTTCATTAGTGGTTTGTGGTTATCTAAAAGCGCGATCGTTACAGACAAGATTGGAGAATTGAACCGTGGCACGAATTGCCGGAGTAGACCTTCCACGTGAAAAGCGTGTTGAAATTGGTCTGACCTATATCTATGGAATTGGGCTGACCCGCTCAAAAGAAATCCTTGCCAAAACTGGCGTGAATCCAGACACTCGCATTCGGGATCTTTCCGATGCCGACGTGGCTTCCCTGCGGGAAACGGTTGAGGGCGATTATCAGGTTGAAGGTGACCTGCGACGGCTTGAAGGTCTGAACATCAAGCGATTGATGGACATCGGAACCTATCGGGGTCGTCGTCACCGCTTGGGGCTGCCCGTGCGGGGTCAGCGGACGAGAACCAATGCCCGGACGCGCCGTGGTGGTCGTCGTACCGTTGCAGGTAAGAAGAAGGCTCCTAAGAAGTAAACACGGGTGGCGAATTGCTGGGGTGGAGAAGTGCTTCTTCCGATCGCCCCTTCTTGTGCTGTTTAGCCGCAGCCCGGAAGGACAGTGTAAGAAGGGCAATTACCCTACTGCAAGCTGGCTCTCGTTTCTGCGTCATAAATGCTTTCTATGGCTAAATCATAAGGACAGGCAGGTAGCATGGCAAAACAACCTCAAAAAAAGACTGGACCTAAAAAGCAAAAGCGCAACGTTCCAAGCGGCGTTGCCCATATCCAGTCCACGTTTAACAACACGATCGTCACGATTACCGACAACGGTGGCGAAGCGATTTCCTGGGCATCTTCTGGCTCTAGTGGCTTCAAGGGTGCAAAGAAGGGAACTCCGTTCGCAGCTCAGACGGCAGCTGAAAGTGCGGGTCGTCGGGCAGTGGATCAGGGAATGCGCCAGATCGAAGTAATGGTGAGTGGGCCGGGATCGGGTCGGGAAACTGCGATTCGGGCACTTCAGGGAGCGGGGCTGGAAATTACCCTCATTCGGGATGTAACTCCGATTCCGCACAACGGCTGCCGTCCTCCGAAGCGTCGTCGCGTATAGAAATTCATTGGATTTCTACTGAAGATTTTTACCAAAGTTTGAGCGAGTTGGGCGAGTGAGGGCACGGGAAGCCAGTTGGGATAGCAGGTTTCCCTCAGCACAAGGAGAAGGGAGGTTGGATTGTGGCACAGTTTCAGGTTGAGTGCGTTGAGTCTGCTATTCAGGACGATCGCAGCTCATACAGCAAGTTTGTGATTGGACCTCTGGAAAGAGGTCAGGGGATTACAGTTGGAAACGCTTTGCGGCGTGTGCTTCTGTCAAACCTGGAGGGCGCAGCAATTACGGCGGTGCGAATTGCTGGAGTAACGCATGAGTTTATGACGGTTCCCGGCGTGAAGGAGGATGTCCTGGATATCCTGCTGAACATGAAGGAAATCGTACTAAAAAGCTACTCGACCCAACCGCAAATCGGTCGGGTGCGGGTTGAAGGACCCACCACGGTAACGGCTTCCTACTTCGAGCTTCCCTCAGAAGCCGAGGTGATCAACCCTGACCAATACGTTGCAACTCTGGCTCCGGGGGCAACCTTTGAGATGGAGTTTCGCATTGAGAAGGGTGTAGGCTATCGGGCGATCGAGCGGGGACGGGACGAGAATACTGCCCTGGATTTTCTGCAAATCGACTCGGTGTTTATGCCTGTACGGAAGGTCAACTACACCATTGAAAGCGTCAGAGCGGATGGCTCGCTGGAGAAAGATCGCCTGCTGATGGAGATCTGGACAAACGGCAGCTTTACCCCTCAGGAAGCGTTGAGCCAGGCATCAAATATCTTGGTTGAACTCTTTAACCCCCTGCGGGAAATTGACTTTGCGCCGATCGACGATATGGATGATAGCGTCGAAGATCCGGCAAACCAGATTCCGATCGAGGAGCTCCAGCTTTCGGTTCGCGCCTATAACTGCTTGAAGCGAGCACAAATCAACTCGGTTGCCGATCTGCTCGATTACACCCAGGAAGACCTGCTTGAAATCAAAAACTTCGGGGCGAAGTCTGCTGAAGAGGTGATTCAGGCACTTCAGGATCGGCTGGGCATCACGCTACCGCACGATAAATCCTCCAGACCAACTTAGGTTCTGGAATTCATTCAGTTTTTCATTTAGTTCATTATTTAGTTCATCAACTACCGCTATCTGTTAACTATGCGTCACCGTTGTCAAGTCCCTCAGTTGGGCAAGCCAGCCGACCAGCGAAAGGCTCTCCTTCGGGCATTAACCACCGAGCTGATTCGTCATGGTCGCATTACTACGACAAAGATCCGAGCAAAGGCTGTTCGTAGCGAAGCAGAGCGCATGATCTCTCTGGCAAAGGATGGATCGCTTGCCGCTCGTCGTAAAGCTCTGGGCTATATGTACGATAAGCAGCTCGTCCACCGAATGTTTGAGCAGGTGAAGGAGCGTTACGGCGATCGCAATGGCGGTTACACCCGTATCGTTACCACGGTTAACCGCAGAGGCGATAACGCCGAAATGGCAATTATCGAACTCACCTAATTGCGCTTACCTGATCGCCTCATGTCTTCTAGCGAGTTGCCTTCCTCCAAAGCTGGATCGAAAACGGATTTTTCTGGGGACGATCGGCACAGAGTTGCCCTAGTGATTCAATACCTGGGAACCCATTTTCATGGGTGGCAGCGGCAGCCAAACCACCGATCGGTGCAGGAAGTGCTAGAGGACACGATTCGAGATGTGCTGGGTTTTCCAGTGGTCGTGCATGGGGCGGGACGAACTGATTCCGGTGTTCATGCGGCGGCTCAGGTGGCTCATTTTGATGCTCCTGTGCGGATTCCGGGGTATCGTTGGGCAGACATTTTGAACCATCGTTTGCCTGCTGATATCTCGATCCGAGCTTCGGCGATCGTCCCTCCTCACTGGCACGCCCGCTTCTCGGCAAGCTGGAGACGCTACCGCTACACAATCTACACTGAAACCCGTCCGAATCTGTTTGTGCGTCCGTTTGCCTGGCACTACTACCTGGGCGCACTAGACGAAACGTTGATGCAGGCTGCGCTGGAGCCAATGCTGGGGCGACACCATCTGGCAGCGTTTCATCGGGCAGGGTCGAGCCGTCCCCATTCCTGGATTGATATTCAAGCGGCGGAATGTGTTCGTCGCGGGTCGTTTATCCAGATCGAATTGCAGGCAAGCGGCTTTTTGTATGGCATGGTGCGCCTGCTTGTCGGTATGCTAGTTGAGGTGGGTAAGGGCGATCGGTCTCCGCAGGAGTTCACCCAGATCTGGATAGAGCAGAGGCGCGACCTCGTAAGGTATGCTGCACCGCCTCAAGGCTTATGCCTGCTGCGAGTTGACTATCCGGAGTTTCCCTTTCCGCCTGAAATTTGGTACGACACCCAGCCTCAGTTCAATTTACTGACTCCTCTAGATTTTCCTGCCGCTTTAGACCAGGGGCAGCTTGAGAAAAAGACTTTACCTCTGTAGCCACATCTCCCATGACTAAAACCTACCTACCCACAAAAGAGACGCTTGAACAGAAATGGTATGTCGTAGACGCGGCAGACCAACGGCTGGGACGGCTCGCCACTGAGATCGCAATGGTGCTGCGCGGCAAGAATAAGCCGACCTACACGCCCCATATGGACACAGGCGATTACGTTGTTGTGATCAACGCGGAAAAAGTAGCGGTAACTGGCAAGAAGCGATCGCAAAAACTCTATCGCCGCCATTCGGGTCGCCCGGGCGGCATGAAGACTGAGACGTTTGACCAGCTTCAAAACCGCATTCCCGAACGGATTATCGAGCAAGCTGTAAAAGGAATGCTGCCTAAGAACTCGCTTGGTCGCCAGCTTTTCACCAAGCTGAAAGTGTATGTGGGTAACACTCATCCCCACCAGGCACAGCAGCCTGAGATTTTGAACATTAAAACGATTCCGGGAGAGAATAAATAATGCAAGCTACTGATAGAGCCGATCGCGTCACGTATCTGGGCACAGGTCGGCGGAAATCCTCGGTCGCAAGAGTTCGCCTGGTGCCGGGAAGCGGTCAGCTTTTGATCAACGGCAAGCCGGGCGATCTGTACTTGCAGTTCAACCCCAGCTATCTGTCGGTGGCAAAGGCTCCGCTGGAAACGCTGGGACTGGAAGCTGAATACGATATTCTGGTCAACGTTCGCGGTGGCGGATTGACCGGACAGGCAGATTCGATCCGTCTGGGTGTGGCTCGTGCGTTGTGCCAGCTTGACCCGGAAAACCGAAAGCCCCTGAAGGTTGAAGGCTACCTCACCCGCGATCCCCGTGCGAAGGAACGGAAGAAGTACGGTCTGCACAAAGCCCGGAAAGCTCCTCAGTACTCGAAGCGATAACTTCTCTCGCTTGACCTGCCTCCTCTTGAAGGGGGGTGAAAGAGGATTAGTGGTTTTGCATTGCCTTCTAAATTCCTCAATGCTGGAGGACTATGATACAGGAAGACTTCCGATCGTAAAAGGAATGTCTGTAATGGTTCTGGTTCCTTCCCGGATTGGGGCTAGGAAGCGGTTCAGGAAACAATCCTTTTCTAACTTCCTCTTGCGGAAGCTTGTCAGGTGAAGCCGTTAAAATAGATAAAGCAGCCCATCTCTACTGGTTTTGGAATCATGGCGAAAGATATTCATCCTCAATGGTATCCAGAGGCGAAGGTTTACTGTAACGGCGAAGTCGTGATGACCGTCGGTTCGACCAAGCCTGAACTGCACGTTGATGTGTGGTCTGGAAATCACCCCTACTATACCGGAACTCAGAAGATTATTGACACTGAGGGTCGTGTAGAACGCTTCCTGCGGAAGTACGGCATGAGCGACAGTACTGCTGGCACCGAAGACAAGAAAGACAACAAAAAGTAGCCGGAATTCGCTTATATTACCGATCGCCCCTGACACCTAAGTAAAGTCAGGGACGATTTTTGCAATTTAATTTTTTGAGCAGGTATTTGAACGAGAAATCCAGGCAATAGGCTTGTGGAGGCTACGATGGCTGAGTCTTATTTATTAGAAAAACTAAAGTCGGTTGAGCAGACCTTTAACGAGTTAACGAAGCGGCTGGCTGACCCTGACATTGCGCGCGATCCTGGTGAATATCAGAAAGTGGCGAAGGCGCGATCGGGTCTGGAAGAAACGGTTAACACCTTTGAAACGTGGAAGCAAACTCAGCAAGAGCTAGAGGATGCCCGACAAATCTTAAAAGATGCCGCCGGAGATGTTGAACTGCGGGAAATGGCGACAATGGAAGTAGAAGAACTGGCTGAAAAGCTTGATCAGCTTGAGCATCAGCTGATGGTTCTCCTGCTGCCCCGTGACCCAAATGATGACAAGAACATCATGCTGGAAATTCGTGCCGGGACAGGCGGTGATGAGGCAAGCATCTGGGCAGGCGATCTGGTGAGAATGTATTCACGCTACGCGGACGTTCAACGCTGGCGAGTCAAGCTGGTGAGCGAATCCCCTGCCGATATGGGCGGCTTCAAGGAAGCGATTCTGGAGATCCAGGGCAATCAGGTTTACAGCAAGCTGAAGTATGAGGCGGGGGTGCATCGCGTCCAGCGCGTTCCGGCAACGGAGGCAGGCGGACGGGTTCACACTTCAACCGCAACTGTGGCGGTGATGCCAGAAGTAGATGATGTGGAAGTTGAGATCGACCCGAAAGACATTGAACTGACAACGGCGCGATCGGGTGGTGCAGGTGGACAGAACGTGAACAAGGTTGAAACGGCGGTAGACCTGTTCCACAAACCCACTGGAATCCGAATCTTTTGTACCGAGGAACGATCGCAGCTTCAAAACCGAGAGCGAGCCATGCAAATCCTGCGGGCAAAGCTGTACGAAATCAAGCTCCGAGAACAGCAGGAAGCGGTGACATCGATGCGGCGATCGCAGGTCGGAACGGGATCGCGATCGGAAAAAATCCGCACCTATAACTACAAGGACAATCGTGCGACTGATCACCGCCTAGGGCAGAACTTTACGCTCACAGCTATTCTGGAAGGCGAGTTGGAGACTGTGATTCAGTCCTGCATTTCCCAGGATCAGCAGGAGCAGCTTGAGGAATTGGCGGCTTCGACTTCTGGTTCTTCGCTGTAGGGCGATCGGGTTTCTTTTTTGCGGGGTGGGTATTCGCACTCGCCCCATTTTATTCTTCCTAGAAGAACTGTTTTTTAGAATTTGGTAGATAGTCTTGAGCTAGCAACTACTAATCCTGGGTACAAATATTTGATTTTTATCGATGTCCTCATAAAACATACTCTCATGCTCAAGTGATGGAAAAATCATCAAAGATTTAGGTGAAGTGCGAGTTATGTGCATGTTCTTTTTTACAGAAAATAATCCTGGTTGATATGCATACAACAACCCTGGCTTACCATCTGTAGCAAGGTGAGCTTGGAGATCGCTCTCAAAGTATGCATATGTATGATTATGAGTTTCAGAAGCAGTAAGGTAGGCTTGAAAGAAGAATTTTAATGTGTTTTCAAATGACCGAACATCGCGTTTAATTGCGCCTAAAGGTAGGACAAAAATAGCATCAACTGAAAACAATGGATTCCAACAGCTACCCACAGGAACATTTCTACGTGAAAGTTCCATTCTTTCTTCAAGTGATATAATTTCATCTTTGCTGTAACTGTTAGCTATTACTTGCCACAAGCCATCAGGAAATCTAAGTGTTTCTGCAATATCGTATGCAAAAATGTATTTACATATATAATTATGGACAGGATAGGTGGTTGAACAAAATTTTATTAGATAGTCAATATTTAACAAACTTTTCCGTAACTCTTTAGCTGTCAACTTACCTTTAACTTCGACAACTGCTGAACAGGATTCAGGAGGCACAATCACGAACTCTCCATCCCGGAAGATTGGAGCGTAGTTAGCTGAGTCCCAGATAATGATATCTATTTGCCTTGATTTGAGTATTTCACCCTTCCGATTAGAAGCAAGAATAAATCCGGTGCTAACCTCATATTTTCGAGGCAGAATATTAGAAATTAGGCTACGAAGAATAGATTCTTTATAGTTGCCAACGGAGAGCCAGTGATCTCGCCCAATTAATTCATCTAGACGAGATACTTTACTTAAAAGTTCTGCATTGTAAGAAGACAGGAACTTATTAAATACATTGGTCTCGTTAAAATTCAAAGCTCTTATCCTCAGTTGTGCTATAGCTCGTTCATTATATCTAGCTGATATTACTCTAGAATTCGATCGCCCCAACAACAAACCGCAAACCCAAAATTTTCCTTGTCCTAGAAAATGCTGTTTAACAGGGCGCGATCGACAAATGCTCAATTTAACAAGAGGTTTATTTCACAGTTTGGTTGGGAGACGATCGTCCAGATAGGAGGAGACGAAAACTAGAGCTTGCTGAATGTCTTCCTCCTCTAACTCTGGAAACTCCTGCTGTAATTCTTCCCGGTTAGGATAGGTCGCTAATAACTCAATCACCCGGCGCACCGTAAGGCGAAGGTTACGAATGCAGGGCTGTCCATTCATGCCATTAGGATTGCTCGTAATGCGATCGAGTTTCATAACAAATAACCCAGCCTCTTAAAATTAAGAGATTTCACTCCGACAGCATGAGTTCACTTTATCACCGCCATTTGAGAATCAATATTTAGACAATTTAGACAGAATTAGAGGGAACCACTTACAATAACGTCAGTTGCGTCCATTTGTACTATGGCTCGTTTTTTGCATCTAGCTGATATTCATTTGGGGTTCGATCGCTACGACAGCAAACCGCGAACTCAGGATTTTTTCCTGGCATTGGAAAATGCCCTCGAAAAATATGCGATCGCAGAACGAGTCGATTTTGTGGTGATTGCGGGTGATTTGTTTGAGCACCGTAACATTCAGCCTGCCACGCTAAACCAAGCGCAGCACTGTCTTCGGCAGCTGAAACAGGCAGGGATTCCGACTATTGCGATCGAGGGAAACCACGATAATCGCCCTTATGGAGCGCGGACGAACTGGCTCCGCTACCTGGCGGACTGGGAACTGCTAATTTTGCTGGAACCGGGAGACGTGGCAGCGGGTGAACCGCTTTATTCGCACTGGAAAGATGGCTACGGCGGCTATATTGACCTGGACTGCGGCGTGCGAGTGATGGGGTCGCAGTGGTACGGCGCGGCTGCTCCGAAGGCGATCGAGCAAATGAGTCAGGCAATGCAAGACTTACCGCCCAGTCCGGGACAAACTGTTTTTTTGCTGCATCACGGCATGGAGGGACAGATTGCCCGCTATCAGGGGGCGTTGCGCTACTCAGATGTGCTGCCTTTAAAACAGGCGGGAGTCGATTACCTGGCACTGGGACACATTCACAAGAATTACGAGCAGGAAGGCTGGATTTTTAACCCTGGCTCGATCGAGGCAAATAATATTGAGGAATCTCGATTTCGGCGCGGCGTGTATTTGGTGGAGATCAGCGATCGCGGCGTACAGGCAGAACTGAAGACCGGCTACTATCAGCGATCGATTGTTCGTTTGAAATTGAAAACGAAAGGACAGGAAACGCTAGAAGAACTGGAGCAGGCAGCGATTACGTTGGTGCAAACTGCCATTCAGCAGGAGCAGATGAACCCAGCCGATCAGCCGATCGTGGAACTGCGGATCGAAGGGGAGGTGGGATTCGATCGGCTCGATTTTGACGTGCGCCAACTGCAACGACAGCTCCAGCAACTTAGCAATGCGCTGATCTTTTTGCTTAAGTATGACGTGGACAACGTGGCTTACAGTTCGCCTTTGGCTGAAGATGCCAGCCGTTTGCAAATTGAGCAGGAGATTTTCACTGATCTGCTTTCTGGTCATGTGCAGTATCGCAAGCGGGCGGCAGAACTCGCGCATGGGCTAATTGATTTAAAGGATCGGCAGCTTGAGGGGCGATCGGAAGCTGAACTGTTTGAGCTAGTGCAAACGCTGCTGAGTGCGGAGAATTGATCAGTCAGTAAGCTACGGGGCGAGAGGATTTGTCACAAAACTCAATCCCTGGCATGATAATGGGCATGATGCGAAACCTGCTTTTTTCAGTTCTGCTGTCGATCGTCCTCTGGTGTAGCTATTTTGCCCCGGTTCAGGCAAGTCCTCTGGCTTTAATCGTTGCTCAAGTAGAATCTACCAGCATAGAACCTGCGAACGCTGAATCCCTGGCTAATCTGAAAGCAAAAGCCTTTGCTGCCACAAACAAGGGGAACTTTGCCGCCGCAGAAACCTACTGGACTCAGCTCCTTGAAGCTTTCCCCGACGAGCCTGCTGTCTGGAGCAATCGCGGCAATGCTAGAGTGAGCCAAAATAAGCTGGAGTCCGCCATCCAGGATTACAATCGGGCGATCGAGCTGGCTCCTGATGCACCCGACCCGTATCTGAATCGGGGTACGGCTTATGAGGGTTTGGGACAGTACGCAGCGGCGATCGATGACTACAACCGTGTGTTAGTGCTAGACCCAAGTGATCCGGCTGCCTACAATAATCGCGGCAATGCAGAGGCAGGTTTGGGGCAATGGGAGCAGGCAGTTCAGGATTACAAAAAAGCAGCTGGTTTAGTGCCGGACTATGCCTTTGCCAGGGCAAACTATGCCCTCGCCCTTTACCAGACAGGCGAAACAGAGGCAGCGATTCGAGAGATGCGAAATCTAGTGCGGAAGTATCCCCAGTTTGCCGATATGCGAGCAGCTCTTACCGCCGTACTCTGGGTTCAGGGAAAACAGGGCGAAGCAGAAAGTAACTGGGTTGCAGCCGTTGGGCTAGATAAACGCTACAAAGACTTGGACTGGGTTGCCACTGTTCGTCGATGGCCCCCCACAATGGTCGCTGCTCTAGAGAAGTTTTTGACATTGCAATAAATTCTTTGCAACAGATTCTTTCAGAAATGAGATAAGTAAGGCGTTTCGGGCAGCAAAGGTTTCGCAAAAAGCAACTGTACTGCGATGCTCATAATCTGCCATCGTCGAATTTTTTAATCACACGTAGCAACTCACCAAAATTGCAGTGATTTGGCAAATTCTCGAGCTTAGGGAAGCTTCTCCTTAATCTCCTGCAACTTTATATGTATTTTTCATAAAGTATGCAGGAATGATAGTAAAAATTAGGTAAGGTGCACGAGTTCACGGTTGTGGCCGTTTGTATTTATAGAAGTTTATTTTGCTCAATCCGATTGGTAGGAGCAACCCATCAGGGCGAGAAATAGGGTAATGCTGATTCGACTGCTTTTGGTATATCTGCTGGTTTCGCTAGTTGTCTTCATCACGCTGCTTGGAGTTTTTTGGGCTGACCATACTACGCCAAAGTCCGATCGACTCTCTTGGCTGCTAGTTTGCATTGGCTCTTTTATCTGGTTTATCACCATTCCTTTATCAATCATCGAGCTGACACGTAAATTATTTCGTCGAGATATTTTGCCCAAACCAGAATGTCCGTGGAAAACGTGGAACTAAGGTCTAAAGCCAGTTCAAGAGGCAGCTCACAACGGAACAGAATCAGCTCGGATTGACGTGGCGAAGGGGCGTTCTTTCAGTCCTCAGACCGTCTTTCGTGCTCACTTTTGTACTCACTTTTGCACCCAAATCTACTTAGCCTTCAGGTAAGCTATGATACAAGGCCGTGCAGGATGGCGGTGAAATTTTTCCCATCAAAATAGCCCATTGCCTGTGCTTGAAACTCCGCATTAGGCTTGACTTTTGTCGTCGTTCTAAGAAGCAGAGGCAGATTAGTTTTTCGGTTAAGGAGAGCTTCTATATTGTTGTTGTACGGATCTTCATGAGAAATTTATCGCACTAACGCAAGCCGCTACCTAGAATTTTGGTAATTAGACCTGTTAGCGGATTTTTAGTGTCCCTATGAAGATCCCCCACCCCAAATCGACGGCTGGTGAAGGTGGGCAGCTACCGACACCTCAGTGGGTGAGCCAGGTCGGGTTAGAGTGGCTTCACCGTATTGTTGTCCGCTGGTTAACTGCCCAGCAGCATTCAGGAAATCGCTGAACCAACAAGCTGAGCCACCTGGTCAGGATTGAGCTGCTCAATGTTGGGTAGAACGATCGCTGCTCCTGCTTCGGTCAGCTTTTGGCTGTAGGACTGGCGATAATCGGCTGACTGTTCCTGTAGATGGGGTGGCAGAATTCCGACGCCGATCCACGATCGATCGGGCTGCTGAATCTGCGCTTGCTTCATGGTGTGCATATCAGCAACTGTATCCCCGGCGTAGAGAACGGGGAGATTTGCAGTGAGCTGGTCACGAACTTCAAGCTGCCGCACCGCCTGAAATAATCCAGTGGGGTCAGGCTTTCCAGGTGCATCTTCCATTGCAACGAGAATTGGCGGTTTCAGTCCTAGCCGCTTTTCTAGAACATACGTTGCAGACCCTCGCGTTGCCCCGCTAAAAAATCCCCAAGAAATGCCCGACTGGGTTAAGCCTTGCAGATAGGCGGATTGAAGCAGTAAGGGTTCGTGACAAATATAGCCATTCCAGTGAACCGGATCAGTGCCTCGATAGCGACTCTGGAAAAAAGTCACGATCGCCTCATAGTTCACGATCTGCGCGGAGCGATCGATTCCTTGTGCCTCAAAGTAGCGATACACCAGCTCTTGAGAGGCTTCCCAATCGTTGTTCCACGTCCCTTCTGCCTTGAGCGCGTCGATATCTGCCTGGTTGGGTCGATAGGCTCCGTGGGTAAACTGCTCGACTGTATCTGCCAGGGCACGACGATAAGAGTTGCCCACATCGCGGATTACACCATCAATATCAAACACCACGATCGCTGAACTACCCGCAGGCTGCACCAAAATACACTCCTTGCTCAAGCTAAACTGCACGATGTCGCTCTTGCAAATGGCGATCGTGGGAACCTGTAGATTACCATAGAGGATTGTAGAAGTTATGGGAACAACGAAACGATCCGGGAGGTGTTTTTGTCCAAGTTTATTCTGAAAGTTCTTTGGCTCGATCAAAACGTTGCGCTTGCAGTGGATCAGGTCGTGGGCAAAGGAACCAGCCCGCTGACCTCTTATTTCTTCTGGCCCCGCAACGATGCCTGGGAGCAGTTGAAAGGCGAGCTAGAAGCGAAGCACTGGATTTCTGAGTCCGATCGAATTGAGCTGCTCAACAAAGCCACGGAAGTGATCAACTACTGGCAAGAAGAAGGCAGACGGCAACCTTTAGCCGAAGCACAGGCGAAGTTTCCTGATGTCGTGTTCACGGGTAGCACCTGATCGTCAACCAATTAGATCAGCAACCAACTGATTAGAAATTCAGCGTGGGGGCATTCATTGCCCTCATTTTTTTGTGCTCAGTTTCTGGAGGCTGGGCTTGTGCGACGAGGATGGACAGATCTCCAAATCAGCGAATTTTCAAAATCGTAAAGTCATGGTCAAAACATCAATACCCGCCTAGTTTTCCCCGCCGCTTTGTCTCCCGCTCTGACCAGCGAAACAGCGTTAAGCCGATCGTCAGATAAAGCGCACCGTTGAGTAAGGCAATTGTTAAACTTGCCCAGTTTAGCCCTTCGCCCCGTGCCATCACCGATCGCAGCAGTCCTGCACCGGGAGCCATCGGCAAGAGCCAGCCCACAAAGCGCAAACTCCCTGTCCAGGTTTCGACGGGAGTGGTGAACAAAAACAGCAGCGCGAACTGAAACACGCTAAGCAACTGCTGCACTTGCTTCAGCAATAAAGCCAGAGAGCCGATCGAAAATGCCAGCCCATACGCACCCATCAGCACTGCCAGCAGCGGCGGAATCAGTGTCAGCGGAAAGGCAAGCTTACTGCCCGTAATCACAATAATCAGCAGCAGAATCGTCAGGTTAATGCCCAGATTCAGCAGCAGGCTGGCAAGCGCACGGATAAAAAACAGTCGCGACGCACCATAGGGGGTGAGAAACAATTGCTCCAGTGTTCCGGTGCGTGCCTCTTGCTGAAGTCCTCCGGCAATATCGCCCTGAATAAACAGCATCAGCGTCCATAGCACATAGCCAATCACGATCGAATCCAGCCGATCGCCAAGTTGAAACGCCGGACCCGCAATATACTTTGCGCTGAGAAATAGCCCGTAAAAAATTATCGTCGTACCAATAATGCCGCCGATCACTTCTGAAGAATAGCGCCGCAGTTGCAGCCAGCTTCGCTGAAGTTCGGCAAAAAAGAGGGGAAGCATAGAATATGGGAAAAAGACAATCGAATCAATCCTTTTTTATCCTAGCGATTTACTCGATCGAGGTTGAGTCAGCTGTCAAAATCAGAAGCTAGCAGAGCGTTCTGGAGTTTGTCACAATCCTTGTTAAACCTTCAATTAATGACTTCAATTAATGAGAACAGCTCTAACGAACAAACCAACGGATCAAAGCGTGAGAGTGCGATCGTCCTCGACATGCCTGCACAGCAGCAAACAAGATGAAGGGAGCCAGCAACGGCAATGCCCATGCTGACTCTAGTACAATCCAACCGACCACCCAGGAGAACACAAACTGAGTTTTAGGACTTGTATAGTGATGTGCTACATCAGAACAGGCAGGAATAACGAGCAAGGTTGTGAGGATAAAAACGATCGTCAGAAAACATGAGACAGACAGTTGAAAGTTGAGAGCTTTACGTCCTCGCTCATCTATAAATGAATGAATGTTTCGCTGCCTTTGCCACACCCAAAATGTCGCTGGGATGCCTGAATAGACTAGGAGTAGAGTAAAACTCAACAGCGTGATGAGCGACAAAAACTCGGAGGAATCATTGAAAACGACAGTGAGTAAAAGATTGAGACACCCTGCTACAAGCGGCAACAGCGGCAGCCAAGCTAATCCTGCCAGATGGCAGCAGGCAGCACGGAAACGAATAGCGCGACTCAAGGAGGAAGACGGCATAAAAGCACATTCAGTAGGTGAGGAGAAGTCCTGGGAGGCAAACTGAGATTCGGATACCAATCAGTGATGCCAGAAGAATTCCCACACCTTCCGATAGTTGATGCAAAATCTTGTACTGTACTGCGAGGTGCTAATTGCCTGAATTGTTTATCGGACTCTTTGTTCTTGCCCTCTTTGTAGCCCAAATTCTGCTTTACGTCACAACAGCTCGCATTGCCCATCGAAAAGGATATCGCTGGTGTTTTTGGATCTTTGTAGGAAATGGATTGCTGGGACTACCCCTCATGCTCCTCTTACCCGCTGCGAATCAACCGGGATTAGCATTGAAAACTCAACAGCAGCAGCGACAGAAAGGCAATCTGCTCGGAGCCGTACTGACCTGTCTAACCTATGTTTTCGTGCTCTGGTATCGTTCTCGTCGCTAATGGCAAATATGAATGATTTCAGTTAAATAAGGCTTCTTTTGATAAATTCAGTGTGTCTGTTAGGTGTCTTTTAAGATTGTTATATTGATTCTTGAGTGCATATACTCATCTTTGGCGAAGGTTTATCTCAGTGTTTCCTGTTGTATTTTCTAACTTAGATAGCCTACCCCCTGCTGCTACTGTTCAGGAGTAATCGGCTCTGCTTACTTACCTAGCCACACGCTACATTAGATAGGTAAAAGATTCCTCAATTGTTCTCCTGATCAGGAGTCCGACCATGAACTGGACAAGGAAGATTCGATCGCTTTACCGCAAAGAACCCATTACCGGATTCATGCTGACAATAGGCTTGGTTGATGCGATCATTGGCGGAACAAGTGGCTATGAAACGCTGTTGGCGATCGGTCTAGGCACGGTAGGACTGGCGATCGGGGTGCGCTGGAAGCTCATGCAGCAAGTTCGCCAGGAACCAATCCAGCCTCAGCCAAAATCGCAGTCGCGTCACGCGCGCTATTTGCTGGATTCGGATGCTCATCTGGCGACGATCGATGTCGATGCTCGTAAAGTTTGAAAGCCAACGAAATGAACGAGATGCCGTTGGGGATGAGAGGGGTGCAATCTGAGAACCGCCGCATTTTAGATATTTTGCTCAATCAGCAGGAGGGTAAACCTCAACACAAGCCATGATCACAAGCGGGACAACTCAAGCAGAAAAGCTGCTCAAAATTGGGGAAGTGGCATCGGAAAGCGGTCTGCCGATTAAAACGATTCGCTATTACGACGACATTGGCTTGCTGGCTCCCATCGTTGAACGATCGGACACGGGCTATCGTTTATTCAGGGTTGATGTCCTCGATCGCCTGGCATTTATTAGACGGGCGCAGGCTTTGGGACTGCATCTGAACGAAATTCAGCAAATTTTATCGGTTCATGATCAGGGAGAGTTGCCCTGCGGTCAGGTAAAGCAGTATCTAGAACAAAAAGTGGCTGAAATTAGTCGGCAAATTGAATCGCTGCAAGTGCTTCGATCGCAGCTTCAGGGTATTCTGGCTGGGTGGCATGACCCCGCAGAATTGCAGGAAAGCCACACCATTTGTCCGAACCTGCAACCGGAATAAACCTTCGCGCTGGATCGACCGTTTATGGAACTGCTGATTTCAGGTATTTTGAGCCTGCTTGTGTTTGCGATCGGAGCCTGTATCGGCAGTTTTTTGAATGTGGTGATTTACCGAATTCCGGCAGGAGTGTCGCTGCTCTATCCGCCGTCTCGCTGTCCGCGCTGTTTGCATCGGCTGAAACCCTATGACAATGTGCCGATTTTGGGCTGGCTGTGGCTGAAGGGAAAATGCCGTCACTGTCGGACTAAGATTTCGCCGCGCTATCCGGCGATCGAGGCAGTAACCGGAATTTTGTTTGTGCTGGTGTTTTGGGCGTTTAGTTTGCCTCTGCCAGGGTTGGGCTACTGGGCGTTTGTGAGCTGGCTGCTGGCTCTGTCGCTGATTGATTGGGATACGCTGACGCTGCCGAATTCGCTGACTCAATCGGGGCTGATTGCCGGACTTATATTTCAACTCATCGTAGGTTGGGCAAATGCGGGTGTTTCCGGTGCAGCCAATTCCCTCATGATGGGGATTATTGGCGCGGTTGTGGCGATCTGGATTTTCGATATCGTGACCCTCCTTGGATCGATCGCCTTTGGCAAAACCGCAATGGGCGGTGGCGATGCAAAATTAGCAGCAATGATGGGTGCGTGGTTGGGCTGGAAACTGGCTTTATTGGCGGGGTTTCTGGCTTGTGCGATCGGGGCTTTTGCAGGCGGTGGGGCACTGGCGTTGGGATTAATCGATCGTCGTCAGCCGATGCCGTTTGGTCCGTTTTTGGCGATCGGGGCAGGAATTGCCCTGTTTTTTGGGGATGCGATGATTGCTGGGTATCTGCGGCTATTTTTTCCGACGCTGTAAGCTTTAGAAAGAATCGGCAGTGGCTTTCAATTCAGCTGTGTCCCAATCGCTTAGCGATCGAGGAAATTATTCTGATTGATGAGTACAGTCTTGCTAGAGCGTGGGAAGGACAAGTCAGGTTTTTTCCCTGCGCCAAATCCAAAGAAGAACAAGTTTAGGAATACGCCCCTTCCCAGGGTCCGATCGCCCGAATCGGCAATTCTTTAACGACCGTTTCTGTTTTGTAGATTTGAAAGCCGCGAGACTGGTAGTTTTTTAGCGCGAATTCTCCGTCTAGGCTGCACGTATCGACAAAAATGCGAGTTGCGCCCAAGTTCCAAGCACGATCGATGCCAAGGCTGAGCAAATATCCGCCGATGCCCTTTCCGATGAAGGCTTTGAGCAGTCCGAAATAGGCAATTTTAACGCTGTTGTCTGGCTGTACTTCTAATTCGATGTAGCCTGCCGGAGTGCCTTTAAGGGATGCGACCCAGGTTTCGAGTTCGGGGCGATCGAGATACTGCATCCAGCGATCGTAAGTCCAGTGAAGGCGATCGATCCAGTACCAGTCGCCGCCAACACTGGTGTAGAGAAAGCGGCTCAGTTCTGGAGAGGGAATCATTGCCTGTTCGATTTTTAGATCCTCTGGCTGCGATCGACTGGGGCGACACTGCGGATTATCCTCAGAGGAAGAATGCTGTGCTTTGAACAATTCCAGATGCCAGATCGTGATATTTGTTTGGCGGGTAGATGAGGTTGAATTCATATCAAATTCCTGCGGTTGTGCCAGGTCAATGCTGCCAGTTTTTTCAGGGGTTGTCTTTTAAGGCATATCATTACAACCCATCTGTTAATTTTCCAGGTCACGGCATCCAGGTTATGGCAAAGCATGGGTATTCAAACTTTATTACTGTTTTCCAAAACCATTCCCCCATCTCCCCATCTCCTCTCCTACCCACTCCCTTCCTCATCTCCTACACTGACAGAGAACGCTCTACAAATGCTGCATGAACCCAATTTCCCGTAAATTTCAGGCACAGTTGCCCAAGCTCGATCGTGCCGTTTGGATTTTGATGCTGGGCAGACTGCTGTCTCAGGTTGGTACTGGGTTTGTGCTGTTTTATGCGGCGGTGTTTTTTGTGAATGAGGTGGGGCTATCTGCGACGGCAGTGGGAATTGGCATTGGCAGTGAATCGATTTCGGGGGTGTTTGGGCGAATTATAGGTGGGCTAATGTCTGACTCGCCGCGCTGGGGACGACGCAAGACGTTGCTGTTATCGGCAGCATTTTCGGCTGTGGCAGATATTATGCTGGCACTCAGCTACAATTTTCCGACATTTTTGCTGAGCAATTTGCTGATGGGGTTGGGGGTGGGGCTGTATTGGCCCTCAATGGAGTCGGCAGTGGCGGATTTAACGGCGATCGATCAACGCAACGAGGCTTATGCGCTGACCCGGCTTGCAGATAATTTGGGTTTGGCGTTGGGAGTCGTGTTTGGCGGGCTGCTAATTGGCGCGACGGGAGCGTTTCGGCTGCTATTTTGGATTGACGGCATCTCGTTTGTGGTGTTTTTGGGTATTATCCATGGGGCAATTCGGGAAACGCTGAACGTCGATCGCGCGACGAAACAAATCTGGCGGGGTTGGGCTGTGGCTCTGCGAGATCATCCGCTGCGAATCTATGTCGCGGTCAATGTTTTATTTACCACTTATCTGTCGTTGCTGAATACGGCTCTGCCCCTTTACCTGACGAACTTTGTGGGATTCGGACAGCGTTCAGGGCAGGCGGCAAACGGTGAGGCAAATTTTACTGCCCTGAGTTTGCTGTTTACCTGGTATATTGTGCTGGCTGCGCTGCTTCAGCTTCCAGTGGCTCGTTGGCTCAATCGCTATACCCATCCACAAGTGTTGAGTGTGTCGGCGGTGTTTTGGGCGATCGGCTTTTTGCTGGTGTGGCTAACGGGAAGCTTACCGGGAGGAACGGCACTCTGGGCTGGGTTGAGCGTCGCGGTGATGGCAATTGCAACGATCGCTTATACGCCTGCGGCTTCGGCACTGGTGGCAAATCTTGCGCCTGAGTCTATGCGAGGCGTGTACTTATCGATTAATTCGCTTTGCTGGGCAGTGGGCTATTTTATTGGTCCCATCATAGGCGGCTGGGCAATGGGGCAGTCGATCGAGATTGCCCACTCTTTCTGGCTTGTGGGAATTGGGAGTGTGGGGGTGGCGATCGGCATTCTGGTTTACCTCGATCGCTCGCTCAAAAGCCGGGCCTGGAATTAGCTTGATTCCCCTCATCTTGAGTCTGATTGTTGTCAGGAGAAATTAGCACAACAAAGCAGAAAGTTCAGGTTATGATTGGCGATGTCTTTTAGATCGCGTCTGTTAAGGTTCGGCGTGCAAGATAAACATTCCCTGCGACGGGTTAGCCAGCGTCGGCTTCGCGCAGTTCGTCAATTTCTGCTGTTTTCGTCGGTGCGGCTCCGGTGGTCACTGCTGCCGCGTTGGGTATTTTTGTCTCTGGCAATGAATGGGTTTCTGGCGTTTGTGCTGTTGACAATGCTGCGATCGCTCGAGATGCCGCTTCCCTCAGGTGCCCGTGCGAATCAAGCCGCGCAAGCCACCACATCGTCTAGCACCACATTGTCTAGCACCACATCGCCCCGCAATCAGGCATCAACGGTTTCGATGGATTCCTCCACGAGCCTGGAAGCAAACCCTCGACGGCAATTGTCCTATGAGGAGTGGATCGAGCAGCTCGGACGCGAAGCCAAAGCGATCGCCCAGCAAAAACCCAAACGGCTTACCGTCCTGGCAGGCGACTCTATTAGTCTCTGGTTTCCTGTCGAGATGCTGCCGCGAGAGCGAGTCTGGCTGAATCAGGCTATTTCGGGAGAAACGTCTGCGGGTCTGCTTAAGCGTCTGGATTTATTTGAAGAAACCGCGCCCGAAACAATTTTTGTGATGATTGGCATTAACGATGTCATCCGAGGCGTAAACGATCGCACGATTCTCGCCAACCAGCAAGAGATTGTGCGCGACCTGAAAGAGAGCCACCCCAAAGCGCAGATTGTGCTTCAGTCGATCCTGCCCCATGCCGGAGACGCTGCCACCTGGGAAGGACGCGATCGGCTGCTGGCAATTCCAAATCGCCGCATTCAGGAACTCAACGACGAGCTAGAGACGATCGCCCGCGAGGAAGGCGTTTATTTCCTCAACCTTTACCCCATCTTTACCGACTCCGCCGGAGACCTGCGGATGGAATACAGCACAGACGGTCTGCATTTGAATCCTAAAGGCTACGAGATTTGGAGCGTTGCGCTGCAAGTGTATGGGCATGAATTGCTGGAGCCTGAGTTGCAGTAGTCTGTGCAGTAGATAGTTTGTGGGGTAGATAGTTTAGCGGGGTAGATAGTTTGTGCGGCGGAAAGGTCTGGGAGTGAAGGGTAAATCTGATACGCTGAAATTGGCAAGGAGTTTCGCAGCAAGACGGCATGGATACCAAAGCCTTTAAACGATCGCTCAATCAGTCTGAACAGTATCACCGCAAAGGATTTGGTCATGCGGAAGAGGTGTCTGGGCAGATGCAGTCCGAGTATCAGAGCGAGCTGATTCAGCAGATTCGGACAAACCAGTATTCCCTGACGCGGGGCGATGTGACGATTCGACTGGCAGAGGCATTTGGGTTTTGCTGGGGCGTGGAGCGAGCCGTGGCGATGGCGTATGAAACGCGGAGGCACTTCCCCAACGAGCAGATCTGGATTACCAACGAAATCATTCATAACCCGTCGGTGAATCAACGCCTGGGGGAAATGAACGTGGGCTTTATTCCGGTGGAGAAGGGTAACAAGGATTTTTCGGTGGTCGATTCTGGCGATGTGGTAATTCTGCCTGCGTTTGGCGCGAGCGTTCAGGAAATGAAGCTCCTGAGTGAGAAAGGCTGCACGATCGTCGATACGACCTGTCCCTGGGTATCGAAGGTGTGGAACACGGTCGAAAAGCACAAAAAAAGCAGCTACACCTCGATTATTCACGGCAAGTACAACCACGAAGAAACCGTAGCGACCAGCTCTTTTGCCGGAACCTATCTGATCGTGCTAAACCTGGCAGAAGCGCAGTATGTGTGCGACTACATTCTACAGGGCGGCAACCGGGATGAGTTTATAGCAAAGTTTAGCCGCGCCTGCTCTGCGGGATTCGACCCCGATCGCGACCTGCAATCCCTCGGCATTGCCAACCAGACGACAATGCTCAAAGGCGAAACCGAGCAGATCGGCAAACTGTTTGAGCATACACTGATGAAGAAATACGGACCCGATCGCCTGAATCAGCATTTTCTAGCGTTTAACACCATCTGCGACGCCACGCAGGAACGGCAGGACGCGATGTATCAGCTCGTCAAGGAAAAGCTCGACCTGATGGTGGTGATCGGTGGCTACAACTCCTCAAACACTACGCACCTTCAGGAAATCGGCATCGAGTACGACATTCCTTCGTATCACATCGACAGTCCCGATCGCATTGGTCCCGGCAATCAAGTACAGCACAAGCCCCTGCATCAAGACTTGCAGATTGAGGAGAACTGGCTACCCCCTGGCAAGATTACGGTTGGGATTACCTCTGGAGCCTCTACGCCCGATCGCATTGTGGAAGCCGTGATCGAGCGAATTTTTGAGATAAAGGGAGCTGTTCCTGCCCTCACTGAGGCGTAATGCTGGCGGCACTTCCTCTGCAAGAAACCACAAAACATTTGTTGGAGGCGATTCAACAGTCTAACTGGGGAGCAATCCAGTTTATTGTCCTTTATAGCTTGACTACCGTTGCGTTTGTGCCCGGATCGCTGCTGACGCTTGGTGCAGGCGCAGTCTTTGGGCTGGTGTGGGGATCAGTCTGGGCATTCCTGGGGGCAACGATCGGCGCAACGCTGGCATTTCTGATCGGACGCTACGGAGTTCGGGGTTGGGTGAGCCGCCGGATTGCAAACGATTCGCGCTTTCAGGCGATCGATCGGGCGGTAAGTCAGTCGGGGTTTAAAGTTGTACTGTTGTCGCGGCTGTCGCCAATTATTCCGTTTAACCTGCTCAACTATGCGTTGGGCGTGACGGGTGTATCGCTGAAGGATTACGTGCTGGGCAGCGTCGGTATGATTCCGGGAACGGTGCTGTATGTCTACTTAGGGTCGATCGCCGGAAGCCTGGCAAACCTGGGAACGGCTCAGCTAGCCAATTCTAAACTGCAGTGGGCAGTCAGGATTATGGGTTTGATCGCGACGATCGCCGTCACCCTTTACATTAGCCGGATTGCGCGTCAGGCGATTGAAAGTGTGGCTGCGGAAGAAGCTGTTTTAGGCGATCGGCAATGAGCGGAAGTTGGAGACGGAATACCCCTGATCCAAACGACCCTTAATTCAGGAGAAACCCCTTCTCAACTCGCTTTCAAAGCCTCCCAATCTTGGGGAATTTAGGGGGAAATCTAGAAGATTCGAAACTGAATTACGCAACCTAATCACGCAACTGATCAGGCGGCCTCTAAATCGATCGATTCCACCAGACTTAACTTAACCTCTACCAACTGAACAGGGATAACGCCATGAACAGCGACGATTTAGCAAAATATCTAGAAGCAACCGACAGCATCTCAAAGCCCTGGTTACTCGCTCAGTTGCGGCTGCAAAAACTAAAAGAGCGGCGGGAAGACCTGACTCCTGGCGAATACGAGCAAGAACTCACAGACATTCACCAGGATTTGATGAACCTGGGCGAGTGGTGGGTCGGACACGAAGAAGAACAATTCGGTTCGTAGGGAGTTAGTGAGTAGGGAGTCGGTGAGAAAGAGTAGCCCTACCGCGTCAACAGGCGGCAACGGAATTTATCTGGTACTTTTGGTAAAAACAACTATAATTGTTGACATCACTCCTTCAACGAGTGAGCTTTTCAACTGCAAGACCCAGACAAAACTCAGAATTTCCCGTGTTTACAACTGTACTTTCTCACCAAAATTCTGCCGTTTCCCAAAGGGAAAATCGCATTCCGTTTGACCTCGTTGGCACGATCCAGGCGTTGAAGCAAGAGCTAAACGCTGTCATTCTGGCGCACTATTATCAAGACCCAGAGATTCAGGACATTGCTGATTATTTGGGCGACTCGCTAGGACTTTCTCAGGAAGCCGCCAAAACCAGCGCAGATGTGATTGTCTTTGCCGGAGTTCACTTTATGGCAGAGACGGCAAAAATCCTCAATCCCGATAAGCTGGTGCTGCTGCCCGATCTAAACGCAGGCTGTTCGCTGGCAGATAGCTGCCCTCCGGCGGAGTTTGCCCGTTTTAAGGCGGCTCACCCAGACCATTTGGTGGTGTCTTACATCAACTGCACAGCAGAAATTAAGGCGATGAGCGATATCATCTGCACTAGCTCAAACGCTGTCAAAATCGTGTCGCAAATCCCCGCCGATCAGCCGATCATCTTCGCGCCCGATCGCAACCTAGGACGCTATGTAATGGAGCAAACCGGACGAAATCTGGTGCTATGGCAGGGAAGCTGCATCGTGCATGAAACCTTCTCGGAGCGCAAGATTATTCAGCTCAAGATGGAACACCCGCAGGCAAAGGTGATTGCCCACCCTGAATGTGAACCCGCCGTTCTGCAACATGCTGATTATATTGGCTCGACGACGGCTCTGCTGAACTACGCGCTCAAGGGCGAAGCCGATCGCTTTATCGTCGTCACCGAACCCGGCATCATTCACCAGATGCAGAAAGCCGCTCCGCACAAAGAGTTTATTCCCGCTCCGCCACAAAATCAGTGTGCCTGCAACGAGTGCCCCCACATGCGGCTCAACACTTTGGAGAAGATTTACCTGGCAATGAAAAATCGATCGCCTGAAGTCACGCTCACCCCTGAGATTCAGCAGGCGGCTTTGCAGCCGATTCGGCGGATGTTGGAGATGAGTTAGAAGGGCGGAGGGATATTTCAACTGATCCTCCCATCCTTCTTCTGCCTTCAAGCAGAACTCCCCAACCGCTCTGTCAACAAATCAATCAGATCATCTTTTTTATCTAAAGCGTCGATCTCGGACTCGATTTGTTTAACTTTCTCTGAGGGCAGGTTGAGGGAGCTAATCAGTTTTTCGTAAGCAGTGGCTTCTTCCTGGTTGATTTTGGCTTCGCTGGGAACGCGAGAACTCGATCGAATCACTTCGTAGGCTAGGCGCAGCACCAGCTCTTTTTCTTCTTCAGTTTGCAGCTTAGGTAGGAGTTCATCCAGGGGAAGGTTTTGCATCATGTAATCCTGGAGTTCTTGGTGAAGCTGCTGCTGGTGGCTATCGCTGGCAAACAGTTGGCTGAGGCGATCGAGCAGAACATTCACTTCTTCGGTTGTCAGTCCACCATCTGACCAAGCCATTGCGGTGGCAATTCGCAGAATGGTCATTTGTTTAGGGGAAATTGAGGGAGGGGGCGTTTGAACCATGAAAAATTCCTTCTGGTGTCAAAGTAAAAAGTGAGCTTAAACGTGAAGCGAGCATAACAATTGCTCACAGGCTAGCATGAGGAATTTGAGCGATCGTCTGTCTTTAGCTTGTTATTAAAAGCTAAGAAAAGAGTCAGGAAAAGGACACAGGAAATGGTGTGGAAAACGGTGGCGGGTGTGGTTGTTGCAGGGCATCAGATCGCGTCGGGGCGATCGAAGGAGAGTCCTTATCCCAGGGGCAGTATCGAGATGCAGATACCGTTCTTTAAAGAACTAGGCTTAGATTTATCGAGCGATTATCCCGCCACGCTGAATGTGTCGCTGCGCCCGGCTCAGTTTGTTGTGCAAATGCCCCAGTACACATTTCACGGCGTCAAATGGTCGCCCGAACACGCGCCGGAAGATTTCTCCTTTTCGCCCTGTCGCCTGAGCTATTACTCGCGCATTTATGGCGGATGGGTCTATTACCCGCGCCCCGAAACGAAACTGGGTCATTTTCAAGACCCCGGCACGATCGAGCTAATCCTGCCCAGAATTCTAGGCATTCAGTATGGCGATCGGGTAGAGGTCAGCATTCGATCAGAAGAAATTTTGATTGTGCGGGAAGGGGAAGAGTCAGTTTGGAACAACGATCAGCCGTGAACTGGTCTCGCCCCCAAGACCCTTCAAGCAAACCCTTTAAGGCTGGATTCTGGCTCGAATTGCCTCCGCATCGCGAAACCCCACCGCGATCGCCTGACCATCCTGAACGAACAGCGGTCGCTTCAGCAGCATCACATCCTGGGCAAAAGCATCAGTCCACTGTGCCTCTGTCCAGCCATTTTTCTCGTCCCCCAGCGCCCGATAGGCTTGCCCAGAAGTATTTCGCATCGGCTTTGCTCCCAACGCTTGAACCCAGGACGCGATCGCTTCCCGCGAAGGTGGATGCTCTTTGGTATTCACAAACTCGTAGTTGAGCGCGTGATTGTCTAGCCACTGCAAAGCCTTTTTGCAGGTTCCACAAGTAGGAATGCCATAGACGGTAAGCGTCATTGTCTTTCTTCTAAATAAATGGGTGGATAGGGAGATAGGTGGATAGGTGGATAGGTAGTAGGCGAATAAAATTTCTGCTCCCAATACTAAAAGATAGCCTCTTGCCCGACTCAAATCACCCCTCCTGACCCCTTCAACTCCTCATCCGCGCATTCTACCCCTCCACCCCTTCGCCCCTCTCCCACTCCACTTTCGCGCAATTCAGCCTAAGCTGGGAATACTGGGAACAAGGCTTGTCTGACAGTTCAGCAGCCCGTCGCACTGAGAACTATGTGGCAACGGTTGAAAAACTGGAGAAATTGGTACCGGGGATTCAAGGCTTATAGGGCAATGAGTCCAGATTTGCAGGTGCGTCGTCGAGTGCGGCAACAGCTCGATCAGCGTCCTTACCTGATCGAACAGGAATGGATTGAGCAATACTGTCAACCAGAGGGAATTGCTGTACCGATCGCCCTCTTTGCCTATACTCATCTCCAGCAATACTCTGGTTTAGAAATCGGACGAGTGCGGCTCACCGATCGACTGGAAGCAGATCTGCACTGGAGCCAAATCTGCTGGTTTGATTGGATGTTTACCCTCAGTCAGGACTTCTGGCAAAGTTTTGCAATTGATATTGAAGAACTGCTTCACGACTCAGACTTTGACACGGTAGGCGATCTGCTGAGCTTCCTGAGCGATCGCTGGACAGCTCATATAGCCGATACAGAGCAATCAGAGCAAGGGCGAATCGAAAAATTTCCTACTCAGGAAGTCTAAATTGAACCAATGAAGTGAGCAGCACCAAGAGAGCGTATAACAGACGCATCAGGGTGACTTTTCAGGATTTATCGGACTGGTCGAGCGGTTTTGTTGCTTCTAATTGCGAATTGTTTGCAAAAGAAGCGATTGCATCGTACATTAGATGTCAGGAGTTATTGATTAAGATTCTCAATAAGTGCCGCTCGAAGATTTCCTGGATCGGCTTAGTTTGAGGGTGGACTGATCAAAGCTCTGCTGAAAACTTCCTCTTTTAACGGGAGTTTTGCAGAGGAAGATGCTGCGTCCAATCGTCTAACTCCTTTTCTATCCAAGTTAGAAATACGCTTGCACTACGCCGCAAATTTTTATCAGAACGACGCTCACACTCATGGAACAGGCTCATTCCCAAACCGATCACGCTCAGGTCATTTCGTGCGATCGCAGTGCCCGCTGGCAGGTTTGCCACAGGCTTCAGGAACTCGATATTTGCTGTGACTGTTTAGCTGATGGTAGGCTGCGGGTTCTTGCTAACACTCCCGTTGCGCTTATGCAGGTTCGCAGCGTTTTGCAGCAGTGGTCAATGTCGCGTTCTGCACTGGTGGGGCAGCTCGAAAAATGCTGGCAGTGCTCTGGCTAGTGCCGTTAAAAATTTGTGCTAAAACTTTGCAGTTTGAACCTTTTTAAGATCATCACTTTTCAGTCTTTCGACCTAATCTATCCTTTCTCTTCTTTCTACCTAAAATGACTCAGTGCTTTACTTCGCGAACAGTTGATTTTCGGCTTGAAGGGCAATTTCTGGGATTTGCTTTGGGCGATGGTTACAAACTTAAGTATCTGCGGCTGGCAACCGATGACGGAGAGCAGCAGATTAAACTGTCGAAGTCAATTCGTCCCCTGCTGTATCGATCGCTTCTGCCGGGAATGCGAGTTGAAGTATTGGGTAATCAAAAGTGGAACCTTGAGAAAGGCTCGGTGAAGCGCAAAGCCTATCAGGTGAATCCGCTGACGCTGGATGAAAGCTCCTATAGCACGCTGCGCGAGTCTCTTGGTGAGTTAACAGGTACATTGACGGTCAACGGGTCAACTACGGTCGTGAAGCCGATGGAACCACCGATGGAATCATTTGTTCAGCCATCGATTCAACCGCCCACTCCTTCAGAAGCTCCAAAGGCAAAAAATCAAAAGAGCTGTATTTTTGTTTGCGGTAAATCAGATTGCTGCAAAAAAGGAGGACGGGCAGTAATCGCATCGCTTCAGGAAGAATTGAGCGATCGGGGACTAGATCAGGAAATTACGATTAAGCCAACGGGCTGCATGAAACGCTGCAAGGCGGGTCCCAATGTGGTGATGCCGGACAAAACACGCTACAGCAAAATTTCAGCCAAAGAAGTGCCCACGCTCCTAGACAAGCACTTCCCAAACGCATAAGGGCGCTTTGAGGAATTTAGGGTGGGGGATTTAGGGGGCAACGGATGAACTGATGCAACTGCTCAAACGACCCCTGAGAGTGAGTGCCTATCCATCTCGATCGATTCAATAGCAGTACTACACCAATAGTGGCATTACAAACAGAAAGGGGCTTTAGCCCCCTTTTTTTGATCGTTAGAAACCGATCGCTATCTTGTATTGTTTGCTTGTATTGTTTCTCTCTCAAGGCGCGGACCAGGTGGGCAGTACCCACCCCATCAAACTATGAAACTTCCTAGTCAAACTTGCCCAGGACTTGCTCTTTCAGCGCGTTAAAATCTCTGCCCAATTCCTGACGATTGGAGGCTTTCCAGAGATAGCGATAGACAAACCAGGCAGTATAACCCATGCCCACCAGCTCAAACAGAGGAGCCAGCAGGGGAATGTCGTTGATTGCATCCAGAATGGCAAGCAGCAGCTTAGCAGCAACGATCGCGCCAAAAATTAACCCAACCGTGACGATCGGGCGTTTGTATTCCCCGAAGAAGTCAGTCAGGTAGTCAGGCAGATCTGCCAGGAATGCAGAAATCTTCTCCCCAATCTGCCGCCACTGTTCATTGGATGCATCGGTAGAGGAATAGTTTGCCAGCGTGCCTGAGTCGTCGGTGCTAATCGTGACGTTGACGTTTTCAGCACTGTAACCAGGAGATCCAGCTTCTTGCTTCACTTCAGGCTCCATAATGATCCCTTGAACCTAAACAACTTTTATGAGATGTGAGAGGATATCCCTAGCGAGGGTAAGACCTAACTAGCTTACTAAAACTCTTGTCAGGGATGAGTCGCGAATATCAGGATTTAACGAACCTACTAGACACTAAATCAGACTTTCAAGAATTGCAAGTTCCTGAGAGGTATTTTCGGGCATAGATAAGCTTTGCTCACCGATCGATGGATTTAAAATAAACAGGCTCGGCTATTTCAGCCTGTCTCGGTTCTCTATATTGCTCACTCTTTCTCTTAATTGCAGCTTCTCTTAATTACAGCAACGAATCCGGCGAGTTTAGTTAGAGACCTCCGCCATTTCGATGATACGACCGTCGTAGTCCTTCACCAGGAAGTTGAGCGGCTTTTCCCGACGCAGCTTGTATTTCACGCCATAGGATTGAACCCGCATTAAGAGTTGCTCTAGACAGTCGCGGTCGAAGCAGACGTGACGCTGGCGATCTTTTGGTCCGAGTCCTGCCCCCGAAACAATATGGAGCTGGGTGTTTTTGCGAAGCTGATACCACAGCCCTTCGGAGTACTGATAGCTCTCGTTGGATCTGCCCAGGCTCGCGGTTGAGCCATAGAACGGGTCGATGCCTGCGGTTCCGAGCGTCTGCTCGTAGTTGTAGTAGTAGTGCAAGGGCACATCAGCAGCGGGCAGTTCCAGCATTCCCTCATAAAATCGCCGTGCCAGTTCCAGGTCAGACACCATTACGGTGTAAACCTTGGGCGCACTGGTGAGAAACATCCACATTGCTCCTGCATAGGCAACCAGAAGCATGACCATGACCCCCTGCGTGGAGAGCAGACTATCCAGGGGCAATGCGGGCAACAATCCACCAATCAGGGGCACAAATCCGGGCAGGTGATGCAAAGCAGTTTCCCCCACGGGGTAAGCGGCAATGAGCATGGACAAAGAGCTTATTTCTAACAACAGCTTGACGCAGAGATCTGAAAAAGGGATTGGACTTTGTTCCTACCCTTTTCTCCCTAGTCTATCAAGACTATCTTAGTCCCGACTAATTGGATTGAGTTCGCACCGTTGGGAGCTTTACGAATTCTTCAGGCAGCAGTCCAGGCGCGAAGCAGCAACCGTCGGCCCAGTTCAATATCTTTGGGGGCACACTGCCAGTCAGGATGTCCGGTCATCAGCAGGCTATCGAGGGTTTCTTGATCAAACAAATGCCAGACAGGTGCTTTAGAAATCTGAGTTTCGATCGCGTAGCAGTTTGGGCTGATGCAGTGAATTACCAGAGCGTCTGCGGTGCGGGTCAGCGTCATGCGATCGCCCGGTTGCAGGGCACGAAACTGGCGAATCAGCGATTTAAATTCGGTTAAGGAAGGCGCCACAATCCCAGGAATCGCCACAGTTGCTTCCCGCTCACCATTGGTCCAAATCCAGTAGTTCCGCGCCGGGTCGATGCCTTCGAGCCAGGGCAGTTCATCATCTAAGCGATAGCGAGGAGCCAGAGGAAAGTGAGGAGTCATGGTGGGTTGTCCTAGTCCATCGGGAGATTGGAGATGTCCAGAACTGTCTACGCTTGCAGAAATTCGCAGGCTGCAATTTAACGCTTAAGTTTTGGTTTTTACCAGATTCGGGGATCACTTCCCGAAAAATCAATTTAACTTAGTAAAATTTATTGAACCTATGAGTAAAACTGACGATCGTGAAGCAAAGTTCCCCTAATGACTCGCCAGCTTTGGGGCTAAAGCGTAATTCCATCAATCAAACTTTGCTTCTATCGGTTGACTGAAGAGGCTGTTTGAGAAGTATCTGAGGTGCTCCATTGCCCCTTACATTCCCCAATTCTAGAGGACTTTGGGAACGACAACTTTGAGAACGATAATTTTGAGGACGACAAGGAGAGTTACTCTTTTCCAGAGTTTACGGCTGTCTACCCACAAATCTAGACAAATTCAGAATGAGGGAGAATTCCTGATAAAACGTCCCCTAACCTCTCAATTTAGAGACACTAAACCAATCAAGGTCCCCCAGCATTAAGAAATTTAGGGGCTGAACAAACCTGAACAAAGCTCAAACGAAGCGGATTCGACGACTGGTAGAGATTAGGCAGCAGAATTTTAGGCAGTAGAATTTTAGGCAGCAGAATTGAAAGCGGTTTGGGCAACGATCGCGATCGTTCAAAACATTCGCTAACTGGCTTTGGATAGACTCTTAGAACAGGGAAATTCGCTAGAGTGAGAAATATACTGAGTTAGCTCCTCAGTTCGCCCCTTGTGAGTTAGCAAAAGGAACTATGGCAGGTCAGCTTTTGTTGGTAGATGATGAGCCAGGATTGCGTCAGGCAGTGCAGGCATACCTGGAAGATGAAGGCTTTACGGTGCAGACTGCGAGTAATGCCCGCGAAGGCTGGGATTTGCTACAGCGATCGTCCCCCGACCTTGTCATCACAGACATCATGATGCCGCAGGTGGATGGATACCAGTTTCTTCAGCAAATGCGTGATGACCCCCGGTTTGAGACGCTGCCTGTGATTTTTTTGACGGCAAGGGGCATGACGACCGATCGCATTCAGGGCTACAGTGCCGGAGTCGATGCTTATCTCTCGAAGCCGTTTGACCCTGATGAATTGGTGGCTGTGATCACGAATTTGCTGAGCCGCCGGGCAGCCCTCAACAAAGCCGCCTCCGACAGTGAAACGCCTAACATTGCGGACATGGCGAAACAGATTGCCGAAATTCGCGCCATGCTCAACCAGCGCGGCGGCATTGCCCAAACCCCTGCCCCGATCAAGCACGACTTTACGCCCCGCGAACAAAGCGTTTTAGAACTCGTGGCAGAAGGCTTGATGAATAAGGAAATCGCACGTCGCCTTGATACCAGCGTTCGCAATGTTGAAAAATACGTTAGCCGCCTTTTTAGCAAAACAGGAACCAATAGCCGGACAGAACTGGTGCGCTACGCGCTGGAGCATGGGCTGACCCAGTAGCAATCTGAAGTCGCAATCTGAAATTCTTACTGAGTCGCAGGGCGGGGAAACTTCCAGATTTTAATGTCGTGGCTACCGCTGCCGCTGGCGATCGTTTGTCCGTCGGGACTGATGGCAAAATGCCGAACCTCAGAGCCGTAGCCCGTCAGTCTTTGCATTAGCTCTCCAGTCGGGACGTTCCAAATTTGCACCGTGCCCTCTGCACTTCCGCTCACCAGGGTTTGGCCATCGGGACTGAGCCAGAGCGGATTAAAAAAGCTCGTTCCGACCAGGGTGCGAATCGTTTGCCCGTCGCTGAGATTCCAGATCCGAATTGTTTTGTCGGCGCTGCTACTGATTGCTTTTTCTCCGTCTGGCGTGATCACGATCGCATTCACAAATCCCGTGTGTCCGGTGAGGGTTTTTTCGACGGTTCCGGTTGCCAAACTCCATACTTTAAGGGTGCGATCGGTGCTGCCGCTCACCAGGGTTTGACCATCGGGACTGAAAATGACGCTATTGACAAAGCCCGTATGTCCGATCAGGGTACGAGCCAGCTTTGCGGTCGGCAAATCCCAGATTTTGATCGTGCTGTCGGCACTGCTGCTCGCCAGGACTTGTCCATCCGGGCTGACATCAAGCGCATTGACATAGCCTGTATGACCTAGCAGTGTATGCACTAGCTTGCCCGTTGCCAAGTCCCAGATTTTGATGGTGCGATCGGCACTGCCGCTAATCAGGGTTTTGCCGTCGGGGGTGAGGGTGAGGGCGTTGACAAAGCTTGTATGGCCTGCCAGGGTGCGGAGGGTTTGTCCGCTGGTCATATCCCAGATGCGAATGGTGTTGTCAGCACTGCCGCTAATCAAAGTTTTGCCGTCGGGCGCAATCACCTGGGTATTAATAAAGCTGGTGTGACCCTTGAGATCACGATCGACTGTAATTGCCTGTGTCACGGCCGTTGAATGTTGCCGACCTGTCACCTGCCAGATGCCATATCCACCCAGAGCCAGGAGGAGCGCGATCGTGCCGCCCCAGACCCAGCATTTTAAACCTTTTTTACCAGGCAGAATCAGTGAATAGCCCGGAGCCTGAGCTAACACTTGAACCGATCCGCCCGTTGCCATTCCGGGAGTCGTTCCGGGAGTCGTTTCAGGAGTCGTTTCAGGAGTCGTGGGTGCGCTGAATTGCTGCCATGCAGTGGACTGAATGAAAGTTGGACTGGTGGAGTTGACCGGAGTTTGGACAAGCTGATGCAGACTGTCGAGCAAAGCACGGGTATCTCTGGGACGATCGCTTGCTTTGGGGGCAATCAGGCGATCAATAAAGTCAGCAAAGGCGGGCGTGATCTGAGGCGCAAACTGCCGCCAGTGAAACTCGTTGTTCAGCGAATCATACATTCCGCCATCGGTCGGCTGTTTCCCGGTTAATAAATAAATGAAAGTGCAGCCCAGCGCGTAAAAATCTGACTGCGGTACTGCCTGGCCTTTTTCCTGTTCCGGCGGGGTGTATCCGGCAGAGCTGATGCGCGTAATTCCGCCCGTTTTGCCTAACTGCGCCAGGTAGGTATAGGTCATCTCACGCGCTGCGCCAAAATCGACCAGAACCACCTGCCCACTCGATCGCAGCATAATATTTTCGGGCTTAATGTCGCGATGAAAATAGTTGTGCTGATGCACCAAATGCAAAATCTCCGCAAGCTGATGGAGCCACTGTCGCGCCTGCTTTTCGCCGATCGGATGGTTGCCCTGCTGCCGCATCCATTCCCGCAGATTGGGACCGTCGATCTTTTCCATCACAATGCAGTGCAGCACTTCTCCGGTCTGGCGCGGCTTGTACTGAAAGTAGCCATCTGGCTCGATCGATGGAATGCCAGAGTGATGAAGCTGACTCAGCACCACTGCCTCTTGCTGAAACAGGTCAACTGCTTTTTCGTTGTTGCTATAGCTGTCTTTCAGGATTTTGAGAATTTTGGGAACGCTGCGCTCAAACGCTTCGTACACCTTACCAAAGCCACTCTTGTCGCTCAGTAGCCGCATCACTCGATAGCGTCCTTGCAGCACTAACTCTGAGCCACACGCCTGACAGTAATGATTGCCCCCATTCCCAGGATGGTCGGGCTGAGGACAGCGCGGATTAATGCAAAGACTCATGGCAGACCCCCCGAAGACGCATCCACACGATCGCACCCTTAACTCAAAAAATTATCTAAACCCCATTGAACCCAAATTAAGCCAGGTCAGACCACCAGGTCAGGCACAGGAAGCGCGATCGTTCTACTACGATCAAACTATACTCCTCCAGTTGATAGGTCGAGAAGATCACGTCACAGTTGTAGAGAATTGATTCTTCAGTGCATCTTGTTCGCACAATGAAGTTGGGGTTTAAAGATTTCAAATTAACCCTTTCTTTTTAAATTTTCTCAAAGCATCTTCAGCAGCTTCCTTTTCAGCCTCTTTTTTATTGCGTCCCTTTCCCTCGCCGTATGCCCTGTCACCGACATAAACTCTGGCAATAAATTCTGGTGCATGGTCCGTACCGCCAATTTGTTCGGTTTTATATTTAGGTAGAGCGGCTGCACCCGTCGCCTGAACAATTTCCTGCAACTTATTCTTTGAATCCTTTGCAGAACGAGTGATCACGACTTCTTGAGGCACAGAAGTAAACAATTCTTCCACCATCGGACGCACCATCTCAATGACTGAATTCTTATCCAGGTAGTAGGCTCCAACAACCGCTTCAAAAGTGCTGCTCAAAAGATTTGGGTTTTGATAGCCCCCTTCCCGGATGACTCCCTTTCCCAATCGCATCCGCAAATCGATTCCCACTTCGATCGCAAATCGAGCCAATTGTTTTTCATCCACAAGAGCCGATCGCCGCCGTGTCATTTCATCTTCTGCCATCTCTGGAAGAATTCGATAGAGATACTGCCCGCTAATAAAATTAAGGATTGAATCACCAAGAAATTCTAGTCGCTCATTGTGTCCGAGTTCGTCCGGATTTTCATTCATATAAGAGCGATGAGTCAGGGCACGACGAAGCAGTTTTTCATCGTTAAACATTAGAAGCTTATGCATTTCTTTTTCTGGCTAGCTGAAGTTTACAGAATTAACTGGAGAAATGTTCGGAGCAAAATTTGGGATGAGTCATTCAGGTGGATAGAGACTATTTCCGCGAGTTTTATTGCATGGGAGACAGGCAAGCCGGAGGTTCTCCAATGAGTTAGAACCGCCTTTGCTTTTCGGTTTTATGTGATCAAGCGTTAGGCTCTTTGCAGGTAATTGATGCCTGCACCACCAACATTGAGACCCATATTCCCGAATGAGTTGATCTTTCTTTCGCTTTTTCTGTTTTGAAGTCATTGATAGCTGCCCTGGTTATAAATTTGAACAGCATCGAAATATCAAGTACAGAAAATAGGCTGGCTCAAACAAGCCAGTAACCTTCTTTACCCCTGTGGTCAGCGTCTCAAACGCACTACCTCTAAGCCACAAACCAGCGCATATCCAGTATGCTGAGCCAGTATTTGCTGTAGAGAGTTACCCTAAACCTCGACAAATACCAGACCAGAATACTGGACATACATTTGCTTGCGGCTTGGAGGTAGTACCCATGAGACGAACACCAAAGTTTTGATATTCATCTGCTATTTCAATTAAGTCATGGGAATTTTTTGCTGTCAAGATCAGACCAGAATTAGAATTTTCGTCTCCTTTCACTGCAAAGCAAAGATACTTTTTGTGATGTCTTTATAGGGATATCTCTATGAGGGATTGCTCGTCAAAGAATAGGACAATGATTTTCTGTACCCCCAGTTAACTCGATCGCCATTTAGACTGAAATTAATCCGATTCACCTCGCAAATTTCCCGATTGATATGCCGATCAATTCACTTCCCCTTCAGCCACCTCGAATGGGTCTACAGCGCGATTGGATCTGGCGCGGATGGCAGGTGCGCTACAGCTATATTCGATCGCCTCATGCTGAAGCTCATGCTCTGCCGCCGATCTTACTGCTGCATGGGTTCGGGGCATCTTTGACTCAGTGGCAAGAAAACCTGCTGCCGTTGAGCCAGCATCGAACGGTGTACGCGCTGGATCTGGTGGGGTTCGGTGCATCGGAGAAGGCTTCAGCTGCTTATAACGTGGGATTTTGGGTTGATCAGGTTTATGAATTTTGGTGCACGTTTATCAATCGACCGATCGCCTTAATCGGACATTCCCTCGGTGCACTGGTTGCCCTGACGGCGGCGGCTGCCTATCCCGAACTCGCAGAGAATTTGATTTTGATCACGCTGCCTGCCTCCCGGCAGGAGGTTTTGCCGGGATGGCTGCAGCCCACGGTGAGCCGGATTGAGAGCTGGTTTTCGTCGCCGATCGTGATTGGTCCCCTATTTCGGCTGATTGCCCGTCCGCGAGTGGTGCGATCGATTTTGAAGCTGGCGTATGTCAACCATAGCCGCATCACCGAAGAGCTGATCGAAGGCTTTTTGATTGCCGGACGCGATCGAGGCGCAGCTAGAGCCTTTTCTCGATTATCGCAAGCCCGCACCCGCTTTGATTTTTGTCTGGATACACGAGATTTGCTCGATCGGGTGAAGCTGCCGATTTTGGTACTGTGGGGTGAGGGCGATCGGGTGATTCCTTTAACCTGGGGCAGGCAGTTGCCCGATCTGCATCCGAATCTGCGCCTGATCGAAATTCCTGAAGCGGGGCATTGCCCCTACGATGAGGCAAGCGATCGAGTGAATGCCGAGATTCTGGAATGGCTCAGTGCAAATTCGTGAGGGAATCGACTGAGAGTCCGGTGATTTGGTTGACCCGAGCAGCGTCTATTCCGGTTTGCAGCAGAGCCCGGGCAATTTGGAAGACCTGTGATTCGGCGCGATTGGCTCGCTGTCGTTTGGGACGATCGGCTGGTAAGTGCCTTTCTCAAGCTAGAAGCCTGCCCAATCCGCAGGATTAAACGGGTCGTACCAAAAATATTCCGGGACGTGCATTTTATTTTGATAAATCTGCTTCTTGTGTCCTGTGTCTATTGTCGGAATTGAGGGAAAACGATGCTTTGATTTTACTCGCTGTCTCGACTGTCCACGGTCTTTGCCACGTACACCATTGTTCGATAAGAGAGCGTTACTTTGCCGTCGGTTGACCAACGATCGAACAAATCCTGTAAGTCGCCTAAAAGCTGCTCATACGCCTTGCCTTCCTTGGGCATATACGAAGAACTCAGCACTAGCCCGATCAGTGCGTCGCGATCGAGCAGATAGGTGTGAGTAAAACGGTGAGTCTGGAAATTTTCAAACAATTCGCTTTCCGCAAGCCGATCAGGAGACTTTCGCTCGCCCCGGTCAAAGATTTCGCGATCGGCAGCGCGGCACAAAATTTCGCTGTATTCCTCTGTAAAGGGATCATCAGGATCGCGATCGTTCCACATCAGCGCGATCCGTCCCTCTGGCTTGAGAATGCGGTGAAACTCTGTGAGGGCGGCTGCTTTATTGAACCAGTGAAACGACTGGGCGCACAGGACGAGATCGACCGATTGCGTGGGGAGTCCGGTCTGTTCTGCCGTTCCTTCCCGGAAAGTTACGCCCGGATGGGGTTCTGCTGCCGATCGCATTTCCGCATTGGGTTCGATCGCGATCACCGCTGCCCCTCGGTCTGCCAGCAGTCTGGCTGAAATTCCCGTGCCTGCCCCTACATCTGCTGCCGTTACCGAATGCGTGAAACCCTTCAGCAGCAGGTCGATCGCTTCAGGAGGGTAAGTGGGTCGATATTTGGCGTAGTCGGCAGCGCGATTTGAGAACCGATTCGTTGGATCTTTTGTATGCAGGGGAGGCAGTGTGTCCATTGGCAAGAAATCAAGAAGGGGGATTCCCCCCAGTCTATCTAGACTTTTGCCAGCGTTACCCGCTGTGGCTGATCCTGATATTTCCCAAAGCGATCGTCATAGGTGGTTTCGCAGGGTTCGCCTTCCAGGAAGAGAAGCTGTACGACACCTTCATTCGCGTAAATCCGGCAGTCTGCGCTCGATGAGTTGCTAAATTCCAGCGTCAGGTAACCGCGCCAGGACGCTTCTACCGGAGTCAGGTTTGCAATCAAACCGACCCGCGCATAAGAGCTTTTACCAATGCAAATCACCGTAATATTGGGCGGAATATTCAGATGCTCCAGAGCAACACCCAAACCATAGGAATGCGCCGGAATTACAAAATAGTCGCCGTCGCTGTCGGACTGAAGCGGTACAGATTCGAGATTGCCGGGATTAAACCGCTTCGGATTCACGACTGTACCGGGAATATGGCGGAACACCAAAAATTCTGCCGGAGACAGGCGAATGTCATATCCATAGGACGATAAGCCGTAGCTCAAAACTTTGCGGGTCAAGCCATTGCCGTGGACCGAAATCGAGCGAATCAAATGCGGCTCGAAGGGTTCGATCATGCCGTTTTGCGCCTGTTCTAAGATCCAGCGATCGTTTTTCAGCATCGGTTCCATCTCCTGCGACTGAGTACCCAAAATTATAGGATCATTTTTCTGTCCGATCGCTACATCTAGCGGTAAAAGTGTTATAGTTAGATTCAGAACGCTACATTAAGTAGATCCGGCATTAGGGCGATTTCGATCGCCCTTTTTTCTTTGCCTAGTTCCTGGCGATCGAACTTTTGCCGGAATGCCACTTTTAACAGGGCTTTGCCTAAAAGCACTTCCGCACTGACTGCAGATACAGCGAAACGGGCAGAATCAAGTTCAGCCCAATTTCAACATTTTTATTGGGGAATCGCAAGCTTGTAACGGACAGGAGGCGATCGAAGGATCTCAGAAAGGCTTGAGGCGTGTTAGATATCCTGCATTACCCCGTTCGGCGAAGCCTAAATTCCCCTTTTGTGAACTGCCGCCTAAACCCTTTGCTGCAATCGCTGAATCAGCCGCTCCGAGGGTAACACGCCTTCAATTTTGTCGATCGCCTGTCCCTGCTTAAACAGCACCAGTGTTGGCAATGCCTGAACGCCATACTGCGAAGCTAGAGCAGGATATTTATCAGTGTCCACTTTCACGATCCGCAGGCGGTCTTTCATTTGACCATTCACCTGTTCCAGAATGTTTGCCATCATCTGACAGGGACCGCACCACGTCGCGTAAAAGTCCACCAATACGGGCACATCGGAGCCAGAAAGCATTTCTTGGAAGCTGCCAAATTGCTGTTGAGTCGCCATAGGTTCGCTGTCAACGCTTACTCTTCCCGATCGTAATCAACTTTCCTCAAAGTGAGCAGGACGGGAAACCGGAACAGAAATGGCGTAAGATCAAACGTTGGACAAAGTATTAACCCTAAAACTACTCAAAGAGCTTGCTATGACTGCATCTTCAGCCGCTTCTCAACCCTTGCTCGATCGCGTTGCGATTGTCACCGGAGCCTCACGCGGAATCGGACGGGCAACGGCTCTGGCTCTGGCAAGTGCAGGCGCAAAAGTCGTGGTGAATTATGCCAGTTCGAGTAATGCAGCCGAAGCAGTCGTGGCTGAAATTCAGGGAATGGGCAGTCAGGCGATCGCCGTTAAAGCAGACGTGGCACAGGAAGATCAGGTTACGGCTCTGTTTGAGCAAACAATGGAGAAATGGGGTCAGGTCGATGTACTGGTGAACAATGCTGGGATTACCCGCGATGGCTTGCTGCTGCGAATGAAGCTCGACGACTGGCAAGCTGTGATTAACCTCAATCTGACGGGCGTATTTCTCTGCACCAAAGCCGCCAGTAAAATCATGCTGAAGCAGCGATCGGGTCGCATTGTCAACGTTACTTCAGTAGTCGGCGAAACGGGCAACGCGGGACAGGCAAACTACAGCGCAGCAAAAGCTGGAGTGATTGGCTTCACCAAAACGATGGCAAAGGAGCTTGCCAGCCGGGGCATTACGGTGAATGCAGTCGCCCCCGGATTTATAGCCACCGACATGACCGCAGACGTGAAAGGGGAGGAAGTGCTGAAAATGATTCCGCTTAGCCGCTACGGACAGGCAGAAGAAGTCGCGGGGCTGATTCGATTCCTCGCTGCCGATCCTGCTGCCGCCTACATTACCGGGCAGGTGATTAATGTCGATGGCGGAATGGTGATGGCGTGAGTCAGAAGAAATACTGTACCCAGTGACGTGGTCGGGCTGTTAGTTTGAGTGCGGATTCGATCGACATCTGAGCGTTTTTTCTAAAACTGAAGGGTTCTGTCCTAATGGGTAAACCTCACTGGCATACTCAAAGTTCCGCAGCAATCATCCCACAGCTCTCCACTGCATTCATTACCTGCACAGTCCTCCTGCTTGCTAGCTGTAGTACTCAATCGCTCAAACCTCCGGCTGCGGTATCCCAAGCGTTTGCCGCCCGCTATCCCAGCACAACTGCTACCTGGAAGAAGCAGCCCTATGGGTACGAGGGAATTTTTTACCGCAATGGCGTGGAGTATGAAGCCGAGTTCGCCGCTGATGGGCAGTGGCTTGAGACGGAGCATGAAGTGAGCGCAGCGGAATTTTCTCAAGCCGTGATCGATCGCGTCCAACAAGAATATCCCAGCTATAGCTTTACGGATACACGTTCGAACAATGGTTGAAGGCAGCATCGACACAATCGCGAAAGCTATCAAATTCATCCCAGCGTTGACGCATCCAATTCTTGAGCACGAACCAC